>JBCCTQ010000001.1:0-220942 GCA_039198225.1 Pseudomonadota bacterium
CCTCACAAATCCATCAAGAGCCGCCGCGGATCCTCCAAGGCCTCTTTCACCCGCACTAGGAACGTGACCGCGCCTTTGCCGTCCACGATCCGGTGGTCGTAGGAAAGCGCGAGGTACATCATCGGGCGGATGACGATTTCGCCGTTCACGACCATCGGCCGCTCTTGGATTTTGTGCATGCCGAGGATGCCCGATTGGGGCGGGTTGAGAATGGGCGAAGACATGAGCGAGCCGTAAACGCCGCCGTTGGAGATCGTGAAGGTCCCGCCTTGCATTTCGGCCATCGAGAGCTTGCCGTCGCGGGCGCGGAGGCCCAATTCGGCGATCTTTTTTTCGATGGCGGCGAAGCTCATTTGGTCGGCGTCGCGAACGACTGGTACGACGAGACCGTTGGGGGTGCCGACAGCGATGCCCATATGCACAAAGTTCTTGTAGACGATGTCGGTGCCGTCGATCTCGGCGTTGACTTCGGGCACTTCGCGCAATGCATGGGAGCACGCCTTGGTGAAAAACGACATGAAGCCCAGTTTCACGCCGTGCTTTTTCTCGAAGAGCTCTTTGTATTCTTTCCGAAGCGCCATCGTCGCAGTCATGTCGACCTCGTTGTAGGTCGTCAGCATCGCCGCGGTGTTTTGCGCGTCCTTAAGTCGGCGGGCGATGGTTTGGCGGAGCCGGGTCATTCGGACCCGCTCTTCGCGGCCCGCATCCTCTGCCGGAACTGGGGCGCGGGGCGGGGCGGCCGGCTCCGGGGCCGGGGGCGTCGAGGGGGCAGGGGATTTGAGCGCCTTTTGAACGTCCTCCTTCATAATCCGGCCGTCCTTGCCGGTGCCTGTCACCTGGGAAGGGTCGAGCTTGTGCTCGGCCATCATTTTGTTGGCCGATGGGGCGTTCTCGATATCCGCATTGGGCGAACTGGCCGGATTGGCGTCCGGGGCGGGCGCGGCCGGGGCCGGTGCGACAGCGCCTCCTCCGGCTGCCAAGAGCCCGAGTTTGCCCCCTGCTTCGACGGTCGCCCCCTCAGCGGCGAGGATTTCAGAGAGCGTGCCAGCGGCCGGCGCCGGGACTTCGACGCTCACCTTGTCGGTTTCGAGTTCGCAGAGCATTTCGTCGGCGGCGACCGCATCGCCTACGGATTTGAACCAGGTTGAAACCGTCGCTTCGGTGACGCTTTCGCCTAAGGCTGGCACCATGATGTCGATGTTAGCAGCGGACCCAGCATCGGCGCCGTTGGTTGGGGCGGCGGCCGGGGCAGGTGCGGGTGGCGCTTCGGCGCCTGCCCCTTCAGACAGCGTGGCCAATAGTGCATCGACCCCGACGCTTGCCCCTTCGTCGGCCAGGATCTCGGCGAGCGTTCCCGCGGCGGGAGAGGGGACTTCGACGGTCACCTTATCGGTTTCGAGCTCGCAGATCATCTCGTCCACGGCCACGCTATCACCGGGTTTTTTGAACCACGTTGCAACGGTCGCTTCGGTGACGCTTTCGCCTAATGCGGGGACGCGGATTTCGATGGACATGGGCGTTAGGCTCCTTCGACGGTGAACGCCTGGTTGACCAGGTCTGCCTGTTGGGCTTTGTGGGCGGAGGCGAGCCCGGTGGCGGGCGAGGCCGCGGCGGGCCGACCGGCATAGCGTGCCCGATTGTTTTTGGCACCAATCCGGGTGAGGACCCATTCAAGATTGGGGTCCATAAAGGTCCAAGCGCCTTGGTTCTTCGGCTCTTCCTGGCACCAAACAAAATCGGCGTTGGGGAAGCGCTCGAGTTCCTTGACGAGGGACAGGGCTGGGACCGGATAGAACTGCTCGACACGGAGAAGATAGACGTCATCGAGCCCGCGCTCGTCGCGTTCTTCAAGGAGGTCGTAATAGACCTTGCCTGAGCAGAGAACGACCCGGCGAATCTTGTCATCCGATTTCAGCACCGTGTCCGACATGCCCTGTTGGGCATCGTCCCATAGCACCCGGTGGAAGGACGAGCCATTGGTGAATTCCTCGGCCCGGCTGACCGCGCGTTTGTGGCGAAGAAGCGATTTGGGCGTCATCAGAACCAAGGGTTTGCGGTAATCTCGGTGGAGCTGACGGCGTAGGATGTGGAAGTAGTTGGCCGGCGTCGTGCAATTAGCGACGATCCAATTGTCTTCGGCACACATCTGGAGGAAGCGTTCGAGCCGGGCGGATGAATGCTCGGGGCCCTGGCCTTCGAACCCGTGGGGAAGGAGCATGACCAACCCACTCATCCGGAGCCATTTCCGCTCGCCGGAGGAAATGAACTGATCGAACATGATCTGGGCGCCATTGGCGAAATCGCCGAATTGGGCCTCCCACAGGACCAGCGCATTGGGTTCGGCGAGGGAATAGCCGTATTCGAACCCGAGGACGGCGTATTCCGATAGCATCGAGTCAATGACTTCGTATTGCGATTGGCCGGCACGGATATGGTTGAGCGGGTAGTATTTCTCTTCCGTATTCTGGTCGACATAGGCCGAGTGGCGTTGCGAGAAGGTCCCACGCGTCGAGTCCTGGCCCGCGAGGCGGACCGGATAGCCCTCGGTGAGGAGTGAGCCGAAAGCCAAGGCTTCGGCGGTGGCCCAGTCAAACCCTTCGCCTTTATCGAACATCTTCGCTTTCGCTTCGATAAGGCGACCCACGGTGCGGTGTAGTTTTAACCCCTCTGGCGTCCGCGTCAGAGCCTGGCCTATGTCGGCCAACGTCTCCTCGGCGATCGCAGTTTTCCCCCGTTCGTATTGGCCTTTGTCGCGGTCAAGATGCGACCAGCGCCCGTCGAGCCAATCGGCTTTATTGGGTTTGTAGGTTTTCCCGGTCTCAAACTCTTCGTTGAGATGGGCCTGGAAGCCCGCCTTCATGTCTTCGATTTCGCCTTCGGGAATGAGACCGTCGCGCACCAGCCGCTCGGTATAGAGCGAGAGCGTTGTCTTATGGCCTTTGATCCGCTGATACATGGCCGGGTTGGTGAACATCGGCTCGTCGCCTTCGTTATGGCCGAAGCGGCGATAGCAGAAGATGTCGATGACCACGTCTTTATGGAACATCTGGCGGAATTCGGTGGCCACTTTAGCCGCATGGACCACGGCTTCTGGATCGTCCCCATTCACATGGAAAATCGGCGCCTCAACCATGAGTGCAATATCCGTAGGATAGGGCGATGAGCGTGAATGGTGGGGAGCCGTGGTAAAGCCGATCTGGTTGTTGACCACGATATGGATCGTGCCGCCGGTGCGGTGACCGGCGAGGCCCGAAAGCCCGAAACACTCCGCCACCACGCCTTGGCCCGCAAATGCTGCGTCACCGTGGAGAAGGATCGGCAGGCTGATAATCCGGTCCGCGTCCCCCATTTGGGCCTGTTTGGCACGCGCTTTGCCCAATACTACTGGATTAACGGCTTCGAGATGGGACGGGTTGGCCGTGAGCGACAGATGGACCGAATTGCCGTCAAATTCCCGGTCGTGGGAGGCACCAAGATGGTACTTCACGTCGCCCGATCCGTCGACGTCCTCTGGTTTGAAGCTCCCGCCTTGGAATTCGTTGAATATGGCTCGGTAGGGTTTGCCCATCACGTTGGCGAGCACCGAAAGCCGGCCCCGGTGGGGCATGCCGATGACAATATCTTTAACGCCGAGCGCCCCGCCCCGTTTGATGATTTGCTCCATGGCCGGTATGAGGCTTTCGCCGCCGTCGAGGCCGAACCGCTTGGTGCCGGTATATTTGACGTGGAGGAATTTTTCGAAACCTTCCGCCTCGACGAGCTTATTTAGGATCGCTTTTCGGCCTTCGCGGGTAAAGGTGACCTCTTTCCCGAACCCTTCGATCCGCTCCTTGAGCCAGCCCGCTTCGGCTGGATTGGAAATATGCATGTATTGGAGCGCGAAGGTGCCGCAATAGGTGCGCTGGACGATGGCGAGTATTTCCCGCATCGACGCCAATTCGAGGCCGAGTACGTTGTCGATGAAAATCGGCCGGTCCATATCGGCCTCGGTGAAGCCGTAAGATTTGGGGTCGAGTTCCGGTGTTAGGTTTTTGCTCCGCATTCCCAATGGATCGAGATCGGCCACAAGATGGCCCCGGATCCGGTAGGCGCGGATGATCATGAGTGCCCGGAGCGAGTCCACCACGGCCTGACGCGCGGCCTCATCACTGATGGCCACACCCTTATCCGCGGCTTTGGATTTGATCTTTTCGGCCTGTTTCGTGGGTTCCGCCCATTGCCCATCGAGAGCCGCGGTCAGTTCATCGTCGGGTTGTGGCGGCCAGTCTTTGCGTGCCCAGGACGGGCCCTCGGCTTCGCGTTTGGCGTCGATTTCCGTGTCGCCAAGCCCTTTGAAAAATGCTTGCCAGGCTTCGTCAACCGCCGCCGGGTTGTCGGCGTAGCGGGCGTAGAGTTGTTCGACATAAGCCGCGTTCGCACCTTGAAGGAACGAGGAAGCATGGAATTGGTCGTTTGGGGATTGGTCAGTCATCGGGTGACCTCATTGGGTTAGATAGGGGGCGAGTTGGCATAGTAAGCGCAGCCAACACGGCACCCGTTGAAATCAAAAATGCACAGATCATGGCAATTGAAAACGGCCATGACGCAAATCCGTTATAGTTCGAAGAGCTGGCTGATCCGGAGATTGCTCGACCTCCAAGATAAGAGACGATCACGAGCAGAGCAGGCAAGAATATCAGGACCCCATGCCATCCCATGTCATTTGAACGGCGTGCGCCCGCCGAACGAAAAGGAATGGCGAAAACCAATATCACGGCCCAGATGAGAGGGTGGTAATTGCCACTCACTCGGCTTCCGCCTTCGGTCAGCCCTATGTCTGCCAGAGTTACTGGGACAATCAGCATGCCGAAAGAAACTGAGAGGAACAGGGCAAACCACCAAAATTCACGCCGAGAGGTCCTTCCTCCAAGTGCAAAAGAGTGTATCAGACCTGATCTGATGGAATGCTCCGGTCCCATCACGGCCTTCCCGCCCCGTGAGCAACTCCGTCCAGAGCCCGCCGGGCCCGAATGGGCGGGAGCGTGGCGCGCACATTCGGGCCAGGAACTTCGCCTTGCTGATCAGATACGCGTCTTGCCATTTCCTCTTCCTATTGCGCCGCGCAAGCGATCCGATAATGCGCCCATGTCCGCGGGCGGGTTAGCCAATCGCCTCCAAAACCGCCTCACCAAGCCCGGCCGGGCTTTCGGCGACGACAATGCCGGCTGACTTCATCGCTTCGATCTTGTCTTCCGCACCGCCTTTGCCGCCAGCCACGATAGCGCCCGCATGACCCATGCGACGGCCCGGGGGGGCTGTGCGACCTGCAATGAAGCCCGCGCAGGGTTTCGAGCGGCCTTTCTTGGCTTCGTCTTTGAGGAATTGTGCGGCGTCTTCTTCGGCCGATCCGCCGATTTCGCCGATCATGATGATCGATTGGGTTTCGTCATCGGCCAGGAACCATTCGAGGACGTCGAGATGTTCGGTGCCCTTTATCGGGTCGCCGCCGATGCCGACGCAGGTGCTTTGCCCGAGACCCACATCGGAGGTTTGCTTGACCGCTTCGTAAGTGAGCGTCCCCGAGCGCGACACGACACCGACTGAGCCTTTCTTGTGGATATGGCCGGGCATTATGCCGATCTTGCATTCGTCGGGCGTAATGACGCCCGGGCAATTGGGCCCAATTAATTTGGTCGATGATCCGTCAAGGGCGCGTTTGACTTTCATCATGTCGAGGACGGGGATGCCTTCGGTGATGCAGACGACGAGGGGTATTTCGGCGTCGATGGCTTCGAGGATCGAATCCGCCGCGAAGGGGGGTGGGACATAGATGACACTCGCCGTGGCGTCCGTAGCGGCCATGGCCTCATGGACGCTGTCAAAGACCGGGCGGTCGAGATGGGTCTGTCCGCCTTTGCCCGGTGTGACCCCGCCAACCATTTGCGTGCCGTAAGCGATGGCTTGTTCGGAATGGAAGGTGCCCTGGGAGCCGGTGAAGCCCTGGCAGATGACGCGGGTGTCTTTGTTTATGAGGACAGACATTTCTTAGTTCCTTCGTGGGGCGGGATTTATCGCGCCATTCCTTAGGACCGGGTGAGCCCGGCCCCGACTATCGCCGATGAGCGTCATTGGGGGACGTCCAGGTTTCGTAACATGGACTCAACTTCCCCCACGCCCTCGATCCCCGGTGTTCGGATTGTGAAGCTCGTCACGTCAAACGGACCGGACCAAACGCCCGCTGGCTGGTGCATCAAGAGCTTTGGTGCGGAATAATCGAATTGCATTTGTAGAACGTCTTCTGCTTCCAAAACCGAATAAATGTGATTCAGTTGGTCGCGCGAACAAAAGACCCCACCGGTTATTCGTAAATCGCTTCCTGGGGTTCTGAGGGAGCGCACTTGTCCCGCGCGCGGTAGGCTAATGTGCTCGGCAGTTACGATCTTGATTTGGTAATCGAGACCGCTTTCGGCGAGCGCGCTGCTTGATACCGTGATGATGCACATATCGCCTTGGGGAAGCGTTTTTGCTTCTACCTTGTAGCCGCCAATTTCAAATGAGTCCGATTCCATCTTGTGTGTTGTCCTTCGTCCTCAACAACTTTCCGGGCCCAAACCCGAGACAGGTAGACGACGGATCCTATGGATTAACCTCCAGAGAAGCCCGTTCTGGGTCACCCTTTCACCGCCTTCACGATCTTCTCGGCCCCGTCCTTCAAATTGTCTGCCGCTATCACATTGAGGCCGGAGGTGTTGATGATCTCTTTGCCTTTCTCCACGTTCGTCCCTTCGAGCCGGACCACAAGGGGCACTGAGAGACCCACTTCTTTCACCGCGGCCACCACGCCTTCGGCAATGACATCGCAGCGCATGATGCCGCCGAAGATGTTCACCAAGATGCCTTTGACGTTGGGGTCCGAGGTGATGATCTTGAACGCCTCGGTGACTTTCTCTTTCGTCGCCCCGCCGCCCACGTCGAGGAAGTTCGCCGGTTCCGCGCCGTAGAGCTTGATGATATCCATCGTTGCCATGGCGAGGCCCGCGCCGTTGACCATGCAGCCGATCTCGCCGTCGAGGGCGATGTAGTTGAGGTCAAATTTCGAGGCGGCGAGCTCTTTGGGGTCTTCTTCCGTTTCGTCGCGGAGTTCGGCGATATCGGGATGACGATAAAGGGCGTTTGAATCAAAGCCCATTTTCGCGTCGAGGCATTTCAAGTCACCGCCATCAGTGACGATGAGCGGGTTGATCTCGAGCATCTCCATGTCTTTCTCGACAAAGAGTTTGTAGAGCGTGCCCATGAGTGCCACGCATTGCTTGATCTGCTTGCCTTCGAGCGCGAGTGCGAAGGCGATTTTCCGGCCGTGATAGGCCTGGTAGCCCGTGGCGGGATCGACCGTAAAAGTCAGGATTTTGTCGGGCGTCGAGGCGGCAACCTCTTCGATGTCCATACCGCCTTCGGTGGAGGCAACAAAGCTGACCCGTGATGTGACCCGGTCCACGAGGAGGGCGAGGTAAAGCTCGCGCTCGATCCCCGACCCGCCCTCAATATAGATCCGGTTGACCTGTTTCCCCACCGGTCCGGTCTGTTTGGTGACGAGTGTGCGGCCGAGCATCCGGCGGGCTTCTTCGGCGGCTTCGGTGGCCGAATGGGTCAGGCGAACCCCGCCCTTTTCGCCCGCATCGGCCTCCTTAAATGTGCCCTTTCCTCGGCCTCCGGCATGGATCTGGGCTTTGACCACCCAGAGCGGGCCTTCAAGCTCGCCAGCGGCTGCTTTGGCTTCGTCGGATTTGAGGACAGGGCGGCCGTCCGAGACCGGCGCTCCATAGGATCTGAGGAGCGCCTTGGCTTGATATTCGTGGATGTTCATGGGGATATCCTGGACGGTCAGTCAAACTTAGGTCCACCGAAACCCGATTTTTCTTGCTAAACAAGTAATATGGGGTCGGAGCATGCGAGAAAATCGCGTTTGTGATCACAGCAGAAAAATCTGTGATCACAAATTGCGGATTGCCTCTACTCGCTGCAGCACGGATTTGGGATCGACCAGGTCAATCTCCTGGTAAAACCCGGCGATGCCCTCTTGATAGCCGGCAAGTTCGCGCCCGGCATATGCGGCCACCATCGCCTCGTAGCGCTCTTCAAGGCGTTTCGAGCTGGGGTCGAGGTCGCTGATCAGGACGAGGCCCGTTGGAGCGGCCTTGGCCACTTCGATCGTCAGATCGGGTCGGGCTTCCTTCAAAATCAAAAGGGTTTTCCAGACATCCCCTGTCCAATCGCCTTCGTGGAATTCCCGGGTCGCCATTTCTTCCGTTGTCGGGCAGCAATCATGCAGGGCGATCACTCCACCCGGCGCCATCATTTTTTCTGCTCCGATAAAATCGCGAAGAAGGGTCTCGAATTCGTGGAGCCCGTCAAGGAAGGCAAAGTCGAATTGAATTCCATTTCGGGCGACAAAGCCTGAGTTGAAGAACGCGTCGCTGGTCTTCTGTATAAAGTGGGCTTCGGTCGCGCTCGCGGGCATGATCGGACGGCGGAGCCGGAAGGACGGATCGACGGCGACAAAATTGCAGCGCGCCAATTCGAGGCTCCGACCAGAAAACGACCCGATCTCAAGATACCAGTTGGGCTCCAGAATAGCGTGAAGGCGGCGGAGCATGCGAATATAGGGCATTCCGTTGATCGCCGGGACCTCGCCGGGCTCAAGGACTGTCTCTGCCATGGATTTCGCCTTTCGGTCGGAGCGGAGGGCGCGAAGAAAGCCCCTGCGCTCTGTGTCGGAGAGGAAGGTTTCGCTTGGGCGGCCCCGTCTCAACGAGGCCTTGGTCTCGGCCTCGGTCGGTGTACGCCAAGGCGCGTCGGATGCGAGATGACCCGAGGCAATGAGGGCGGCACGGAGCCTGTGGAAGTCGATTTCTGCGAGCGAAATGTTGTCTCGCCGATGGCGCGGCCAATGGAGGCGGGCAATGGCGTCGATTTTGGTAACGGGGCCGTCTGCGAAACTCGTCACCTGGTTTTCGATGAGGAGCGGAAGCTCGGGGCGGCGCTGTATTATTGCAAGGGCGGTGCCGGGGCGGAGAGCGAAGGGGATGATATGGAGCGCCGAGCCCTCTGCGGCGATGATCTTGTCGGCTGCGAGGTAAGCGGCGAGTTGATCGGAAAGGCTATGATCTTCAGGGACGAATACCTCATAGCCCACATCGGCAAGCAGGCTTTCGAGGATGTCTTCGCAGAGGATCCGGCCTAATTTGGGATCAAGACGGCTTCGGGTGACATAGAGTTTCCGTCCTTGGCCTTGTGGATCCGGACGGCGCCGGCGCACCCAGTCGACGAAATGGGGATCGGCGCGGGCTTCGGTGGCCTCGGAGAAAAGATCGGGGGCGATGATAAGCTGCTCGATAGCCGTGGCCCGGATGGCGACGCGCATCCTGTTTTCAAGACCAAACGCATCGGCCAGGGCACCGAGAGCCGGGTTGAGCCTCTGCCCCGTGAAGAGATCTGCATGGACGATGCCGGTGGCCAGTGGAAGGGCATCAAGGGCCCAGAGCGTGCCCATGCCCCGCGTGACGTTGTGACCGAACTGAGCTGACGCGATCCCGCCAAACAGCCACGTGCCGGCGAGGGAATGGGCCGGAGCTTTGGCCTCGTAAAGCGCATCTTTGTCGGCGACAAACCGTTTTCGGAGCGTGGTAAGGCTGAGGTTTTTGACAGGCGCGAGGTTCGGGCCGAAGACCCCACCGCTCCAACCCTCGGCACCCCGCGGACTGTCGGCCAGGACCGGGACGATGACGGCTGGGCCTACGGAAGTAGACGCGGGTGGCTTGGGATCTCGTAGGGCCAACTCAGCCACTGGTTCGGCTCGTCATGCACCGTGCCGTCAAGACGCCTTTGGGCCTCGCATCCCGTTGGATCTGTCGCCTCTTGCGCAAAACCGCTGCTCGGTTGTTTTTGTTTATGCGGCTCAGTCGCATGTCTTGCCGCCTAGGTCAAAGGCTGGCGACCAGTGCAGAACGTGCCAGGCGGGTAATTGCGGGCGCAAGACGCCCGCCATTCTTCCGAGGCGAATGCCTAGGCGAGGCTCTCGTCGATCCCTTTGCAGGCCTCAACCAGGCCCTTAACGGCATCGACGGATTTGTCGAACATGGCCTGTTCGGGCTTGTCGAGCGTGATCTCGACGATGCGTTCGACGCCGCCGGCGCCGAGAATTGTCGGGACGCCAACGTAAAATCCGTCGAGACCATACGCGCCGTCGACATAAGCAGCGCAGGGGAGGAGGCGCTTTTGATCCTTCAAATAGGCTTCGGCCATCTCAATGCCCGAGGCAGCAGGGGCGTAAAATGCCGATCCATTGCCGAGAAGGCCCACGATTTCAGCGCCTCCGTCACGGGTGCGCTGGACGATCGCGTCAAGGTTCTCTTGGCTGGTCCAGCCCATGGATACGAGGTCGGGGAGCGGGATGCCGGCCACTGTCGAGTAGCGGACGAGGGGCACCATCGTGTCGCCATGCCCGCCAAGGACAAAGGCGGTGACGTCTTTCATAGAGACATTGAATTCGAGGGAAAGGAAGTGGCGGAACCGAGCGGAATCGAGAACGCCGGCCATGCCAACGACCTTTTCCCGCGGGAGGCCAGAGAATTCTCTAAGTGCCCAAACCATGGCGTCGAGCGGGTTGGTGATGCAGATGACAAAGGCGTTTGGCGAATGGGCCGCGATGCCGTCGCCCACCGCCTTCATCACTTTAAGATTAATCCCGAGAAGATCGTCGCGGCTCATGCCCGGTTTCCGGGGCACACCCGCGGTTACGATGCAGACGTCTGCTCCAGCGATATCGGCATAGTCGTTGGTGCCTTTGAGGGCCGCATCATAGCGGCCGACCGGACCCGCTTCGGCGATGTCGAGAGCTTTGCCTTGGGGTGTTCCTTCGGCAATGTCGAAGAGGACAACGTCGCCCAGTTCCTTGATCGCTGCGAGATGTGCGAGGGTCCCGCCGATCTGGCCCGCGCCGATAAGCGCGATTTTGGGTCTGGCCATGGATGGTCTCCGGTTGGTGGCAGTCAGGCGATTGCCTAGACCCGGGGAGACCGCTGTGCAAGGCCGCGAATTAGGCGACCTTGCCGGTAAGGATCAGGTAGGAGAGCCGGTGGGTGTTAGCTTTTCGTTCAGCGATTCGTAGGCATGGCCCGACGCCATCAAGCACATTCTGCCGTTGGGCATAGTCACCGTAATGGTCCAGCTGCCGGTTTCAGGATTAGCATAGGTTTCTACCACACGGTTCTGGGTGCCAAGACCAATGGATTGGCGACTTTCACCGTAATTGTCGGCGAGACGTTCGACAATCAAACCGCGTTCTCCGCAATTCCGGCTGGTTTGGGCGAAAGCGTGGTTGGTGGCAAGAATGAGCGCGCCGACCCCGAGAGAAAGAACCAAGAAATTCCGTTTCATCTGTTTCCCTTTCCGGCCGGGTCCGCATCTAAACGCAACGCGACGCACCGCCGACCCCACTGTTTGAGCGCCGAGCCACATTCGGGACCGTTTCGCTTGTGTCGCCCAAATGAGGGGCATTCCGTTCGACGCATTTCCAACCTGAGGGGGACAGAAGAAGAATTGGTTAATCGGGCGACCGAAGGCGCCTCTCCGGGCCTAAAGGATTGATTTTTGAGGGTGCCCCAGCCTTGGAATTCGCGCCTTGCCCTTCTACCGGGCCCGTGGTGGTTTTCCCGAGAATTGGAAAAGGACGGAGAATCATGTCGCTCGACGACCGGCCCGTGCGCTCGGTGCTCTATATCCCTGGATCGAAAGCCCGGGCACTCGATAAAGCGGCAGGACTGCCGACCGATGCGATCATTTTTGATCTGGAGGACGCGGTCGCACCCGACGAGAAGGCGGCAGCCCGCGCCATGCTCGGTGAGAGATTGGTTGAAAATGCCTATGGTCGGCGTTTGACGCTTCTGCGCGTGAACGGGAGGGACACCGATTGGGGAGCGGAGGATCTTACGGTGTCCAAAACCATGGCGATCGACGGGGTACTATTGCCTAAGGTGGACGGGCCGGACGACCTGGAGGCCGCGCGGGCCATTTCCGGAGATGCGCGTTTTTGGGCGATGATTGAAACTGCCCGCGGTGTGATAAACGCTATGGCCATTGCCGACCATCCTTTGATGGACGGATTTGTACTTGGAACCAATGATTTGGCCAAAGAGCTTGGCTGCCGAACGACCGCCGATCGAGCGCCGTTGATGGCCTCGCTCCAACAGGCGCTTTTGGCGGCACGGGCGGCGGGCATTCTTTGCGTGGATGGAGTGTTTAATGCATTTCGCGACGAAGACGGGTTCCGGCGCGAATGCAAAGCGGGCCGCGATTTGGGGATGGACGGCAAAACCCTGATCCACCCGGCGCAAGTCGAGATCGCCAACGAGGTGTTCGCGCCCGGTGCGGCCGATATCGACTTGGCGGAGCGTATGATCGCGGCCCATGAGGCGGCTTTGGCAGAGGGGCAGGGCGTGGCGGTCTTGGACGGGCGGATCGTCGAAAACCTCCACGTCGACACGGCACGCCGGGTTTTGGCGAAGGCCAGCGCGATCGCAGCAATGGCGGAGGAGCCATGAAAGCCTATCGATTTCTGTCCGCGGATGACACGGGTGTGTTCTGTCACAAGGTGACGGCAGCGCTGAATGAAGGGTGGGCGCTTTACGGCGACCCCCAATACGCGTTTGACGCCGCAAATGGCGTCATGCGTTGCGGTCAAGCGGTCACAAAAGACGTCGACGGCGCCTATTCTGCGGATATGAAGCTGGGGGATTTATGAAGACCAATCCTGGCCGCTATTTTGAGGATTACCGCCTCGGCGAGACAATTGTTCACGCCACACCCCGGACCATCGGCGACGGCGAACGGGCCATTTACCAAGCGCTCTATCCCAATCGCCATGCGCTATATTCGTCCGAAGATTTCGCTCGCGCCTCGGGTTTTTCCGCGATTCCGCTCGACAATTTGTTGGTCTTTCACACGGTCTTTGGAAAAACGGTTCCTGATATTTCGCTGAATGCAGTGGCCAATCTTGGCTATGCGGAAGGGCGTTTTTTGGCCCCTGTCCAGCCGGGCGCAACGCTCTCGGCCAGTTCAGAGGTGATTGGCCTCAAGGAGATATCGAGCGGTAAGGCCGGGATCGTTTATGTGCGTACAACGGGGCGTGTCTCCGATGGAACGCCGGTGTTGTCCTACGTGCGCTGGGTGATGGTGCGAAAGCGCGACCCTGGCGCGACGGCCCCCGATCCATCGGTGCCCGAACTTGCAGCCGCGGTCGATGCCAGCGATCTCGTGGTGCCGGACGCGCTCGACTTCTCGACGTATGATTTTTCCCTCGCAGGAGAGCCTCACCGCTGGGGAGATTACGAGGTGGGCGAGCGGATCGACCATGTGGACCGGGTCACGGTCGAAGAAGCCGAGCACATGATGGCAACGCGGCTTTGGCAGAACACCGCGAAGGTACATTTTGATGCGACCCACCGTGACGATGGGCGCCGTTTGATCTACGGCGGCCACATAATTTCCCTCGCCCGTGCTCTAAGTTTCAATGGCTTAGCGAATGCGCAGATGGTTGTGGCATTGAATGGCGGGAGCCATGCCAATCCGTGCTTTTCCGGCATGACCGTCACGGCTTGGTCAGAGGTTTTGGACAAGGCCGAGGCGGACCGACCGAGGGTTGGCGCGTTGAGGCTCCGACTTGTGGCGCAGAGCGCAGACGCCCCGCCGATGAGCCTCAAAAACGCTGACGGAAAATACGCGGACGGCGTGTTGCTCGACCTCGATTACTGGGCCGTCGCACCGCTATAACCCGATATTCACCTTTATGACGCTGTATTTGTAACAAAGTTATCCTCACTTTGGTGGGAACGGTTGCACATCGTCATGATACGCCATTGCCTTGCCGCGGCGGCTTTTGTCGCCGGATTTGTCGGACCCAGCGCGGCCAGGGCCTGCGATCTCGCCCTTGTCTTTGCGGTCGACGTTTCCGCCTCTATCACCGAGCACGATTACCTCATTCAGATGCGCGGGCTCGCCCGTGCCTTGATGGACATTCAGGTGGCCGATGCGCTGGTCAAAGCCCAAGCCAAGATCAGCGTGATCCAGTGGACGGGCCATGGCAGCCAGCATGTATCGCTGCCTTGGACGAGTGTGAGCACCTTTGAGACGATCGAGAGCGCGGCGCGCCAGGTGGCTGAGATCCCCCGCATCTGGAGGACGGAAGCCACAGCCCTCGGCGAAGCTTTGGCGTTTTCCCAAGCCACCTTCGGCGAAGTGCCCGAATGCGCGCGCCGGGTGATCGACGTGTCGGGCGATGGGCGATCCAATGAAGGGCGCCCGCCGCAGATGCATATGGCCGGTCTTGCAGCGGCTGGGATTACTGTGAACGCCCTTGTCATTGATACAGAAGATCGAACCCTTACGCGGTATTTTGAAAGCACGGTGATCACTGGCAACGGGTCATTCGCGTTGACGGCGAACGGGTGGAATGACTACCCGATGCGCATCCGCCAGAAGCTCTACCGAGAGATCTCCATCGAGATGGCTGCCCTGGACCGCGCGGAAGATTTTCAAATCACGAGATAAAATTTGTGATCACGCAATATTTTTAAGTGATCACAAATCTCGTTTTTGCGCAGGAATGCGTCAAAATACCCTCACTTCTGCCCTGAGATTGCGTGACTTCCGTGGTTAGATTGCTATCACTTATCTATCCACCACCGCGAGGCTTTCGCATGGCAGAGACCCAATCCGGCAACAGACCATTGTCGCCGCATTTGCAGATCTACCGGCCGCAATTGACGTCGATGTCGTCGATCATGGTGCGGGCAACCGGCATTGCCCTGTTCGGGCTGTCGATCCTGTTGATTTGGTGGCTGCTCGCAGCCGCCACGTCTCCGGGAGCGTTTGCATTTATCGACGGCTTGATGCGGAGCTGGGTTGGTGACGTCGTTATGCTCGGTGCGACTTGGGCAATATTCTACCATATGCTCGGCAGGCTTCGCCACGTTATCTGGGATTTCGGCTACTGCCTCGACGTGCCGACGTCAGAGAAAATGGCGATGGGCATGTTTGGGCTCGCCACCGTTCTGACCGCCGTTGTCGCGGTCGTGTTCTGAGGTCGCGCCCATGAAATACGCAACGGATCGCAAGCGGGCCGAGGGCCTCGGATCGGGCCGGCAGGGCACAGCCCACCATTGGGAAATGCTTGTCAGTTCCATGGCACTTTTGGTGGTCGTGCCCGCCTTTGTGATCACCTTTGGCCTGGTCTTCGGTGGATCCCACGGTGAAGTGCAGGCCTTTTTCAGTCACCCAGTCGCCGCCATCGTTTCCGCTCTGTCGCTCATCGTCATCATACGGCACGTGATGAACGAAACCCTCGAAGCGGTAGAAGACTATATTCATGGCCTCGCTGGTAAGCTCACCATCGTCGCCGTGACCGCCCTCGCCTACACTCTGATAGCCACCGGGCTTTTCGCACTCGCGAAACTTGCCCTCTAGCAACGGATAAAGACATTGGCCGCTTACGATTATGAAATCCATACCTACGACGTGGTCGTCGTCGGCGCCGGCGGGGCCGGTTTGCGCGCGACCCTTGGGATGGCCGAGCAGGGCCTCAAAACCGCCTGCGTGACGAAAGTGTTTCCTACGCGGTCGCACACGGTGGCCGCCCAAGGCGGGATTGCCGCGTCACTCGGCAATATGGGCCCCGACAGTTGGCAGTGGCACATGTACGACACCGTAAAAGGGTCGGACTGGCTGGGTGATGTCGACGCAATGGAATACCTGGCCCGGGAAGCGCCTAAGGCGGTATACGAGCTTGACCATTACGGCGTGCCGTTTTCCCGCACCGAGAAAGGCGAAATCTACCAACGCCCGTTCGGCGGCCATACGACGGAGTTCGGCGAGGGCCCGCCAGTACAGCGGACGTGCGCAGCTGCCGACCGGACGGGCCACGCGATCCTCCATACGCTCTACGGCCAAAGCCTCAAGAATGATGCGGAGTTCTACATCGAGTACTTCGCCACCGACCTCATCATGTCGGAGGATGGCCAGTGCCAGGGGGTGATCTGCTGGAACCTCGAAGCCGGCACGCTTCATGTGTTCAACGCCAAACTCGTCGTTTTGGCTACGGGGGGCTACGGGCGGGCATATTTCTCAGCAACGTCGGCCCATACATGCACCGGTGATGGCGGGGGCATGGTGGCCCGGGCGGGTCTCCCTCTGCAGGACATGGAGTTCGTTCAATTTCATCCCACCGGAATTTACGGCGCGGGTTGTCTCATCACCGAGGGCGCACGCGGGGAAGGGGGGTATCTCACGAATTCCGAAGGCGAGCGTTTCATGGAGCGCTATGCGCCCACTTACAAAGACCTCGCTTCCCGCGATGTTGTGAGCCGCTGCATGACGATGGAGATCCGTGATGGACGGGGTGTTGGTGCCGAAGGTGATCATATCCATCTTCACCTGAACCACCTGCCGCCCGAAACCTTGGCAGAGCGGCTGCCCGGCATTTCGGAATCAGCGCGGATCTTCGCGGGCGTCGATCTGACACGCGAGCCGATCCCGGTTTTGCCGACCGTTCATTACAATATGGGCGGAATTCCCACGAATTACTGGGGCGAAGTGCTCGACCCCACCAAGGACGAGCCCGACCGGATCGTGCCGGGGCTCATGGCGGTCGGCGAAGCGGGTTGTGCGAGCGTACATGGGGCGAACCGCCTTGGCTCGAATTCCCTTATCGACCTCGTGGTATTTGGCCGTGCCGCGGCGATCAAAGCCGGGGAGACCGTGGACGCCGATGCGTCCAACCCTGACCTCAACCAAGCGTCGCTCGACCGGGGGCTCTCCCGGTTCGACGATGTCCGCTACGCCAAGGGCGCCGTCACGACTGCCGATCTTCGGCTTGAGATGCAAAAAACCATGCAGGCGGATGCGGCGGTCTTCCGGACCGACAAGACCCTCGCCGAGGGGGTCGATAAAATGTACGGCGTGGCCGCAAAGCTCGACGATATCAGTGTCACCGACCGGTCGCTGATTTGGAACAGCGATTTTATGGAGACGTTGGAGCTCACCAACCTTATGCCCAACGCTCTGGCCACGATCGTTTCCGCGGAAGCCCGCAAGGAGAGCCGGGGCGCCCATGCCCACGAGGATTACCCCGACCGGGACGACGAGAATTGGCGGGTGCATTCTTTGGCTTGGGTGAACGGCAAAGTCGATCTCGACTACCGCCCGGTCCATCTCAACCCGCTCTTGGGCCACAATGAGGGCGGCATCGATCTCAAAAAGATCGCTCCGAAGGCGCGTGTCTATTGACAGGATCCAAGCAAATATCCGGCCGAGGGGAGACTTTACCGCTCCACTTCAAGGAGCTGTGCTCATTCAGCCTAAGGGCGGTCGCGTCGCGGCCCGGTTTGGCCAGCGCGCTTTTCTGTGCCGGCCTCTCTGCCTGCGGCCCGATTTCACCCGAAGCGGCGGCGGACCAATGCGAAGAGCGTGCTCGGCGGGCGCAAGGCCCGACGGGGGAGGCTCGGATTGGTGTTAACAGCAACGAGGGGGTCGTCGGCGGGCTAGAGATCGGCATAACCAGCGACTTCATCGCGGGGCGCGATCCCGAACAGGTGTATCTCAATTGCGTGCGTCAACTGACGGGGCAGGAACCCGTCCGTCCGGTGCGGCTCTGATGGCGGAGAGTGTGGTATCTGCAGAGCCCGTCGCACCGGTGACTGGGGGTGGGGCGGAAAGCTGGGGTCGATTGCTGTCAGCGGCGCGGTTTTATCCGCCTTTGGTATGGCTGTTCGGCCCTTCGGTGCGCCGGAGCCACGGGGGTCTCACGCTCGATCTCTTCCCGGCGAGCAATCACCAAGACCGCGTACTCTATCTCACCGGCGCCTTCGCTGAGGAACGCTCCATGGCGGCCTTCACCGAATTGGTACGCGGACGTCGGGCGCTGGTTTTGGACATCGGCGCGAATATCGGATTGTTCAGCCTCGCATCGGCCAGCGCGGCGGGCCCGGGGAGCCGGATTCTCGCTTTCGAACCAAATCCGGTCGTGGCGAAGCGACTGTTGAAGAACCTCGACCTCACGCGGCCGCCGCTTGAGGTTGATCTTCAGCGGACGGCGCTGGGCGACGCGCCAGGGAAGATGGAACTTCGCGCGCCCCTCGGGAATTACGGCGGTGCGAGCTTGCGCGGTTCTAGAGGTCTGGGTGCCAGAGTGACGGTGCCGGTCACGCCCTTGGCGCCCTACCTTGAAGGGAGCCGCGCCTATGACGTTTCGGTTTTAAAGATCGATGTCGAAGGGTTCGAAGACCGTGTGCTTTTGCCCATGTTCGAACAAGCCGACCCAGCTGATTGGCCCGATGCGATCATGATGGAGCGGGTCTTGAACCGGTATTGGTCAGCCGATCTTTTGAAGGCGCTCGAAGACTTCGGTTACCGGTCTACTTTTGAGGGCGATGGCAACGGACTCTACGTCCGCAATATCGGGAGGCTCGCCGATGGTTAGGTTTTTGGCGGGTATTACTTTGGTGTTGACCGTGGCGGGATGCGCCGACCTGCAAAATCAGGTGGCCCGCGACGCGGCAAAATCCGCCGTGCGCCCGGTCTTGGAGGAGCGTTTCCCAGGCGTGCCACTTGAGCCGGCGACGGATTGCGTGATCGACAATGCGACCGCAGGTGAGATCCTATCGCTTGCCTCCGATGCGGCCTTGGGCAGACCCGACGAGGGCACAGTGGAAACGGTGGTGACGATCCTCGCGCGCCCAGAAACGATTGCATGTTTGGCGACCGAAGGTCTGCCCGTGCTGTTGAGTTGAGGTACTCCAATGGTTGAATTTACCCTTCCGAAGAACTCGAAGATCACGGTGGGCAAGACCTGGCCCAAGCCCGAAGGGGCGACCAATCTGAAGAAATTCAAGATTTATCGTTGGAACCCCAATGACGGACAGAACCCGCGGGTAGATACCTATTTTGTCGATCTCGATACGTGTGGGCCGATGATGCTCGACGCGTTGATCAAGATCAAAAATGAAATCGACCCGACGCTCACCTTTCGCCGATCCTGCCGGGAAGGTATCTGCGGGTCTTGCGCGATGAACATTGGCGGCACTTGGACCAAAGGGATCAACACACTCGCCTGCATTCACGGAATCGATGAGGTGAAAGGCGACGTGGCGATTTATCCTCTGCCCCATATGCCGGTGATCAAGGATCTTATTCCCGACCTCACCCATTTCTACGCCCAGCATGCGTCGATCATGCCTTGGCTCGAAACCAAGACGAAACGGCCCGAAAAGGAATGGAAGCAGTCCATTGACGACCGGAAGAAATTGGACGGGCTCTATGAATGCGTGATGTGTGCCTCTTGTTCGACATCTTGTCCGTCTTACTGGTGGAACGGTGACAGGTATTTGGGCCCGGCGGCATTGCTCCACGCCTATCGATGGATCATCGACAGTCGGGATGAGGCGACCGGAGAGCGCCTGGATGAATTGGAAGATCCATTCAAACTCTATCGCTGCCACACAATCATGAATTGTGCCAAGACCTGTCCAAAAGGGCTAAACCCGGCCAAAGCGATTGCCGAAATCAAACGGATGATGGTCGACCGGGTGGTCTAAGCGAAGGCGGCGTCGAGCGCGATCTCGACCATGTCGCCGAAACTCTTTTCACGGTCAGCGCTTGGAAGGGCTTCGCCGGTGCCAAGGTGGTCGCTTACGGTCAGGACCGCGAGTGCCCGACAGCCGTAGCGGGCAGAGAGCATATAGAGCTCTGCAGCCTCCATTTCGACACCGAGGATCCCGTGCCGTGTCATCTGTTCGTTGAGATCGGGGCGTTCGTCATAAAACACATTCGAGGAATAGATCCCGCCCACATGGGTGGCTGCGCTTCGCGTCTTTGCAGACTCGTGCGCGGCGCGTAAGAGGTCAAAATTCGCCGGTGGGGCGAAACGAAATTCTCGGAAAACCCCGTCCGAAGGTGTCGAGAGATAAGAGGCGGTCATCGCGAGAATAATGTCGCGAATCTTTACGTGGGGCTGCATGCCGCCGCAGGACCCGATCCGGATCAGCGTCTTCGCGCCATAGTCTTTGATCAGCTCGTTGGCGTATATTGAAAGCGACGGCATCCCCATGCCTGAACCATGGATGGTGACCCGGTGGCCCTGCCATATGCCTGTAAACCCCAGCATGCCGCGTACGGCATTAACCTGAGTGGAATTTTCGAGGAAAGTCTTTGCGGCCCATTCTGCCCGGCGAGGGTCGCCGGGCATGAGAACGGTTTCTGCTATGTCGCCGGGTTCGGCGCCAATATGGACCGTCATTTAGCCTTGATTTCGAGGTCTTTGAGTTTTCCGGCTTTTTCGGCGGCCTTGTACCATTCCGGACGGCGCCCGCGGCCCGACCAGGTTTGTTTGGGGTCGGCGGGGTTGCGGAATTTTGCAGGTGCCGGCGTGGTTTTCTTTTTGGCCGGTGTTGCGCGTCTTTTGCGGGTAGTGGTGGTTGCCGTTTTCACGACAAGTTCATCCAATGCAAATCCGAAGTCTTTGGCGGCCTTGGTGGCGGCCTTCATTGCGGCGTCGCGGTTTTTCTTCGCGCGGCCTTCAACTTCTTTTGCCACATCCCCGGCCAGCTTTGTAAGCTGCTTTTCAGTCATGCCCTTTAGGTCAACTGCCATTGTCGTCCTCCTTTGATGGCGCACTAATGGAGGAGGACGCGGGGAATTGCAAATAGAGAGCGTGTAAAATTATTCGGCGGCGATCTCGCCCGGATCGGACAGGACAACGATATCGGCCATGATCTTGTTTAGCTCAAAGTCCTTTGGCGTATAAATTCCGGCAACGCCGAGGTCGCGCAGCTTTTCGGCGTCGCTATCGGGAATGATACCACCCACAATAAGCGGGATGCTCCCATGGCCCGCCGCGTCGAGTTTTGCCACCAGGGATTCGACCAATGCGATATGGCTACCGGACAAAACCGAAATACCAATCACATGGGGGCGGATCTCGCCCACTCGGTCGACGATTTCGCCCGGTGTGAGGCGAATGCCGTCATAGCTCATTTCAATTCCGATATCGCGCGCACGCGCAGCGATTTGTTCGGCCCCGTTCGAATGTCCATCGAGGCCGGGTTTGGCGATCAGGAGGCGAAGCCGCGTCCCTAATTTGGATGAGACCCGCTCTACTTCGTCGCGAAGCGTTTCAAGGCCCGAGGTACGATTGGACGGCGCGGCCGATACACCGGTCGGGGCGCGGTATTGCCCGAAAACATTGCGGACGACGTCGCCCCATTCTCCGGTCGTTGCCCCGGCCCGCGCTGCTTCTAAAGTCGCAGGCATAATATTGTCGCCGCTCTCGGCCGCGCGGCGGAGGGCAGCAAGGGCTCCCTTTACACGCTCTGCATCGCGGCTTTGACGCCAGGCCGACAAGCGATTGATTTGATCGGCCTCGGCCTCCTTGTCGGCAACCATGATCGCATCGGTCCCAGTCGCGAGTGGCGACGGCTCGGCTTCCGTATATCGGTTGACGCCCACTACAGTGGTCTCACCGGCTTCTATTCCCGCAATCCTCGCCGCGTTGGCGTCGACGAGCCTCGATTTCATATATTCAATCGCTTCGATCGCACCGCCCATAGCTTCGATCGTGGCCAACTCATCGCGGGCGGCCGCTTTCAATTCCGCGGTGCGTTTTTCGACGGCTGGGTTGCCGTCAAAAAGATCGTCGTATTCCAAGAGGTCCGTTTCGAATGCGAGGATTTGCTGCATCCGGAGGGACCATTGTTGGTCCCACGGTCTGGGGAGGCCGAGCGCTTCGTTCCAGGCGGGCAATTGCACCGCGCGCGCCCTGGCATTCTTGGAAAGTGTGACAGCGAGCATCTCCAAGAGGATTCTCGTAACATTGTTTTCCGGCTGCTGTTCGGTGAGCCCAAGGGAATTGACCTGCACCCCGTAGCGAAAACGGCGGTATTTCTCATCCGTCACGCCGTAGCGGGTACGGCAGATTTCGTCCCAGAGTTCCGTGAAGGCGCGCATTTTGCACAGCTCGGTCACAAACCGAATGCCGGCATTTACGAAAAACGAGATGCGCCCGACCATGGCTGGGAAATCTTCGGACGGGACCTTGTCTTGAAGATCGTCGAGCACGGCCATAGCTGTGGCCAGCGCATAGGCTAATTCTTGTTCGGGTGTCGCTCCGGCCTCTTGGAGATGATAGGAGCAGACATTCATCGGGTTCCATTTTGGACAATGGCTCCGGGTCCATGCGGCCACATCGGTGATCATCCGAAGGCTCGGGGCCGGCGGGCAGATATACGTGCCGCGCGAGAGGTACTCTTTGATGATGTCGTTTTGGACCGTGCCCTGAAGGAGTGTCGTGTCGGCTCCCTGCTCTTCGGCCACCGCCACATAGAGCGCCAGAAGCCAAGGCGCCGTGGCGTTGATGGTCATCGACGTGTTCATCGTCTCGAGGGGGATCTCGCTAAAGAGCGTCCGCATATCGCCGAGATGGGAAATAGGGACTCCAACCTTGCCTACTTCGCCGCGGGCTAGTTCGTGGTCGCTGTCATACCCGGTTTGAGTTGGCAGATCGAAGGCCACCGAGAGCCCGGTTTGACCTTTGGCGAGGTTGGTCCGGTATAGCGTGTTGGAGGCCGCGGCGGTTGAGTGGCCGGCATAGGTCCTGAACATCCAGGGGCGGTCACGCCTCTGAGGCTCGGATTGCTGCGACTGCGACATGGCCGATTCCTCGCAATTTGGAATAAAATTTCTCGCGGGGCCGATTAGAGGCAATTTATTTGCTTTGTCAATTCGCGGCGCACCATCCGCCGCCGGTGCAAGACAATCCGCATTTCTTGGATGATCCGTTGCATTCTCCCGGCATTGAAGAATATGAAAGACATAAAATTACAAATTAGAAGCAAAATGTGTTGTAATCTGTCTTCTTGAACGTTAACGGTGGCGCGGAAACGTGCTGCACCGCGGCAGAGTGGGTATTGCGAGGATCAGATCGATGGCATTGGATACGAATATGGCCGAAGCCCTGGCGATGGCGCCGAAGAAAGACCTCTATGAGATGGGCGAAATGCCCCCGCTGGGCCATGTGCCGGCGAAAATGCATGCCTGGGCGATCCGGCGCGAGCGCCACGGTGAGCCCGACACGGCAATGCAGCTTGAAGTGGTCGATGTGCCCGAGATCGACAGCAACGAAGTTTTGGTTCTCGTGATGGCCGCCGGCGTGAACTACAACGGCGTTTGGGCGGCCCTCGGCGTCCCGATCAGCCCGTTCGATGGCCACGGCGCCCCATTCCACATTGCCGGATCTGACGCGTCAGGCATCGTTTGGGCGGTGGGCGACAAGGTCAAACGCTGGAAAGTCGGCGACGAGGTCGTGGTCCATTGCAACCAGGACGACGGCGACGACGAAGAGTGCAATGGCGGCGACCCGATGTTCAGCCCGACACAGCGTATCTGGGGATATGAGACGCCCGATGGGTCCTTTGCGCAATTCACACGGGTCCAGTCCCAGCAGCTTATGCCGCGGCCAAAGCATCTCAGCTGGGAAGAGGCGGCCTGTTACACGCTGACGCTCGCCACCGCATACCGGATGCTGTTCGGTCACCATCCCCATGAATTGAAGCCGGGCCAAAACGTCTTGGTTTGGGGCGCTTCAGGCGGGCTTGGATCCTATGCGATCCAGCTCGCCAACACCGCAGGTGCCAATGCGATCGCGGTGATTTCCGACGAAGATAAACGCGACTTTGTCCTCGGCCTTGGGGCGAAAGGTGCCATCAACCGAAAGGACTTCAACTGCTGGGGCCAGATGCCGGTGGTCGGCACGCCCGAATACAAGGACTGGTTTGCCGAGGTCCGGAAGTTCGGCAAGGCGATCTGGGACATCACGGGCAAAGGCGTCAATGTCGACATGGTGTTCGAACATCCAGGCGAGGCGACCTTCCCGGTGTCGAACTTCGTGGTCAAGCGGGGGGGGATCGTCGTGATCTGCGCCGGCACGACCGGCTATAACCTCACACTCGACGCCCGCTACCTCTGGATGCACCAAAAACGGGTGCAAGGGTCGCACTTTGCGAATCTCAAACAAGCCTCGGCGGCGAACCAGCTCATGGTTGAGCGGCGCCTCGATCCGTGCATGTCAGAAGTCTTCCCTTGGGCGCAAATCCCTGAAGCGCATATGAAAATGCGTCGGAACGAGCATAAACCCGGCAACATGGCGGTTCTCGTTCAGTCACCACGTGCGGGCCTTCGTACGGTGGAAGACACGCTAGAGGCGAGTTCGTTAACCTAATCTTCACGATCTGCGCGGAAGTCTGCTCATCTTTTGGTTGTGCGGGCAGGCGGTTTTATGCCATAAACTCCCTGTCCTGAATGCTGAATCATAGGCTTGTTCGCGGTGCCCTCCCTATTTCGGGGGAGATAGAATCCGCGAATTCCACAAATTACCCACAATCGTTAAGGTTGTGGGTAATGGTAGAAAAGCCCAAGGAAAGCGTTTCGGACATGATGAACGACTGGATAATCGACGTACTGGCAGATCTTAAAACCTTCGCTGACAAAAACGATTTGCCCTCGCTCGCTGCTGAACTCGAAAAGACCGCGTTGGTTGCGGCTGCCGAGATTGCGTCGTCCGAAACCGGGGTAGCGATCCTGCCCCAAGGGGGCGTAGGCCATGCTGGACGGGTTCTTCGAGCGCATGGAGAGCGCCACAACGCAGGATGACCTGTTCGAGCTAACCCATGCGTTACGCGACCATTATGGCATCGCCCATATCGTCTACCATTGGGTCAACAGCGACGGTGAGCAATATGGCGCTGGAACCTACCCCGTCGCTTGGGCCCAGCACTACATCGAAAAGGGTTACCTCCGGATAGACCCGGTTATTCAGGGCTGTTTCCAGCGATTTCACCCGGTGGAATGGAAGCGCCTCGATTGGTCGACCAAAGCTGCTCGCAATTTCATGCAAGAAGCCATCGATTGGGGCATTGGTAACCAAGGCTATTCGATCCCGCTCCGAGGACCAAACGGGCAATTCGCGCTCTTTACGGCCAACGATTCCTGTTCCGACGAGGCATGGAACGAGTTTTGCGAAACCAACGTGCGCGACCTCATCATGGTCGCCCATTACTTCAATCAAAAGGCGCTGCAATTCGAAAAACCCGATGAGGACAAAGTTCAAAAACCGCTGTCGCCCCGGGAGGCGGATGCATTGACCTTCTTGGCCTTAGGCTATTCTCGGGCGCAGATTGCTGAAATGCTTGAGATCTCAGAGCACACATTGCGGGTCTATGTGGAATCGGCACGCTTCAAACTCGGGGCGCTTAACACCACCCAGGCGGTAGCCCGCGCCCTCTCACTCGGGCTGATCATCGTCTGACACTTAACGCAGGGTTAATGTTCCGCTCGGGCTTGGAAAGGCCGGTTAACCTTAGCGCGCGAGCTTCTTCTCCATGTAACGATGGAGGGAGAAGTTATGATCCGTTACCTTTATGCCGACCAATTGGCCGAATATCCGCTTTTGGCCCAGACCATGTTTCGCGACCGCGCGACCCAATTCCATGACCGCCAAGGCTGGGATGTCACGGTCAATGAGGCCGGCGAGGAGCGGGACGAATACGATGATCTGAACCCGCTCTATGTGATTTGGGAAAGCGAGGATGGCCGTCATGGGGGCTCTATGCGGTTTTTACCGACGACCGGGCGGACGATGGTGAATGAGCACTTCACGGATCTTTTGGGCGGCGGCACGGTCGAAAGCCCGCTTATCTGGGAATGCACTCGGTTTTGTCTTGCGCCCAAGGCGGACGCTCGGATCTCGGCGGCTTTGATGCTCGCGGGCGGGGAGATCATGACCGGGTTCGGCATCAAGCATTTCGTCGGCGTATTCGATGCGCGCATGGTGCGGATCTATCGCCTGATCGGGGCGGCGCCGGAGATTCTCGGCACGTCGGGGTCCGGCCGCGAAGCCATCTCTGTGGGGCTTTGGAATTTCTCCGACCGGCTTCGGATGACCGTCGCGCAAAGCGCAAAATTATCGCCGGATCTGGCGCGCCAATGGTTCAACCGCGCCTTCGGACATCCTGCGGCGCAGGTCTTCGCCGTCGCCTAAACTGCGCCTCCCTGGCGCCCGAGGAGGGGCGTGGCTATGGTCTCGCCATGGACGTCCCCCTCGCGCAGTTTTCCGATGACCAGGCCGAAGCCTTCGATCGGTTGGCCGAGACCTTTGGCCGGGCTGGCGTGGATGTCCATGAGGGACAGGTTCTCCCTCGAAGCGATGGTGGCCAAGGCGTGGTCGCGATCACCGGGAAAGCCGGTTCGGGGAAGACGATGCTCCTCGCGCGGCTCGCCGAGGCCCTGGGCGAGGCAGGTGTCGAAACGATATCGGGCGATTACGAAGGCCGCCGTCGGAAGGACCGGCGGACCCTTGCGATCCTCGCCCCCACAAACAAAGCTGCCTCTGTGTTGCGCAATCGGGGCGTGGCCGCGACAACGATCCACCGCATTATCTACACGCCGGTTTATGATCCGGAATACGAAAAGCTCGCCGATTGGTTGGTTACGGGCGGTGAGCGCCCAAATGTCGAAGGTCTCACCGACGCCGCCCTCGACCGCGCCCATGGGTTCTATCAAGGCGTGAAATCGGTACCCGGCGCCTTGGCGGCTGCGGGGCTTAAGGGCTCAGACTTCATAAAAGGCTGGAAGCGGCGCGAAGAGCCCCTCGATATCGGCTTTGTCGATGAAGCCTCCATGCTCGACGACAAGCAATTCGAAGACCTCCAAGAGATTTTCCCGACCCTCGTTTTGTTTGGCGATCCGGCCCAATTGGCGCCGGTGGGTGGGGCCGGACAAATGGTGTTTGAAAGCCTGCCCGCGCCCCGCACCATGGCGCTCGACCGGATCCACCGGCAGGATCTCGATAATCCGATCCTCGATCTGGCCCATCTTTTGGCCGATCCAGATCTCTCGTTTGAGGATTTCGAGCGGGAAGTCAGCACAGCGGGGCGCAGTGATGACCGGGTCCGGGTGGCCGAGCGTGTCGAAGCCGAGAAAATGGCCCGTTCGCCGGTGCTGGTCTGGCGGAATGCCACCCGGATCCGGCTGATCCACGCCTTCCGCCGGGCCTATGACGCACCCGAAGATGCGCTATTGCCGGGCGAGCCGCTCATTTGCGATGGGATCGAATTGCCGCTCAAACATCGGAAGAAACGGATTGATCTCGAAGCAAGGGGCCTCACCAAAGGGGCCCAGGTGATTTATCTCGGGCCCGGTTCCCGGTCGGGGTTCTCCCGGCTTTTCGTGGTGGGGGCCGAGCAACCGCAAGTATCTGCCGCGTCCATCGTTAAGATCGAATTGCCCGAAGAGGAAGAGCCATTTATCCCGTTCGCGGCCCATATGGGCGCGACGTTTCTCCATGGGGCTGCGGTCACGATCCACAAAGCTCAAGGCTCCCAATGGCCCGAAGTTCAGGTCTTCGCGCCCGATCTTTGGGCCGCGGCGCGGTCGGGGCGGGTCGAAGCCGGGATCCCCCTCTGGAAACGGTTGGCCTATGTGGCGATCACCCGGGCCGAAGAGAGGCTCTATTGGGTCGTCCGGAACCGGCTAGCCAAGCCTGCCAACGCGCTTGGGACGGATGATCTTCAAGCGCCGGCAGCTCCTTTGGCTTTGGCGGAGCCTGCGGAGGAGCCATGAGCCAAACGATGATCATCACTGGAGCAAGTTCCGGAATAGGACGCGCGGTCGCCGAACAGGCCCTTGCCGCGGGATGGCGCGTGGGGCTTTTTGCACGGAACCGAGGGGCGCTTGAAGAGGTCGCGCGGGCCGGGGAGGCGCTGGTTCTTCCCGGTGACGTGACAGATCTTTCCTCGGTCGAAGCGGCGGTCACGGAGCTCGTTGAGACGTGGGGCAGACTTGACTGCCTTTTCAACAATGCAGGGATTTTGACGCCCCACGGCACCATTGACGAGATCGACGCGGAGGATTGGACGCGCTCGTTGGCAGTGAACCTCACGGGCATGTTTCACGGGGCCCGCGCCGCTTTCCGGCAGATGCGCCGACAAGACCCCCAAGGGGGGCGGATCATCAATAACGGCTCGATTGCAGCCCATGCGCCGCGGGATGGCTCGATTTGTTATACAGCGACCAAGCATGGGGTGACGGGGCTCACCCGGTCGCTGAGCCTTGATGGGAGAGCGTTCAACATCGCCTGCGGTCAGATCGATATCGGCAACGCGCGGACCGCGATCGTGGCGGAATTGGCGGACCGCGCGGTGGCCCAAGGCAAGGCGCCCCAAGAGACAATGGATGTGGCCGATGCGGCAGGGGCGGTGATGCATATGGCGGGCCTGCCCCTCTCGGCGAATGTGCAGTTCATGACCGTTATCGCAACGAAGATGCCCTATATCGGCCGGGGGTAGCGCCGATCGGCGGCGGCGCCCTCAACGCTCCTTGACGTAGGGCTCGCCGCCCGCTTTCGGGGGGATCGCTTTGCCCACGAACCCTGCGAGTATCACGACCGTCAGGATATAAGGGAGAGCGTCCAGGAACTGGACCGGCATCGGGAAACGCAACACCAGCTCGACGACATCCGGCCGGAGTGACAGCGCTTGGAGGAAGCCGAAGAGGAGCGTCGCGTAGAGCGCGTACCATGGCCGCCATTTCGCGAATATGAGTGCCGCAAGGGCGATAAAGCCGCGCCCCGACGACATGTCTTTCACGAAACCCGCCTGGAGACCCGTGGCGAGATAAGCCCCGGCAAGCCCGCAGAGAATCCCGCAGATCCCGACGGCGGCAAACCGGAGCCAAACCACACTGATCCCTGCCGTGTCCACGGCGGCTGGATTTTCGCCGACCGCTCGCAACCGCAAGCCGAAACGGGTGCGAAAGAGCACCCACCAGGTAAAGGGAACCGCGAGGAAGCCCACATAAACGAGGATCGTGTGGCCCGAGATGAGTTCCGCATAGATCGGCCCGAAAACCGGGATGGCGGAAAAGGTCTCGGCGAAAGGAAGTGTGATCGTTTCAAATCGCGCCGCGCCCGAAAGCGATGGGGTGCGGCCACCTTGCTGAAACCAATCCTGTGCGACCAAGACCGTGAGCCCAGCAGCGAGGAAATTGATCGCAACGCCCGATATGAGCTGGTTGCCGCGGAAGGTGATCGAGGCGATGCCGTGGATGCCCGACAAGACCATCGACGAGGCGATCCCCGCCAAAAGCCCGATCCAAACCGAGCCCGAAATCGCGGCGATCGCGGCCGAGAAAAAGGCCGCGGCGAGCATTTTCCCTTCAAGGCCAATGTCGAATATCCCGGCGCGTTCGGAGAAGAGCCCCGCAAGGCACGCAAAGAGCAACGGGATTGCGAGGCGGATTGTGGTGTCGAGGACGGGGAGGAGAAGGTCCATCTTAGGTCCGCGACGTCGCGAGTTTGAAGGCGGCGAAGGCGAAGAAGGCGCCAAGGGTGGCTTCGACGCCGCGCCGCGCTCGGCGATAGAGGGCGAGGAAAGGTGACGAGGACAGTGCTATGGCCCAAGCCCCGTGGCCCAAAACCGAATTGACGAATGCGCCTGCCACGAAAAGAACGAGGATCGGCAAGGGTGCGGTCGACATGTCGCCTATGGCCGCGATGGCGAGCCAGAAAAAGATCGCTTTGGGGTTGGTGACTTGCATTGTCAGCCCGGCCAAAGCGGCCCGGAAGCCGCTTTCCCGGAAGGGAATGGCCTTTGGAAACTTCGGCGGGGCGACCGCCTTTCGGAATGACGTGTAGGAGAGCCAAGCCAAATAGGCCGCGCCGATAAACTTGATCGCCGCCATCACCGCGGCGACTTCGGCAAAGAGCGCAGCAAGGCCCACCACGGTGGCGATGGCCAAGACAATCGACGCCGAACCGATCCCGAGGCAGGTAATCAGCGCCGCCGTCCGCCCTTGGGACGCCGCGACGCTCAGGATCAGGGCGACGCCCGGCCCAGGCGACAGGACGCCCATCCATTGAATGCCCCAGGCGATGAGGAGGGGGGCAAGATATTCGCTCATTCGGCCGGTTCCGTTTCTCCAGACGCGCGGGCGGCGTCTTTCCGTCGACGCGCGGCGAGGAAGAGCCGTTCAATGGGCAAGCGGACCATATTGTCGAGCGCACCGGTGAAGAGGATCACAAGGGCCTGGATCACCACGATTAATTCGCGGGGGATGTTGCTCCAGAGGCTCAATTCGCCGCCGCCTTGGACGAGGAAGCCAAAAAGGAGGGCGGCGAGAAAGACACCGAACGGGTGCGAGCGGCCCATAAGCGCCACAGCGATGCCGATAAACCCGGCCCCTTCGACGGAGTTGAGAACTAGGCGTTGGCTTTCGCCCATGACGTTGTTGATCGCCATGGCACCGGCCAGGGCGCCGGAGATCACCATGGCGACAATAGTGATCTTGAACGGCGAGATCCCGGCATAGACAGCGGCGGTCTCGGAATGGCCGACTGCGCGGATCTCATAGCCGAGCCGGGTTCGCCACAAGAGAAGCCAAACGAGGAAACAAGCGAGGATCGCGACAAAGAAGCTGATATTTACCGGTGGCGCGGAGGAAAACGGCACGCCGAAGAACCCCAGGATATCGCTGAAGCGGGGGAGTTCTGTGCCGGGTGGGAAATTGGCCGTGGCAGGGTCCATCGAGCCTGGCGGGCGGAAAACGTTGACCAAAAGGTAATTCAAAAGGCTCGCGGCGATGAAATTGAACATAATCGTCGTGATGACGATATGGCTCCCGCGCGCGGCCTGGAGATAGGCCGGGATCAGCGCCCAAAGCGCGCCAAAAAGGGCCCCGCCCACAAGGGCCACAGGAAGGGCGACCGACCAATGGGGCCAAGGGAGCGCGAGGCACACCATGGCCACGCCGAGCCCTCCGAGCATGGCCTGACCTTCGCCGCCAATGTTGAAGAGCCGCGCATGGAACGCCACCGATACGGCAAGCCCGGTGAAGATGAAGTTGGTGGTATAATAGAGCGTGAAACCCCAGCCATAGCTCGTCGTCAGCGAGCCTTCGATCATCGTTTTGATCGCTTCGATCGGGTTTTCGCCGATCGCAAGGATCACCAGGCCGGAAAAGAAAAACGCGATGATGATGCTGATAAGCGGCACGAGTAGCACGTCGGCCCATTTCGGCATCGTATCCATCGGCTAGGCCTTCCCGTCCATACCGGCCATCAGGAGGCCAAGTTCGCGCTCATCGGTCTCTTCAGGGCGGCGTTCGCCCATAATCTGGCCGTCAAACATCACCGCGATCCGGTCGGAGAGCGACAGGATCTCGTCGAGTTCCACTGAGACCAAGAGCACCGCCCTGCCAGCATCGCGAAGGGCGACAATCTGTTTGTGGATAAACTCAATGGCGCCGATGTCGACGCCCCGCGTCGGTTGACCCACGAGCAAAAGCGCGGGGTCACGCTCGATCTCCCGGGCGACGACAATTTTCTGCTGATTGCCGCCGGAAAAGTTCTTGGCCGATTGCCAGCAATTGGCCGGGCGAATGTCGAATTTGGTGATCTTGGCTTCGGTGTCCTGGCGGATCGCGTCATTGTCGGTAAGCACGCCGCGATTATAGCCGGGGTCGTGATGGTAGCCGAAACAGGCGTTTTCCCAGGCGAAGAAATCCATGATCAACCCTTCGCGCTGGCGGTCTTCGGGCACATGGGCGATGCCCCGGGCGCGGCGGGTGCGGCCATCGGAATGACGGCCTGAAATGTCGATCTCTTCGCCGTTGAGCTTCACCGAGCCCCGCCCGCGGGTGATGCCGCCGAGAACTTCCAAAAGCTCGGTCTGTCCATTACCGGCCACGCCCGCGATGCCGAGGATCTCGCCTGCGGCCACGTGGAGGCTCACGCCTTTGAGGCGTTCGACGCCGGCGCCGTCTGTCACGTGGAGGTCTTTGACATCTAGGACCCGGCTGCCCGCATTTGCGGGTGCTTTGTCAATCTCGAGGAGAACCTTACGGCCCACCATCAACTCGGCCAATTGCTCGGGGTTGGTGTCGGCTGTCTTCACCGTGGCCGTCATCTCGCCCCGGCGCATGACGCTGACCGTGTCGGTCGCGTCCATAATCTCGCGGAGCTTGTGGGTGATGAGGATGATGGTTTTGCCTTCCTCCTTGAGCCGGCGGAGGATGCGAAAAAGCTGGTCGGCCTCGGCGGGGGTCAAAACTCCGGTCGGCTCGTCGAGGATCAGGATTTCGGCCTGGCGATAGAGCGCCTTCAGGATTTCGACCCGCTGTTGGTGACCCACCGAGAGATCTTCGATCAGCGCATCGGCTTTGACGTTCAGCTCGTATTCAGAGGCGAGATTGTCGAGGGTTTTCCGGGCCTTTGCCAGGGAAGGGCGGAGCATGGCGCCGTCTTCGACCCCGAGGATGATGTTTTCCAGAACGGTGAAATTCTCGACCAGCTTGAAATGCTGGAACACCATGCCGATCCCGGCCCGGATTGCGGCCTGGCTGTCGGGGATCTCGGTTTTCGATCCATTGATGAAGATCTCTCCGGCATCGGCTTTGTAAAAGCCGTAGAGGATCGACATCAGCGTCGATTTGCCCGCGCCATTCTCACCGATAATACCGTGGATCGTGCCAGGCATGACCCGGATCGAAATGTCTTTGTTAGCCTGGACTGGACCGAAGGATTTGGAAATGCCCCGAAGCTCTATTGCCGGGGGCAGATCCTCAGGGGCAGCCGAACCAGGCTGCCCCGCATTTTCGGCGTCAAGCGCCATTCAGAAGTTGAGCACCGGGCAGCTATCGTCCGACATGTAATCGTGCACCGCGATTTCCCCTGCGACGATCTTCTCGCGGGCTTCTTCGACCATCGTTTTCATGTCGTCAGAAACCAATGCTTGGTTGTTTTCGTCGACGGCGTAATCAACGCCGCCCGACGCCAAGTCGAGGACCTGGATGCCGGTTTCCATGCCTGGCCCGTCTTCGAAGGCTTTGAAGACTGCGTTGTCGACGCGCTTGAGCATCGAAGTCAGAACCGAGCCCGGGTGGAGGTGGTTCTGGTTCGAGTCCACGCCGATTGAAAGAACACCCGCGTCGGCGGCCGCCTGGAGCACACCCACGCCGGTACCACCGGCCGCGGCATAGACCACGTCAGCCCCTTGGCTGATCTGAGCTTTGGTGAGTTCGCCGCCCTTGACCGGGTCATTCCAGGCCGCCGGGGTCGAGCCGGTCATATTGGCGATCACGGTCGCATCGGGGTTCACGGCTTTAACGCCTTGGGCATAGCCGCACGCGAACTTGCGGATGAGCGGCACGTCCATCCCGCCGATAAATCCAACGGTGTCGGATTCCGATGCCAATGCGGCCATCATCCCGACGAGGTAGGAGCCTTCATGTTCGGTGAAGACCACCGAGCGCACGTTTGGAAGATCAACCACCATGTCGATCAGGGCGAAGGTCGTGTCTGGGTATTTTGGTGCGACTTCTTCGAGGGTCGCAGCGTTTTGGAAGCCCAAGACGACAATCGGATTGAAGCCTGCTTCGGCGAGGCGGGTGGCAAACTGGACGCGCTGGGCTTCCGAGGTCACTTCGATCTCGCGGTAGGTCTCACCGCTTTCCTCCGCCCAGCGACTGGCCCCGTTATAGGCCGCTTCGTTGAAGGATTTGTCGAATTTGCCGCCGAGGTCGTACATCAGCGCCGGTTCGGCCTGGGCCGTCGCCGCCGCGGCAACCAGGGCCGTTGCGCCGAAAAACTTCGCCATGAAAGTCATTTTCGTTTCTCCCGTGTCGGTGGGGCTGCGGTTGGATCCGCATGCCCGTTGATCAAGGGCAATTAAGGGCCGAGGGGAGAGGGGCGGTCAATAGGGAATTGGCCCGGCAAAGACGGGGCAGTGCCGCGTCAGGGCTGGCCGAGCGCTTTGCGCAAAATCAAGGCGTTGGCAGGATCGGCGGCAGGGCGGGGGTAGTAGCCCGGGCGCTGGCCGACCTGGTGCCACCCCGTTTTGTGATAGAGCGCAAGGGCGGCTGGATTGTCGTCGGCGACTTCGAGGAAGGCGGCTTTGCTGCCTCTTTCCTGGGCTTCAACCTCGAACGCTTCAAGGATGGCGTGGCCGAGGCCCCGGCGCCGGGCAGACATGGCGACCGCGAGGGTCAGGAGTTCGGTTTCCCATCCGATGGTGCGGCCAAGGAGGAAGCCGTGCAGCGCCACTGATGGCCCGCGGCTGCTGCCCAGTGACGTCATCGAGGGATGCCCGTCAGTGTCCGCAGCGCCGGGCCGCTTTTGGTCAAGATGGCAAGTCTTGATGGACGCCTCCGGCTGGTCCCCTCCGCTCCTGTCCGCAACCACGAGAAAAACGCCCTTTTCCTTGAGGCTGCTCTCAAACGCCGTAGCCGACCAGGCCGTGCCATGTTCCATCGCTTCGGCGTGGAGCCGCGCCAGGTCTTCCGCCGTCAAGCGACCCGACCTGACCGGGGCACCGCATCGGGCGGGCGAATATAGAGCGGCGCCGGGCGAAGAAGGGGCGCGTCAAGGCCCGGGAGCCGCGCATCAGCGACCTTTGCCATATGGGCCGCAATTCGTTTCGGCGCTTCTTCCTCCCATTTTGCCTGGAAAGGGCGGGCTATGTCTTCCGCACGATGGCCGATGACACGCTGGTTCGCGTTGCCCAAGAGATCGGTGGGTGGGGCGAGCGGGTCGATGATCTGCGGCGGGCCCTCTGCGCGTCCTTGGCGAAACTTCTGGACATATGTCTGGTCTTGCGGGGCAGCGACGCTGACGAGGTCGGCTGGTGATTTGGTGTCAAAAAGTGTTTCGAACGTCGACACGCCGAGTGCGGGGAGACCAAGGCCCAAAGCGAGACCCCGTGCCGTAGAGACCCCGATACGGATGCCTGTGAAATTGCCGGGTCCGATTCCTACGGCGATGAGATCGATTGCATTGAGGGCGATGTCGGCGCGCCTGAGGCTCGCTTCGATTTCGCCCACAAGCCGCTCGCCCTGGCCGCGCGCCATCTCGATCTCAGCTTCGTCAAGAATTTGCCCGTCACTTACGGCAACGGAGACGTGCGGCCCTGCCGTGTCGAAGGCCAGGATTCGAGCCATTCTTTAGGCCGTAACCGGGCGCACCTCGACGACTTCGGGAATGTAATGGCGAAGGAGGTTCTCGATGCCCATTTTGAGCGTCAAGGTCGAAGAGGGGCAGCCAGCGCAGGCGCCTTGCATATGAAGGTAAACGACACCGCGGTCGAAGCCGTGGAAAGTGATATCACCGCCGTCCTGGGCAACAGCCGGGCGCACGCGGGTGTCGAGAAGCTCTTTGATCTGGCCCACGACCTCCGCATCCGGCCCGTCATGGGACGCATGGCCGTCCGGGATCTCACCATTGCCATCGTCCTCGATCACCGGGTCACCAGATTGAAAATGCTCCATGATCGCGCCGAGAATCGCAGGCTTGATGTGGTCCCACTCAGCGGCTTCGGTCTTGGTGACAGTCACGAAATCCCAGCCGAAAAAAACACCCGCCACCCCGTCGAGGTCGAAGATCCGTTTGGCCAAGGGCGACTTATCCGCCGCCTCTTTGGTCGGAAAATCGGCCGTGCCCGCCTCGAGAATGGTCTCGCCCGGCAGAAATTTCAGCGTCGCCGGGTTCGGCGTCATTTCCGTTTGGATGAACATGGCGCTCTCCTTGTCGCCGTGGATATATGCAGTGCCCTCGGGGCTGCTTCAAGGTTTGGAATGATTCTAAACTTCTAGCAGACCTCGTCAAGCTGCTCCTTGGAAAGCTCGCCCGGCACTATGGTAACTGGAACGGGGAGCGTACCGAAGCGGCGGGACAGTTCGTTGATAATGGGGCCCGGCCCGCCTTTGCCAGTGCCCGCGCCAAGAACGAGAATGCCAATCTCGCTGTCATCCCCGATTTGGGCCAGTAATTCGGGCAGCGCTTCGCCTTCGCGGATCACGAGCTCCGGATCGACCCCCTGCCGATCGCGCATCCATTTCGCAAACACTTCGAAATGAACGTTTATCCGTTCCCGGGCTTCCTCGCGCATCAACTCTCCGACACCGATCCAGTGTTGGAATTCCTCGGGCGGGATGATTGCCAGAACTTGAACACCGCCTTTGGTGCGGGCTGCTCGCATGGCCGCAAAGCGCATGGCGTTGAGGCATTCGCGACTGTTGTCGAGCACCACTAGAAATTTGCGCATCGTGCCTCGCAGGTCGTCCGTTGGAGATGATGAACGAGGCGACATCGCCTGTCCAGAAGGGGAGGCCTGGCAAATCGGCAGGCACATCGGCTGCCGGCACGTGGTCGACAAGGGGAATGGGCGGATGCGCCTGCCGCCGACCCGCTGGGGATGCGGGGCGGGTTCCATCCTAGTCCGAGTTTGCAACGCGGTCGTGACGCCGCGCGAACCCAACGGGTTTGCAGAACGGCAGGTGCCGCAGCGAATGAAGGCCCGCGGAACGTCCGGCGGGCCTTCATCCGATAGAGAATCTCACCAAAAGGTTCAGGCGAAATCCGGGCGGTAACGGGCGCGTTCCACAACCGGGTATCGAGCGGCCGGATAGGTGTCCGGCGCGTCCCGCAAGTCGGGGAAGGCGCGTGTGATATCGTCACCCACCGCGCGGTCGATCGTGTCGAGGGCGGCAGGGGTTGGGCGGAAGCTCTCGACCGGGAGCCCATTGGCGCAAAACACCACGTGCTCGTCGAAAACCACGTTGAAATACGTCACATCGCCGATGTCGCGGGCGCTGTGGATGCTGTCATGGGCGCCCACAAGGGTCTTTGCAGCGACAAGGGAAGGCTGGTCGTCGTCTTTGCCCTGAAGACGCCAGCCGGGGATCAAGAGGCGGTGGCGCGGGGCCACGAGGAGGTCATGGCTCGGCATCATTGGAGCGACTGCGCGCGGCGCAAGCCGTACTGGTGCAAGCGACGGGTCAGCGGTAATTTCGGTGGCCGTGACTTTCCGGCTGAAGACAACCCGAACCGGCTGAAGACCGGCATCGCGGGTCACGATCAGGTCGCCGACGCGCACGTTTTCAATCCGCCTCGCCCCACAGGGCGTACGGAGATTTGCGCCAGTCACCAGGCCCATCGGCCCTGCTTTTGTGTCTGCGATGTCTTTCGGCATTCGGTCCATCCATCCCCGATGAAACCAAGCCCATGCGGCTTCGCCTTCAACAGGCCCCAAAAATTTGGCCAGATTGTGGAGGGCCGATGGAATAATCGCGAAAGTCGACAGAAATCCGCCCCGAAGCCCGGTGAGAGCCCTAGAGCTGCCCGGATCGGCACTGCGAGACGTGACAATCGGGTTCGGTCAGCTAGGACTGTCCGCGCGAATTCTGGCATTTGTCGGATCATAGGGGCAATCTTCGGTCACGATAGCCGGCCAAAGCTGGTCTTGGATCTTAACTTGAAGCTCGGTGCCCGCCGCAGCGTAGTTCGGGCTGACATAGCCCATGCCGATGGATTTACCGAAGGCGGCCGACCATCCCCCGGAGGTCAGACGCCCGACGCGGGTGTCACCGTGATAGAGCGCCTCTCGGCCCCAAGGGTCGGCATCTTCGGGACCGTCCACAAGGAATGTCGCGCATTTGACGCGAATGCCGGTATCTTGCATGCGGTCTTTGCCGAAAAAGTCCTTGGAAAGATCGACAAACCGGTCGAGCCCGCCCTCCAGAGGCGTCGCGTCGCGCCCAAGCTCGGTGCCGAATGCGCGGTAGGACTTTTCTTGCCGGAGCCAGTTTTGCGCCCGGGCACCAACCGGTTTGATGCCAAACTCTGCGCCCGCTTCCATCAGCTGGTCCCATAGGTGGTTCTGCATTTCAATCGGGTGGTGAAGTTCCCAGCCCAGCTCGCCGGTATACGCCACCCGGACCGCCTGGACTGGAACCATGCCGAGTTCTATATTGCGGGCAGCGAGCCAAGGGAAACGTTTGTTCGACAGGGCCGTGGCTGGATCGGCGTCGCGGATCAATGCGGCGAGGACGTCGCGCGCTTTTGGTCCGGCAAGGGCGAAAACACCAATCGTGGTGGTGATGTCTTCCTCATTGATCCGGCCGAAATCGTCTTCTTTTTCGGCGATCGCCTTATAGAGGTAGTCCTGATCATAGGCATGCCAGGCACCGGCGGAGATCAGCGTGAACCAATCTTCGGCCTCCCGGACGATCGTGTATTCCGTGCGGACCGTGCCATGGGATGAGAGCGCGTAGGTAAGATTGATCCGGCCGGGTTTCGGGAGCCGGTTTGACGTGAACCAGTCGAGAAAGCCGGCCGCACCCGGACCTGTAAGACGGTGTTTGGCGAAGGCCGTGGCATCGATCAGTCCGACGCCGTTCCGGATCGCCTCGGCTTCGGTTCTCGCGTAGTTCCACCAGCCACCCCGGCGGAAAGACCGGCTGTCATGGTCAGAAAAGTCGAGATGCGGTCGGCCGTCGGTCTCGCCATAATCGGTTGCGTAGTAATTTGGCCTCTCCCAGCCGTTCACTTGCCCGAACTGCGCCCCGAGGGCCTTTTGCCGATCATAGGCTGGGCTGGTACGGAGGGGCCGGCAGGCTTTGCGTTCTTCGTCGGGATGGTGAAGAATGTAGACGTGGGAATAACATTCTTCGTTCTTCCGCATGGCGTATTCGGTCGTCATCCAAGACCCATAGCGCTTGGGATCTAGCGAGCCCATATCGATCTCGGCTTCGCCTTCGACCATCAACTGCGCGAGGTAGTGGCCCGTGCCCCCGGCGGCGGTGATGCCAAAGGAAAACCCTTCGGCGAGCCACATGTTCTGCAGCCCAGGTGCTGGGCCCAACAGCGGGTTGCCGTCCGGTGTATAGCAAATCGGGCCATTGTAATCGTCTTTGATGCCCACGGTCTCGCTCGACGGGATCCGATGGATGAATGACATGTACTCCTCTTCGATCCGCTCAAGATCGAGGGGGAAGAGATCGGCCCGGAAGCTCTCTGGCACAGCATGTTCAAACCGGGCCGGGGCGCCTTCTTCGTAGGGGCCGAGGATCCAACCGCCCCGCTCTTCGCGGACGTACCATTTGGCATCCGCGTCCCGGAGGACGGGGTGCTCTGGGTTGGCGTCCCGCCAGGCGGCGAGGGCGGGGTCGGGCTCGGTGACGATGTATTGGTGCTCGACCGGAATCGCGGGGATCTTGATGCCTAAAAGTGCTGCCGTGCGCTGGGAATGGTTCCCGGTCGCAGTGACCACATGCTCGGCGGCCACGGTCACTTTCTCGTCCGAAGGGATAAGATTGCCGCCCTTTTCGACCATCTTGGTCAATTCGACATCCCAATGGTTGCCGGTCCAGGTATAGCTGTCGACCTGCCAGCGCCGCTCGACGACTACGCCCCGTTGGCGCGCACCCTTTGCCATGGCTTGGGTCACGTCGGCCGGGTTAATGTAACCGTCCGTCGGGTGGTAGATCGCGCCAATGAGGTCCTCGGTCCGGACCAGCGGATAGCGATCTTTGATGTCGGCGGGGTTCAGCCATTCATAGGGTACGCCGCAGGTCTCGGCGGTGGAGGCGTAGAGCATGTACTCGTCCATCCGCGCTTGGCTCTGTGCCATGCGAAGATTGCCGACGACCGAGAAACCCGGATTGAGCCCGGTTTCTTCTTCCAGCGTTTTGTAGAACTTGATCGAGTAATCGTGGATGTGGGTCGTGGCATAGGACATGTTGAAATACGGTAAGAGCCCTGCCGCATGCCAAGTCGAGCCCGATGTCAGTTCGTCGCGCTCAACAAGCATCACGTCGTCCCAGCCCGCTCGGGCCAGGTGGTAGGCTATGGCCGTGCCCACCGCACCGCCGCCGACAACGAGGGCTCTCACTTGGGTTTTCATCGATCGTCTCCCAGCCAATCCGGCGCTTAGACGCTATCCCACCCAGAGCGCGCCTGGAGGAGTCATCCGACGGAATTGGGTTGGAATGCGACGTGACCCAGTGCCCCACAGGGCCCCGCATGTTCCTTGAGGCTTTGCCAAATTGGAGCTAGCAGCTCGCCCATGGAAATCTGCGAAAGCGTGGACGCGATCCGCCAGGTGGTCGCGGGCTACCGCGGGGCGGGCGAAACGGTTGGCCTCGTGACGACGATGGGGGCGCTCCACGAAGGACATCTTTCGCTGATGCGCGCGGCCCGGGACGCCCACGACCGAGTGGTGGCGACGATCTTTGTGAACCCAACCCAGTTTGGCGAGGTGGCTGACCTCGCCCACTATCCCTCCGACGATGCGCGCGATATCTCGCTTTTGGTGAAGGAAGACGTGGACGCGCTGTTTCTCCCCAAAGTCGAGGTCATTTACCCGCCGGGCGACGAGACAATCGTCGAGACGACCCATCTCGCCAATATCCTCCACGGCAAGGTACGCCCGGGCCATTACCGCGGTGTGGCGACGGTGGTGGCGCGGCTCTTTAACATTTGCCAGCCCCATGCGGCCTATTTCGGCGAAAAGGACTATCAGCAATTGCAGGTCATCCGCCGAATGGTGCGCGACCTGCACTTTCCGCTCGACGTCGTTGGGGTGCCGACGATGCGCGAACCCGATGGGCTGGCCATGTCGTCGCGCAATGTGCGGCTGACGCCGGAGGATCGGGCTGCTGCCGTGGTGTTGAGCGCGAGCCTCGACGAAGCCGAAGCACTGGTCGCATCCGGGACGGATGTCAAAGCCCTGGGAGGAGCAATCCGGGCGCGGATCAAAGCTAAACGGCGGGCCATTCTCCGTGCCGTCGATATCGTAGCACCCGAAACCCTCGCGCCGCTTTCCGGGCCGATCGAGGCGAAGATCGCCGTGATGATCTCTGCCGAATTCGGCGGGGTACTTTTGATTGATCAAAGAGAGATCAAACCATGAGCACCGAATAGCCCAACCGCCGGATTACGGTTCCACAAGTCGCGGATCGGAAAGGCGACGACCCGATCGTTTCGCTCACCTTCTATCACGCCCATACCACGGTGATCGCCGATCGCTACGCGGATTTCATCTTGGTTGGCGACGTTCTTGGCATGGTGATACATGGGATTGAGACTGACACTTTCCCGCCATCCAAGAAAATCGTCGCAATGGGCGCGAGCCGCAGGCCTAGCTTTTGGCCACTTGGCTCAAGTGGATCAGTGACGAACATTTTCCGATGCAGTGGTCATCGGTGGTTCGATTGGCCGTCGTGGAACAGCGGCAAGGGCCCGTGCGCGAGCGGCTGACAGAGCCGTTGGGTCGCCTAACACTTTCACAATTTCGGCCACGTCTCTTCTCCCCGTGTTTGAGACGTGTATTCGGCGAAGGGTTGGCCCATCGGGCCCATTTCGGCGAACGAATTCTTCTCTCCAACGCGGCGGGCATTGGCGTGCGCTCCGGACGCCGCCCTGACAATGCGCAGGAACACACTGATGCAGACGGTTTTGATGGCAAGAAACAGGATCACTTCGGCGTCATCGGGTGCCAATTGATCGACCGCAAGCAAGGCGAATAGCGCGGTGGCAAGTCCCCTCGGACCGAACGATCCAATGAAAGGGTGAACTTCCTAGCACGTAGAACACGGCTTCAAAGGAGAGGTGAGCCGTCGCTGCTGGAATGAGAAAAACTCACTGCAGAAAAACGCGCTCCACGATAGGGACTACCCTTCGCCTTCGGTGAATTCAAAGACGAACAAACAGCGCCCGCGAAAGACTGAACCGAAGCCAAGGATCGCTGCGAGCGCGGATATGAAGCCAATCCCCCGGCAAGCGTTTCCGCCAGATGGGCGATCGCGGCCAAGACCAGCGCACCCTTACCTTAGCGGAGTTCGATACGGCGGGCCGCAAGCTCGGGGATGGCGAGCGGGCCTTTCGCGTGCTGAGGAGCTGGGCCTTCGAGATACCTGTCGGGCGCTCGAGACGGCACCCTTGCGTGACCTCTTTTTTCCCAACGGGGCTCTCATACGGCACGACACTTGCGAAGGAAGCCGTGTGGAGATGTCGGAGGCGGGACGATGAGGGCACTTGCCCCGCCGTCGCAGTAGCTGCAAACAGTCGTCCCCCTCTTCGTATTAAATCCCAATATGTTGGCAGTTTTTAGTGTCAGCCTTTCGGCCTGTGCAATCGTTCGCTCGGCAATCAAAAAGGTATCTACCTAAGTATTTTGATCAAACGACTTGGCGGTATTACTTAGGTATATGTCTAACTATGAAGCGGCCCTGAACCTTTGCTTCTCCGCACTAGGTGACCCGACCCGGCGCATGATCCTCCAGCGCCTCGCACGCGGTCAGGCTTCGGTTAGCGAGTTGGCCGAGCCACATGACATGGCGCTGCAGTCATTCATGGAGCATCTGAAAAAGCTCGAGACCGCCAATCTCGTGACATCGAAAAAACGGGGGCGGACGCGAATATGCGAGTTGGCACATGATGCGTTCACGCCCGCCAAGAACTGGCTGATTGCACAGAACGCGCTCTGGGAGGGACAGCTCGACCACTTTGACGACTATGTCGAAAACCTTATGCAGGAGCGAAACAAATGAAGCTCGATCCGTCGACGGACCTAACCTTTACCCGTACGATCAATGCACCCTGCGCCCTTTTATGGGAATGCTGGACAAAACCGGAGCATATTCAAAAGTTCTTTGTACCCAAACCGAACGGTATCGATGCCTGTCAGATCGATCTTCGTGTCGGCGGCAGATTCAACACCACGATGAATGTCGAAGGCAAAACGGTAGAAAACGAAGGTGTCCACCTCGAAGTGACGGAAGGCGAACGCGTCGTTTTCACGGATACCTATAGTGAAGGATGGAAGCCCGCCGCAGATCCTTTCCTGACGGCAATTATCGAGTTTGCCGACGACGGAAATGGTGGGACGACCTACACTGCAACCGCGCGGCATCGCACCCCGGCAGCCTGTCAGAGCCACGAAGAGATGGGGTTTTACGATGGTTGGGGCACCGTGGCGGAGCAACTTGAGGCTTACGCCCTCTCTCTCGACTGATCGGGAGCGGTCATTGCGCGAAAGGCAGGCTGGCAAGCAGACCTCTGGTTCGGTCGAAGCACGATTCCTCACCCGCAGCGAGCGACTGCATACCCGGTCAGCACCGCAATGTTGGCTTAGCATCGTGGACGCGTACTTCTTCTTCCTTAATCCTATGCTCACTGAGTTGGCTTTAGATGCTGAAGTCGTTGAAAAAAAGTTGAGTCAGCGTGTTGGGGGGTGGCCGTAGGCTCCACGCGAGGTGCGCGCTGAACAGAGTGAATTTGACAGCTCGCGAAGGCTTTAAGCGGTTCCAGCGTCGAGCACTTGGCCATTGTCGCCGTTTGGACCACGAAAAAAGCAGGCCGTCGAGCTGCCCTATCATCGCTCATTTCCCGACCAGCATAGCCAGCGCCTTGCCTCGCAATGGAAACACACTTCTTCGGCACGAGCAGCGGTTTGCCGCCGTTTACTTCAGATGGGCGGTGATTTGGGGCGCTTCCTTCGCCTCGGAGAATCGTCTATCGCTTTACCCAAACAGGGGGGCAGGCCCGTGCGCAGTCTGGCATTAATATTTGCTATGTTTTTGAGCGGTTTGGGGGCGGTGCCGGCCGCTTCCCAGGATGTTCCGCGACCCGTTAAGTTGATGGTCGTCGAGCGCGGCGACAACGTGCTTCGACGGCAGTTTTTCGGGAAGGTCGTCGCACGACAAACCGTTGACCTAGCGCTCCAGGTTTCCGGGCAATTGCTGGAATTCCCAGTTATCGAAGGGGCTTTGGTAAGCGAAGGCTCCTTGATTGCTCAACTCGACCTTGAACCGTTCCAACGCGCCCTCGATACGGCCATCGTGCAGCGGGATCAGGCTGAACGGGTGCTGAACCGGCTCCAGCAATTATCCTCATCAACGGCGAGCCAAGCCTCCATCGACGACGCCCAATCGGCCTTTGACCTTGCCGCGATTGCCGTCCGGGATGCGGAATTTGCGCTCAACAACGCCACCTTAGAAGCGCCCTTCGACGGGCTCGTTGCGGCACGGAATGTCGCGAACTTCACGACCGTTCAAGCTGGGGCGCCGATCGTTCGGCTCCATGATGTGGGTGAATGGCGGGTGGAGATCGACGTGCCGGAGGTGTTGTTCCGGACGGTTGGGGAATCGCCAGATTTCACCATTTACGCCACTTTCACGGGCTCCGACCGGCAGATCCCCCTCGACTTGCGAGAATTCAACGCCGAGGCCAGCGCCATCGGCCAGACCTTCAACATCACGTTAGCCATGCTCGAAGAGCCGGGGCCTGGGGTCTTACCCGGCACATCCGTCACCGTGGTCGCCGACCGGCAGGTAAATGAAACGGCCGTTGAGATCCCTGCCAGTGCCATCCAGATCGCCGATGACGGAAGCCAGGCGGTGCTTGTCTTTGAGCCCGATGGCAGCGGCGATATGGGCACGATCCGCCGCCAGCCAGTGACGTTCGAGGCCAGCGCCGACGGGGAGTTCCTCCTCGGCGACGAATTGGAAGACGGCACCGAGATTGTCGTGGCCGGCGTTAACCGGCTCGAAGACGGCCAGCAGGTTCGTCGCTTCACCGGGTTCTCGAACTGATGTCGATTGCGCGCGCTTCAATCGACCGCCCGCTCCTCACCTGGCTCATTGTCTTAGGCTGCATTTTCGGCGGGATTTGGGGATTTCTGACCCTAGGACGTCTCGAAGACCCGGCCTTCACGATCAAACAGGCGGTTGTCATCACCCAATACCCGGGTGCCTCTGCCGAGCAGGTGGCCATCGAAGTCTCCGAGCCATTAGAATCCGCGATCCAAAACCTGGGAGAAGTCGACACGATTTCGTCGATCAACCAGCCCGGCCGTTCGATCATCGATGTGCAAGTTGTCGACACGATCGGCGGGGACGAGTTGCCCCAGATTTGGGACAAACTCCGCGCCCGGGTGTCTAACACCGCTCAGCAATTGCCGGAAGGTGTGCGAACCCCGATTGTCGATGACCAGTTCGGTGACGTCTTCGGGCTATACTATGCCGTCACCTTTGAGGGTCTGAGCGACGCCGAAGTCCACCAATTGTCGACATTCATGCGCCGCGAGCTTCTCGCGGTGGACGGGGTGGCCGACGTGGCGCTGACGGGGTTGCCTGAAGAGGTGATTTACATCGATTCCGAGCCGTCGCTCACAAGTTCCCAGGCGGTCTCGCCCTTGGCGTTTATCGACGCGATCGCCAATGCCAACAGCGTGACCGATGCCGGAAGTGTTGGGCATAACGGGGCCGATACAAAGATCGCCTATCCCGAAGGATCAAATTCGGTCAGCGAGATTGCCGCGCTCAATGTCGGGGTGGCCGGCGAGATCATAAACCTGATCGACCTCGGCGAGGTTAGCCGACAACGGGTTGCGGATCCGGCTGTCTTGATCCGTTTCGATGGGGCCGAAGCCTTCGTCATGGGAGTGGCAGGGCTCGCGACCGAGAACATTGTCGACGTGGGCGAGCGGGTGACCCAGCGCTTTTCGGAAATTGAGCGGGACATTCCGTGGGGTGTCGAACTCCACCCGATCTATGAACAGCACGTCGTTGTTGACCAGGCGTCGAACGACTTCCTTGTCAATCTCTCCATGTCGGTTGGGATCGTGGTGATCGTGTTGGCGGTCTTTATGGGCTGGCGGGCGGCGATCGTCGTGGGCGGGACCCTCCTCCTGACGGTGGTGGGCACCCTCTTTTTCATGGGGTTATTCTCAATCGAAATGGAGCGCATATCGCTCGGAGCGCTCATCATCGCCATGGGCATGCTCGTCGATAACGCCATCGTGGTGGCCGAAGGCATGCAGATCGCCATGCGGGGCGGCAAGACGTCCCGCGAGGCGGCGCGAGATGTGGCCGGACGCACCCAAATCCCGCTGCTCGGCGCAACGGTGATCGGGATCATGGCCTTTGCGGGTATCGGGCTGTCACCGGATTCGACCGGCGAATTTATGTTCTCGCTCTTTGCGGTGATTGGGATTTCGCTCCTTCTGAGCTGGGTTCTCGCGATTACCGTAACCCCGCTTTTGGCGCATTATCTCTTCAAGGTCGGCAAAGGCGATGGCAGCGATGACCCTTATGGCGGGGCGGTCTTCCGGATGTATGGCGCGGTGCTGCGGGGTGCCCTTCGGATCCGTTGGCTGGTGCTCGTGGCGCTCATTGGGGTGACGGTGGTCTGCTATGCAGGCTTCGGTCAAATCAAACAGCAGTTCTTCCCCAATTCAAACACGCCGCTCTTTTTCGCCCATTACAAACTCCCCCAGGGGACGTCGATCAGAGAGACCTCAGCCGACATGGAAATTGTCGAAGGATGGCTGGCGGCGCGTGACGACGTGGTTTCGGTCACGACCTTTGTGGGCGAAGGGGCCGACCGGTTCATGTTGACCTACCAAGGCCAGCGCCCCAACCCGAGCTACGGCCATTTGATCATCCGGACCGAGACAATCGATCAAATCCCAGCACTCCGTGCAGATCTTGATGCGTTCGGGGCCGAAAACCTCCCTTCGGGAGAATTTCGCACCGAACGCTTGGTCTTCGGCCCGGGCGGAGGGGCACCGATCGAAGCTCGTTTCGCGGGCTCCGATGCGCGCGTTCTTCGCGAGCTTGCCACCGAGGCGGCCGCCGCCATGGCTGCCGCGTCCGAGAATGTCCTCCACATCCGAACCAATTGGCGTGACCAGGAATTGGTCCTCGAACCGATCTATGCCGAGGAGCGCGCCCAGGCCGCCGGGATCAGCCGCGACGACGTGGCAACGAGCCTTCTCTTCGCCACCGACGGCATTCGGGGCGGTACCTACCGCGAAGGCGAGCGCCAGATCCCGATCGTTGTCCGCGTGAACGAAGACTCGAACCTCGCGCTCACAGACCAAGTGATCTATTCCGACACGGCCAGTGGCTTTGTCCCCCTCGAACAAGTCATCGACGGGCTCGCCGTCAAGACGGAAAACACGCTCTTTCTCCGTCGGGACAGGCTTCCGACGATCACGGTCCAGGCCGATATCCCGCCGGAATTCACGGCCGCGACCGTCCACGCGGAAGTCCGCGCCGCGGTCGAGGCAATCGAATTGCCGTTGGGCTATTCGATGGAATGGGGCGGTGAGTTTGAAAACTCAGCCAATGCCAATGAAAGCCTTGGGCGGCAATTGCCGGTGAGCCTTCTCATTATGGTGCTGATCTCGGTGGTGCTCTTTAACGCGATCCGCCAGCCCATCATCATTTGGCTTTTGGTGCCGATGTCGGTGAACGGCGTGGTGATCGGCCTATTGGGCACGGGCCTGCCGTTTACCTTCACCGCGTTGCTGGGGCTTCTGTCTCTCTCGGGGATGCTGATCAAGAATGGTATCGTTCTGGTCGAAGAGATCGATCTTGTGCGCAAAGAGGGGCTCGAGCTCAACGATGCCATCGTCAAAGCCTGCGTATCGCGCCTCCGGCCGGTGGTTTTGGCTGCTGTGACGACAATTCTCGGGATGGCACCGCTATTGTCAGACGCCTTCTTTGTCTCGATGGCGGTCACGATTATGGGCGGACTTGCTTTCGCCTCGATCCTCACCCTGATTGCGGCGCCGGTGCTCTACCGGATCTTTTTCCGGCCCTCCGCGGCGCCGGTGGCTGAGGCTGTGCCGGCCTAGGCTGCGCGCTCAATTACCATCGCGGTGCCCTCGCCTCCACCGATGCAAAGGGCGGCGAGGCCGAGGGTTTTATCGTGGGTTTCGAGCGCGTGGAGGAGTGTCACAAGGATCCGAGCGCCGCTTGCACCGATCGGGTGCCCAAGGGCGCAGGCGCCGCCATGGACATTGACCCGGTCGCGGTCGAGACCGATTTCCACCATTGCCGCCATCGGGACGACCGCGAACGCTTCGTTGATCTCCCAAAGATCAATGTCGCTCGGTCGAAGCCCCGCACCATCAAGCGCGCTGCGGATTGCGGGGATCGGGGCGGTGGTAAACCAATTGGGTGCCTGGGCATGGCTGCCTTGGCCGAGGATCCGAGCGCGGATCGGCGCGCCTGCGACCTTCGCCTCGCTTTCGCGCATCAGGATGAGTGCAGCCGCCCCGTCAGAGATCGACGAGGAATTGGCCGCCGTGACTGTCCCGCCCTCCCGAAAAGCCGGGCGGAGATGGGGGATTTTTTCGGGTCGGGCCCGGTCGGGCTGTTCGTCTTTGACGATGTCGCGGCTGTCTGTCCGTGATTTCACTGTCACGGCCACGATCTCAGCCGAAAACGCGCCGCTGGCCTGGGCCGCCCTCGCCCGGTCGAGGCTTTCGAGCGCGTAGGCATCCTGGGCTTCGCGGGTGAATTGGTATTTCTCGGCGCAGTCTTCGGCAAATGTCCCCATGGCGCGGCCGCTGTCATAGGCGTCTTCAAGGCCGTCCTTCATCATATGGTCGATGACTTCGGTATGGCCGAGCCGCTGGCCAGCCCGGTGATTGGGCAGAAGAAAGGGGGCGTTGGTCATGCTTTCCATCCCGCCGGCGACGACAGCACGGGCGGCACCTGCGCGAAGCTGGTCATGGGCGACCATGGTCGCCTTCATACCTGAGCCGCACATTTTGTTCAGCGTTGTCGCCCGCGTTGCCTCGTTGAGCCCCGCCTCAAACAGCGCCTGACGCGCCGGGGCCTGGCCTTGGCCCGCCGAAAGGACGTTGCCCATAACGAGCTCATCGATCTCTGCCGTGCCGAGACCTGCGCCAGCCATCGCTCCGGCAATGGCGCGTCCACCGAGCGTGGGCGCCGGGACACCTGCAAAATCGCCGAGCATGCCCCCCATCGCCGTGCGCGCTGCACCAACGATGACAATCGGATCTTCGGCCATGGCTGCCTCCTATCGGTGCTTGAACACAGGCGGGCGCTTTTCGGCAAAAGCGCGCATCCCTTCGGTTTTGTCGTCGAGGGCAAAGAGGCCCTGAAAAACCGCTTTCTCGTAGTCGAGACCTTCTCCGAGCGAGAGTTCCTCGGCCCGGTTGACGCAGTCCTTGGCCGCTTCGACCACTGGGGCCGAATAGCCTGCGATGGTCTCTGCGGCAGCGAGGGCAGTCTCCAGCAAGCTCTCAAGCGGGAGCACCCGTGCGACAAGCCCCGCGGCTTCTGCATCGACCGCGCTGATGTTGCGGCCCGTGAGAATGAGATCCATGGCGCGGGCTTTGCCAACAGCGCGGAGGAGCCGCTGGGTCCCGCCCATGCCGGGGACCACGCCGAGCTTTATCTCCGGCTGGCCGAATTGAGCGGTTTCCGAGGCAAAGATCATGTCGGCCGCCATGGCGAGTTCGCAGCCTCCGCCCAGCGCAAAGCCGGAAACGGCGGCGATGATCGGCGTCCGGCAGTCGCGGATCTTGTCGAAGCTCGTAAAGAGCTTGCCGCCGGCCACGTCCGCATAGCCGAGATCCTTCATCTCTTTGATGTCGGCTCCGGCGGCGAAGGCTTTCTCAGAGCCTTGGAGCACGATGGCACCGATACCAGGGTCGCGTTCGAGCCGCGCGAGATGCTCGGTGAGCGTGTCGAGGAGCTCGGTGTTAATCGCATTGAGCGCTTTCGGCCGGTTGAGCGTGAGGAGGGCGACGCGACCTCTTTGTTCGTAAAGGACGGTGTCGGACATGGGCTCAGCCTCCCCGGGGCGTTTGGCGTAGATGGTTGATCACGGACGAGAAATCCTCTCCGCCGCGGCCCGCCTCCTGCATGGCACGGTAAATGTCGGTCGCGTGCTTGCCGAGAGGAGTGGCGGCGCCGATGGTATCGGCCGCCTCCATTGCAAGGCCCGCATCCTTGGCCATCAGATCGACCGCAAAGCCAGGTTCGTACCCGTTATCGGCCGGCGATGTCGGACCTACCCCCGGGACCGGGCAATAGGTGGTCACCGACCAGCAGGCACCGGACGACGTCGACACCACATCGTAAAGGCGTTGGGCATCCAAACCGAGCTTTTCGGCCAGTCCAAAGGCTTCGGCCGTTCCGACCATCGAAACCGCGAGGAGCATATTGTTGCAGATTTTAGCGGCCTGGCCTGCGCCGGCCCCGCCGCAGTGGACGTGTCGCGCCCCCATGACCTCAAATAGGGGGGCGGCTCGGGCAACGGCCTCGTCATTCCCGCCGACCATGAAGGTGAGGCTTCCGGCCTCGGCCCCGCCCACACCGCCGGAGACGGGCGCATCGAGGGCGGAGTGGCCAAGTGCTTCGGCCTTGGCGTGAATTCCACGGGCGCTGTCGACATCGATCGTGGAGCAATCGATCAAAAGCCCATCGGGTACCATCGCGCCTAGCATATCCTCGGCGACCTTTGCTGCGATCTCACCTTTTGGCAGCATGGTAATCGCAACCTCGGCTCCGGCTGCGACCTCGGAGGCGCTTTCGCCCACGGAAAGACCCGCCCCATCCGCCGCGCCGCGTGCGTCCGGCGAGACGTCGAAAGCGCCGATCGCGTGACCTGCCTCGGCGAGGTTGATCGCCATCGGGAGCCCCATATTGCCGAGACCAATAAAGGCGATCTTCATTTGGCCCGTTCCTTGTCTGGGAACAGCAATTCGTCTTCGCCCAGGGGCGCCAGCCAGGCCCGTACTTCGTCCCGATTGACATCTTCGAGACGACCGGGTGCCCAGCGCGGGTTCCGGTCCTTGTCGATCACCATGGCGCGGATCCCCTCAAATACGTCCCCTCCGGCCATGGCACGGTGGCTGAACCGGTATTCGAGGGCAAGCGCCTCGGCGAGGGATGTAAAACCGGCGGCCATGCGCTGGGCCTCAAATGTCGCGGCGAGGGCGAAGGGTGCGCCGGCAGCAAAGCCCTTTCGGGCCGGATCCGCCCAATGGCCCTTTGCGTCCTCCAGCCGGGCAGCAATCGCCCCGAGATTGTCTTCTGAAAAGACCTCGTCGATCTCGGCTTGATACCGAGCGCTCGCTGCTTCGGGCACCGGCGCTTTGACTGCCGCGACCGCCTCATCCGTTGGAGCGCCCGCCACCAAAGCCTCGACTAACCCCTTGAGCGCGGACCGGGGCACAAATGTATCGGCAAAACCGAGATGGATCGCATCGGCTCCGTCGAGCCTTGCCCCCGTCAGCCCTGCCCAGAGGCCCAATCGGCCCGGAGCTTGGTGCAAGAGCATCGTCCCTCCAACATCGGGGATCAAACCGATGGCACATTCCGGCATGGCAAGGCGGGTCGTCTCGGTGACGATACGGTGGGAGGCATGGGCCGACACGCCAACGCCACCGCCCATGACGATCCCGTCCATGAGTGCCACGAAGGGTTTTGGGAACGTCGCGACACGCCAATTCAGCCGATATTCGTCGGCCCAAAAGGCGCGACCCCCGGCGATATCTGTCTCGCGCATGGCGTAGAGCCCTACGATGTCGCCCCCTGAGCAGAAGGCTCTGTCGCCTGCGCCTTCGATGAGAACTGTCTTGACCGCCTTGTCCTCCGCCCAGGCGGTGAGCACCCGGTCCATGTCGAGGATCATCTGGTGGGTGAGCGAGTTGAGTGCGGCAGGCCGGTTGAGCACGAGCCGTCCGACGGGCCCGTCTACCCATGCCAAAAGGTCTTCGCTCAATGGGCCGCCTCGCTGAGAACATGGCGCGAAATAATCAGACGCATGATGTCATTGGTCCCTTCAAGGATCTGATGAACCCGAAGATCGCGGACAATTTTCTCGACCCCGTAGTCGGCAAGATAGCCGTAGCCGCCATGGATCTGGAGTGCCTCATTGGCGACTTTGAAGCCCGTATCGGTCACCAATCGCTTGGCCATCGCGCAAAACGCCGAGGCGTCCGGCGCGCCCTGGTCGAGCTTCCACGCGGCTTGGCGAAGAAATGTCCGCGCCGCTTCGAGTTCGGTTGCCATATCGGCGAGTTTGAATTGGACGTTTTGGAATTGTCCGATGGGCTTTCCGAAAGCGCTCCGCTCTTGGGCGTATTGCGCGGCCTTGTCGAGGGCCGATTGCGCGCCGCCCAGAGAGCAGGCGGCAATGTTCAAGCGCCCGCCATCGAGACCCATCATCGCGTACCGAAACCCTGCTCCAGCTTCCCCAACGAGGTGCGTGCGCGGCACGCGACACGCGTCGAACTGGACTTGGGCAGTAGGCTGGGTGTGCCAGCCCATTTTCTTTTCATTTGCCCCGAAGGTGAGACCGTCCCGCGGCGCATCGACGAGAAGCGTCGAAATGCCTTGGGGGCCCTCGCCGCCGGTGCGCACCATTGTGAGGTAAATGTCCGCCGCACCGCCTCCAGAGATAAAGGCTTTGTTGCCAGTGACGACGAAGTCTTCGCCATCCGTCTCGGCCCGTGTTTTGAGCGCCGCGGCATCCGAGCCTGAACCGGGTTCAGTCAGGCAATAGGCGCCGACCTTTTCCATGGCGACAAGCTTTGGCACCCAATCGGCGCGGAGCGTGTCCGAGCCGAACCGGTCAACCATCCAAGCCACCATGTTGTGGATCGAAAGATAGGACGCGACAGAGGGACAGGCTTCGGCGAGCGCTTCGAAAATTAGCGTGGCATCGAGGCGGGAAAGCCCGCTTCCGCCATGGTCTTCGCCCACATAGATCCCCGCCATCCCAAGGGGTGCGGTCTGGCGCAGGACGTCAATTGGGAAGTGCCTTTCTTGATCCCATTCAATGGCGTGGGGGGAGATGGCGTCTTGGCCGAACGCCCGCGCCATGTCGGAAATAGCGATTTGCTCATCGGTGAGAGCAAAGTCCATGGCGGCGAATTCTCCTCCTAACCCCGCCTCGATTTTCCAGTCTTGCGTGGGCAAAGTCAATGTGATAATTTTATGAACGTTCAATTATTAATGAGGCGCCCATGGCCCGCACCATCGGATCGAATGGAAAGACCACACGGGCGGCGATCCGGGCCAAAAGCCTCGCTCTTTTTGCGGAATCGAGTTTCGCGGCTGTTTCGATGCGGCGGATCGCTGACGAGGTCGGGGTCCAGCCGGCCGCGCTCTACGCCTATTATCCCTCCAAGCAGTCGATCCTGGTCGACCTTTTGGTGAGCCACATGGAAGAGCTTTTGGCCGCCTGGGAGGAAGAGAAATGCGCCGAAAGCCCTGGCGATGCGCTCGAGCGGTTTTCCCGGTTTCACATCCGCTACCATATCAAACGGGCCGACGCGGTGTTTCTGTCTTACATGGAGCTTCGCGCCCTTGAGCCCGAAGGCTTCAAAGAGATCGAAGCGCTGCGGAAGACGTACGAGGGCGAATTGCGGGCCATCTTGGAGGCTGGGCAAGCGTCAGGCGAATTTGCTGTGAAAGACCCGCCTATCGCCGCAATGGCGATCCTGGCGATGCTGACCGGCGTCAACACTTGGTACCGCTCCAAAGGTCGGCTCTCCCAAGCAGCGATCGCGGATCGCTATGTGGCGATGGTGAAAGGGGCGGCGGGGGCAAGCGTCGAGGCAGCCCATGTTTGATGGGGGGATGAATTTCGGCCTGGGCGAGGAGATCGACGCGCTCCGCGACACTGTCGGGCGATTTGCTGCCGCGGAAATTGCCCCGCGGGCGAGCTCGATCGATGCCGACAATCTCTTTCCAAACGATCTATGGACGAAGATGGGCGATCTTGGGCTCCATGGGATCACTGTGCCCGAAGACGATGGCGGGGCAGGCATGGGTTATCTTGCCCATTGCGTGGCCATCGAAGAGATTAGCCGCGCCTCCGCTTCGGTGGGGCTGTCTTATGGCGCCCATTCGAACCTCTGTATCAATCAGATCAGCCGGAACGGCTCGCCTGAACAGAAGGAAAAATACCTACCAACGCTAATCTCGGGCACCCATGTGGGCGCATTGGCCATGTCGGAGCCCGGTGCGGGGTCGGACGTTGTGTCGATGCGCCTGAGAGCCGACAAGCGAAACGACCGCTATGTGCTCAACGGCACAAAAATGTGGATCACCAACGGGCCGGATGCCGAAACCTTGGTGGTCTATGCCAAGACCGATCCCGATGCGGGCCCACATGGAATAACGGCCTTTCTCATCGAGCGCTCGATGGCTGGTTTCTCCACGGCCCAAAAGCTCGACAAGCTCGGCATGCGGGGCTCGAACACCTGCGAATTGGTCTTTGAGGATTGCGAGGTCCCGTTTGAAAACGTCCTCGGTGAGGAGGGGCGGGGGGTCAATGTGTTGATGTCGGGTCTCGATTACGAGCGGGTCGTGCTGGCGGCGGGGCCTTTGGGGATTATGGCGGCAGCGATGGATGTCGTTGTTCCTTACAGCCATGAGCGCGAGCAATTCGTCCAACCCATCGGCACGTTTCAACTGATGCAAGGCAAGATCGCCGATATGTATACGACGATGAATGCGTGCCGGGCTTACGTATATTCCGTGGCCGCGGCCTGCGACCGAGGCGAAACCAACCGCAAAGACGCGGCCGGGTGTATTCTCTATGCCGCTGAGAAGGCAACGCAGGTCGCCCTCGATGCGATCCAATGCCTCGGCGGAAACGGATACGTAAACGAATATCCCACCGGTCGGCTGTTACGGGACGCGAAGCTTTACGAGATCGGCGCGGGCACAAGCGAGATCCGACGGATGCTGATCGGCCGAGAGATCTTTGAGGAAAACGAATGATACTCGCGCCCGGAGCCAAGCCCGAAGCTGCCAACCGGGCGGCCATGGATGCCCATCTCGACCGGGTGGCAAAAATCGCGGCGCGGGCGATGGCAGGAGGGTCCGAGCGATCCAAGGCGCGCCACTTGGACCGTGGCAAAATGCTTCCGCGCGACCGGATCGCCGCGTTGCTCGATCCCGGGAGCCCGTTCCTTGAGATTGGGCTTTTCGCTGCCGAAGGGGTTTATCCGGATCCGATCCCAGCGGCGGGGGCGGTCGCTGGAATTGGGAAAGTGGCTGGCCGGGACTGCATGATTTTTGCCAACGATGCGACGGTCAAAGGCGGGAGCTACTTCCCGCTCACCGTCAAAAAACACCTCCGCGGTCAGGAAATTGCGGCCGAGAACCGGCTTCCTTGCCTCTATCTTGTCGATAGCGGCGGCGCGAACCTTCCCCGACAAGACCAGGTCTTCCCCGACCGCGACCATTTTGGTCGGATCTTTTACAACCAGGCCCGGATGAGTGCGGCCGGCATTGCGCAAATCTCTGTGGTGCTGGGGAGCTCCACCGCCGGCGGCGCCTATGTGCCCGCGATGTCGGATGAGACGATCATGGTCCGAAACCAGTCGACGATTTTTCTCGCCGGCCCCCCCTTGGTCAAAGAAGCAACCGGCGAGGATGTTGACGCCGAAGCGCTGGGTGGGGCGGAGGTCCATACCGGCACATCCGGTGTGGCCGATCATATGGCCGAAGACGAGCCCCATGCCTTGGCCCTGTCCCGCCAAATCGTGGGCACCCTGCCGCCGTCGGCCGGACACGGACTTGTCTTGCGCGCACCGATGCCGCCCGTGCTCGACGCCGATGAGATCCTAGGCATCATCCCCGACGATCCGCGCCGGCCCTATGACGCCAGGGAGATTATCGCGCGCATAGTCGATGCCAGCGCATTCGACGAATTCAAAGCCCGCTATGGCACCACACTTGTGACCGGCTTTGCCCATATCGACGGTGTGCCGGTGGGTATTCTTGCCAATAACGGTGTCCTTTTCTCGGATGCCTCCGTCAAAGGCGCCCATTTCATCGAGCTCTGCTGTCAGCGGAAAATACCCCTGCTGTTTCTGCAGAATATTAGCGGGTTTATGGTTGGGACGGCGGCCGAGGCGGGCGGCATCGCGAAAGACGGGGCAAAGCTCGTCAATGCAGTCTCGACCGCTGCGGTCCCGAAGATCACCGTGATTGTCGGCGGCTCCTACGGCGCGGGCAATTACGGGATGTGCGGCCGGGCTTTCGGGCCGCGGTTTCTATGGATGTGGCCCAATGCGCGGATCTCGGTGATGGGCGGGCCGCAGGCGGCGGGGGTTCTAGCCCGAGTGTCTCGGGAGGCGGCTGAGGCGCGGGGGGAGACCTGGTCGGACGAAGAGGAAACGGCAATCAAAGCGCCGGTGCTCGAGCAATTCGAAACCCAATCCGACCCCGTATATGCGTCCGCACGGCTTTGGGACGACGGCATCATTGACCCTCGTCAGACCCGCAATGTGGTCGCTTTGAGCCTCCACGCTTGCCTCAACGCGCCGATCGAAGAGACGCGCTTCGGCCTTTTTCGGATGTGAGCGCGGTGTTTTCGAAACTCCTCATTGCCAATCGCGGGGAGATCGCCGTCCGGGTTATCCGCTCAGCTCGGGCAATGGGCATCGCAACGGTGGCGGTCTATTCGGAGGCAGACGCGAAAGCGCTCCACGTCGAGCTGGCGGACGAAGCGGTGTGGATAGGGCCTCCGCCTGTGGCCGACAGCTATCTTAGGGGCCGTGCAATCATCGAAGCGGCGCGCAAATCCGGCGCGGAGGCGATCCATCCGGGCTATGGCTTCTTGTCCGAGAACGCTGATTTTGTAGACGCGGTGGAGGCGGCGGGCCTCACTTTCGTCGGGCCTTCAGCCCAAGCCATCCGGGCGATGGGGCTCAAAGACGCGGCGAAGGCGCTGATGGAAACAGCCGAGGTGCCCGTGGTGCCAGGCTATCACGGCGCCGACCAAGATCCTGGCCTCTTGGCGGCGGAAGCCGAGACCATTGGCTACCCAATCCTCATCAAGGCCCGAGCCGGAGGCGGGGGGCGGGGGATCCGCTTGGTCGTCCGGCCGGAAGAGTTCCAAGCTGCACTCGAGAGTGCTGCCCGCGAAGCGCAAGGTGCCTTCGGCGATCCCACTGTCATCATCGAGAAGTTCGTTGCCTCTCCCCGCCATATTGAAGTGCAGGTCTTTGGCGATCGCCATGGCAATGTGGTTCATCTTTTTGAGCGGGATTGCTCGCTCCAACGCCGGCATCAAAAGGTAGTTGAGGAAGCGCCTGCGCCGGGCATGACGTCCGAGATGCGTGCTGCCATGGCCGAGGCTGCCGTCCGTGCTGCCAAGGCCATAGATTATGTCGGCGCGGGTACCGTAGAATTCATCGTCGACGGATCGGGGGCCCTTCGGACGGATGGGTTTTGGTTCATGGAAATGAACACGCGCCTCCAGGTCGAACATCCGGTGACAGAAGCGATAACTGGCGTCGATCTTGTGGAAATTCAGCTCCGCGTGGCGTCCGGGGAGACCTTGCCCTTTTCCCAAGGAGATCTCGCAATTGAGGGCCACGCCGTGGAGGCTCGGCTTTATGCCGAAGATGTTGCGGCGGGGTTTTTGCCGGCGTCGGGGGGAATACGGGAGTTTGCTACGGGCCACGACATCGTGCGTATCGATACCGGTATCCGCGCCGGTGACCGTGTCACCCCACTATACGATCCGATGATCGCCAAACTTATCGCCCAGGGTCCCAGCCGCGCCGAGGCCTTTGCCCGCCTGCGATCAGCACTCCGCGGCCTCCATGTTGCCGGGCCAGCCACCAATCGGGGCTTCCTTCTGGCACTCCTCGGCGAGGAAGATGTGGCCGAAGGTGCGGTCGATACGGGTCTGATAGAGCGGCGTCTCGACTTTCTGACCGCCCCGCCGTCGCCCGTTCCCGAAGTTGAAATCCTTGCGGCACTCCTCCTTCTCGGCATCGACCCAGCCAAACCCTTCATGGGGTGGCGACTTTGGGGTGCGGCGCGCCACCCGTTCCGCATGGGTGGCTCTGGCCTTGCGGCGGTGGACAGGACGTTGGAGATCTCCTCGGAAGGATGGTTTTCTACTGCAGACGCCCCCGGGGCCGCGATCGGCGAGGTCGAAATCGAAGGCGCCTTGGTTCGTTACGCAACAGAGCGCCAGACCAAGCAGGCAACGTTTGCGCGCTGGACCGAGGGGGCGGTGCAGCACGTCTCACTTCTCGCGGATGGAGCGCAGTTTATTTTTTACATTCCCGATCCCCTTGCCCGGGCATCGGAAAATGCGGCGGGATCGGGCGCAATCCTCTCGCCAATGACCGGAACGGTCACCGCTATTTTGACCCAGCCCGGCACGGATGTGGCCGTCGATCAGCCCCTCCTCGCCCTCGAAGCGATGAAAATGGAGATCGATATTCGCGCGCCGGTGGCGGGCGTCCTCGAACGGCTTGAAGCCATGGTCGGCCAAACGGTGGAGGGAGGCGCGGTTATTGGGGCGATCACCCCGGAGGCTGCAGATGGGTGAGCGGATTACATTATGGGAGGTTGGGCCGCGGGACGGTCTCCAATACCTCGCCCGTCCGCTGCCCGTGTCCACACGGATCGAATTGATAGACCGACTTTCGAAAGTGGGGTTTCCGATTATTGAGGCCGGTAGTTTCGTGTCCGCAAGGCGTGTGCCTCAGATGGCCGAGGCCAGCGCGGTCATGGCGGGCATCACCCGCCAGCCCGGCACCCGATTTGCGGCTCTGACCCCCAATCTTCGCGGTTACGAAGCCGCCCGGGACGAACGGGTCGATATCGTCGCGGTTTTCGCCTCTGCTTCCGAGAAGTTCAGCCGCGAAAACATCAATTGTACAATGGCCGAGAGCCTTGAGCGGTTCGCCCCAATAATGGAGGTTGCTCGGCAGGACGGAATTCCAGTGCGAGCTTATCTTTCTTGCGTGATTGCGTGCCCTTACGAAGGGCCGATCGCGCCTGAGGCAGTGGCTGATATGGCCGAGAAACTCCTCAATCTCGGCGCGTTCGAAGTCTCCCTGGGCGATACGATTGGGGCTGGCCGCGAAGACAGCGTTGCAGCCATGCTCGACAAGGTTTTGGCAGTTTGCCCTGCCGCACAGCTTGCCGGTCATTTTCATGATACGGGTGGAAAGGCGCTGGCCAATATTCGTATCAGCTTGGAGCGCGGTCTCCGTGTTTTCGATGCTTCCATCGGTGGGCTCGGCGGCTGTCCTTTTGCTCCCGGTGCGAGCGGCAATGTTGCCTCCGAAGCGGTCGTGGCAATGCTGGAAGAAGGCGGCTGGGAAACAGGCCTCGATGCGTCTGCTCTTGCAGACGCCGCGCGCTTTGTAGCCGAGGAGATTGTGCCCCGTGGCGGATGACTACACCACAATTCGTTGCGCCGCACCGAGGCCAGGTGTCGTAGAACTCCGCCTGGCGCGCCCTGAAAAGCGGAATGCCATGGACGCCGACATGATCCGCGAGCTTCACACCGCGTTCTTGAGTCTCGGCGCCGATCCCGATGTGCGGGTGATTGTTATGGCCGCGGAAGGGGATGTGTTCTGCGCGGGAGGCGACCTCGAATGGATGCGCACACAATCCGCCCGGTCCCGCGCTGGCCGGATTGAGGGCGCGAGCGAATTGGCCCATATGCTCGGCGCCATTGATACATGCCCCAATCTCGTCATTGCCCGTGTCCAAGGCCGTGCCTTCGGCGGCGGATTGGGTCTGCTATGCGTAAGCGATGTTGTCATTTCAACCAATCTCGCGGAGTTTTCCCTGACCGAAACAAGGCTCGGGCTTATTCCCGCAACTATCGGCCCATTTGTGATCCGCCGAATGGGGGCGGGCATGGCGCGGCAGATTTTTTATTCCGGGGCCGTTTTCGGAACAGAATTCGGATTACGATCTGGATTAATTACCGAAGCGGTCTTGCCGAATGAATTGGACGAGTGCGCTGCACGCCAGATCGAAGCTGCTCTCAATACCGCACCGGGGGCAAGTGTTGCGGCAAAAGCGCTTTGGCGCGACCTGGCCGGGCACATATCACCCGAGGTGGTGGAACGATCCATTGAGGCCCTTGCGGAGCGCTGGGAAACCGGCGAGGCCGCCGCAGGGATAGACGCCTTTCTGTCGAGAAGGCCGATGCCTTGGGCCCCATGACTGCGCGATATTGTCCCGGGCCAACGCAAGAAAATATACAATAAATATTGATATTAAGCGGAATTTTCGCCCGTATCACAGACAAAAATGAGGTACGAACCTCAAAGAGTGGTAGACATGAGGGGCGTACCTCAAATAGCGTCAATGTATGCCTCGATTCGTGAATTCTCGGTCGACGGCAATCACGATTAGGGAGGAACGGATGTCACACTCAAAACTGGTGACTGCCAGCGTTGTGGCTATTGCAGCTACTGGTGCAATCCCCAACGCTGCCCAAGCCGAAGACTTGACTTTGTGCTGGGCAGCCTGGGACCCGGCGAATGCGCTGGTCGAGTTGTCCAAGGAATTCGAAGCCGAATCTGGACACTCGATGAACTTCGAATTTGTGCCTTGGCCGAATTTTGCAGATCGGATGCTCAATGAGCTCAATTCGGGCGGCAAACTCTGCGACTTGCTCATCGGCGACAGTCAGTGGATCGGCGGCGGTGCCGAAAACGGGCACTATGTCCAACTCAATGACTTCTTCGACAGTGAAGGCATCTCGATGGACGATTTCGCACCGGCGACGGTCTATGCCTATTCGACCTGGCCGAAGGGATCGCCGAATTACTTCGCGTTGCCGGCGATGGGCGACGCAAATGGTTGGTTCTATCGCAAGGACTGGTTTGAGCGCGAAGATATCCGTTCGGCCTATCAGGAAGCCACGGGTGAAGAGCTCGGCGAGCCGCAATCACAGCGTGAGCTCTTGCAGATCGCGCAATTCTTCCAGGGTCGGGAAATCGACGGTCAGACAGTGTTTGGCGCAGCAATCTTCACCGAGCGCGGTTCGGAAGGTATCACTATGGGTGTTACATCCGCGCTCTATCCATGGGGCTTTAAATACGAAAACACCCCTGGATCCTACGACATGGAAGGCGCTGTCAATTCCGCCGAAGCCGTCGAAGCACTCGAATTCTATAAGGAATTCTACGAAACGGCTACTCCGCCGGGCTACACCAATTCCTATATGGGAGAAAGCCTCGACGCGTTCAAGTCCGGCCAAGTTGCCATGGCGATGAACTGGTTTGCCTTTTTCCCGGGCCTAGCGGCCGATCCTGATATTGGCGGAGAGAAGATCGATTTCTTCGTGAATCCGCCTCAGAATATCGCTGCGTCGACTTTGGGCGGCCAAGGTATATCGGTCGTCAGCTATTCCGACAAACAAGATGCGGCCTTGGAATATATTAAGTGGTTCGCTCAACCGTCGGTCCAAGCGAAATGGTGGGAGTTAGGCGGTTATTCAGCGCACAATTCGGTGCTGAATGACCCGGGTTTCGTCGAAAGCCAGCCCTTTGCTGGAGACTTCCTTGATGCCATGGCCGGCGTTCAGGACTTCTGGCAGGAGCCGGCCTATGCCGAACTGCTCCTCGCGATGCAAAAGCGCGTGCACGATTACGTCGTTGCCGATCAGGGCACCGCACAAGAAGCGCTCGACCTTCTTATCGAAGACTGGACTGAAGTCTTCGAGGATGAGGGCAAGCTCTGATTTCCGCTTGGGGGCGCGCAGAGCGCCCCCAATACCCAGAGCGTTTACGAAGGGCAGCATATGGCCGACAGTCCGATAGACCGCGTTGCCGCCGCGACGCCGCATGGTTTTGCACGTAAAATCAGGGGTCTGTCCGATCGTGCAATTGCCTGGATATTCGTCTGCCCAACGATTTTTTTGTTGCTCGCGGTAAATATCTTCCCGCTCATTTGGACCATCCGTCTTAGCTTTACCAATTACAAAGCCAACAGGATCAACCGAGAGCCGGAATTCATAGGTCTTAGGAATTATGAGCGGATTCTGACGGATTCGGACATCTGGCTCAACATGCAAGCCACCGCGCATTTTCTATTCTGGACGATTGTACTCCAGGTTCTGATTGGTTTCACACTGGCCTACCTCATAAACAAAAACTTTCGCGGCTCGCCGTTCTGGACGACGATGATCGTGTTGCCGATGATGCTGTCCCCTGCGGTCGTGGGAAATTTCTGGAAGTTCCTTTATCAGCCGCAGATTGGGCTCTTCAATTACATCATCAGTTTCTTCACTGGCCGCGAGCCGTCGAGTTTTGAGATGCTCGGTCAGGTGAACTTGGCCCCTTGGTCAATTGTCATCGTAGACACATGGATGTGGACACCATTCGTGATGCTCATATGCCTCGCGGGGCTCCGGAGTATTCCTGACTACATATATGAAGCGGCCGAAATTGACCGAGCCTCGAAGCTCCGCCAGTTCTTTACGATTACAATTCCGATGGTCTTGCCGTTTCTGATGCTTGCCGTGCTCTTCAGAGGTATCGAGAACTTCAAAATGTTCGATCTTGTCGTTCAATTGACCGGTGGTGGCCCGGGTTCGACAACGGAATTGACGTCCATCAATCTTAAGCGTGAGGCTTTCGAGAAATGGCGCACAGGGTATGCGTCGGCCTATGCCATCGTTCTTTTCGTCACTGTCTTCGGGCTCGCTTCGATTTATGTCAAAGCTCTCAACCGGGTGAAGGAGCGCTGATCCGATGGGTGCTGTTTCAATAACCGAACCCAGTTCCCGCGCGAAATGGTTCGCTGGCGTTATGGTCGTAGTCTACGCGTTGGTGACGATGATCCCCCTTGCTTGGATCGCAATCACGGGCTTCAAGTCTCCGTCAGATGCCATAAGCTATCCTCCGAAAGTGGTTTTTGAGCCGACGCTAGAAGGCTATGTGAATCTTTTTACGACGCGAACTCGGCAAACTCAGGAATATCTCGACGCCAATCCGCCGGAGACCTGGGCCGATGAGATTGTGCGTCAATATAATATGGTGATCGTTGGACCCTCGAAGTTCGGCGAGCGATTTATGAATTCGGTGATTATTGGTTTCGGGTCGACGTTCCTGTCCGTGTTCCTCGGCACACTCGCGGCCTATGCCTTCAGTCGCTTCAAAATACCTCTGGCGGACGACCTCTTATTCTTCATCCTCTCAACCCGAATGATGCCGCCAATTGCGGTCGCTATTCCAATATTCCTGATGTACCGCCAATTGGGATTGTCAGACACCCATCTTGGGATGATCTTGCTGTACACAGCGGTCAATATCAGTCTCGCGGTTTGGCTCCTGAAAGGCTTCATCGATGAAATTCCGAGGGAGTACGAGGAAGCCGCCTTAATTGATGGCTACACAAGATTCCAAGCTTTTTACAAAGTAGTTCTGCCCCAGGCCGCAACTGGTATCGCATCTACAGCGATCTTCTGCCTAATCTTTTCCTGGAACGAGTATGCTTTCGCCGTTCTTCTGACGTCTGCGACTGCCCAGACTGCACCACCTTTCATTCCGACCATTATCGGTATCGGTGGCCTGGACTGGCCTGCAGTAGCGGCGGGTGCGACGATTTTCCTGATGCCGGTGATGATCTTCACGATCCTTCTCAGAAAGCATCTCCTCCGTGGGATCACATTTGGAGCGGTGCGGAAATGACCGATTTTCTAGATGGACTAATTCGCTTCAGGCGTGGGCCTTGGGAGATGGTCGCGACCGTTATTATTGCTGTGGGTGTGTTCATGCTAATGCAGCCCTTCGTGATATGGGCCTTCACCTATTCCTTCATAACAACACTCGTGGGCACGATCATGTTCATTATCGTTAGTCACTTTCCGGAGTAGGTATGGCACAGATCGTCATTAGGAACCTCCGCAAGGAATTTGGGAGCTTCACCGCGGTCCGTGACAGTTCCTTTACGATCGAGGACGGCGAGTTTTTCATGTTGCTCGGGCCCTCAGGATGCGGGAAGACCACCACGTTACGGATGATTGCTGGGCTTGAATTGCCCAGTTCGGGTGACATTTTCCTCGATGGTGAAGAGATCTCCCAACGGCCGCCATCCCAGCGCGACATTGCCTTCGTCTTCCAGATGTTCGCCCTCTATCCCCATATGAATGTGAGGAAAAATATCAGCTATCCGCTGGTGAGCCAAGGCATGGATCGAGCCTCGGTAAGGGCTAAAGTCGGCGAAGTTTCCCGAATTCTCGGGATCGAAGGCATCCTCGATCGGCCCGTCGGCGGGCTCTCGGGCGGCGACCGTCAGCGGGTGGCACTGGGCCGCGCGATCGTGCGAGAACCCAAGGCCTTCATGATGGACGAGCCCCTCGGAGCTCTCGACGCGGAGTTTCGAGAGCGAATGGCTGAGGAACTCCGAGCGCTCCACGACCGGATGGGAGCAACGACCGTATACGTGACCCATGACCAACTCGAAGCCATGCAAATGGGAGACAAAATCGTCGTCATGAACAATGCGGTGGTCGAACAATTCGGAACGCCGCAGGAGATCTACGACAAGCCGGCGACCATGTTTGTGGCGAACTTTATCGGCTCGCCTTCGATGAATTTTCTACCGTTCCACGGTCAGGTCCAAACCGGTGCCCAAGGCGTATCGATGCATAATAGCCAATTTCAAATTCCCGAAGCGCGCGAGCATTTCGCGGGTGACCTTGCTTTTGGCGTTCGACCGGAGCACATCCGGCTTGACGATTCAGCACCCTTTCGTGCCGAAATCATTGCCTCGGAATATCTTGGCACCACCCAGATCGTGACGCTCAACACGGCTGGAGGCGAAGTGAAAGCGCGGATCTCTGCCCGCCAAGCGGCGCGGTCCGGGGAAAGTGTCGGGCTCGATTTCGAGGGTGGGACCGTGACTTTATTTGATCGTCATTCGGGGCGGGCGCTCCGCTCGGCGCTCAATGAAGGGGTGGTCCATGGCTGAGGTTGTCCTCGATAACATTGCTAAATCTTTCGGAAAAACCCAAGCGGTCGAAGAGATAACGATGACCATTGAGGACGGCGCTTTCGTTGTCCTGCTAGGCCCAACAGGTGCTGGGAAAACGACGACGCTTCGGCTCATCTCGGGCCTCGAGAAACTCGACGGAGGCCGAGTTTTTATTTCTGGCAGGAATGTGGGCGATGAAACCCCAGCCCAGCGCAATGTGGCGATGGTGTTCCAGCAATACTCGCTCTACCCGCATCTCACCGTGCGCGATAATCTGGCTTTCCCTCTCCGGTCTCCCATTCTGAGAACGCCCGAAGAGCAGATTGCTCGAAAGGTAGGGGCCGTTGCAGAGACACTTCAAATCGCCCACAAGCTTGACAACAAGGCGACCGAATTGTCTGGCGGCGAAATGCAGCGGGTCTCAATTGGCCGCGCTCTTGTCCGTGATCCGTCGATCTATTTGATGGACGAGCCGCTCAGCTCGCTCGATGCTAAACTTCGCGCCGATCTCCGCGTCGAACTAAAGCGGATCCAGGCCGATCTTGGATCAACGCTTCTGTACGTGACCCATGACCAAATAGAAGCCATGACCATGGCCACCCATGTGGGCGTGCTCGAAGAAGGGCGGCTCGTGCAATACGGCACGCCCCGCGAGATTTATGAGAGCCCAGTCAGTGTCTATGTGGCGAGCCGCCTTGGCCTGCCCCGCATAAATATTCTGCCATCGGACCTTTTCCCGGGCGCCCATAAGGCGGAGCAAATCGGCCTAAGGCCCGAGCATATTCGCCAAGGTGACGGGGTCGAAGCTCGCGTTGTGCGTGCCGAACATCTGGGCGATCAGACCCGGCTCCATCTTGAATTGAGTGGCCATGCGGTGACCACGCTCACGGATCCCCACCGCGACTATTCTGCCAACGAGACTATCAAAATAAGCCCCGATGCACCGCTCTATTTCGATGCGTCTGGTGCGCGCGTCGCCTAAAGGAGGAGATCATGGCCCAATTCATAAATGCCAAGGAAGACCTCGTCACCGAGGCGATCGACGGTCTTTTGGCGGCCTCAGGCGGCGCTCTGACACGGCTCGATGGGTATCCCCATATAAAGGTCGTTCACCGCACGCGTCTCGATCCATCGAAAGTCGCCCTCGTTTCGGGCGGGGGCTCGGGCCACGAGCCAGCCCATGCGGGCTTTGTGGGCGAGGGTATGCTGACGGCGGCGGTCTGCGGCGAGGTTTTTGCGTCGCCATCCGTCGAAGCGGTGTTGGCAGGGATCCTCGCGGTCACCGGGGAGGCAGGCTGCCTTCTGATCGTGAAGAACTACACCGGCGACCGGCTGAATTTCGGCCTCGCCGCCGAGCGGGCCCGCGCCCTGGGTCGGCAGGTTGAAATGGTCGTGGTCGATGATGACGTCGCTTTGCCCGATCTGCCACAGCCTCGCGGCGTGGCGGGCACGCTGTTTGTCCACAAAATCGCGGGAGCGCTAGCGGAGGACGGCTCGGACCTTGCAACGGTCACGAAAGCGGCGCGGACCGTGATCGGCAAAGTGGCATCGATTGGGATGAGCTTGGACACCTGTACAATACCCGGTTCGTCGAAAGAAGACCGGATCGACCCCGGCAAGGCGGAGCTCGGTCTTGGCATTCACGGCGAGCCCGGCGCCTTCCAAGTGGAATTCGATACCGCCATGGGCGCCATGGCAACCGTGGTCGACAAACTGAAGGGCCACATTGGCGGAGGTACGCGCGTCGCACTGATCAATAATCTCGGATCAACGACGCCGCTTGAGATGTCGGTGTTGACCCATGGGCTCGCAAAAGACGGTCTTGTGGGGCATGTGATTGGGCCAGCGCCGATGATGACCTCGCTCGACATGCACGGGTTTTCCGTTTCTGTCATGGAGCCGAGCGAAGCCGAGCTTGCCGCGCTCCAGGCGCCAGTAGATTTGCCCGCCTGGCCGGGCATCAATTCGGTTGTGCCGGCACCTGTCACGGCCTTGCCAGACGGGCTGACGCCGATAGAGCCAATCCCGTCGCAAAATGCTCAGACCCGAACGGTCATCGAACGGGTGGCCGATCTTTTGATTGCCGCCGAGGGCCGGCTCAACGAACTCGATGCGAAATCCGGCGACGGCGACACTGGCAGCACGCTTGCCACGGCGGCCAAAGCTCTCAAGTCGCGCCTCGATAAAATGCCTCTGGCCGATCTTACCCAGCTTTTTCCGGCACTTGGAAACGAATTGAGCCAGACCATGGGTGGGTCGTCCGGCGTGATATTGGCGATCTATTTCAACGCTGCGGGTGACGCATGCGCCAACGGGGCACCGGTGCCCCAAGCCCTGGTCGAAGGGTTGAAAAGGGTGAGCCAAGTGGGCGGCGCCCGCGTCGGCGACCGGACCATGATAGACGCGCTCGATCCTGCCCTCGCGGCCCTTCCGTCGGGTCTCGCCGCCGCGGCCCGAGCCGCTCGCACCGGTGCCGACAGCACCGCTAATATCCGAAAGGCCAAAGCCGGACGGGCCGCCTATGTGCCCGAGGCAAATCTCCGTGGCCACAACGACCCCGGCGCCGAAGCGGTTGCCCTGCTTTTTGAGGCGCTGGCCCAAGAAGTGGTGACCTGAACTGACGAAGCCTCGCCTCCAACTCATTGAAAAGCCGACAGTCAATGACATCGCGCGCGTCGCCGGCGTGAGCTTGGCGACGGTAGACCGGGTGCTGAACGAGCGTCCGGGCGTGCGGCGTGCGACGATCGAAAAGGTCCATGCCGCCATCACCGAGCTCGGATATGTGCGCGACACGGCCGCGGCCAACCTCGCGCGGCGGCGGGTCTACCGGCTGGTCTTTGTACTGCCCGACACGAGTAATGAATTTGTACTCGCCCTGCGTCGCCAGATCCGGGAGCAAGCCGAAAAACTCTCGAATGATCGCACCCAGATTACGACGGTTCTGACGGCGCAATTCGACGCCCGCGACATCGCCGCCATTCTCGACGGTCTCGACCCGGCGGAGGCCGACGGCGTGGCAATCTTCAGTCCCGAAACTCCTTCGGTGCGCGATGCGGTCAAACGCCTCGGCGACCGGGGCATCGCGGTGGTCACCCTGGTCTCCGATTTGCCAAGCTCGGAGCGCGCGCATTTCGTCGGGATCGACAACATTTCGGCTGGCCGGACGGCCGCCCAAATCATGGGCCGTTTCGCCAAGGGTCCGGGCAAGGTCCTCTTTATTACGGGGTCGCGGTTCTCCCGCGATCACCTTGAGCGCCGCCAGGGCTTTGATCTCGTCATGGCGGAGGAATTCCCCGATCTTGAAGTGGTCGCTACCGTGGAAGGGCGCGACGATCCGGATTTGGTCTTCCGATTTTTGCCTGAGCTTTTTCGTAACCACGACCAGATCCGTGGCATTTATTCGAGCGCGGCCGGTAATGAAGGTCTGGTCCGATTTCTTCGGCAAGGGAAGTTCGAGAAAGACCTTGTTGTCGTTGCCCACGAATTGACGCCGCTCAGCCGTGGTGCACTGGAAGATGGTCTATTCGATGCGGTCATTAGCCAGGATTGCGGCCATCTCGTGCGCTCCGCGGCGCGGCTCCTCCGTGCCACGACCGACAACGCACCCTACAACCCGGCTCAGGAAAGAATCCGGATCGACATCTACCTGAAAGAAAATATGCCACCCGAACTGGGGGCAGAGAGGAAGGCGACGCCATGAAAACCATCAAAGGACCGGCATTGTTTTTGGCCCAATTCGCCGGCGATGAGGCGCCGTTTAATTCATGGGACGCGATTACCAAATGGGCGGCCGATTGTGGTTATAAAGGCGTCCAAGTGCCAAGTTGGGACGATCGGCTGTTCGACCTCAACAAAGCTGCCGAAAGCAAGACCTATTGCGACGAGTTCAAAGGCCAGGCCGCGGCCAACGGCGTCGAAGTGACCGAGCTTTCTACCCATCTTCAAGGGCAATTGGTCGCCGTGCACCCGGCCTATGACACGGCATTCGACGGATTTGCGGCCGAGGCGGTCCGGGGCAATCCGGCGGCGCGCCAGGAATGGGCGGTCGACCAGGTCAAGATGGCGCTGACCGCGTCAATGCACATGGGCATCGACGCTCACGCCACGTTTTCAGGTGCCCTAGCTTGGCCGTTTGTCTATCCTTGGCCGCAGCGCCCTGGGGGGCTTGTGGAAACGGCATTTGACGAACTTGCCGCCCGCTGGCGGCCGATCTTGGACCATGCCGAAGACTGCGGCGTGGATGTCTGCTACGAGATCCATCCCGGCGAGGATCTCCATGACGGGGTCACCTACGAGATGTTTCTTGAACGCACCGGGAACCATGCGCGGGCCAATATGCTCTATGACCCGTCCCACTACGTGCTCCAATGTCTCGATTACCTCGACAATATCGACATCTACAAAGACCGCATCGGCATGTTCCACGTCAAAGATGCGGAGTTTAATCCGACCGGGCGCCAGGGGGTCTATTCGGGATACCAATCTTGGGTCGATCGAGCCGGGCGGTTCCGCTCGCTGGGCGACGGACAGGTCGATTTTAGCGCGGTCTTTGCGAAAATGGCCGCGAACGATTTCAACGGTTGGGCCGTCGTCGAATGGGAGTGCTGCCTCAAACATCCCGAAGACGGGGCGCGGGAAGGGGCGGCCTTTGTGTCTGACCATATCATCCGCGTGACCGAGAAGGCGTTTGATGATTTTGCCGATGGCGGCACCGACGAAGCGGCCAATCGGAATATGCTCGGAATAGGGTGACGCGCGGCGGGCTCCACCGTCCGTTTAGGGCGGTGGAATGCAGCATTCTAACGGAAGCCATAATCAGGTCGGGCTTGGATTTCGCCCGAGGAAGGAAGAGCGATGGCAATTGAAGGACGCAGCGAGACGCGGTCCGGTCGGATCAAGCTTGGCATGGTCGGCGGCGGGAACGACGCATTTATCGGTGGCGTTCACCGGATCGCGTCGCGGATCGACGACCATTTCGAATTGGTGGCGGGAGCATTGTCGTCCACGCCTGAGAAAGCGCGCGCCAGTGGCGAGGCTTTAGGTCTGCCTCGAATATATGACGATTTCAAAGCCATGGCGATGCGCGAAGCCCGGTTGAAAGACGGGATCGAGGCGGTGGCAATCGTCACCCCGAATCACGTGCATTACGCCGCCGCGCGGGAATTTCTCAAACGCGGTATTCACGTCATTTGCGACAAGCCTCTGACCTCGACTTTGGCCGATGCCAAGAAATTGGTTGCCGCGGTTGAGAAATCAGACGCGCTGTTCGTTCTCACCCATAATTACACCGGCTATCCTATGGTCCGTCAGGCGCGGGAGATGGTGGCGTCCGGAGATCTTGGGACAATCCGTGTGGTCCAGGTCGAGTATCCCCAGGATTGGCTGAGCGTTGAACAAGACATCAAACAGGCGGAATGGCGGACCGACCCCGAACGCTCTGGCGCGGGCGGCTCGACCGGTGATATCGGCACCCATGCCTATAATCTCGCCTGTTTCGTCACCGGACTTGAAGCCGAAAGCCTCGCCGCCGACCTTCAGGCTTTCGTGCCGGGCCGGCGGGTCGACGACAATGCCCATGTCTTGATGCGGTTTAAGGGCGGCGCGCGCGGGATGCTTTGGTCAAGCCAGGTGGCACCGGGCAACGAAAACGCACTTCGGCTCCGGGTCTATGGCGAGAAGGGCGGCCTAAGCTGGGCCCAGGAAGACCCGAATTACCTCTGGTACACGCCATTTGGCGAACCTAAGCGCCTGATCACCCGAGGCGGCGCGGGTTCCAGTGCGGCGGCCGGCAGGGTCAGTCGGATTCCGCCAGGACATCCGGAAGGCTACTTGGAAGGCTTCGCCAATGTCTATTCCGAGGCCGCCAGGGCGATCCTTGCGCACCGGTCGGCCGCGGCAGTTGAACCCGAGGTGACCTATCCGGATGTTTATGACGGGCTCAAAGGTGTGGAATTCGTGGCGGCCTGTGTGAAGAGCTCGGAGCGCAACGCCGCTTGGGTGAGCTTGAGCTAAGTTGCCTTGCGTCCATCACACCTGATGGGCGCCGAAATTGCGCGCGGTGTCGTGGAAGACCGCGTGGAGATGCTGGGGCTGATTCCGAAGCGTCGCAAACTCAATCAACATATTCGCCCCGGTGATGCGGTAATAGATCGAGCCCTCCATTGATCCGCCGCCCCAGGCAAAGCGCATCCCGTCGAAGTCTTCGCCGCGGATCCGCGCGTCTTGGATGCGCGCTAGGGGCCGGGGCAAAACCTCGCTTGTGTAGACTTCGATCAGACGACGCGCCATGTCCGCTTGGCCTTGGCTGAGGTCGCCCAACGGCACACCGGCAAGTTGGCGCGCCACGTCGACCTCCCGGCCTCGGACCGACTGAATATTGCCGGGCGAATTGTCCCAAACCAAGGCTGCGCGTCGGGTGGCACCGTCCAGATCGGAGAAAAGGGCCCGGCCAAGCGTCTCTTCTTCCTGCAGAACCACGAGGCCGCGATGGGGGCCTGAGGGCACCGTATTGGGCTCCGAGGAAAACGCACTGGGCGTCGTCGAAATCACCTCATCGTCCAGGAGCGTGAAGGTCAGCGACAGGTGGTGCCCTTCCCAACGCCAGGCCCAGGGCCCCGTCGCGCTCGGGGTGCCATAGATCTGCACGGAGAAACGTTCGCGGTTCCGGTCAGGCGATCCTTTGCTCCATTCGTCCCGGAGGATGTCCTGCTGGAGCATGATGTTGAGCGCTTTTTCGAGACCGAAGGCGTTGGTGCCCGTGGCCAGAAGATCGAGTGCGAGGTCTTTTTCGCTGGCACTCATGTTTTCCAAAGCAAGACCCGGGGCAGGGGAAGACCCGAGCATGAAGTTCCAGCCGCGGCGCTGTTGCGTGGCAAAGCCGAAGGTCGCACGATCGCGTTTCGGCTGATCGAGGCCAGCCAGAAAGGCCAAGGCGCGTTCGCGCATCGCGGGGCCGACATCGCCCGATTGGGCGACGACGGAGCGGGGAAGGGCGGCGGCTATTCCGGCCGCTACGCCCGTTGCAAGAAATTTCCGGCGGGGACGGTCCATGGCGGGTCTCCTGTCGCTCCGAATGCCTCACACTAGTATGGGGTCGAGCGGTCCTTCCGCCAAATCACATCGCGGGTAATCGCCAAAGTTTGGTGACCTCAGGCGAGGAAATACCGCGAATGGATCGGCAAAAGTGCGGCCCCCACCGACCGAGCGGTCGGCCCCACCGTCGCCGCGCCAATCGCGGGCTTTTCGATGCCTTTGAGGTCGAGCTTTCTAAGGCTCTCCTGGGTGGCCGCGCTCAAGTCCTCGCGCACCTCTGTCGGCAGTGCCCCATCGATCAGCACCGTTTCTATTTCCACCACCGAGGTCACCGATGCCGCAGCAATCGCGAGGTATCGGCTTGTTTCCTCTATCCAAGGATCGACCAGGGATTGGAAGTCCTGCCAGCTCGAATGAGTGTCTCGAAGGGCGTTCGGATCAATACCCGCCGCAATAACCGCCCGTTCAAGCACGTGGAGCGAGGCCACGTTAAGAAGCTGGGTCATCCCTCCGCCGGGCTTGGGCACCAAAAGCGATCCGAAAGCGGCGGCATTGCCATAGGCACCGGTGACCACCTTGCTGTTTAAGACGAGCCCGCCGCCGACAAAGGCGCCGATAAAGAAATACGCAAAGTCGCTAAACTCGCTGCCCCGGCCCAAGAGATGCTCGGCCACACAGGCCGAGGTCACATCGTTTTCCAGCGTTGCCTCCACACCGGCTTCGGCGGCCACGAGCTCGGCAATGTCGAGGTCACGCCAGGCCCGCATAGCCCCTTCTGGTGCGTCGACGATCTCAAGCCAATTCCAAAGCTCGTTCGGCAGGCCAACTCCAATCCCGACGACAAGTTCTTTTGCTCCCGGGTTCGCAACGGCGATGCTCTCGATCCCGGTTTTGAGGAATGCGAGCACATCCGGAATAATCGGATAGCGGTAAGAGACGGTCCGCCGGTCAAGTTGTCGCCCGGTAAAATCGACGAGCACCAGCTCTGCCGCACGCCGCCCGATATTGAGCCCGAGAGCCAGGGCGCCGTTAGGATTGAGCGCCATCGGCACCGACGGTTTTCCAACCTTGCCCCGAATGGTTTCACCGCGGTTCAGGAGACGCTCACCTTCGAGAGCACGAATGATATTGGACACCGTTTGAGCCGACAGGCTCGAACGCCGCGCAATCTCGGCACTCGACAGGGCTCCATGGCGCCGGATCAACGACAGAACGACACGGGCATTCTGGTCGCGGAGGCCAGACTGATTGCTGCCGCCTTCCGGATCCTTGATTAAAGAATCGCCTTGAATCAAAGCGTTACTTGCTCCTTCGGCGGGCATTTTCACCGTGGATGCGCGCCAAGTCAATTTATAAATAAACTTTATTTATTTATTGACGGCCCTCAAAAAACGGCGCTACCAAAGGATGCCCGGGCGTCGAATCGTCGGGGCGTCTAAGGGAGGAAATTTCATGAAAAAACTGCTACTCAGCACCGTGCTGGCGAGCTTCGCCATGGGCGGCGCCGCGATGGCCGACACGACCGTCTGCCTCATCACAAAAACTGACACAAACCCCTTCTTCGTCAAAATGAAGGAAGGCGCCACGGCCAAAGCTGAAGAGCTTGGCATGACGCTGAAATCTTTTGCCGGGAAGGTTGACGGCGACCATGAGACCCAGGTCCAGGCGATTGAGACCTGCATTGCTGACGGAGCGAAGGGCATCCTTCTGACCGCGTCTGACACGTCGTCCATCGTGCCAGCCGTGGAACAGGCCCGCGACAACGGGCTTGTGGTCATCGCTCTTGATACGCCGCTCGAGCCTATCGACGCAGCGGACGCGACATTTGCCACCGACAACTTCCTCGCCGGGAAGCTCATCGGGGAATGGGCACGGGCACAGCTCGGCGACGCGGCCGACAGCGCCAAAATCGCCACGCTCGACCTTGCGGTCAGCCAGCCAACCGTCGACGTTCTCCGGAACCAGGGCTTCCTCGAAGGCTTTGGCATCGACTTGGCAGACCCCAATGTCATCGGAGATGAAAGCGATCCCCGGCTCGTCGGCAGCGACGTGACCCAGGGCAACGAAGAAGGTGGTCGCCGGGCGATGGAAAACCTCCTCGCTAAGGACCCAACGATCAATGTGGTTCACACGATCAATGAACCGGCCGCCGCCGGCGCCTATGAAGCGCTGAAAGCGATCGGGCGTGAAAACGAAGTGCTGATCGTATCGGTCGATGGCGGTTGCCCGGGTGTCCAGAACGTCGCCGACGGTGTGATCGGCGCCACGTCCCAGCAATATCCGCTCTTGATGGCTGCACTCGGCGTCGAAGCGGTCAAGAATTGGGCCGATAGCGGTGAAAAGCCCGCAACGACCCCGGGCAAAGATTTCTTTGACACCGGCGTCGCCCTTGTGACCGATCAACCCGCCGACGGGGTGGAGTCGATCTCTGTGGCAGAAGGCACCGATCTCTGCTGGGGCTAAACTGACCCCGAGGCGAAGGGCGACCCAGCCCTTCGCCCCTCAACATCATGGGAAAAACGTCAATCCAGCGGACGCCTCGCGTCTGTGGGGGAGGGAGATGACATGGCCCAGACCGATCAAAACGCCGACGATTTCGAAGCCGCCGCAAACCGCGCTGAGGCGGTTGCGGAGTTCGATGACGGGCGGAAGGGATTTGTCGGCCGGATCCAACACATACTCCATGTGAACCCCTCATTCGTGCCGTTGATCGTTCTTCTTGCCTCGATCACGGTCTTCGGCCTCCTTCTCGGGTCACGCTTTTTCTCGCCTTTCGCACTTACTCTGATCCTCCAGCAAGTCGCCATCGTCGGCATCGTGGCGTCAGCGCAATCGCTGGTGATCCTCACCGCCGGGATCGACCTTTCCGTTGGTGCTATCGCCGTCCTGTCCTCCGTCATCATGGGTCAGTTCACCTTCCGCTATGGCGTTCCGGTTGAGCTTTCGGTGCTTGTGGGCCTCGCGTTCGGCACCGCCATCGGCTATCTGAACGGCTGGCTTGTGGCCGTGATGAAGCTCCCGCCTTTTATTGTCACGTTGGGCATGTGGCAGATCGTGTTGGCGGCCAACTTCCTTTATTCGGCCAATGAAACGATCCGGAGCCAGGATATCGAGGCAAACGCGCCTTTCCTTCAGTTCCTCGGCACGACCTTCAAAATCGGGGCCGATGCGGATGGTCGCGGAGGGGCGACCTTTACCTACGGGGTGGTCTTCATGGTCCTCCTCGTTCTCATATTGGCTTACGTCCTTCGCCACACGGCCTGGGGCCGCCATGTCTACGCGGTGGGTGACGACCCCGATGCGGCGGAGCTTTCGGGCGTCAACGTCAAGGGGACGCTCATCTCGGTCTATGCCATGGCGGGGCTTATCTGCGCTTTTGCAGGTTGGGCCCTAATCGGTCGGATTGGCTCGGTCTCGCCGACAAGTGGCCAGCTTCTCAACATTGAGAGCATCACTGCTGTTGTGATCGGAGGGATCTCGCTCTTTGGCGGGCGGGGGTCGATCCTCGGCACGTTCTTCGGAGCCCTCATCGTCGGGGTCTTCACCCTGGGCCTCCGCCTCGCGGGCGCAGACGCTCAATGGACATTCCTTCTCATCGGCGTCTTGATCATCGCGGCCGTCGCCGTGGACCAATGGATCAGAAAGGTGTCCGCATGACGACCGAACCCATTCTCAAAGGCCGGAACCTCGTGAAACGCTACGGCAAGGTCACCGCGCTCGACCATTGCGACTTTGATCTAATGCCGGGGGAGATCCTCGCCGTGATCGGCGATAACGGAGCCGGTAAGTCGACCTTGATCAAAGCCATCTCGGGCGCGGTCGTCCCCGATGAAGGAGAGATCTGGCTCGAAGGCCAACCGGTGCGCTTTAGCTCGCCCATCGAGGCGCGGGAGCACGGGATCGAGACGGTGTACCAGACCTTGGCCATGTCACCTGCGTTGTCGATTGCCGATAACATGTTCATGGGTCGCGAAATCCGCCGCTCCGGTGTGATGGGAAGTGTTTTTCGGATGCTCGACCGGCCGGCGATGGAGAAATTCGCCCGCGACAAGCTGAGCGAGTTGGGCCTGATGACGATCCAGAACATCAACCAGGCGGTCGAAACCCTCTCGGGCGGCCAGCGCCAGGGCGTTGCGGTGGCACGCGCCGCCGCCTTCGGTTCGAAGGTGATCATCCTCGATGAGCCCACGGCCGCCCTCGGGGTCAAGGAAAGCCGCCGGGTTCTGGAATTGATCCTCGACGTGAAGTCGCGGGGCATCCCGATCATCCTGATCAGCCACAACATGCCCCATGTTTTCGAAGTCGCCGACCGGATCCATGTGCACCGTTTGGGCCGGCGGCTTTGCGTGATCGACCCGAAAGATCATGCCATGTCGGACGCGGTGGCCTATATGACGGGGGCCAAGGTCCCAGACACCGATTTGGCGGCCTAAGATCCGCCAAAAACAAGGCGTCCTAATGGGCTAAACCCGTTGAGGTCAAAGGTAAAAGCGCTATCTCAACCGGTATCGGCGGAGCGAGAGGGAGGGCGCGGTATGTCGGACAGTGTGAAGTCACTTATTAAGGGTCATCCGAAGGATGCGAGGGCTATCGGAGCCCCCGATCGGCCTTGGCTCACCTATGGAGGTCTGGTCGATCTTTCGGTGAAAGTGGCCGCCGCGCTTCATGGTGCTGGCATCGGCCGGGGTGACCGGGTGGCCATCGTTCTTCCCAACGGCCCCGAAATGGCCGCAGCGTTCTTCACGATTGCCCAGGCTGCAGTGACAGCACCCTTGAACCCCGCCTACCGCGAAGAAGAACTCGCCTTCTACCTCGAAGACCTAAAGGCCAAGGCGATCGTTTTGGCCGAAGGATACGATGGTCCGGCGGCCGCGGCGGCTAAAGGGCTCGGCATTTCGATCCTGAGGCTTGCGGCCGACCCTTCGGGCCCTGCTGGGTCTTTCACGCTTTCCGGCGGAACCGGCGGGACGGCTGACACAGCGTCGCCGGAGCCAAACGACGTGGCACTCATCCTCCACACCTCGGGCACCACCTCGCGGCCAAAAATTGTTCCTCTTCTCCAGTCGAATCTCGCCGCCTCGGCCGGAAACATTGCAGCCTCGCTCGACCTCACGCCCGAGGACCGCTGCCTCAACGTGATGCCTCTGTTCCATATTCATGGGCTGATTGCGGCGGTTCTCTCAACGCTAGCCTCAGGCGGCCAAGTCTGGTGCGCGCCCGGTTTTGACGCCCTTCGGTTCTACGGTTGGCTCAAAGACGCGGACCCCACCTGGTACACGGCCGTTCCCACAATGCATCAGGCGCTTTTGGCCCGGGCGCCCCGGAATGCCGATATCATCGAGGCCGCCCGCCTCCGGTTTCTCCGCTCGTCTTCGGCCTCTCTCCCGGGCCCGGTCATGACCAAACTCGCCGAAACATTCGGCGCCCCGGTGATCGAAGGCTATGGCATGACCGAAGCGACCCACCAGATGTGTTCCAATCCCTTGCCGCCCCGGTCACAAAAACCGGGGGCGGTTGGTGTCCCCGCTGGCCCCGAAGTGCGCATCGCACACGAAGCCGACCCGCAGCTCATCGCCTCGACCGATGTCGGTGAAGTGGTCATCTCGGGGCCCAACGTGACGCCGGGCTACGAGGGCAATGAGGAGGCCAATGCGAAGAATTTCTTCGAGGCCGATGGCAAGCGGTGGTTTCGAACGGGCGACCAGGGTGCGTTCGATGCAGAAGGCTACCTCACGCTGACCGGTCGCTTGAAAGAGATTATTAACCGGGGCGGCGAGAAAGTGAGCCCCCTCGAAGTGGACGGCATATTGTCCGATCATCCGGCCGTGGCGCAGGCTCTGGTTTTCGCGCTGCCCCACCCCAAACTCGGCGAAGAGGTGGCGGCGGCCATTGTTCTGAACGATGGGGCCGAGGCCACTGAGCGCGAAATTCGCGATTTTGCAGCGACGAAACTTGCAGATTTTAAAGTGCCGCGGAAAGTCGTCATCCTGGACGAGATTCCAAAAGGGGCGACCGGGAAGCTCCAGCGGATCGGGCTCGCAGAGAAACTCGGTCTCGTTGAAAGCGCCGACTGATGAAAATCTGCATTTTCGGCGCCGGGGCGATCGGCGGCTATATGGGCGCCAAGCTGGCGGAAGCCGGGGCGGAACTCAGCCTCGTCGCGCGGGGGCCACATCTTGCGGCGATGAAAGAAAAGGGTCTCACGCTCATCGAAGGGGGCGAGGCTAAGACATTCTCGGTCAAAGCCTCCGACAACCCGGCCGATCTCGGGCCTCAGGATTACGTCGTTATCACGCTGAAAGCCCATTCGGTTCCGCCGGTGGTGGAGAAACTCCAGCCCCTCGTGGGGGACCAGACGACGTTTGTTTGGGGCGTCAACGGCGTGCCTTGGTGGTATTTTCACAAGATCGGTGGCCCACTCGAAGGGACGCGTCTCACTTCGGTCGATCCCGGCAATGTTCAATGGGACGGGCTCGGCCCCGACCGAATGCTCGGCTGCGTGGTCTACCCGGCGGCCGAAGTCTCCGAACCCGGGACAGTGACCCATATTGAAGGCAACAGATTCTCTCTCGGCGAGCCCGACGGGTCAAAATCAGACCGGGCGGTGGCCCTTTCAAAGGCCCTGAGCGAGGCGGGGCTTAAAGCCCCGGTCCGGCCGAAACTCCGGGACGAAATTTGGGTAAAGCTCTGGGGCAACCTCTCGTTCAACCCGATCTCGGCGTTGACGCATACCACGCTAGATGTTCTTTGCAACGATCCCGGCACCCGAGAAGTGGCGCGCAATATGATGCTCGAAGCCCAAGAAATTGCTGAAAAGCTCGGTGTGAAGTTCCCCGTCGATGTGGACCGGCGGATCAAGGGCGGCGCAGAAGTGGGCGCGCACCGGACTTCAATGCTTCAGGATCTCACCCTCGGAAGGCCGATGGAGATCGACGCTCTTACAGGTTCCGTCCAAGAGCTCGGCCGAGTGACGGAGACGCCGACGCCGACCATCGATACGGTTTTGGCCTTGGTTCAACTTCGCGCGAAAGAAGCGGGGCTCTACGCAAGCGCCTGAGCGTGGTGACCGCTATACGGACCACCCCATGGAGCGCTACCAATGGGTCTCGCGAATTCGTTGGAGTGCGCTGCGTCCCGGTTCAAGGCTTAGGCAGGATCGTACGTTTGGACCTCAATAGGGTCGTGCGACCTACGCTACCTTGTCCGCCTCGGCTGCTCCACTTTTCCGGAAGAGCTTAAACGCCGGCAGCAGGATCAAGATAATCGCGATCACCGTGATTGGCCCTGATACGGGCCGGGTGAGGAAAATCATCGGATCGCCCGAAGACAGCAACAGCGATTGGCGGAGTGTCGGCTCCGCAATGGGGCCAAGAACAATAGCCAGCACCGCAGGTGCCAAAGGGTAATCGAACCGGCGGAGCACAAATGCCCCGAGGCCGAAAATCACGATGAGCCAAATGTCGAACATGTCCCGCGTCGCCGCATAGCCCCCGGCGATTGAGAGAACAAAGATCATCGGTGCGAGAATCGTGAACGGCATCCTGAGCATCCAGATAAAAAGTGTAATGAAGGCCTGGTTAATCAACACCGCCGCGAGGTTCGAAATATAAAACGACCCGATGAGGCCCCAGACGAATTCGGTCTCTTGGGTGAACAGCAACGGCCCCGGCACGAGCCCCCAGATGACCATCCCACCGAGAAGGATCGCCGTCGTCGGTGAGCCCGGGATGCCGAGGGTTAGCATTGGCAACATCGATCCCGTGGACGCGGAATTATTCGCCGCTTCCGGTGCGGCGACGCCGTCTGGGTTGCCGCGGCCATAGCTCTCAGGCCGGCGCGAGACCATTTTTGCCACCCCGTAGGACATGAGCGAGGCCGGCGTCGCCCCGGCCGCCGGCAGGATGCCGACGAAGAAGCCCAAGACCGAACCAATAGTCGTGCCCTTCCACGAGGTCCGGAGAGCCTCGGAGGTGTCAGTCGCCAGACCGCGAAGGGTCATTTTGGGGTTGGTCGTTTCGACCTCGCCCCTTGCCTGTTCGATGGTCCAGAGCATCTCGCCGATACCGTAGACCCCGATCGCGAGGACCAAAAACCCGATCCCTTGGAGGAACCCGTTCATATCGAAGAGCACCAGCCGGGGTGCGCCCGAGATCTGGTCGAACCCAACGGCGCCTAGGACGAGGCCGAAACAGATCGAGAAAATTGTCTTCGGGATGTCGTCTCCCCCGAGCCCCACAAAGGTCGCGAACGCCAAAAGCATCAATGCGAAAATCTCAGGCGGCCCAAACGAAAGGGCTACGCTCGCGAGGAGGGGGGCGAAGGCGGTAAAAAAGACATTGGCGACGGTGCCGCCGATAAAAGAGGCGATGGCCGCGGTGACCAAAGCAAGCCCAGCGCGGCCCTGCCGCGCCAAAGGCCGCCCGTCAAAGGTTGTGGCGACCGCGGTTGAGGCCCCTGGAATCCCCAAGGCCACTGACGATATGGCCCCGCCATACATCGCCCCGTAATAGATCGCGGCAAGAAAGATGATCGCCCCGCTCGGCGGCACGAGGAACGTAATCGGCAAAAGGATCGCGACCCCATTGACCGAACCAAGCCCTGGCATGGCTCCTATGAATAGCCCGATCGACACGCCGACAATAATCAGCATGAGGTTCAGAGGCTGAAGCGCCAGGATCATGCCGTCGGCCAGAAGCGAGATAATTTCCATGCCGCGCCCCGCCTAGTAGATGATCTCGTAAAGAACGTCGAAGACCGGGTTCATAAACGGCAGCCCGGACGGCATCGTGATCCGCATAGCGCCCTCAAAGAAGAAAAAAAGGGCAAACGGCGTGATCAGAGAGATTGCCAAAGTCAAAGGCCAGGAATGGCGGCCGAGGAATTTCAAATAATAAAACAAAAAGAGAGCGATCGCGCCGTACATCGAGATGATCTCGACAAGCCCAACGAACACTATCACCCCGCCGCCCACGAGAATGAGCATCCGCCAGCCATAGGCGTCGAGGAATGGCGCATCGGATTGCGACGCTGGACTCGTTTCGCGCCACCAATTCCAGGCAATAACAGCGCAGCAAATGAGCATGATGCCCGAGAGCCAGAAAGGCCAGGCGCCTCCGCCTGGCCCGCGTTCCGCGATATAACCGACCGGTAGTTCCGCGCTCTTGACCATGAGGTAAATGGAAAAGAGCGCGAGAATTCCGGCGGTTATGATTTCGCCGCTACGCATCTTATTTATCGTTCAAGGCTTATTCGCCGAGGGATGCCAGGAGCTTCTCGTGGTTCACGAGTTGAACGTCCCAGTAGGCAAGCTGCGCTTCGGCATCCATCCAAAGGGGCGAAAGGCTCTCAGAAGTCAGATAGCCTTGCCATTCGTCGCTCTCGTAGATTTCGGTGAAAAGCGTCCGGTAGTATTCCGCTGCTTCTTCCGACATCCCCGGCGCTCCGACGACGGCCCGCTGATTGAAATACGAGAAATCATGGCCCTTTTCGCGCATCGTCGGCACGTCTGGGTAGGCCGGCAATCGTTCGTCAGAAAAAGCCACGAGAGGCACGAATTCGCCCGCTTCATAGAAACCCTTGGCCTCGGCGGGGTTGTTCACGGTTGCCATGATCTGCTGACCGGCCAAGTCGCGCGCTACGGCGCCGCCGCCGTCATAGGGAATGTAGTTTATGTCGAGCCCGTAGGCGTCCGACATGAAAGCGATGACGATGGAATCTTCTTGGCCGGCGCCCGTGCCACCCATGACGAAATCGCCGTTCATCGACTGCACCTTTTCAACGAATTGGTCAAATTCGGTGATGCCTGAATCCTTATGGACCCAGAGAACGAACGGATCGACGCCCATCATTGAGATCGGCGTGAATGTCGAGATGTCGATGCCGAGGTCCTTCTGGCGCAGCGGCGTCGTGAAAAACGAGTTGAGCGTCACGAGGATCGTGTGATCCGGGTCCGACGCGCCGCTCACATGGATCAACGCTTCCGCACCCGATCCGCCGCCACGGTTGCTCGGCACGAGTGGGCGGTTTGTGAGATCGTATTGTTCGGCCACTGACTGCAAGAACCGGGCGATTTGGTCTGCGCCGCCGCCGGGTCCGGCCATGATCGTGAAATCGATCGGTCGCCGGGGTTCCCACCCGTCGGCCGCTGCAGCCATCGGCGAAAACGCAAGAAGTGCTGCGGCGGAAAGGCCCAAAAGGGCGCGTTTGGTGATAGGCATGACAATCCTCCCTTTGCCAAAAGGCGCCAGACCAGTCGTCTGAACTCGCGCCAGTCGCTGGGTAACTAAATTTCGAAAAATACAATTCAAGAATTATTTTATTGCGCACAATTGTATACCGTTAGTGGGCCAGTACGACCGGAACTGTGGCTTCATCCACAACGGTTTGTGTGTTGCCACCAAAAAGCGTCTCGCGCTCATGGCTCTGCCCATAGGCCCCCATCACCAAAAGCCCGGCACCGACCTCTCCGGTCTTCTCGAGAAGGGCGAGACCTGCGTTCTTGGCTTCAAATCGCTCTATGTCGGCCGCCACGCCGCGAAGGCGATAATAGTCTCTAAGCTCTTCGGCGCTCGCGCCTTGGTTTTCGCCTTTTCCGGCCGCGAGGATCACCACGCGGTCGGACGCACCGGTAAGATCGAGCGTGGTCGCTACGGCCCGTGCGGCTTCGAGCGATCCGTTCCACCCCACCGCAATGGTTGCCCCGAAATCCTCCGGGGAAGGCCCTTGGGGTGGGCACATGAGTACCGGCCGTCCCGTTTGAAAAAGCCCTGATTTCAGAGCGTTGGTGCCGAGATTGCGGTCACGATCTGGCTTTGCGGCGACGATGAGGTCGGCGAGGCGTCCGAAGTGGCGAATGACGTCTGCCATCCGTCCAAATTCCTCGATGAACTCCACGGTCGCGCGACCCCCTCCAGGCCTGTCGGTTTCGGTGAGGTCTAATGCGGTTGCCCTTTCGTGGAGCACGTCCCGGAGCCCATCCTCCTGCTGGTCCGCCAATTCGCCAGCCTGGGCCTTGATCGTATCACGAACAAAGGCGGGCAGCGGCACGCCATACGGGATCATGTCCTCGGGTCGCGCTCGACAATGGGCCACCACGATATGGGATTTGTGGCGATGGGCGAGGGCGGCCGCATGGGCCAAAACGGTCTCTCCCATCCCATCCCCGCGAACTGGAACCAGCAATCTCGCAAGCATTGTCTTCCTCCCTTGGCGCCCGGCGGTGGAAACGCCGGGTCGCGAACCAAGGGTATAGCGCGGATTACGCCGGGATCCGGGGAAAATCCGCTCCGGCGTTCAGGCCATGGTCCAAAGCTGGAAGAGAAGGCCTGTTGCGAAAGCGCCGGTCAGGGACAGGCCGACATAGAGCAAAAAAACCGGCACTCGGGCCAGTGCCCAGACGGCCATGGCCGCCGGGACCGACGTGACACCGCCGGCCACCAGAAACGCCATACCGGCGCCCGGTGCCATGCCCTGTTCGATCAAACCGCCCACGAGGGGAAGGGCGGCGTAGCCGTTAAGATAGGCTGGCACGCCCACGATCGTGGCCCAGGCGATGGGGGCAAGTCCCGCGCCGCCCAAGGCCGACGTGACCGTTTCGGCAGGGATCCAGGCGAGCATCAGGCTTTCGATCAAGAAGGCCAGAACCAACCATTTCGCGAGAAAGAGAGTTGTGGATATTGCCGTTGACCAGAAGGTCTCGCGTCGGCCGGCCTCTACCCAAAACCGCCAGACCACCGGCTTCGGAGCGCGGATATTCGAGCCTCCGCATCCCCCATTGCCCACCCCGTCGCGCAACGGATCGGCAAGCGCTCCGCCCCGCGCCAGGCCATGGACGACCAACCCGCCAAATATCCCAAGGCCGATGGCTGCAGCGGTCTTGGCCACGGCGAATTCGACGCCCAGCACTCCGGTTGTCAGGACAAACATCGACGGATCCATGATCGGTGAGGCAAGCCAAAAGGCCATCACCGCAGAAAGCGGCACACCCATGGCAAGAAGGGCCGCAATGAGTGGGATCACGCCGCAGGAACAAAAAGGAGAAAACCCACCCGCCAGGGCCCCGAAAAGGATCATCGCCAAAGGCGCCCCGGTAAAGGCTCGCGCAATCAGGTTGTCGGCGCCGGTCGCACCCGCCCAAGCTGCAATCGCTATAGAAAACACGAGGAATGGCGCGGTCCGCAAGAGGGCCAGCCCCGCGAATTCGACGCTTTCTACCGCCTGACGCCAGTCAAACAAGGCTAAAACAAAGACAAGCCCGGCCGATACCAGCCAGACGCCGTAGGCAGTCCAAAGCGCCCGGATGATTTCGGAGCTTCGCGAGGATGGGAGGCTGGTCTCGGCCATGTTGTTCTCCGGAAAGGGTTACGCAGCGTCGTCGCGAGTCAGATTGACGCCCGTGCAACATTCAGATGTGAGAAAGCCGACAAGGGCCCGCATGGCGGGGTAGTCAGCACGGTTGAAGACTTCGCGGCCTTGCCTTTCCTGGGCGACCAGCCCGGCTTCGACCAGGCTTGAGAGGTGATGGGCCAGCGTTGAGGCCGGAATGTCGAGATGGGCGCCGATCTGACCGACCGGAAGCCCATCTTCTCCTGCACGGACCAACAGTCGGAAAATCTCAAGCCGGGCGTCATGGCCGAGCGCGGCAAGGGCTTTTGCGTGGTGTTCAGTGATACTCATGGAGCTAATATAACTATAAAACTAGTTTTGTCGAATCTTTGCTGCGAGACCGATCAAAATTGTCCCATGGCGGAAGGCAATCGCTACTTTGGGTAGGAAGCTGTTCCCGTCCCTTAACCCGAAAGGGCAAAGCGGCGGAGCGCCACGAACATCCCATCTTCCAGTTCGCCCGCGAGCCAGACCGACTGGATCGGGAACGGGCGTGGCAGGGGCGGAAGTTGGCGCCGAGCCACATCCTTCGCCAGTTCGAGGTCGGCGTGGCCAAGGGCCCCGGTCAAGGTGAGATGAAACCTGAATTCATCGAGCACATAGGGATAGCCCCAGGTGGTGAGCATCTCCTCCTGGTTTTGCGTGAGCCCCGCCATCCTGCGACGCTGAAGCTCAGCTTCGTTCGGCGGGGCGCGGAACGCGTCAAGCTCTTGAACGAGCCGAGCAGCCAGGTTGCTAAGGGCCTCGGACTTTTCCGTGGGGATAAGGGCCAAAAGCGACCCCAATTCAGCAACCTCCAATCCAGCAACTTCAAACGCAGGGACCGATGCAGCGAGCGCTTCTACCGCCGCGACCAGATCGTCCGCACTCCTCCCATCGGCGAGGAAAAACGGCGGTTTCAGGGTGCCGTGAAACCCGTATTTCCGCGGGTTTTCGGTAAATTCACGCAACGGGACATCAGTTTCCGGCTGGTTTGCCGACGCGGCCCGTGTCACATCCCATCCCAACCAATGGGCCCCGAAGGCGGCGAGTGCCGCATCATCGGGCAAGTAATATATCGCATATCGCCGAAAGTTTGACATGGCCGCTCCCGTTCTTTCCGCCGCCGCTCCGCCCGTCTCAGAGCGTCTCCAGCTTGGCAATGCAAGGCTCGTTCTGGCGAAGAAAGTGGTGACCGGCGGCGTCACAGTTGAAGGTGGTAAAATCACCGAGATTGCCGAGGGTCCGGCCGGGCAGGGTGCGGTTGATCTCGCGGGCGATTACCTTATTCCGGGCCTTGTCGAACTCCATACTGACAATCTCGAACGCCACATGATGCCCCGCCCCGGCGTCCAAATCCCCCATGTCCCAGCGATCCTCGCTCACGACGGCGAGTTGGCGTCCGCGGGTATTACTACGGTTTTTGATGCTTTGCGTGTCGGTTCCGATTCCGGTGACAACGCCCATTACCGAGCCTACGCCCGGGAAGTGGCGACCGAGCTTGCCCAACTCCGGGCCGCCGACGTGCTCCGTGTCCGCCACATGGTCCATCTTCGGGCCGAGGTCTGTTCTGACACGCTGATCGATGAATTGAGCCAATTCGGCCCGGACGATCGGATCCGAATGATATCGCTCATGGACCATACCCCCGGCCAACGCCAATTTCGCGACATTTCGAAACTCCGGGAATACCACGTGGGGAAATACGGCAAGTCCGATGCGGCATTCGTTGAAATGGTCGCCAACAGAGTTGAACAGCGCCGGCGCATTGGCGATGCCCATGATGCTTTCACCGTCGAGACCGCGCGACGCTGCGGTGCGGTGCTCGCGAGCCATGACGATACAACCGAAGATGATGTGGCCGCCTCCTCGGCCAATGGCGCAAGGCTTGCAGAATTCCCGACAACATTAGAAGCCGCAGAGGCCTGTCGCGCGGCAGGGATCGCTATCATTATGGGGGCGCCCAATGTTCTCCGTGGGGGTTCTCATTCGGGCAATGTGGCGGCCCACGACCTTGCGAACCGCGACCTTCTCGACATTCTTTCATCGGATTATGTGCCCTCGGCCCTTCTCCGCGCAGCCTTCAACCTTGCCGATATTTGGGGCGATCTCCCCCGGGCTATCGCGACAGTCACGGCCAATCCGGCCGCCGCCGTCGACCTACCTGACCGGGGCCGGATTGAGGAAGGTGCGGTGGCCGATCTCCTGCAAGTAAAAGTCTTCGATGGGACCCCGGTCGTCCGCGCTGTTTGGCGAGGTGGCGCCCGGATCGGCTAGGGCGTTTTGGCTCGCTTCTCGAACGGGCCTTGCGCATATCGCGGCATCACTAGATCTCAAGATGCCCAATTCTTGGGCAGCTAATGCGCCAAATCTCCGTGCGAGTGACGACGATCAGAGTGCCGAGTTGCATATTAGCGTAGAATGCTACTTAACGGGCGTGAGCAATGGCGCTCCGCGGTAGGTTTACCGCTTTATTCAGAAGCCCGAAGCTGAGCTTCCCTTTCCGAACCAGCCATGTCCGCCCGTGGGACATATCGCTAAGGGACGATAGGAATGTCTGAGCCATTTGAGGGCTTCTCGCGCGCCCAGCAGGAATATCTTGCCGACATTGTGATGCGTCTGAACCTTCATCGGGCGTTTGGTGGTGGGTCCGGTTCTGCGGCGGAGGCAGCGCCACAAGAGAGTGTTTACGGCATTCCCATTGAAGATCTTTGCAAAGAGGAGGTCGCCAAGCACAACCTCCATCCGCTCGACATTTGGCGAAGCCTGGAGCGGTGGACGGCCGAGGACAAAATCGCCGAAGGGCTCGACCAGTTTCTCCTCCGCCATCTCGGGTTCTTCAACGTTACGCCAAATTCGCCGGGTTACATGATGCGGCTCCGGGCGCCGGCCTGCGTGCTTCGGGCCGACCAGATGGAAGTGCTCGCCGACTGCGCCGACGAATTTGCCGGCGGCTATTCCCATGTGACGACGCGGGGCAGCCTACAACTCCGCGAAATCAAACCGAAATCCGTGATCGATATGATCCAGCGGATGGAGACGGTCAGTCTGACGTCCCAAGGAACCGGGGCGGATTCTGCACGAAACATCACCGTGACACCGAGCGCGGGCTTCGATGTGGACGAACTTCTCGACATGACGCCCCAAGCCAAGCGCCTCTCGACGCGGATACTCCGAACGCGTGAGCTCCAGGGTATCCCACGGAAGTTCAATATTTCTTTCGACAATGCCGGACGGCTGTCCTGCCTATCGGACACGAACGATATCGGGTTCCTCGCCGTTATCGTCGAAGGGAATGACAAGGGCGTTGAACCTGGCCTTTGGTGCCGGATCGCCCTGGGAGGGATCACGGGCCACAAGGATTTTGCGCGCGATACGGGTCTTCTTTGCCGACCTGACGAAACGGTGGACGTGGCCGAAGCCATGCTCCGCGTTTTCGTCGAACACGGTGACCGCACCAACCGGAAAAAGGCACGGCTCAAATACCTTCTCGAGAAGGAAGGGGTCGATTGGTTTCTCGACCGGAGCCAAGACAAGCTGGACGAATTTGGTTCGGGCGTGAAGCTGACGCGGCTCGACCGCGCGTTCGACCTGCCCCGTGCGCCGATTGACCGGCAGGGCCATATCGGGGTTCATCCGCAGAAGCAGTTTGGCCTCCATTACATTGGTGTTGCCCTCGAACTCGGAAAGCTGACAACCGAGCAAATGCGTGTTTTAGCCGATGTGGCGAGAACCCATGGCGATGGCGAGATCCGCCTCACCGTCTGGCAAAACCCAATCATCCCATTTATCCCGGACGCCGAGATTGAAGTAGCGGCTGCTAAAATCGAGGCAGCGGGCATGTTTACCCGGGCCTCTGCCTTCGCGGCGGGGGCGGTGGCCTGCACCGGAAAATGGGGCTGTAAATTCGCCGCCGCCTACACAAAGCACGATGCATTGACGCTGGTCCGTCACCTCGAGGCCCGGTTCACCGTAGACAGCCCAATCAATATTCACCTCACCGGCTGCGCCAATTCCTGCGCCCAGCATTACATCGGAGATATCGGCCTGGTAGGCGCCGCCGCCCCGGGCGGTGGAGAGGGGTATAACATCGTCATCGGCGGCGGGTCCGACCAGGACCAAGGCCTGGCCCGCCCCCTGGTTGGGCCCGTCGCGGCAGATGAGATCCACGGGATCGTGGAGCATGTGGTCGGCTGCTATCTTGCTCGCCGCGAGACCGGAGAAACGTTCCTCGAATTCTCCCGTCGCCAAAGCGACAGCGATCTATTGTCACTCCTTCCCAGCAATCACCGCGAAACCGAAGAGGCTGCCTAATGAACGATGCATCCCCGCTCATCGCGAAAACCATCGAAGCGGCCATAAAGGCCCAGAGCCCGCAAATCGAACTTGTGCCAGAAGACGCGCCGTTCGACCCGGCCCAGCGGCAATGGCTGAATGGACTTTTGACCGGGCTCTCGGCGATTGCGGCCTCCGCCGCAGGCGGCGCAGAGGCCGATGTCGCACTCGCGCCCATGAACGTCCTTTACGGCTCGCAATCAGGCAATTGCGAAGCGTTGTCGAAAGATCTCCGGAAACATGCCGCGACCCAAGGCTTCGAAGCGGGCGTGGCGGTGCTTGACGATGTCACTCCGGCCGATCTTGCGGGCATGAGCCATGTGACCATCGTTGTATCAACCTTCGGCGAGGGTGAACCGCCTGATAATGCATCCAAATTCTACGCCGCACTTATGGCTGAAGATTGTGCGCCGCTCCCAACGAGCCTGAATTACGCCGTCTGCGGCCTGGGCGACACGAGCTATGCCGATTTTAACAAATGCGCTGAGGACATCGACGCGCGGCTCGCGGACCTTGGCGCGACGCGGGTGGCTGACCTTGCGAAATGCGACGTCGATTTCGACGATGACTACGCGGGCTGGAGATCGTCTGTCTTTGCGTCCGAGCCATTCCAGTCGGCCAGTGCCGGCGCATCTGCCGCGCCCGTGATCGACGCCGAACCGGCGCCGGCTTATGACAAAAACCGCCCTTTTATGGCCTCCCTTATTGCCGCCGAACGCTTGAGCGGCGAGGGCTCTGCCAAATGCGTCAATCACATCGAGATTTCACTGGCTGGTGGCGGTGCAGACCTCGAATACAAGGCCGGCGATGCGCTGGGCGTTTGGCCCACCAACTGCCCGGAAGAGGTCAATGCGCTTCTTTTAGCCGCCGGTCTGACCGGCAAAGAGACGGTAGATTTGAAAACGGGTCCCGCACCGCTGCGAGCAGCGCTGTCGACCCGGCTCGATATCGTCACCGTCACGCCCAAAGCCCTTGAGATCTTCGCCATCGAAGAGGCTCCTGACGGAGCTCAGATCTTCGATCTCATTTCGACCATCGGCCCGGTCGAGGCCCAGGCTTTGGCCGATGCGCTCCGTCCACTTCAGCCCAGGCTTTACTCGATTTCGTCGAGCCCCAATGCCCATCCAGGCGAAGTGCATCTCACAGTGGGCGAAGTGCACTACGGGCTAAATGGCCGGGCGTGCAAAGGCGTGGCTTCGACCCATCTCGGCGAACGTTTGGCGGCGGGCGCCATGGTAGGCGTTTATGTGCAGAAATCGGCCCATTTCCACTTGCCCAGTGATGACGACAAGCCGATCATCATGGTCGGACCCGGCACCGGCATCGCGCCGTTCCGGGCCTTTCTCGAAGAGCGCAGAGCCCGCGCCGCGAAGGGTAAAAACTGGCTCTTCTTTGGCGACCAGCACGTGGCGGAGGATTACCTTTACAAATCTGAGATCGAAGCCTGGCGGGAAGAAGGTTTGATCAATGAACTTTCCCTCGCTTGGTCGCGCGACGGTGATCAGAAGGTCTATGTCCAGACCCTTCTCGAAGCCCGGGGCAAAGAGATTTTCCACTGGTTTGAAAACGGGGCAGCCTTCTACATTTGTGGTGACGCGTCCCGGATGGCGGTTGACGTAGAGGCCTCGCTTTTGCGGATCATCGCCGATGGGCTTGGGGCCGACGAGCAAGCCGCCCGAACGTATCTCGACGCTATGGCCGCCGATCACCGCTACCAACGGGACGTCTATTGATGGTGAAGGCCGATCCGCAATGGCTTTGCCTGTTCTGAGGCGTATGCGCCTGTTTTTTCACCACTTGCGGACCTTCCACCGGAATCGAGCCCCCGAAGATCGCCAACACTTTGCATCCCGCCCCATGGGTCTGTCTGCCATATCCAAGTGACACAGCCAGTAGTAAGCCACGTGACTTCACAGCTTTCGATCATCGTCGTCGAAGCGGACCGGGACCGGGCACACCAGATCGTCGATTCGCTCAAGACGGCCGGGTATGACCGGATCCAGGTTATTTCCGAAGCGTCGAGCCTTGCGCGTCAGATATCTGCCTTCCAGCCAGACATGGTGCTGATCGACATGACCCATCCGTCCCGCGACATGCTGGAAGAGATGGCACTTGCCTCGGGCCCGCTCGACCGACCGGTGGCGATGTTTGTTGATCAATCCGACGACGCGCTGACGGGGGCAGCGATTGAGGCGGGGGTCTCGGCCTATGTGGTCGATGGGATGCGGCCCGACCGGGTCAAACCGGTCCTCGATGCCGCCATCGCGCGGTTTCGCATGTTTGAAAGGATGCGGAAGGAACTCGCCGAGACCAAACGCGCCCTTGAAGAGCGCAAAATCATCGACCGCGCCAAAGGGCTCGTCATGAAAGCAAGGGGCGTCGACGAAGACGAAGCCTATGCGCTTCTTCGAAAGACCGCGATGGATCAGGGCAAGCGCCTTGCGGATGTGGCCGAAGCTCTCGTTTCCTCGGCGGGGCTTCTTTCTTGAGGCTCGAAGAACTCAAAATCGGCTTCATGCCCTTGGTCGATGCAGCGCCCCTCATCGTCGCGGCCGAGATGGGATTTGCCGAAGAGGAGGGCCTCTCGCTCGTCCTGGAGGCCGCCCCGTCCTGGTCGGCCCTCCGCGACAGGCTGTGTTTCGGCCAACTCGATGCGGCCCATATGCTGTCGCCCGTCCCCGTTGCCGGAGCTTTGGGTCTTGGCGGCGGCGGGGCAAAGCTCGACGCGTTGGCGGTTCTATCGGTCAATGGGAACGTTATTGGGGTCAGCCGCGCGGTCGCGAAACGGATGAAGGACCGAGGCCACGACTTTGGCTTTGACGATGCGATTGCGGCCGGAAAAGCGCTGATTGGTTCTATGGACGGACCGCTTCGCGTGGGGGTGCCCTTCCCGTTTTCGATGCATGCCGAGCTGGTTTACTACTGGCTTTCGGCCTTGGGGCTTCCGGCCCCGCAAAACCTCCATGTCCGGACCGTACCGCCGCCTTTGATGGCCGACGCGATCAAAGCTGGAGAGATTGACGCCTTCTGCGTGGGCGAACCATGGGGATCGCGCTCCGTCGAAACAGGTTTCGGAGAGCTTCTTTTGCCCGGTACGGCGATCTGGTCATTTGCCCCAGAAAAGGTTTTGGCGGTCCGGTCTGATTGGGCAAGTGCCGAGCAGGCGCTTGGCGCAAAATTGATCCGTGCGGTCTGGCGGGCAGCGCGGTGGCTCAATCCAGCTTCGTCTCGGAGCCTTGTGAGCGAATTGATGAGCCGCGACAGGTTCTTGGGCGTGCCCGCCGATCTAATCGACCGGGCCCTTCGAGGTCGGTTCATGATAAACGGCAGCGGCGATGGACGTGCGAGCGAGGGGTTCGTCGAGTTTTTCGCCGGGGCTGCGGGTTTTCCCTGGCGGAGCCAGGCCGAATGGATCGGCACGCGCCTGGCTGCGCGTACCGGACTTGATCGCGACGCCTCGGTGGATGCGTCGCGGAAGACTTTTCGGTCGGATCTCTTCCGCGCGGCTTTGGCGGGCGTCGCTCCCGATCTGCCCTCTGCCTCAGTCAAACTCGAAGGCGCAATAGACACACCCACGGCCGTCGGCTCGCTTGGAGGACGTCTGACCCTGCCGCGGGATAGCTTCTTTGATGGGCGTATTTTTGAACCCCTAGACTCCTAGCGTCGAAAAATTGGGCAATTCAAGGAAACGCCGCCGTGAAACACAAAGAATGGAGTTAAATTCGAAGAAATTTCTCGCGCATTTGAAATTAGGATGGCACACCGGGCGCGAGCAACGATGCTCCTCCAGTTATTGCCCGAAGGATCGGGCTCCCATAAAGCGAAGCCGCTTCAGGCCTGTCTTGCAGAAAAGCGCGACAGAGCCCGAGACGGCTTTTTTGTTTTGTGCGCCCGGTGCGCAGCTTCAGGAAAGGACATACGCATGATCGCCAGGAGATCCCTCGCAATTGCGGCGGCAGCTCTTTTTGCCGCGCCTGCATGGGCGCAAATGCTCGACCTAGAAAAGGACGAACTGACATTCGGGTTTATCAAGCTCACCGATATGGCGCCGCTCGCTGTTGCGTATGAGAATGGCTACTTTCTCGACGAAGGCCTTTTCGTCACTCTCGAAGCCCAGGCGAACTGGAAAGTGTTGCTTGACGGGGTGATCGACGGCACGCTTGACGGAGCTCATATGCTGGCTGGTCAGCCTTTGGCAGCGACCATCGGGTTCGGCACGGAAGCCCATATAATCACACCATTTTCTATGGATCTAAACGGCAACGGCATCACGGTCTCGAATGAGATCTGGGACCTGATGCGGCCAAACATTCCGTCGATGGATGATGGGCGGCCGCAGCACCCGATCAGTGCTGAAGCATTGAAGCCTGTTGTCGAAGACTTCCAAGCACGCGGCGAACATTTCAATATGGGAATGGTTTTCCCGGTCTCGACGCACAATTACGAATTGCGGTATTGGCTGGCTGCCGGCGGCCTTGAGCCCGGATATTACAGCCCGGAAAACATCTCCGGCCAAATTGGTGCCGATGTATTCCTTTCGGTGACGCCGCCCCCGCAAATGCCCGCCACGCTCGAAGCGGGGACAATCCACGGCTATTGCGTCGGCGAGCCTTGGAATCAGCAGGCGGTTTTCAAAGGGATCGGTGTGCCGGTCATTACCGATTACCAGCTTTGGAAGAATAATCCTGAGAAGGTTTTCGGCATTACCAAAGAATTCGCCGAGGAAAATCCAAACACAACCAAAGCCGTTGTCAAAGCACTCATCCGCGCGGCGATCTGGCTGGATGAAAACGAAAACGCCAACCGTCCTGACGCTGTCGAGATTCTCAGCCGCCCCGAATATGTGGGCGCCGATTACGAGGTGATCGCCAATTCGATGACCGGATTTTTCGAATTCGAAAAAGGCGACAAGCGCGATATTCCGGATTTCAACGTGTTCTTCCGGTACAATGCGACCTATCCCTACTATTCGGATGCGATTTGGTATCTAAGCCAAATGCGCCGTTGGGGTCAGATCGCCGAATTCAAATCGGATGAGTGGTATATCCAAACAGCGAAATCGGTCTACCGGCCGGACATTTACCTCGAAGCTGCGCGGCTTTTGGTTGATGAAGGTCTTGCCAATGAGGAAGACTTTCCGTGGGACAGCGACGGGTTCAAAGACCCGACCCCGGCCGCCGATATCATTGACGGCATTCCCTATGACGGCCGCGCTCCCAACGCCTATATCGACAGCCTGCCCATCGGTCTGAAATCCGAGCAGATTGTCGTCGGCAACGAAGTCCAGGGCTAATCGAGCCTTCGACCGGGCCCCAAACCAGGGGCCCGGTCCATTCCCCAGCGACATCTAGGCTAGCCAGAAACAGGACCTGTTCTCATGACCGCCATTGATCCCAATTCGCTCGACGACCGCGTGGAAGCGAAGGAAGCGCGGAAGGAGCGTACTTTCACGCTGATCAACAAAGCCGACGCTTGGTTTCAGGTGCTTGGCCTTTCCTGGCTCACTCCTGTCTTGCGCGCGGCGGCCGGTGACAACCCCAAGGCCCAGGCCACTGAGATCTGGAAACTCCTCGGGGTGCCCCTTCTGGCAATCGCCGCGTTCCTCATGGTTTGGGGTACACTTGCGCCCCAGGTTCAGACGTCCCTCGGCGCCATTCCAGGCCCGCCACAGGTGTGGGAACAGGCGGTAAACCTCCACGAAGATGCCCGCTCCAAGGCCGCAAAGGAGGCGCAATTCTACGAGCGTCTTAACGAGCGCAACCAGCGCCTAATCGAGGCCGGACAGGCTGACCGGGTAAAGGAAATCGCCTACACCGGCGCGCCGAGCTATTACGACCAAATCTGGACCTCGATCCTAACTGTGTTTTTTGGGTTTTTGATCGCAACAATTGTGGCGGTGCCCCTGGGCATTATGGCGGGCCTATCGCCTTACGCCAACGCGGCCCTCAACCCGCTCATTCAGATCTTCAAACCGGTTTCGCCGCTCGCTTGGCTTCCCATCGTCACGATGGTCGTCTCGGCGACCTATGCCACCGATGGGGACGGCTGGTTTGCCAAGAGTTTTCTGAATTCGGCAATTACCGTCACGCTTTGCTCGCTCTGGCCGACCTTGATTAATACGGCCCTTGGGGTTTCGAGCATCGACAAAGACTTGGTGAATGTCTCCAAGGTGCTGAAAATGAGCACTTGGACGAAGATAACCAAGCTCGTGCTGCCATCGGCTTTGCCGCTCATCTTCACCGGTCTCCGCCTGTCCCTAGGCGTCGGTTGGATGGTCCTGATCGCGGCCGAAATGCTCGCCCAGAACCCGGGGCTCGGAAAGTTTGTCTGGGATGAGTTCCAGAATGGGTCGAGCCAATCGCTCGCTAAGATCATGGTGGCCGTTTTCACTATCGGCATCATCGGGTTCCTCCTCGACCGGCTGATGTACGCGATCCAGTCCCTTTTCACCTTCACCAACCATCGGTGAGCGACATGGCGATCCTTGAACTCAAAAACGTCGCGAAGAGTTTCGGCACCGGCACGCACGCAACCCATGTGTTGAAAGACGTGAACCTGGCAGTCGAGGAAGGTGAATTTCTGGTTCTCCTCGGCTTCTCTGGAACGGGCAAGACGACGCTCATCAACCTCCTTGCGGGGCTCGACAAGCCGACGCGAGGAAAAGCAACATTCCGCGGAGCCGAAATTACCGGCCCAGGGCCGGAGCGCGGTGTTATCTTTCAGTCCTATTCGCTGATGCCGTGGTTGACGGTGAACGGCAATGTGGGGCTCGCGGTCGACACTGTGTTCCCTGGCCTTTCACGGGCCGAGAAAGCTGAAAAGGTTGATCGCTACGTCAAAATGGTGGGCCTTTCGCACGCAGCGGGTCGTCGGCCAGCAGAACTCTCCGGCGGGATGCGACAGCGAGTCAACGTGGCACGTGCGCTGGCGATGAACCCGGAAGTCCTTCTGCTCGACGAACCGCTGTCCGCACTCGATGCGCTAACGCGGTCGAACTTGGCCGATGAGATTGAGGCCATCTGGGAAGGAGACCGAAAAACCTGCGTTCTCATAACCAACGACGTGGACGAAGCGATCATCCTCGGTGACCGGATCATTGCACTCAACCCCGATGGTACCCTCGGTGAAGAATTCAAAGTGTCGATTCCGCGGCCACGGGAGCGGAGTGAGATGAACCATCACGAGGGGTTCAAAGCGCTCCGTGCCCGGGTGACAAATTACCTGATGGATGTGGGCATCGAGGCTAAGGTTGAGGGCACTAAGGTCCTACCAGATGTGACGCCGATCCACGGTGTGCCTACGGCTGTGGCAGAGGCCCAGGAAGGCTTGATCGAGCAGCGCTTCCTCGATTTTTCGCAGCTCCACAAGGTCTACCCGACGCCCAAAGGTCCGCTGACCGTGGTCGAAGACTTCGACCTCAAAATCAACAAGGGCGAATTCATCTCGTTGATCGGTCATTCAGGTTGCGGGAAGTCAACGGTGCTAACTATGGCTGCCGGGCTGAATGATATCTCCAAAGGTGCCATTAAACTCGACGGTCGCCATGTGGAGGGAGCCGACCCCGAACGGGCTGTGGTGTTCCAGGCGCCGAGCCTTTTTCCCTGGCTCTCGGCCAAAGAGAACGTCGCGGTCGGGGTCGACAACGTCTATCCCAGGGCGTCGCGCCAGGAGCGGTCCGATGTGGTCGAGTATTACCTCGAACGGGTCGGCCTTGCCGACGCGATGGACAAGCCCGCCTCGAGCCTCTCGAACGGAATGCAGCAGCGGGTTGGGATCGCCCGGGCGTTCGCCCTTTCGCCGAAACTTCTTCTTCTCGATGAACCCTTCGGCATGCTTGATAGCCTGACGCGGTGGGAATTGCAGGAAGTGCTGATGGAGGTATGGAGCCGGACCAAAGTCACCGCAATCTGTGTGACCCACGACGTCGACGAGGCGATCCTTCTTGCCGACCGTGTCGTGATGATGACCAACGGACCGCAAGCCACAATTGGCAAGATCACGGAGGTCGATCTGCCGCGGCCCCGGAGCCGGAAAGCGCTCCTCGAACATCCCGATTATTATGCTTATCGCCAGGAGGTGCTCGATTTCCTCGAAGAATACGAGCATGGGGCAAAGCCAAAGCGATCGGCAACCCCCGCGCCCGCGGTGGCGGCCGAATAATACGATGGCCCGGGAACGTCTCGTCATCATCGGCGCTGGAATGGCTGCCGGGCGGCTCCTTGATCATCTGACCGAGGACGGGACCGGGGCGTTCGACATTACGCTCTTCAACGCTGAGCCTCGAGGGAGCTACAACCGGATCATGCTCTCGCCGGTTCTCGCCGGTGATAAATCCTTCGCTGACATCATGACCCATGACGCGGCCTGGTACGAGGAAAATGGGATTGAAACGCGGTTCGGGGAGCGCGTCCTCGGTATAGATCGCAAAGCAAAGATCGTAACCGGCGAAAGAGGCGATGTTGCCTATGATCGGATGGTTTTAGCGACAGGATCTGACCCCTTTATGATCCCTCTGCCGGGCCATGACCTTGACGGGGTCATCGCGTACCGCGATCTCGAAGACACCGAGCAAATGATGGCGCTTGGTGCCGGAAAACGCGCGGTCGTTATCGGCGGTGGTCTTCTCGGCCTCGAAGCGGCCGCCGGGATGGCGGCGCGCGGGGTGGACGTTTCGGTCGTTCATTTGATGGGCCATCTGATGGAGCGCCAGCTTGACCCGGATGCGGGCGCACTTCTCCAGGCATCGCTCGAAGACAAGGGCATTGCGATCTACTGCGATGCGCAATCGGAAGAGATCTTGGGAGACCACGGCCGCGTCGCAGGGCTTCGCTTGGCCGATGGACAGGTCCTCCCTTGCGACCTCTTGGTCATGGCGGTGGGCATACGTCCCGCTACCGGTCTCGCCAAGTCGTCTGGGCTTGACGTCGGGCGAGGTATTCTCGTCGGCGACACCATGGCAACCAGTGACCCAAGCATTTTCGCTTTGGGTGAATGCGTCGAGCATGGGGGGATGCTCTTTGGACTGGTCGCGCCGGTGTTCGATCAAGCCAAGGTATTGGCCTGCACCTTGTCGGAGAAACCGGCGCGCTTCGTGGCCAAAGAGCTTTCAACGAAGCTCAAAGTCACCGGATGCGATTTGTTTTCGGCCGGTGATTTTCAACCCGGGCAGGGGCGGGAAGAGATTGTGTTCCGGGATCCAGCGCGCGCCGTCTACAAACGCCTCGTCCTCGAAGACGACCGGCTGGTGGGTGCCGTTATGTATGGTGATACGGCGGACGGAAACTGGTTCTTCGAGCTCATTCAGAACCGCGCCGATATCTCTTCATTCCGCGACACGCTGATATTCGGTGAAGCCCACGGTGCGGGGGGCGCCCCGCCGGACCCTCGCTTAGCCGCTGCAGCCTGGCGGCGTAAGCGAGGCTGCGGCGGCGAACCGGATGTGCGTAAGATCGAGTGCCCAAGCGCTGGGTTCTTGCGCGTTGCATCAACGAAGCAGGCTGGCATTGCAGCACCTTTTTGGAAAGCCGCCTGATGGATGGGACCGGGCTCTCGACCACCCGCTCGACATGCCCCTATTGCGGGGTGGGCTGCGGGGTGCTTCTGACCCCAGACGGCGCTGGCGGGTTGTTGGTCAAAGGAGACCCGGATCATCCCGCGAATTTCGGTAGGCTTTGCTCTAAAGGTTCCGCCCTTGGCGACACGGTCGGGCCTAGCCACCGGCTATTGGGTCCCACGATCCACGGTGAACCCGTGTCCTGGGATGTCGCGCTTCAAACGGTTGCGGACCGCTTTTCCGAGACGATTGCGCGCCACGGACCCGATGCGGCCGCCTTTTACGTGTCTGGTCAGCTCCTCACCGAGGATTACTACGTCGCGAACAAGCTGATCAAAGGCTTCATAGGAACGGCAAATATAGACACGAATTCAAGGCTTTGCATGGCCTCAACCGTGGCGGGGCACAAGCGTGCATTCGGCACCGACACTGTGCCGGGTACCTATGAAGATCTCGACACGGCCGACCTCGTGGTCCTGGTGGGCTCGAACTTGGCTTGGTGCCATCCCATTCTCCAACAACGCGTTTTGGCGGCGCGCCGCACACGGGGCACCAAGCTCATCGTCATCGATCCCAGGCGGACCGCGAGCTGCGACGGGGCCGATCTGCATCTCGCCCTGCGTCCCGGGGGCGACGTTGCCCTCTTCAATCGCCTTCTGGCCGAGATCGAGGCAAAGGGCGCCCTCGATCAGAGCTTTCTTGATTATACGGAGGGCGCGGAGGCGGCGCTCAAGGTCGCTCGGAAAGAGACCGGCGATGCGACCGGGCTTCATCCTGACGAAATACAAAGATTCGCCGGCCTTTGGATCGGGACTGAACGGGTCGTCACTGTATTTAGCCAAGGGGTCAATCAGTCGACCAGCGGGGCCGACAAGGTCAACTCGATCATCAATTGCCATCTCGCGACAGGTCGGATCGGGCGGCCCGGCATGGGACCCTTTTCCGTGACCGGCCAGCCGAATGCCATGGGCGGACGCGAAGTTGGCGGGCTAGCCAATATGCTTGCCTGCCATCTCGACCTTGAAAATGCCGCACACCGGGCCGCGGTTCAAAGCTATTGGGACGCGCCCCAAATGCCCGAGGCGGCCGGACTGAAAGCGGTCGACATGTTCCGCGCGGTCGGTGATGGGCGGATCAAGGCACTTTGGATCATCCACACTAACCCGGCGGTCAGTATGCCCGATGCCGACGCTGTGCGAGACGCCATCGCAGGCTGTGATTTCGTGGTGGTGAGCGACATCACCGGCGCCACCGACACGGCCCGGCTTGCCCATGTGCTCCTCCCGGCGGCGGCTTGGGCAGAGAAAGACGGAACCGTCACGAATTCAGACCGAACCATGAGCCGTCAGCGAAGGGTGCTTGAACCGCATGCCGGTGCGCGGCCGGATTGGGACATTCTTGCCGAAGTCGGGCGGCGCATGGGCTGGACCGAGGCGTTCGACTATAGGGGACCGGCGGAGATCTTCCGCGAACACGCTGCCCTGTCGGGGATCGCCCGGGAGTTCGGCAAAGACTTCGACATATCCGGTCTAGCCGACCTTTCCGACCGGGATTACGAGGCGTTTTCGCCGGTGCGGTGGCCCGTGCCAAAAGGCGAAGGCGCGACGACAAAAAGCCGGTTCTTTGCCGACGGCCAGTTCTTCCACCCCGGCGGCAAGGCGCGGTTTGTACCGGTGGCGTGGCGCCCGCCCGCCGCCAAGACGGGCCGACGTTACCCGTTCCGACTGAACACCGGGCGGCTGCGCGACCAATGGCATACGATGACACGCACCGCGCTGTCGGCGAAGCTCTCGGCCCATTTGCCCGAACCCTTCCTCGATATTCATCCAAAAGATGCCGACGAGCTTGGCCTTGCCGCGGCCGATCTCGTCGAGGTCAAGAGCCCCGAGGGCGCGGCGATCCTTCGGGCGCGGATCACTCCCGAAGTGATGCGTGGCCAAGTCTTTGCACCGATGCATTGGACCGGTGAGACCGCCCCCTCGGCCCGGATCGATGCGCTCGTGGCCGGAGCGGTGGACCCGGTCTCGGGCCAACCTGAAAGCAAAGCTGCGGTGGTTTCAGTCAAGAAGTTCGAGGCCGCCTGGTACGGCTTTGCCGTTTCGACCCATGCGCCAGAGCTCGATTGCGCTTACTGGGCGAGGGTCCGCACCGAGGCGGGCTACCGGGTCGAACTGGCAGGTCGTGCCTGGGTCGAGGATTGGGAACGCGCAGGCCGAAAGATCTTCAGTCTTGGCCAGGCGCAGATGACATCCTTTATGGATCTTTCCCGCGGTCAGGTGCGACTTGCCTTCCACGGCGAAGGTGGCAACCTCTTGGCAGCGCTCTTTGTTTCGCGGGAACCTGTTGCGGTGATGCGCGACTACGTCGCAACGCGCCCGGGCAGATCCGGCGACGATATTCTCCTCGGTCGGACCCCGGCCGATGTTCCAGACCCCGGCCCGGTGCTTTGTTCCTGCTTTGGAGTGGGGATCAACACGATCGCTCGCGCGGTTGAAGAGCAGGGTCTTGTCTCAGTTGACGAGGTAGGCGCCGCTCTCCGCGCTGGGACGAATTGCGGCTCCTGCCGACCCGAAATTGGCTCCCTTCTAGCCGGGATCCAGCGGCCCCAGGCCGCCGAGTGACTTCGCCATCTTCAACGGAGACTGACGATGAAAGCCTTTCCGATGTTTATCAAAACCACCGATCGACGGGTGGTGATCGTAGGGGGCGGCGAGCAGGCGGCCCAAAAGGCGCGTCTTCTTTTGAAAAGCGACGCAAAGCTCGTTTTCGCTGCGCCTGCACTCGATGACGAACTCAGGGCCTCCGTCACGGCCGGGCGGGCCGAGCATCACACGGGACCCATCGACGTTGAGCTCTTTGAAGGGGCAGCGATGGTCTTTGTCGCTACAGGCGAAGAGGCTGACGACATCGCCGCCCATCGGATAGCCAAAGCGGCCGGCAGCCTCGTTAACGTGGTGGACCGGCCCCATCTTTGCGACATGACCACGCCGGCACTCGTTGACCGCGACCCGGTCGTTGTCGCCATCGGGACTGAAGGCACAGCCCCGGTTTTGGCGCGGCAGATCAAAACCAAGCTCGAAGAGACATTGCCCCAGAACCTCGGCGGGTTGGCGGCATTGGCCGGTCGGCTCCGAGATGCGGTGGCCGAGCATATGCCCTTTCCTGAACGGCGCAAATTCTGGCGATGGGTTTTTGCGGCGGCACCCCGCCGGATGTGGGAAGAAGGGGCCGAGGCCCAGGCAGCCGAGACCATTAAAGCGGCCATTACAGACGGTGGGGCCCCCGACCGCGACAGGGAAGGCTCAATCGCCCTCGTCGGCGCTGGGCCGGGTGCGCGCGATCTGATGACGCTCCGCGCGGTCCAGCGTCTCCAGGAGGCGGATGTCATTTTCTACGATCGGCTGGTCGGGGAGGAGGCGTTGGAACTTGCGCGGCGGGATGCGGAACGGGTCTATGTGGGCAAACGACCCGGGACAAAAAGCTGGCCGCAAGACCGAATTAACGCGCTCATGGTGGCTGAGGCGAGGAAAGGGCACCGTGTGGTCCGTTTGAAATCAGGCGATCCAGGAATTTTTGGCCGCGCGGCCGAGGAATTGGCGGCGGCGCGCCAGGCTGGGATCGCGGTCGAGATCGTGCCGGGTGTCACGGCCGCATCCGCCGCGGGCGCGGCCCTCGGTCGGCCACTGACTGACCGTTCTGAGACAAGTCGCCTCGTCCTTGCGACGGCAACAGGTCAGGACGGAAAGTTCTCCGCTGCGGGCACCGATGTCGCGGGGCCAGGATCGACAACGGCATTTTACATGGGACTCCGGCAGGCGGCCCATATCCAAACGGAGTTACTAGCGGGCGGCGTTCCCGCTGCTGCGCCGGTCACCGTCGTGGTGGATGCGTCCAAAGCCAGAGAGAAGATCTTTGAGACGCGGCTCGACGAGCTGGGCGCGACCGTTGAAGGCGGCAAGATCGACGGGAGCGCAGTGATACTCGTCACTTGGCCCCATTCTGCGGTGGCCGGGGCTGAGCCGATGGTCTCACCACTTTTGGCCCGAGCCTAAGGCCGCTCGCGGCGCCTGGGTTGTGCTAACCAAGCCAGTTTGGTCTTTATTGCGGGGCCATGGCCTTTGAACGGATCGTCAGAAACGTACGGCTTCGCCAATTGCGGTGCTTTGTCACCGTCGCCCAGAAAGGGAGTTTTGTCGCCGCGGCCGATGAATTGGGGCTCACACAGCCCGCGGTGAGCCGGAGCGTGGCTGAACTGGAGAGCATTGTTGGCCATACGTTGTTTGACCGCTCCCAGCGCGGCGCACGGCTGACCTGGCGGGGTCAGTCCCTACTGAACGCCGCCGAGGCGGGTCTTTTGCAGATCTCCCAAGGCCTCAACGTGGCCGCGAGCGACGGCGCCCAAAGCGAAACCATAAGGGTGGGCGCTTTGCCGAATGTGTGTTCGCAGTTTCTTCCTGACGTCATTGGCGACTTCAAACGCGACTATCCCAGCGTGGTCGTTCGGATTTTGACAGGTACTAATGCGGCGCTTCTCCAGGATCTCAGAGTGGGGGACACCGACTTCGTCCTCGGCCGTTTGTCATCGAATGAGGACATGCGCGGCCTCGTTTTTGAGACGCTCTTCGACGAGCCTTTGATCTTCGTTGTGAGGCGTGGCCATTCCTTGGCCCAAGGCAAGCCGAATATTGAGGATGTCCTAGAGTTTCCTCTGCTTCTTCCGCCCAAGGGAACGATCATCCGACAGGAGCTCGACCGGTACTTTGCATCGCAGGCTGTCACTCATCTGCCTAACGCCGTTGAGACGACTTCTTCCGATTTTCAAAGGACCTATCTTGCAAAAACCGAGGCTGTCTGTGTCCTCCCTCGGGGTGTCTTTCTGCAAGACCTGGCCGACGGAGATGTCACGTCCCTCGCCCTAGGCGAGGCGGAACTCACCGGTCCGGTTGGACTGACGACGAACCCGGAAGTGCCTCAAAGCCCAACAATGGCGGATCTCCTCGCACGCATCAGGGGCACCTCTTACATTCCAATTTCGGTATAGTATATCGCTGATTTTGAATTTTATTTACCGTTAATGAGATGCTAGCGTTTCCTTGGAGCACTCTAGGGAGGATGCATCGTGTTTCAAATCAAGGCAGCTATTGCCGGACTAGCCATGGCAGCCGCAGCGACCTGCGGGCATGCGCAAAACCTTAGTCTTGAAGGGGGAGGGGCGGCGTCTCTGACCGGGATCGTCCCGCAAACCTTCGCTCAATTCGCAGCCGAGGAAGGTCTGAACTTGCAAGTTGTGCTGGGCCAAACTCTGACCAGGGCAGCATTAAAGCTCGCGGCGGGACGTATCGACATGGCCGTGGTCCCACCTGGAGCGTATCGGGCGATGTCGAACGGGGTCGGCCCCTATGCAGAGCAGGCGGACCAGGCAAAAGCGCTCGCACCGAACGTCCGGGCGCTCTTTGCCTTTCCGGCAGGGACCTTCCATCCGGTTGTTTGGGCCGATAGCGGCATTGAAAGCCTCGCAGATGTGGCGGGCAAGCGCGTCTATATTGGACCGCCCGCGGGGGCGGCGAGTGCCCAGATCCAGTCGCTGATCGAGCTCGGTTCAGGCGGATTGAAGGCGGGCGACGATTACGAGGGCGTGCGGGCCCCCTGGGGGGCAGCCCAACAAGCGTTCCAAGATGGGCAGTTTGACGTCTATGTGGGTTCGGTCGCCGTCGGGAGCCAAGCCCTTAACGAGTTGAGCCTCCAGCGCGAAATCCGCGTGCTCGGTGTTTCAGACGATGTGCGAGGCTCGGACGGCTGGTCGGATTTTCTTGTCAACGCGGCCCAATTTGAATCGAAGATTTCGGCGGGCACGTATTCGGGGCAGGTGAATGGCGACAGCGACCAAGTGTCGACCGCCTCGGCCATGATGATGAGCGTCCAAGCCTCGATGGACGACGACACCGCCTATGCGCTGACCAAGGCCTATTGGGAGAACCTCGACGCGATGATGAACGCCAATGCGCTCATGCGGTCGATCGACCCCGAAAAACCCTTTGCGGGTATGAATGCCAAGCTTCATCCGGGCGCCCTTCGCTACTACGACGAGGTTGGTATCGAGGTGCCTGCGGACCTTCGGTCCTAAACAGGTACCCTTCGGGCGGCGCCTTTGTGCCGCCCACCGCAAAGTCGAACCATCGCTTCGCTGCCTAGGGAGGACAGTGCCATGACGGATGTCGCCACGGCCGGACCATCGCGCCTTGCAGGGTATTCAGTTTTTGCAATCGGACTTTCAATCGCTTTGGCGGGTCTTGCCAATGTGCTTCCGACTTACGGTGTTTTGCCTCGGATCGGACCATTCCCGGTCGAATGGTTCAGGCCGCTTTTTTTCTGGCTGAGCATCCTCGTTTTTTTGGCGGGCGATTGGGAGAAACGGGCCAAGGACGAGCGGCTTAACGCGTTCCATCTTCTCGCCTATGCGGTGGCCTTCGCGGCGATTACCTATGTCTGCTGGGACTACTACCGGATCGGCCAGATCATCGCCAATTCGGTGATGTTTTTCGGGCCGCGCGAAATGTATGTGGCTCTGGCGGCAGCTGGCCTATCGCTCTGGGCTTGCTGGATTTTATGGGGGGCGCCTATCGCAATTATCGGTGGTATCGCGATTTTGTATCTTGCGACTGGGCAATACTGGCCCGGCCCTCTTCAGACTGCCCCTTCCGACATCTACGACACCGTCTCGGCCAATATTTGGTATGACAGCGCCCAGGGTATTCTCGGCTCGATCATGGGTGTGATCCTGACGACGGTTTTGCCCTTTATAATTCTCGGTGCGATCCTCGAAGGCTGCGGGGCGGGCGGGTCGATGATCCGGATTTCGTTTCACCTCATGAAGCGCTTCAAAGGCGGACCGGCCTATGCCGCAATTCTCGCGTCAGCACTTTTCGGAACCGTTTCCGGTTCTGCCGTGGCGAATGTTGTTGGCACAGGGGTCGTCACGATTCCGATGATAAGAAAGCGTGGCTTTAACAAGAACTTCGCCGGTGCGGTGGAAGCCACCGCATCCACAGGCGGGCAGATCCTCCCGCCGATCATGGGCGCGGCGGCTCTGGTCATGGCCGATATCGTGGGCGTGAGTTACCTCACCGTTATCCTTGCCGTCGTGATCCCGGCGGTGGCCTATTATCTGTCGCTCTTTCTCGCGGTCTATTTTGAATCTCAAAAGCTCAACATCGAAGTGACCGACGAAGACATCGGCGTGCCCGCGCCGGCAGGACAGGACTGGCTCAACATGGTGCTGGTTTTCGGACCAATTGCGATCATCGTCTATCTTCTGGTGAATGGGATGTCCGCGGCAGGGGCTTCGATAGCGGCCATTCTCTTGCTTATTCCGATGAGCTTTCTCAACCCCGAGGTGCGGAGAGCGCCATTCAAACTCGTCGCCGCCCTGGCCGATGGGGGGAAAGTGGTCGGTCAACTGGCGGTCGCCATCGCGATCGTGGGCATCGTTGTCTCAACGCTGTCGGCGACGGGCGTGCCGACGAGTTTTGCCGTGCTCCTTTCAACTGCGTCGAGCAACTCGCTATTGGTTGCACTCCTAATCGCCGCCTTGGGCTGCATCATCCTTGGAATGGGGATGCCCACCCTTCCGGCCTATATTGCCATCATCTCGGTCATGGGGCCGACGCTCCAAGGGTTCGGGATGGACCTTTTGGCGGCCCATATGTTCGTCTTTTTCTTCGGTGTCGCGGCAGGCATCACGCCGCCAGTGGCGCTGACAGCCTTTGCAGCGGCCAGCGTGTCGGGGGGGCGGCCCATTGCGACTGCGGTCGAGGCGACGCGCATCGGGGCAATGATGTTTCTCATTCCCTTCGCTTGGGCCTTTGACGACGCATTGCTACTCGGGATCGGGACAACCGATTGGGGCGTCGTGCTTCCCGCGATCTTCTTTCTCTTGATCGCTCTCTATTTTTGTACGAGCGCGCTCATTGGCCATGACCGGGGGAAGCTGACGATCCTCGAGCGGGTCTTGCGGTTTGGAGTGACAATTGCCCTCCTCAGCCCTAGCCTGACCTACGAGATTGCGGCGCTGGTGCTGGGCGTTGCCCTTGTCGCCTACAGGTTCATTGCACCAAAATCGCCCGATGCGACGGAAGAGGGGTTGGCATGACTAAGCGTCCGAACTTCATCCTGTTTGTGACCGACCAGCACCGGGCGGATTACCTCGGATGCTACGGCCACCCGCTCGTTAAGACGCCCAATATTGACGATATGGCAGCGCGAGGCGTGGCGTTCGACGCCTTCTACGTCACCAGCCCCGTTTGCATGCCAAACCGCGCGAGCCTCATGACATGCCGGATGCCCGCCAATCACGGCGTGCGGATGAACGGTGTGCCTCTCTCGAAGCGGAACGTGACCTTCGTGGAATTGCTCCGAGATGCGGGTTACAAAACCGCTCTGATTGGCAAGAGCCATCTTCAAACGTTCACCGGCGCCGGTCCGACGGCAAAAATGCACGAAACGCGCGCGGGATATCACCGGGCCAACGGGGAATTGGCCGAAGCGGTCCGTCACGATTTGGCGGAGGCGATCTACAAGTTCGAAGAGCCGGATTTCTGGTCAGGACCGCAACCTGCAGTGCCGACACCGTTTTACGGCTTTGACCATGTGGAACTAGTGACCGGGCACGGGGACCATATCGGCGGTGACTACGCGGCATGGCTTCTCGCGCGGGAGCCTAACGCCGCTGCACTTATTGGTCCCGACAATCAGCTCTCCCACGACTATGTCTGCCCCCAAGCCGTCCGGACAGCGATCCCGCCCGAGCTTTATTCGACGCGTTTTATTGCGGAGCGGGCCGCTGCTTTCCTCGAGGCGCAAGCGGATGAGGAAGAGCCGTTCTTTTTGATGGTGAGCTGGCCTGATCCCCATCATCCGTTCAATCCGCCGGGAAAATACTGGGACATGTATGATCCCAACGACATGCCGGTCCCTGAGGCTTTCACGAGAAACGACTGGTCGCCACCGCCCCATGTGGCCGGGGTACATTCGACCCGGGACGAAGGCCGGGCGCTGCTAGGAGGCATGCACGCGATTGGTTGCTCTGCGCGGGAGGCACAAGAGGCCCAAGCGCTGACCTGCGGAATGATTACAATGATCGATGATGCCGTGGGAGACGTGCAAAAAGCGTTGGGTGCATCAGGGCGCAGCGCGGAAACGGTCGAGATCTTCACCACTGATCATGGAGACCACCTCGGCGATCACCGGCTCCTTTTTAAAGGCGCCGAGCAATACGAGCAGATCACAAGGGTCCCGTTCGTCTGGGCCGATCCAGAAGGAGAGCATGGAGCCCGCAGTGACGCGATTGGCCAGACTCTCGATATCGGCACGACCGTACTGGAACGCGCCCAGATCGAAGTGGCCTGGGGCATGCAGGGTCTTGACCTCTTTGGCGACACGACCCGGGACGCCGCCTTCATCCAATACGCTCATCAAAAGTCGATGGATGAGGTGGACGTTGTGCCCAACATCCACACGGTGCGGGACGGCCGCTATCGGCTTTCCGTCTTCAAAGACATGGCTTGGGGCGAGCTTTACGATCTTGGCGCCGATCCTGGGGAATACACCAACCTCTGGGATGCACCGGAAGCCCGGGACCAAAAGCTCCGCATGTTCGAATTGCTGATCCGGGCAGAAATCGACCATGTGGACCGAACGCCCTTTCCAACGGGCCGCGCTTGATGGCCTGGCTCGACCACAATGGGATACGTCTCCATTGGCGCGAGGACGGGCCGGCCGGGGCGGCGGCAATTCTATTTTTGAATTCCCTCGGCACGGATTTTCGCCTCTGGGACAAAGTTCTACCGGCGTTTGCGACGGCTCATCGTTGCATCCGGCTCGATACGCGGGGCCATGGGCAAAGCGATGCTCCCGAGACCGATTACGACATTGAAATGCTCAAAGGCGATGCGCTTGCTCTTCTTGACCATCTTGGTCTCGAAAAGGTCACCCTGATTGGCGTTTCCCTAGGAGGTATGATCGCCCAATCAATCGCGAGTTCCGAGCCCAAACGTGTGGTATCGGCGGTCTTTTCCAACACAGCGGCCCGCATGGGAGCGCCCGACCTTTGGGCCGAGCGCATCCAAGCGGTTCGCGCCGGTGGCATGGAGACCATGGCCGACGCCATTCTCGACCGGTGGTTTCCCGCGCCCTATCGAAACGGGCCAGAGATCGACCATTGGCGTTCCATGCTCATCGCCACCCCTGTGGCGGGCTATGTGGGTTGTTGCGCCGCGCTTGCGGCTGCTGATCTGACCGAAAACACCTCAAAGATCGACTGTTCGGCATTGGTGATCGGCGGATCCTCGGACGGATCAAGCCCGCCGGATGTGGTTAGGGGGTTTAGTAATCGGCTCACCCGTGCAGAATACCACGAGATTGAGGGGTCGGGTCATCTCCCGATGGCGGATGCGCCAACGCGCTTCGTCGCCCTGGTGGAGAAGTTCTTGGAGAGGGTCGCGCCATGACCGATCGGTATGGGGCTGGTATGAAGACCCGACGGGCGGTTCTGGGCGACGCCCATGTTGACCGTGCCGAGGCCGCCAAGACCGATTTTGACGCGCCATTTCAGACACTTATTACGGAGGGCGCCTGGGGGACGCTTTGGTCAGATGACACGATATCTCGGCGCGACCGCTCCCTTCTGACCCTCGCCCTTCTCGCCGCATGCGGGAACTTCGAAGAGATCCCGATGCATATTCGGGCAACCACCCGGACCGGCGCGACCCGCGACGAGATCATGCAGGCATTTTTGCATGTGGCGATCTATGCCGGGGTTCCAAAGGCCAATCACGCCATCAAGATCGCCAAAGAGACATTTCAGACAATGGAGGAAGCCGGGCCATGACCGCCGAAGCCACATCCAATGATCACGGAGCTCTTTACCCGCGTGACTGGAGCCGACAGCCTCCGGCTTACACGCCGGATTACAAGACCACGCGAGCGAGAAGCCCAAAACGTCAACTTGTTCGCCTTGTCGACACGAGCCTCGAGACAAGCGGGCCGATCTTTAACAATGACGATCTCGGCGAAGATGATTGGGATCTTCTGACCAATTTCGCGGCACCAGGGGAATCGGCCATCGGCCCACGGTTGATCGTCCACGGCCGTATTCTCGACGAAAATGCCCGGCCCGTGCCCCATACGCTCGTCGAATGCTGGCAGGCCAATGCGGGCGGCCGCTATCGCCATAAGGTTGATACCTATCTCGCACCGATTGATCCGAATTTCGGGGGCTGCGGGCGGACGCTCACCGACAGCGAAGGTCGATACCGGTTTCGGACGGTGCAGCCCGGTGCTTATCCCTGGCCCAATGGTCCCAATACTTGGCGACCGGCCCATATTCACTTCTCCGTCTTCGGCCATGCCTTCGCCCAGCGGCTGATCACCCAATGCTACTTCGAAGGCGATCCGTTCATCCCGCTCTGCGCGATTGTCCAAACCATCCCCGATAGCGATGCGATCGATGCGCTCACCGCCAAGCTCGACCTTGAGGAGACAATTCCTCACGACACCGTCGCTTATCGGTTCGACATCATATTGCGCGGGCGATACGCCACATTTTTTGAGAACCGCCCGGAGGGGACATGAAGCCGATACGCCCCAATACGCGCATTCTCTCTGAGACTGCGTCGCAAACCGCCGGACCTTACGTCCATATCGGTTTATCTCCGCGGGCGGCGGGCTTTGACATTTACGAAAAGGAGTCTGGCCCCGATATTGCCGGGCCCAATGCCAAAGGCGAGCGCATTCGTGTCGAGGGCATTGTGTGCGACGGCAATGGCGAGCCTGTAAAAGACATCCTGATTGAGGTCTGGCAACCCAATTCTAGCGGAGTCTTCGCCGATCAAGGCGAGGTGGAAGCGGGCTTTCGTGGTTGGGGTCGGATCGTTTGCGACTTCGACACCGGCGAATGGAGCTTTGATACGGTGAAACCAGGGGCCGTTGGACCAGGCGCACCGCATCTCAGTCTTTGGCTTGTTGCTCGCGGGATCAATACGGGGCTGCATACTAGGATGTATTTCGATGATCTTGTCGAGGAGAACGCGGCCGATCCGGTGCTGTCGCAAATAGATGCGCCCGAACGTCGCGCCACGCTGCTTGGGCAGCGCGAAAACCTTGACGATGGCACGATTTACCGGTTCGACATCCGCCTACAAGGGGAAGGAGAGACGGTCTTTTTTGACATCTGACGCCCATGACAAAACCCTGCATCATCTGTGTCGCCATCACTGGGTCGGTAGCTCGAAAGGAACATAACCCCGCGGTGCCGATTACGTTGGACGAGCAGGTTGAAAGCACCCAAGAAGCATTTGAGGCCGGGGCCAGCATCGTCCATGCCCATGTCCGAAACGATGATGAGACGCCTTCATCCGACCCGGAAAAATTTGCGCGCCTCAAAGAAGGATTGGAAGAGCATTGCCCGGGCATGATCATTCAATTCTCCACTGGCGGGCGATCGGGGTCTGGTCGCGAACGGGGCGGCATGCTGCCTCTCGGCCCAGACATGGCCTCGCTCACGGTGGGATCCAACAATTTCCCCACTCGGGTCTACGAAAACGCGCCTGACCTCGTCGATTGGTTGGCGTCCGAGATGCGGGCCCATAGCGTCAAACCCGAAATCGAGGCATTCGATCTCAGCCATATCCACCAGGCGGTGCAAATGTGGCGCGACGGCCGTCTGGAGGGTGTGCCTTACATCCAGTTTGTTATGGGCGTGAAGAATGCCATGCCCGTCGATCGGGAGAGCTTCGATTTCTACATTAAGACCGTAAAGCGACTGTCGCCCGACAGCGAATGGTGTGCGGCCGGCATAGGCGCGAACCAGATCGTTCTCAACGAATGGTGCGTCGCAGCCGGGGGCCATGCCCGCACCGGTTTGGAGGACAATCTCCGGCTCGACCGCGAAACAATGGCACCGTCCAATGCCGCCCTCGTGCGGCGGACTGCGGAACTCTGCGAAAAATACGAACGCCCGGTGGCGAGCTGGGCCGAGGCCCGCGCGCTTCTCGATATTCCAATGAAAGTCCCGGAAGACGTGGAAACGACCCAATGAGCATAAAAAACATCCTTTGCGCCTATAGCGGCGATGCGGCCCGGGGCAGTGGCCTTGACCATGCGATCAAACTTGCCCGGCAGTACGACGCGCACCTTACTGGGGTGCTCCGCTACACGGCCCCCTCGATCGAGCGCCGCTTTGGCATGCGTTTGCCAGATGATTTGATCAATCTTCTCCACGAGAATGATCGCTCGCGAATTGAAGACGTGACCAAACGCTTCGGTGAAAAGGTCGCCGCAGCGGGTCTTACGGAAAAGTCGACTTTTCTCGAATTGAGCCGACGCGACCAAATCCCGCTATCCCATTTCGCCCGAGCGTTTGACCTGATCGTCACGGGCGTCCATTCCGACGCCACCGATGAAGATCATCTATCCGCCCATCCCGACCTCATTGCGCTCCACAGCGGTCGGCCCGTCCTCGTTGTACCTAACGGCTACACTGCGGAAGGTCTCGCGGAACGGGTGCTGGTGGCCTGGGACGGTCGGCGTGCGGTTGCGCGGGCGGTGGGCGATGCGATGGATGTCTTGGCCGAGAAAGTGGGAGTGACGCTGGTGACCGTTGGGGAGACGCCCCAAGGGACCGAGACGATGCTTGAAAACCTCCGTCGCCACGGGGTCACCGCCGAAGCTCGGACGGTCGAACGGAGTGGCAGCATCGCCGAGACGCTTCTTCAGGCCGCGGCCGCTGATGACGCGAAACTGATCGTGATGGGCGCGTTCGAGCACAGTAAGTTCACCCACGATCTTATGGGCGGCGTGACCACGGACCTTACCGCGATCGCGGATGTCCCCGTCTTTATGGCCCATTGAGAGCTCCGGTTTGGGGACGACGACCTTTCTGACGGCGCCGATATTTTCCCACGAAGGGACAGCGGCTCACTTCCATGAAGAGGCTGTTTTCCAGTCCATGCTGGATGTCGAATGCGGCCTTGCGACGGTCCAGGCAAAGGCTGGCTTGATCCCTACCGCCGCAGCGAAAGCGATTGCGGACGCAACGACGGACTTTCACTTGCCTTCTGAGGCACTGGCCGAAGGGGTGGCAAGCTCGGGCGTGCCTGTCCCGGCCCTTGTCAGTGCATTCAGGCGTCGAGTTGGCCCCGAAGGAGCCGATTGGGTCCATTATGGTGCGACAAGCCAAGACATTGTCGACACCGCGATGATGCTTTGCGCAAAGCGCGCCTTTTGGGAGATCGCAGCGGCACTCGGCGCGTGTATCGACAGACTCCGAGAAGAAAGTGATCGGCACGCTGCCACGCCCTATGTCGCGCGGACCCGGTCGCAGATGGCGACACCAATAACGATGGGGCTCCGATATGCCCGATGGGCGCAACCCTTGATCGCCCTCGAAAACGACGCCGGGGGACTGTCTTCGGATGTGTTCCGGGTCCAGCTTGGGGGAGCCTCCGGCAATCTGGCCGTTATGGGGGCCGCAGGGCCAGACGTTGTGGCCGGATTGGCAGATAAATTGGGACTGGCGCCATCGCCGGCCTGGCACACCGATCGGAGCGGCGTGATCAAACTCGCGCAATGGCTCGACCGGCTGATCGCTGCCCTTGCTAAACTCGGCGGCGATATGTTGATTTCTGCCCGGAGCGAGATCCAAGAAATCCGCAGCGGCGCCGGGGGAGGGTCTTCGACCATGCCCCACAAATCTAATCTCGTCACGGCGGAGGCCCTGGGCTCAGTCGAATTGGTTGCCCATGCCCTGTTCAGTGGACTGGTGGCCAGCGCGGTGCACGCCGAAGAACGCGATGGGTCGAACTGGCCCGTCGAGTGGTTACTGCTGCCCCAGCTGTTTGAACTCACAGGCGCAGCACTTGGTCACGCCAAGGGTCTCCTTGAGACAACCTTGGTGGACAAAGAAGCAGTTGCGCGCCGGATCGCCGCGGCACCCGCCGTCATGGCCGAAGCCGCGATGTTTCAGCTTTTGGGCAGGCTTGGCCGAGAGGGGGCGACTGCGGAGGTCAAAGCCGCACTTCAAGAGCCTATTCCACTTGCGGAAGCGCTCTTGGCGCGGGGCTACGACGACATTGACTGGAAAGCTGCGCTCGACCCGGCCATATCGCTCGATGCCTCAAAGACGGCGGCCGCGGCAATATTCTCGACCAGAACGAACCGCTTGGCCGGGGTGAAATCTCTCCCGCCGGAGGCACCAGACGCGGATCGCTAATACTCGGGAAGGCGCACGGCGCGTCAAAGGACCGCCAACGCGATAGGCTATTGCATTCGGGCCCCAGGGTTAGTGAAAAAAGAAGCCAATCGCTGCATCGCTGAGATCGAACCGACAAGAGAGCGTTGCCGCGTTCTCGTCGGCGGAGCGCGTGCAAAAGGTCGCGAGCATATCCGCAAATGAACTCGGAGCGAAAGTTGGGAAATTCCGTTGAAATCGCTTCATAAGTGTCAACGCCACTCAATCGACAAAGAATGGTGTACCACCGACACAGAACTTTGCTGCTTTGCCGTACTGAAAAGTATGCATTGCCGCTTGTACTCGATATTATGTCTGCAGCATTGCGCGATCCTACTCTGTCGGGAATTAGAAAGCTTAGTGAACTCTAATGGAAGAAACCGGCGACACCCGCCTCGGCGTGCCCCCAGGGCTCCGAGACTTTGGGATAGTTGCGGATGGGGTTTACGACCCATGCAACAGCGGAAGCAGCTATGTCAGCCGATCAAGCGGCTGCACGATTGGAATTCGCCAAAGCCGATGCGGATCCGCACACCGAATGCGTTGGAGGAAAAATTTGGAAGCGCTATTGGCCAGAGAGAAATTTTAGTGTGTGCTCAACGAATGAAAAAGCGTATTGGATAAATTCGCTCTCAATTGAAGGAGTATGTCACGTATATCGGAACACCTCCCAAAGCCATCGCTAAGAATTTCAAGCCGACCGGTCGTATCGTCTCTATGAAGATCCGTGGCGTGCCTTGCTTGGGCGGCGTTGGCACTACGAAATGTGCCTACGGTTCGATTGGAGCGCCGTTCAACCGGGGACAGGATCTAAGTCTTGGAATGGTCTTTGAATTGTCCGCCCTAAAAAGGTTCGGTGGGGAATTAGCTCTTTCGCTGGCCGAAGCACTTGGGAGGGTCGAAGATCAGAAGAATTTGACAAAGGGATAGGAAACCAAATTCACTGGCAGCGGTCATCCAGAATTCACCGACACTTAGCACCGGCTACGCCCATTTCTGATCTCGGACAGCGAGGTCAGAAAGTGGCATAGGTCGGCCGTAGTGATATCCCTGTTGAATTGGGCATCCAATATCAATTAACAAGCGCGAGATCTCTTCGGTTTCTACGCCTTCCGCGACGACGTTAACGGCCAAGGATTTTGCGATCTCAATGACGCTTGTTACGAGATTTGTCTGCTCCGGACGATCCCTTAGGGGAAGAATAAGCTCGCGAGCGATTTTCAATCGGTCGGGATTGATGGCCATTAGCCCAAGAATGGATGTGCGACCGGTTCCGAAATCGTCAATTTCAATGGCGATCCCGGCCTCGCGCATGGTATCTAGTTGCCATAGAAACCGTTCATCCGGTCGGTCAATAAACGCAGTTTCCAGGAGTTCGACGGCGATAGATGTTTGGGTACTCTTAGCAAGTCGAACGATATCAGCCACGTAATCGTCGTTCTCAAAACTCTCCCCCGTCACGTTGAAAGACAAGCGTGGCAATGCGCCGGGGTTGCTCAGAAGAAAATCACTGATTTTCTCCAGGACGATCACGTCAATTTTTCGGATGAGCCCTGTATCGGTTGCAATTTGCATGAAGCTCCCAGGTGCTATGACCTTTCCGTCGGCACGAACCCACCGCACCAGAGCCTCAACGCCAATGAGAGCACCTGTCCTAGCGTCAACTTGTGGTTGGATGAACGGTTCGAACGCCCGTTCCTCGATTGCGTGAAGCAGTGCTTGGACCGAAAACCGCTTTTCCCTTGCGCGATCCCGGATTTCGGGCGATGAAACCACGGTTTGGTTTCGGCCTTTGAGTTTGGCCGCGTAGAGCGCATCGTCGGCTGCAGAAACCAACTCATCTCCGGAGCCCACCATTTCTTCTGCAGTCGATGCGAGGCCGATGCTGACTGTAATGCGACGTGCAACCGTCGAATGCTGATGCTCTATGCACGCGCCGTGAATGGCGTCATGCATATCCTCCGCAATCGCTTCTGGAGATATACGATGCGGCTTGACGATGGCGACAAATTCCTCGCCCCCAAAACGTGCAACGGTGCAATCATTTGCGTTAGCGACATGCTGCAGTCTCTGAGCGATCTTGACGAGTGTATCATCACCGGCTTGATGCCCATAAAAATCGTTGTAGGCTTTGAAATGGTCGACATCGATCATCAGGACGGCCACATGGTGCCCCGGACTGCCCACCTTCCGAAACGCTTCGGCCATGGTCCGGTCAAATGATGCTCGGTTCCGAAGGCCCGTCAGGCCGTCATTTTCGGCCATCAATTTGAGACGCTGATTTGCTACTTCGAGTTCGAGGGTTCTTGCGCGGACGGCGTCTGAGAGCTCTTCGGAGTGCTTGCTTAGGGCCGTGTTGGAATCAACAACAACGTCGTGGGACACTTGTATATCGTGAATGGCCAGGTTCGCCGCCTCGGTCAGTAGCTCGATATTCCGCCCAAGGTCATCGACTTCGGTACCCCGGAGCAAGTTCGGCAATTTGGGGACGCGGATCTGGCCCTCACCAGGGCGCCAGTCGCGCACGGATTTTGCAAGTCCGGTAGCGTATTTCGTCAGCACACCAAACACCGTCAAAAATAATAGAACGCCAAAGAGAACATTCTTTGCGGTCGTGACGAAGAAAAAAGTCATAAGCCTGTCGACGATTTCTGGTGCGACCAAGGATTTGTCGACGGTTATGGATATTTTTCCAATTATCTCATTGCTTTGATCTGCTCGAGGCGAACGGAAGGAGCGCGACAAAACAACTTCATCTGCCTCTCCAATCGCACCGATTTGGGGCAGTGTTGGAGAGGCGATACGCGAGCGCTGCACCATTACATCTCCATCGTTGACGATGGTCACGCCCGTAATAGCCCTCTGCGAGAACAGGCCGACAGCCACTTGTTCGGCCGCCTCTTGATCGTAATTGTATGCTGCTGTAGCGGCAGAAGGCGCGGAGCTAGATAAGAATTCATTTGCCGCGAACTCGACGGCGTCCTTTTCGCGCTTGAGATCAATCCACATGTTGACTGCAGCAGCCCCGATCCCAAGCGCTAACGTAAGCACAAGAGTGCGCCGCAATAGAACCGAGCTTAGGGAACGACTTTGCGAATTGTCGGAGGCCGTGTTCCCGGAGCGAATTAGCTTGCCGGACATCCGGAGCATATACCAATCTGCTGTGGTACCCTCTTACTCATAGCGGGACTGGATGGCCTGCTGCGTGCCGTCTTCAATCATGCTGTCCATGGCGTTGCGCATCCGAGCAATGTGGTCCTCATCGGTCTCGGGGTTGCACGCCAAGGCAACCTCCAGTGCGGGGAGCACGAAGGCTTGCTCAACGGCAACCTCGTCGCTCAGAAGCGCTTGATAGTATGGCTCTGGTACCGCCATCAGATCGTTGCGGCCCGAAAGGAGTTTCTTAAGTGCATCTGCCATTGATGCTGCTTGATCGACCCGCTCGAAACCCGCCTCTTCCAAGATTCCTACGGTAAATTCACCCGTTTGCGTTCCGACCGAGTAGTCCAAAGCATCGTCGAGCGTTGCTAACTCAATGTCGCTGCCTTGCTTCCTGATAAGAAGGGATTCGTCCATTGAGAGGGGACCTATCCAGTGAAAATCCGCCTCTCGATCGGGCGTACGAAAAGTCGAGAAAACGCATGTTGCAGGTTTGCTGCGTGCCGAGCCAATTGCACGCGACCAACGCGTTAGTTCGACCTCGTAGCTAAGGTCGGCGCGTTCCATGATTTCAAAGACCTGTTCCGCCCCAAACCCGCCGATTCCGGTTTCGGATTGAAAGTTGTATGGCGGGTACTCCTCGGTCATCAACACAAGGTCCACCGCCGATACGGAGCTAGCCTTCAAAAGGGCCCAAGACGCGATCATGCACAACCGGTTCAGCAAAACGCAACCTCTCTCGCAGCGTGGTGTGGAGATAGAGGTAATTCCGAACAGATTAAGTTGAGGTGTAGATCCCATGTATACTCGGTGGCGGCGGCTAGAGTATGCGCATTCGTGCGCATGCCAGTCTTCGATTGCGCCGATCGAGTGCCATTGACCATATGATATACATTGGGACCTGATGCCGCTTTGGTGTGACAGGCAAGGTGGCTATTTCGTCTTTTTGTATCGCACCCTCGGTCGGTTCGGCGTAGGATGTTTAGGTTGCATTGCGCCGAGACACACGTAACGTCACCTTGGATTTCCGGGAGCAATACCTCCACTTTGCGAAGTATCTTTGGTGTCTTAGCACTTCCAACTTCGCCAATCTGTCTTGCCTGCCGCAATTACTCTGGTGGTAACTCATATTGTCCTCAAACACCCGATTGTTTGTACGCAATTTGGATACAATACACGCCGCTGCGGCGTTCAGGAGTTCAACGATCGTCCCGGGCTGGGCGGGATCGTTGCAGAATTCCGAACGCTCGCGCAGTGAAAACCATTTAACGCGCTGATTTGAAATAATATAATTTTTAAACCAGGCGTTCCAAGTCTGAGCATCAACTGCAGCCGTCGTGATCGGCGCCGGATCCAGATTAGCCGAAGGTCAATCGCGAGCCGCCAGCTCGCCATTGGGCACTGTCTCGACAGGTGAAATCCGGTTTGCTATCCGAGTTACTATTGTGGGTGTGTATGGGGTGCTGCATGTCTGGCACGGTTTTTCTTTCCGGAACTCAATTCAGCGTTCTCGAAACAGACACATCGCTCAGCGTCGCAATCGAAAGAACTGGGGACTCGTCGCTTCCAATTGACGTAGAATACGCGATCACGATCAATCCCCAGGATCCCCAAGGGGCAAGCACAGCCGACGTCGGAACGGGCACGTTCGTGGCCACGATTGCCGCGGGTGAGCCACGCATCGTCCTCGACATTCCGATGACCGACGACGATCTCGCGGAAGGCACCGAGTCTTTCACGATCTCGATCATATCGGTTTCAAGTGGCACGCTCCTGTTTCCCCGGACAGCCCGGGTCGACATCTTAGATGACGAACTGCCGGAAGTTGGGACAGTCGAGCCACCGCTTGTTTCGGACTACGAAGTTGTTGAAACTGATATTTACTCCGTAGGCGACCAGCCCATCGGATTGGAGTTCTCGCCGGTCAACCCGAATTACTTGTATGTCGGCGAGAAGGCCGGGCTCATCACCGTATTCGATGTTTCAACCGACACAAAGGTTGGAGACCTGATTGATCTTAGCGCTGAGGTAAACGCAGTCGCCGATCGGGGTCTTTTGGATATCGCACTCCATCCAGATTTTGCAACCAACCCATACCTTTATGCTTTTTATGTGGTGGATCCTCCAGAAACGGCCAATGAGACAGGTCTTGCGGGGGTCGACGGATCGGGCAACCGTTTTTCTCACCTTGTTCGTTTCACGTTGGATCAGGCGACGGGATATACGAGCGTCGTGCCGGATTCTAAAGTCGTGCTCCTTGGCACAGCAGGCCAAAGCCTTTCCGATATCTCTGGCGGAGGGGCGATCGACTCGACCTTGACCGCGAATGTCGGCGTTCCTGACTCGGAAATCGATGCGCTGACGGGGGAATTCAAGCGCGACTATCTCAAGGTAGACGCGACCAGCCATGCAGGCGGTGCTCTCGAATTTGGACCGGACGGCGCTCTTTATGTCTCGGTCGGCGATGGGACGTCCTTTAATCTGGCCGATCCGCGAAGCGTTTCGGTACAGGACATTAACAGCCTGTCCGGCAAGATCTTGCGGGTCGATCCGCTCACCGGGCAAGGCTTGGCCGACAATCCGTTTGTGGCTGAGGCCGGCGGTGACCTTGATGCCAATGCCGCGAAAGTGTTTCAGCTCGGGCTTCGAAATCCGTTCTCTATGGCGTTTGACGACGACGGTGAGCTTTTCATCACGAATACGGGTTGGTTTTCCTACGAATCCGTCTTCACCGGCGGACCTGGCGCCAACTTTGGTTGGCCGTATCTCGAGGGTGGTGACAATGGAACGCTTCTGCAGGCGCCGCTCTACAATCTCTTGCCGAGCGCAGCCGCATTTTATGCGGAGGTTGATGCCGGCACGGTCGACATAACTGCGCCCTATCGTTCCTTCTCCCACGAAGCATCCGATCCGGGGTTCGAGATTCAAGCGATCACCGGCGCCGGGAGTGTCATCGCTAGCGACACTTTGCCCGCCTCGCTCCAAGGTCACTATATTTTCACCGACGTCGTCAGCGGCGAGGTCTTCTCGGTCAGTACCGATGACCGGCGGGACATCAATTATCTCTATGATGCCGGCGCGTTTGCGCCCGTGAACTTCAAAGAGGGGCCGGATGGCAACCTCTACTATGCGGATTTGATCGGCGGTAAAGTTGGCCGTTTGCAGATCACCCAAGAGGAGGTGTTATTCGAGTTCAATAACTCGACCTACTTCCTGGGCACGGATGGGTTGACCCGTGCCGAAGCAGAGGCCGAGGCACTGGCGCTCGGTGGCACCTTACTGCGTGTCGATAGCCAGGCCGAGCAAGACTACATCATGCAAACATTCTGGAATGATCAAGCGATTTACCTCGACGCGTCTGACGCGCTGGTGGAAGGCGTTTGGGTCGATTCCAACGGGAACAACCTAAGCTATACAAACTGGTCCGGCGGTGGGCCGGATAACGGCAGTGGGGCACAGCATTGGGCTGTGATCGCGCGGGAAAGCGGCCGCTGGGATGACCAGCGCGTCAACGGTGCGAGTATCAATGACGGAACCGGTTGGGTCGCGACGCAAGCGATGACGATCATTGAGATTTCCGAAGCGCCGGAGGAATTCACCTTTGGCGACTCGGTTTACATGCTTGGGACTCCAGGGCTGACCCGTGCCGATGCTCAAGCTGAGGCAGCCGCGGCGGGCGGCACGCTCCTGCGGATCAACAGCCAAGGCGAGCAGGACTTTATCATGCAAACCTTCTGGCGAGGCGAGGGGATCTATCTCGATGCTTCGGACCAGGCAGTTGAAGGCGTGTGGTTGGATTCCAGCGGCAACGAATTGACCTACACCAATTGGGGCGGAAGTGGTCCCGACAACGGGGGCGGTGCCCAGCATTGGGCGGTCATCGCCCGTCCGTCCGGCAATTGGGACGATCAGCGCGAAAACAGCGCAGGCGTCAACAATGGCAATGGCTGGGCACAGACCAAAGCCATGACGATTATCGAAATCAACAGCTCGGACGAGTTCCGATTTGAAAACTCGACCTACGTGCCAATCTCAACCCGTCTCACCCGATCTGAAGCCGAGGCTGAGGCGGCCGCGCGGGGCGGCACGCTGCTGCGGGTCGACAGCCAAGCCGAACAAGATTGGATCATGCAGACCTTTTGGCAGGATCGCGCGATCTATCTCGACGCATCGGACGCGTTGGTTGAAGGGAACTGGGTCAATTCTGACGGGGTCGAGTTGACCTATACCAATTGGTCGGGAAGCGGGCCGGACAATGCGGGGGGCGCTCAACATTGGGCCGTGATCGCGCGCGCGTCTGGAACCTGGGATGACCAAAGGATCAATGGCGCAAGCATTTTCGCCGACGATCGCTGGACCCCTACGGATGCTCTTACGATCATCGAGATCGTGGATGACCCGATAGCCTAGCCCAGCCGGGCAGGGTCAATCTTTCTTTGCAGAGAACGTTTCGGGTCGTAGCGGCGCCCACAAGACATTGCCTCGACTGTCGCCGATCAACAGATCCGAGCCGGACGGCAAAACGGCAATCGCAGTTACCTCCGCGCCCGTCGAGCCGCGAACGACCCTAGCTGACGCCATGTCGTCCAGCTTGGCGAACAGCACCGAACCGTCTTGAAATCCCGCGAAGACCGCCTCGTCGCCCGGAAGGTTTTGGACGACGGTCACGAGTTCGTCTTCGTTGTAGGCGACGCAAACGGGCTTTCGTCCCATCGGGCCGTCTTTTCCATCGAAGGGCCAGGCGATTGCTTCATCGGCACCGGATGTGACCAGATGCGGAGTGTCGCCGACCCAAGTCAGGCTCTTGATTTTCGCGGGATAGCCCGGCATCGCAAAGTTCCCTTTGTCGCGCAGTCGCCAGGCGTGGAGGGCGTTCTCTTGCATGGCCGTGACGAGGTACTTGCCGTTGGGGCTAAAACACGTATCGCCATGAAACCCCTTCCAGAAAAGCTTGGAAGACTTCCAGCGCTTGTCGTGCTGCCAAACCGTTGCACCGCCGTAATGTGCCACCGCGATACGTTTGCCTTTGTCATCAAAGGCGAGGCCTCCAATTGTGCTGGCATGTTCAAACACGGCGGCCTTTGGGCGACCAGCTAGCCATACATGGGCTTCCTTCCCCGAGGAACAGGCCCGGTGTCCATGGCTTGAGGCGACGCAATCTACCCACCTCGTCCCAAAATGCGTGATCTCCTCAACATCGCCCTCGGCAGATATGGAGAGAAACCGTCCGTCGTCCCCGCCGGTCACCACGCCGTCGCCATCGGCAGCAATCGAGAGAACAACGCCGTTATGGGCCTCGACGATTGTTGGTGGCAGGCTTGGACGAAAGAACCAGACTGTTCCGTCCCCGGCGCTCACGGCCACAGCGTCGTCGAGGCTTACGGCCCCGGTGACAGGGGCCTTCAGCTCAAACCGTTGACCGCGTCGCTCAAACGCCGTTTCAGGAAGGCCTTTCCGGGCTGGAGCCTCGGCGGCTAGGCCGCCTTGCACGCCTCGAACCCTTCCTTCAGCCCCATATTGTCAAGGTCGCGGCCGATGAATACCACGCGAGAATTACGCTTTTGACCTTCTGGCCACTCGCCCATGGGCGAACCACTCATCAGCATGTGAACACCCTGGAAGACATAACGATCCTCCTCACCCGCAAAGTCGAGAATACCTTTTGAGCGGAGGATGTCCTGGCCGTGGGTTTGCAAGAGTTTGCCGAACCAGGTCTGGAACTTCTCGAGGTCCAAGGGTGTCTCCGATACGAAGGAAACACTGGTGACATCGTCGTCATGGTCGTGATCATGGTCGGACGTCAGAAAATCGGGCTCCACTTCCAACACACGGTCAAGACTGAACGCGTTCAAACCCACCACGTCATCCAATGGCGCGCTGCAATGGGCCGTTCGGATGATCTTTGCATAGGGATTGATCTTGCGGATCCGCGCTTCGATACGCGCCAGCCCCTCAGTATCTACGAGATCCGTTTTGTTGAGCAGCAAGACATCCGCGAACGCCACCTGTTCTTCGGCCTCGTGGTGCTCGCCAAGCTGATTGTCGAGATGCACCGCATCGGCCACCGTGACAATTGCATCGAGCTTGGTTCGGCTCGACACATCCTGATCGACGAAGAAAGTCTGGGCGACCGGGGCGGGGTCGGCGAGCCCAGTCGTCTCAACGATGATGGCGTCCAACTGATCTGCCCGCTTCATAAGACCGCTCAAGATGCGGATCAAATCGCCGCGAACGGTGCAACAGATGCAGCCATTGTTCATCTCGAACACTTCTTCATCCGCATCCACCACCAGGTTGTTGTCGATCCCTTCTTCGCCGAACTCGTTCACGATGACGGCGTATTTCTTACCGTGGCGCTCGGTTAGGATGCGATTTAGGAGCGTGGTTTTCCCGGCGCCAAGAAAGCCGGTCAACACCGTAACGGGGACTTGTGCAGTCTGTTCCATGATCTCTCCCTTTTACTGGTCTCCGCATCGGCGTTGCGTGTTCGTTCAAACCTGCGGTGGGCCGACAGAGTTGCGGTGAACCGGCCCATGGGACGGCCTGCGTAATACTCAGTGGCTGGGGCGGCCCGTTTCCTATGTTTCGTCACGGCTGGCAGAAGGGCTGGCCCGGGTTCTCGCAGTTCCGCCGACGTTTTCTTTTGGCGATGCGCTTGTGGTCGCCGTTTAGTATCAAGCGAGATAACCTCAAGCAATGTTATAACGTAACTTTCTGACTGCTGAATGCGGCTGCCCAAAAAGCTGATCAAGGGGGAGGGGCATGCGGTTCCTCCTCAAAGTTGTCAGCACTGGCAACCCGAACTGCCAATGCTCGAATGCTACCGGCCTGACTTGCGTTCCATGGCGGCGAATGCCGAACCTGCCAAGATCAGGGGGGCCGCCAGAAGGAACGCGCCTGCGAGCGGCAATTTAAACACGAAGAGATCCGCCAGGAGTGGCCAGAGGAGCGCGACATATTCGAAAGGCGCAAGCCTTGACGCTTCCGCGTAGCGAAAAGCCAGGTTCATCGCGATATGGGCAAACCCGCCGAATAGTCCTGCGGTAATCAAAAGCGCCAGCTTTGGGCCGTCCGGAGCAACCCAGCCCCAGGGGATTGTAAAGAGCGCTCCAACCATCGAAGCCATTACGAAATAAAGGGCGATCGCGCCTGGACTTTCGGTTCTATTGAGGTCGCGTACCATGGTGAGGGCCAAGGCTGACAGCGCGGCCGAGACCAGGCCAATGACAAAGCCCGCCAAACGGGCTCTGTCGGTCGACCCACCATCCAGTTCGGGACAGACCAGCACCACGACCCCAGCGAACCCTAATGCCAATCCGCCCACACGCCAGATCGTTAGGCGTTCCGAGAGAAAGAACGCTGCGGCAACTGCCATGAGCATTGGCGAGAGCTGTGCGATGAGGATCGCTTCGGCCACGTTCAGCCGGGCAATGGCCGCAAATGACGTGAAGAGTGCCATCGCGCCAAAAGCCGACCGGACGAAATGGGCGCCGGGCCTTTTGGTCGCCAACCCGCCGGGAAACTCGCCCCGGATCCAAAGGAAAATGATCAGAGGGAGGAGGGCAAAGAAGGATCGGAAAAAGACGATCTCGCCCAAGGGCACGTCATTGCTGACGGCCTTCACGCAAACAAACATGCCGGCACCCAGAAGGCCCGACATGATACGCAAACCGATACCGAGCGAAGGCCGATCCGTTCTGGTCACGGATTGTCGGTCTGGCCAGCGAGGGCATCCCGAAGCGCGTCTCCCGCAAGATTGATAGCGAGAACGCTCATGACAACCGCGAGCCCTGGCCAAATCATCTGGAGCGGTGTGGAGCGCATGTGAATGCGCGCGTCAAGGAGCATTGCGCCCCATTCCGGTGCGGGTGGCTGCACCCCGAAGCCCAGGAAACCAAGGGCCGAAATGCCCAAGATTGCTCTGGCGAACATACCGGTCCAAACAACGGTAAGGGATGGCAGAAGCGACGGCAGGTAATGCCAGCGTGCGATGGACCAGGGCGAGAGCCCCGCCAACCGCGCTTGGATCACGTATCCTCGGGTTTGCAACGACAAGCCGATCCCCCGGGCCACCCGCGCGTATCGCATCCAACCCGTGGCACTGAGGGCAAAGATCAGGCTCCACGTGCCGGCTCCCATTAACCCCGCGATCACGACAGCAGCGACAAGTTCGGGAAACGCGAGGAACGTATCGGTGCCGCGCATGACTGCCCAGTCGGCGAATTTGCCGCCAAGAGCCGCGGCAAGCCCAACGAGGGTGCCGATGACGAGGCCTATAAGTGAGATTACGAATGCCAAGCCCAATGACCACCGCGCTCCATGCAGCAGCCGGGAGAGGATGTCTCGCCCCAACGCGTCGGTGCCCAAGAAGAATTCGCCGCTTGGAGGCGACAGGCGCATAGGCACGTTGATCGCGTTGGGGTCATAGGGTGCCAAGAGCGGACCTAAAACCGCGAGAAGGAGGATCGCGCCGGCAAGGACGGTCACGCTACGCATCGCGTGCTCCAATGCGGGGATCGATCATCTGGTAGATAAGATCGATCATCAGGTTGATCGTCACAAAGACAAGTGCGGTGAGAATGACCACGGCCTGGACCTGGGGAAAGTCCCGCGCCACGATGGCGGATACGAGGAACGTGCCAAGGCCGGGGCGCCCGAATATGACCTCGACCATGACCAAGCCTTCGAGGAGAAACGCAAGTTCCAGGCCTAGAACTGTGACCACCGGAATGGCGGCGTGGGGCGCTATGTGATCTCGCTCGATGGCTTTTGGGGCGACGCCCCGGCGTTCGATCGCGTCGAGGAACGGCTGACCTCTGGCCTCCAAAATCCCAGACCGAATGATCCGCGTGAGAGAAGAAGCAACGCCCAGACCCAGTGTAAGCGCCGGTAAGATCGCATGGGATGGCGTCCGTGCCCCCATGGCCGGCAGCCAAGCGAGCTGAACCGCAAAAAGAAGGATCAGCAGTAGCCCCAGCCAATAGGCGGGGATAGCTGTTCCTAAAGACGCCACCGCGACGGCAAATCGGTCAAGAAATCCGCCCGGACGCTTTGTGGCGAGGATGGCCAGCGGCAACGAGACCGCAAGCCCGATGGCGAGCCCCGCAATTGCCAAGGGAAACGTATATCCGATGGCAGTCAGAAGATCGGGCCAGACCTCCCGCCCCGTCACGGCCGAATTTCCGAAATCGAGGGTGATCAGCGGCGCGAGCCAGGATTTGAAGGCTGCCCAGAAATTGGCATCCAACCCGGCTTCAGCGCGCACTTTCTCAATGACATCTTCGGTGAGCAAGGCATCAAACCGCGCCATGGCGATGGCTTGGGCCGGATCTCCAGGGGCGTTCCACAGAAGGGCGAATGTTACCACAGCGGTTCCTGCGAGAACGACAAGCGCCCGAAGAACCAATCCGACAAGACCGGCGATCATGCCGGTGCCCCCAATGCGCCGAGAGCGATGGCAGCGTCCCGCAATGTTCGGCAATATGCTGACCCTGGGTTCAGCGCAAACGTCTTCGGATCGGCGATCTCTTCAATGCGTCCGGATTTCAAAACTGCGATTTCGTCGGAATGGGCAACGGCGTAGCCGAGATCATGGGTCACGATCAGCGCAGCAAATCCTTCTTCGCGCTGTAGTTCCGCAATGAGTTTAGCCGTCCGCTTTTGGGTCACAGCATCGAGCGCCGAGAGCGGCTCGTCGAAGAGTACCAAGGGCGGTGCGGCAATCAAGGCACGCAGGATCCCAACCCTTTGGGCCTGCCCAATCGACACGGCTCCAGGGCGACGTTCGAGTATGTCTTCCGATATCTCAAGCCCGGCGCACAGACGCTTGATCCGCGCGTCCAAGGCCTCGGATCGTTGACCGGCGATCGGTTCTAACACGGACCTCCGCAGAGACAGGGCCGGATTGAAAGCGGACCGGGGTTCCTGCATGACCAGTGCAGGACCAGATGCCGTAACGGGCGCTCCGGCCCAGGTGACCTGACCCTTCCAGGGTTTGAGCAATCCAAGGATCGCTGCAATCAACGTGGATTTGCCTGCACCGCTTTCGCCCACGACCGCCAGAGTTTTTCCGGCTGGGAGCGCGAGTGAAATGTCCTCGAGGGCAACCGAAGCTCCGCGCTTGGCCCAAACACGATCGACCCTTAGCACGGCAAATCCATCCAATTCCGATGGGCGGCTAAGGATCTGGACGCTGCAGATTGAGGTCGTTCCAAGATCTCCTGGGTCGGTGCATGTTCTACAATTTGCCCCTCATCCATCACCATCAGCCTCGAAACACGCCGGGCGGCGAGGCCAAGATCATGGGTAATGAGCATCATCGACGTTTCGCGCGTCGCAAGATAGCGATCGAGCAGGTCCATGGTTGCGGCAGCCACTACGGGGTCCAAGGCCGATGTGGGCTCGTCCAATACGATCAAATCCGGCTCTCCGATGAGCGCCATGGCGATGACAAACCGCTGCTGCATACCGCGGCTCCATCCCCATGGCCGTTTCCGGAGGTCACCGCCCTCAATCTTCAGAGCATGAAAGAGGCCGTCTTGGTCCGCCGAACCCGGCGCCAATGACAATGCCCGTTCGGCTTCCTGCCAGTGAAAGGCCATGCTCCGCAGCGGGTCGAGGGCTTCGTCAGGGCTCTGTGGCACGTGGGCCGCGCTCTTGCCTTGCGATCTCAAATCATCAATTAGGGCATGGCCAAGCGTAGACTTGCCTGATCCCGATGGCCCGACAAGCCCAATCCGGCTGCGCGGGTGAATATCAAGCGACGTTGGATGGAGGATGGTCCGGCCCGAGCGCACTGCACTCAGGCAGGAAACGCTTAGCGTCATTCAGTAAACTTCGTCTCGTGCGTGATCCAATAGGTCTCGGTCGGATGGACGGCATAGCCGGTCAGACCAGGTTTAGCGACGTTGACTTGGCTCACATGGAACACTGGGATCATGGCGGAGTCCGCAGAAATGATCTGTTGCACTTCGTCATAGATCGCTTCCCGCTTCCCTTGCTCGAAGGTCAGGCGGCCATCGTCGAGGAGCTTGTCCAATGCAGGGTTGGTGTATTGCCCAGAATTCGAGCCCCCGTCGGATCTCAAGAGGGCCTCTAGCACACCGCCCGGATCCCCTTGCGGTGTCATAACCCAGGCCTGGAGGAACAGATCGGCCTCTCCGGCGGCTATCGCGTCGTTGCTGGCTCCCCACTCACCAATTCTAATGTTGGCCGTCACGCCAATTGCCGACAAGAACGCCTGTGTGAGTTCAGCCGTAGGTGGCAAGGCGGCGCGCGAGCTGTAAGTTACGATGTCGATCTCGAGCGGCTCCCCGTCGAGCATCCAACGCCCCCCCTCCTTTACGGCACCGGCCTCGGCCAGAAGCTCCTCTGCTTTGGCGGGATCAAACGTCGCAGGAATATCAGCGGCCCAGCCCAATCCGGCAGGAAACACCGTACCGGCAGGCTCGCCGCCCACGCCAGAAAGAACCGCATCGACAACGCTTTCGCGATCTATCGCCATCGACACGGCGCGCCGGATTAGCGGGTTCGACATGGGCCCGCTCGCCGCATTCACTGTGTAGAAGTAAAGTCGCGCCGTCGGGGCGACAAAGCCGAGTGCTCCTGTCGCTTCAATCCTCTCGTAGTCGGTTTCAGGGTAGTTGATCACCATGTCGACTTCACCTGCCTCGAAAGCGAGCGCAGCGGTGCCAGGATTATTGGCGACCACAACTCGAACTTCTTCCAAACCCGGCGCGCCCAGGCGATAGTTTGAATTGGCTTCCGCGCGGTAGAGTTGTTCGGGGATAGCTTCTTTGAAGACGAATGGCCCAGTGGCGTTGATCGGGAAGCTATCGGTTGGCTCTCCCAAAACGGCGACTCCGGGGTCAGAGAGACTCCATGGAAACGCCGCATTGGGGCTGTTGGTCTCAAACACCACCACGCGGTCACCTTCCGCCGTCACCTCGGCAAGATCGAGGAGGCTCGCTACCCTTGCGTTATGGCCAGGATGAGCTTCATCCGAGATCGCAGAGACCGATGCGACAACGGCCTCCGCCGTCAATCTCGTGCCATCATGGAATGTTACTCCGTCACGCAGTGTCACACGCCAGGTCGTCGGCGAAGATTGCTCAATACTCTCGGCAAGACGGGGGTAGAGCTTTAGCTCATAGTCGATCCCCATCAGGGTCTCGGTGACACCGGTTTGGTTGGACATCCAGCCATTATAGCCCGCACGCGGGTCGGGCACTTCGGCAGTTGGCCCGAAACCCACAGATATTGTGATGCTGCCCTCTTGAGCGAACAAGGGAAGCGCGCTGCCAATTGCGAAAAACATGGCAAAGGCGAGCCGTGACACGAATGACATGGTCATTTCCTCTAGGTTTGAGAATAGGAGCTGGACGCGTTTAATTTTCCGTCTTTGGGTGGACTTGGAGCCGCCCTATCGAGCGAATTTGGAAACATGTGACGTTTCCCAGCCTGTCCCACATCAGTCGGACTGCGCGTCAGTCGCAAGCGCACTTGAAGGGCACGATAAGTTGGGTAGGCAGACATCGAAGAGGCAGAGGCTGGGTGTTGGACAATCACGTAACTAATACAGTTACTAGAGGTCCGCAACATCAAATGTTACGTGAGGGAAATGGGAGGAGCCAGGGGTTGAAAAGAAACAGCCGCCTATATCTAGCGCTGCATACGTTGAGCCATATGGCCGTAGAACCCGACCGCATGCGAACGTCCGCGGATATCGCAGAACACGCTGGTACTAACCCTGTGGTTGTCCGTCGCGTGCTGGGGCAGCTCAGGAAGGCCGACCTTCTGAAGTCTGAAAAGGGCCATGCGGGTGGATGGCGTTTGGCGCGTCCCGCAGAAAAAATCTCTCTCGCGGATGTTTATATCGCGCTCGACGAAAGAATGGTCGGAACTGACGAGGTTGACGACGACCCGTCATGTTCGGTCGAACGCGCTCTGCAGAAAAAAGTAACGGGCGTCTTAGAGGAAATCGAAGCAACTTTGATCCATCGGTTGGGCAAAACAACGATCCTGGAAATTTGCGGCAAATGACTTTGGGCAAATTGCGCTGACAAGTTATACACACAGATAGGCGCGCGAAACCGTTAACTCCGAATTGCGGTGTCCAAGGGTTGTTGACCTACCTGCCATGTTCTCGTCGGTAATCAAGGGGCGAAAGCCCGGTCAGCTTCTTGAAGGTTCGGCTAAAGTAAGCCGTGTCTCGAAACCCGCAACGATAAGCAATCTCAGACATCGAGAGTGCTGAATATTCCAAGAGACGCTTTGCTTCGAGCACGCGTCTTTGGCGCACCAATTCGTTGGGGGACGCGCCCAGGACCGTGCGACAAACTCGAGAAAGATGCGACGCAGACGTTCCCGCATCGCGAGCATAGTCATTGACTGACCATTTTCTCCGAAAACTCTTTTCCACACAGTTACAGAATAACTCCGCCAGAATATCCTGTCGCCCTCGTGGAAACTCCGCAGTATTGCTGTTGAGCGACGTGCGAGCCTGTCTATCAGATTGGATGTAGAGCGTAATGAGCTTGACTGTCGCAATAAGTATCTCGGCTCTAGTCGGAGAGATGCTCTGGTACGCCTCGCCGAGTTGTTGGAATAAGGAATTAACTTTGGAGAAATGCGACGTCTCAGATCGATCCAGAATGGTATGAGTTGTGTTTTCGAATCCTGAAAATTGCAGCCTCAATTCCTCCGACACGTCTTCGAGACGAATACTTAGAACGTCACCAACCACGTCCTCAGAAAACCAAAAACCATGAACGACGCCGGGAGGGACCACCAGGATCATGCCATCGGTGCTGGTGTGTTGGACATCTCCGATCTGGAATCGGACGCCAGGTGAATGGAACAGGAAAATCTGCGCTAGCCGGCCATGGCGATGTAGTCGGATTGTCCAATCATGCCGCCTGCTTCGTTCTTCGATCGTCTCGTGGTGAACCGGATCAGCTAGATTGCCAGCCAGAAGATCCCCGTAAAGCTCATACGAGGGAATGTTTCGCAACTTGGAATCCTCTATTGTGGCTTGCCCGACGTTGCCTGGCATGATCGGATAGTACAATATTTTGCCAGAAGCGTCCATTCCACTTTCAGGCGTGTGATATAGCTTGGGAACGCTGTGCTAGGATGGGATCGGTGGTGAAAGTGGAACCTAAAATCGTGCCGCAAAACGTGTTTTTTGTGGTTGCCTCTTCTACAAATCCTATGGTCGCAATCCCGTCCAAACTGCTTGGTTAACATCTCAAGGGAGTCCCCTGTGCATCGCTATAAGACCCAAGTTTGCATAGTTGGTGCGGGTCCAAGTGGCCTGCTTTTGTCGCAACTTTTGGCAAATGCTGGCATCGATACGATCGTACTTGATCGACAGAACCAAGCACATATCGAAGGTCGGATCAGGGCGGGCGTGCTAGAGCAGGGTTCGGTTGAAGCTCTAGAGGAAGCGGGCGTTGCCGACCGTCTCCATGAGGAGGGTATTCCTCACGAAGGTTTCGACCTCGCTTTTGATGGTGACCGGCATAGGATCAACTTGACTGGGCTTACCGGTCAAGCGGTGATGGTATATGGCCAAACTGAAGTGACGAAGGACCTTTTTGCGCAACGGATCAACGAATCGCAACACTTCTTCTTCGATGTCGAAAACGTCGTACTGACTGAATTAAAGTCAGATGCTCCAAACGTATCCTTCACATGTGCTGGTGAAAGCCATGTCATATCTTGCGATTATGTCGTTGGGTGTGACGGCTATCATGGGGTGTCCCGACGCTCTATTCCAGAAAGTATTCTGAAAACCTTTGAACGCGTATACCCATTTGGTTGGCTCGGTATCCTCGTCGAGCAGCCTCCTGTGAGCCACGAATTGATTTATGCCAACCATGCTCGCGGTTTCGCTCTTGCCTCAATGCGGTCAGAAACGCGCAGCCGCTATTACGTACAATGCGATGCGGGTGATGAGGTGGGCGAGTGGCCTGATGATCGGTTTTGGGAAGAATTCTCGCTGCGCCTTGGCGACGAAACCGCCTCGAAGCTTCAAACTGGGCAGTCATTTGAAAAGTCTATTGCACCATTGAGGTCTTTCGTTGCCGAGCCCATGCGTTACGGCAATCTTTTTCTTGCCGGGGACGCAGCTCATATCGTCCCACCGACGGGTGCAAAGGGCTTGAATCTCGCCTTTGCTGACGTGCGCGTATTGTCACGTGGACTGGTAGAGCACTACGCGTCGAACAATGACCAATTCATCGATAGCTATTCTGAAACGATCTTAAAGCGCGTGTGGAAGGTTGAGCGGTTCTCATGGCAGCTCTCTATGCTCATGCACCAGTTCCCGGAGAATTCAGAGTTTGAGAAAAGGATGCAACGCGCGGAGTTTGATTACATCGTTGCATCAGAAACAGCGTCGAGATCGATTGCAGAAAACTACGTCGGACTGCCTTTGGAATAACCGCGGTTCCCCGACACAGTGAGGCCCTTGCACACGTTCTGAGTTCCCGTCCGAGCGGACGATCTCTTGCCGGCCCCAAAGGCTTGCCCTGCGGAGACGCCGCAATAGATCCCCTTCGCAACGCAATGGAAGGCGTGTCAGTGACCACAGAGCTCCTTGTCTTTCCGCACCAGCTTTTTGCCCACCATCCGGGTCTTCAGTTGAAGCCAAGGCAGGTACTGCTGTTTGAGGATCCCCTCTTTTTTGGCGATCCACGCTACCCGGCAGCGTTTCATAAACAAAAGCTCTGGCTTCACCGGGCCAGCATGGCGCGCTACGCCGAACGTCTGGCGGGGCAAGGCTTTGCGGTCAGAATCGTTGGCCATGAGGCGGACGAATACAAGCTTCAGCGGCTTTTGGCGGATCTTGCAAAGGACGGCGTTGAAACGATTGTCGCGGCTGATCCGGTGGATTTTGTTTGCTCAAAGCGTCTCAGAGAAGGAGCCGCTAAGTCGGGCCTGCGCGTCGATCTTCTGGCGAGCCCAGGATTTCTCAATACCAAAGATCACAACCGCGCCTGGGCCGAAGGTCGCAAACGCTGGTTCATGGCGGAGTTTTACAAATCCCAGCGCAGCCGGCTCAACGTGCTGATGGAGGGTGACAAGCCCGCTGGCGGCAAATGGAGTTTCGATGAGGACAACCGTAAGAAGGTGCCAAAAGCGCTTCTTGGTCAGATCCCCGCGATCCCTTCGATTGAGCCAGGTCCTTTGGAACGCGCTGCCCATGACGGCGTCAACGCAGAGTTCCCAGATGCGCCCGGCCGGCTTGACCGGTTGGTCTATCCCACCGACCACGCAAGCGCCGCCGGCTGGCTCCGGGCATTCGTGGCAGAACGATTTGCGCGCTTTGGCGATTATGAGGACGCAATCGTCGAAGGAGAAAGTTGGCTGTGGCACGGGGTGTTGACCCCGATGCTCAATATCGGACTTCTCACACCCCGCCAGGTCCTAGACGCCGCCCTCGAAGCTCCCTCCGATGTGCCGCTCAATGCCCGCGAAGGGTTTGTTCGTCAGATTATCGGCTGGCGAGAATTCATGCGCGCAACCTACGAAGAACTCGGCGTCAGAATGCGAACCACAAACCATTGGAACCATCGCCGGAAGATGCCCTCGAGCTTTTATGATGCCACAACCGGTATTGACCCCATCGACGACGTGATCAATCGGGTGCTTGAAACGGGATATTGCCATCACATCGAGCGGCTGATGGTGCTCGGCGGCTTCATGTTTCTTTGCGAGATCGACCCCGACGATGTTTATCGCTGGTTCATGGAGATGTTCGTCGACAGCTACGATTGGGTCATGGTGCCCAACACCTATGCCATGAGCCAGCATGCCGATGGGGGACTGATCACCACAAAACCCTACTTCTCGGGATCGAACTACGTGCGGAAAATGAGCCATTGGCAAAAGGGCGACTGGGCCGAAACCTGGGATGGGCTCTATTGGCGGTTTATTTTCAAGCATCGGGAGCGGCTTCGGAGCAATCCGCGCTGGGCAATGATGTGCAGGACGGCAGAGCGGATGGATGACATCACACGTCAGCGCCACATCGACCGGGCAGAGGCTTATCTGGAGAGGATTGGCGAACCGCAAGCCGCGGAGTGATGGCGGGCAAGGTGCGAACGCGCTAGAGACTGTTCAGACCGACGAACGGAGCCATCATGAAAGGTCTGGAAGTCCGCACCCCGTTTTTTCGGACCATATGGCGCCGACTTCTTGTGACAGGCCTGACCCTCGGTTGGACTGCCTTCGAAGCCGCGATGGGCAATCTCGTTTGGGCTGCCGTATTCGGCGCGGCGGGGGCATATCTCGTATGGGCCTTCTTTATCGCCTTCGACAAAGGCCCCGGCATGGGCGCTGACCCCGACGATGAGTAATTGGAACCTTGCGGGAATTCCGCCGACCCGGACGAAATGCGCGATAAGACATCGGAATCCCGAGGTTTTGCTCCTATCGTCGCGCCCAAGCCCGTCGGCCGGTCCCTATCGGGCTGCCCGAGCGGGGCGCGGAAGGCGCGACAAAATGGAAGGGTTGCGCATGGGGGCAAGGATCGCACGGTTCGCCGGTTTGGCGTTTTTTTGGGCGTTGCTCACTCCTGGCATGGCTTTTGCGCAGGCAGTGGTCGGGGCGGTTGCCGCCATCGAAGAAGGGGCGCGACTTGAACGGGACGGCCAGCGTTTTCGCCTCGCACCCGAAGTGAGTATTCTCTCGGGCGACCGGATCCTCACCAACGGCACCGGTACGGTTCAACTCCAGTTTCGCGACGGGACCAGAGTGGCCATCGGTCCGAATTCTGAATTCCTGGCCCGCGATATTCGGATGCGCCGGGGCGGCAGGGCGCAGCGCTTTGCGGTCACTTCCGTCGGCGGCACATTCCGTTTTCTTTCGGGCGAAAGCGCGCGACGTGCCTATGAGATAGCGACGCCCGCTGCGACCATGGGCATCCGAGGCACGGAGTTCGATTTTGCCGTCGAGGGTGGCGCATCGACGACCCTTGTGACCTATGACGGCGAAGTTGAATTCTGCGGCGCAGGCGATGTCTGTTTCGCCGTCTCTGGAAGCTGTGCCGCAGTCCGGGCTGGCCGGGGTGGTGTCGATCCCAATCCGGTCACGGGTTCTGCAAAATCAGACCTCTTGGCCCGGATCTTCCCCTTTGCCCAAGGGCAAAGCCGCCTCGGATCAAGCTTTCAGACCCGCTCTTTGGGATGTGCACCGGGCGATGACGACGACCCCGAATTCGTCCCGGCGACGGTCCAGGCCGTCGAGAAATCAGCCCCAACACAAGGCCCCAGAGGTCCCGCCAGCACAGACGAGGATGACGATGATGACGGTGGCGCCCTAGAGAATGATGGCCCAAGCGACGACGATGCGGGATCCGGTGGGTCCGGAAGCGTGCCACCCGGTGGGCCATGACCCTAACGGACGGTCTTAAGCGCGCGGGATGAGGCCGGGGACGAAGGCGCTTCTCGGTTTCGGTCTGGCTTTGGCGCTGCTCGCGGCAGTGCTGAGGTTGCTTGATCCTGGCCCGGTACGGGACCTTCGCCTTGCGGGCTTTGACTACCTCCAGCGGCTTTATCCGCGCGCGGCCGCAGATCTCCAGGTCCGAGTAGTCGATATTGACGAAGCGTCCTTGGCGGCTTTTGGGCAATGGCCCTGGCCACGGGACCGGCTCGCGGACCTTACCGACCGTCTGGGCCAGGCAGGCGCGGCCGTTGTGGTTTTCGACATCCTCTTCGCAGAACCCGACCGGCTGTCGCCGCACCTTTTGGCCGAGGCCCTGGATCTCCCACCCGGTGCCGCGGCGCAATTCAACACTGATCGCGCTTTCGCTGAGGCCGCGTCCCGCGTGGCAACCGTTTTTGCGACCGCTCAGCTGGTCGAGGCAAGCTCCGCAAGGCCAAAACCACGCGCGGGTCTGGTCGAAATCGGCGAAGATCCCATGGGCGGACTTCCCGCGGCGGCCGGCTTTACGCCGCTTGTGCCAGAGCTCGATCAGGTTGCCGCCGGCCTTGGCGCCATTTCCATCTCGTCAGATCGCCGCGGTGGGCCAGTGCGTCGCCTTCCCTTGGCATGGTCCGGGCCCGACGGAGCGATGCCGGCCCTGCCACTAGAAGCAGTGCGCTTGGCCTTTGGGGAGACGACGCTCACGCTTTGGGGTGCTGGCGATCTCGCACGAAGCCTCGAAGGGGTGGGGCTCGGTGATCTTTTTGTTCCAACCTCCGCATCCGGGTCCCTCTGGCTCTACTATCGGCCGGATGACCCTACGCTCTATCTTTCGGCGGCCAACATACTCAGTGGCCCCGCTGACACATGGGCCGACAAGGTCGACGGGCATATCGTCCTCGTCGGCACATCTGCCGCCGGGCTTTTTGACCTAAGATCAACGGCTTTGGGTGAGGTCGTTCCGGGCGTTGCGATCCATGCCCAAGCCATCGAGCAGATCCTTTCGGGGTCATTCCTTACCAGATCCGACACCACCGCCGGGCTCGAAGTCCTTGCGACTTTGGCTGGGATCGCGCTCATCGCGTTGGCTGTCGCGTTTCTCGGCCCGGTGCCTGCCATTGTGGTGGGCCTTCTGAGCACTGTGGGTCTATTGGGCGGAATGGGTGCGGCTTTTACCCGGCACGGTCAGCTATTTGACGGGGTCTATCCGAGCCTTGCGGCCGCCGCCGCCTTCCTGGCTTTGGCGGCCTACCGGCTGATCGTGGTTGATGCCGAGCGCCGCGCAATTCGGAGGTCGTTTTCCCACTATGTCGCGCCGGATGTGCTGGGCGAGATTGAACGGCAAGGGCATCGTCTTCAATTGGGCGGCGAAACCCGAGATGTGACTGTCCTTTTTTCGGACATGCGCGATTTTACAGGTCTCAGCGAAGACTTAGGTGCGGAAGGGACCGTGGCACTGCTCAACGGGGTGTTCGATGTGCTGGGCGCGGAGATCGTAGCCGAACGGGGCACGATCGACAAATTCATGGGCGATGCGGTGATGGCGTTTTGGAACGCGCCGGTGGCTGTCGAGAACCATCCGGAGAGGGCCGTGGCGGCGGCGTTGGCCATGCGACGCGCCCTCGCCGTGTTCAACCAAGGCCGTGCGACGCCGGTTCGGATTGTGGCGGGCATCGCCACTGGTCCGGCCGCCGTCGGCAATATCGGCTCAAAGAAGAGGTTCAATTATTCGGTCATCGGCGACACCGTAAACCTCGCGTCGCGGATTGAAGCGGCTTGCCGTCAGGTCGGGGCCGATATTCTCATTTCAGAGCCTCTGGCGCGGGCCGTGCCCGATTTTGCTCTTCTTGATGCGGGGCTTCTCCGTCTTCGAGGGGTGCGGGCCCCGGTTCAGGCATTCGCAGTGGTCGGCGACAGCGCCTTGGCAAGAACGTCCGCCTTTCTGGCCCTCCAAAACGCCCATGCAGCCCTGATCGAGGCCCTCCGCCACGGCGCACCGGGGTTGCGGGCCGTGGACGAGGTCGCCCACCAAGCCGACGCGCTTCTCCCGGGGCTAGGGGCATTTTTCAAAGCACTTCCCGACCGGCGGGCGGACTATCTGGCGGAAGAGACAACGCCACCTCGGGGGCCCTAGCCCCTTAGATCGTCCATAACCGGCCGCGCCATGGTCATGGCGGCCGGTATCAGCGCCAGAATGGCAGTGATGCTCAAAAATCCCGCCACGAGGTGGAGTTCAGACCATCCGAGCCGCGCCTCCACGAGGATATCAGTCCGCGCCGTGACCACGGCCGAGATGAGCTCTGCCGTCCCAAGGCCCAAGCCCAGGCCGACACCTGCTCCGAGACCGATCAGCGTCGCCGCGAAGCCCCAGGTTAAGGCGAAGATAAATCGTGCCGGTGCACCCAAGGCGCGCAACAGGGCGAGGCGCTTTGCCAATAGCCGGGTCAACAGGGTGAGCCCCACAAAGATCCCGACCGTTACAAGCAATTGCGTTAGAAATGCGAGGAGCGACAGCATCTCGCGTACATCGCCCAAGAGCACATAAAGCCGGGCCAAAACCGCGCCGGGAAGAAAAGCCATGGTCCGCTCGCTCGAAAGCTCTGATCTGAGGGTGAAATTGGCCCAACGTTCGTCTGCCTGGACGAGGATCGCAGGTGTGCCCGGGAAACGATCCGCGTCGAAAGGCGGGCCGAGGGTCCCGTCCCAGTCAGGCCCGTGCCCATTGGCAAGCCCGTGGATTTCCCAAACCGATTCTACCGAAACGAGCACCGCCCGGTCCCAGGGACTTCCAGTGGGCGGTAGTTTCCCCGTGATCCGGTAGCCAACGCCGTGGCTTAGAGCGTCGCTGGCGGGGGCGAGAAAGCTCTCCGGAACCCCATGGGTCGGTTCGATCACATCGCCGACATTGGCTGGCACGCGCGCCCCGGCGACCGCATCGAAAAGGGACGTGAGATTTTGCCCCTCCGCCAAGGCTCCTGACGCCAAATGGGTCACGAAATCGGGCGTCGTCCCCACCAAAGGCGCGCCCTTATAACTGTCACCGAACGCAATCGGCGCCGCCAGTGTGACCCGCTCATTCCCCGCGATCCAATTGTAAGTCTCCCCATCGAGAAGTGCGGTGTCGGCAGGCTGGAGATAAACCGAAGCAAGCATCATTGAGACGTCAGAGCCGGGCGCGGTGACTACGAGATCAAACTTTTCCGCTGCCCGGGCCGCGCCCTCCCGAAGTGCCCGCTCCTGTGAAGTCAGTCCTGTCGTAATGGCCACCGAGACGGCGACCAGAAGCATGAATGTCAGCGAAATCCACCGATTCCGCGCCAAAAGAGCGGCGATCAGCGGCCAGGGCCGGTAGCCTCGGAGGGTGAGAAATCCGGTTAAGACAGCGGGGAGAAGAAGAATAACAAGAACAAGGGCATCTTGCGCCGGAGCCGATAGCCCATCCCAAAACACCCGCCACATCTCAGGCATAGGGGCTCACCCGGACCTTGCTGTCGACGACGGAGACGAGGCGACCGGCGCGGGCCTGGATCGCGGGGTCATGGGAGGCGATGATCAACGTCCGACGTCCGTCGGCGAGCGCAAAAAGATCGTCGGTCAATTGATCTGCAGAAGCGCGATCGAGGCTCGCTGTAGGTTCGTCGGCCAAGACGATCGGTGGATCGCCAGCCAGTGCCCGGACCACCGAGATCCGCTGCCGCTCCCCGCCCGAATAGGTGGTGACCCGGCGCGGTTCTGCCCCGATGCCCAACTTATGAAGAAGCGCGCCGGCGCGGTCCCCCACGGCGCGGCGCTCCGCCTTGGGGGCAAAAAGCGACGGCAAGGCGGCATTGCCCGCCGCCGTGAGCTCTTCGAAAAGCAGGTGATCTTGGAAAACCATGCCGAGATACTTTCGCCGAAACCGCGTCCGTTCGGCATCGCCTAGGCTCGAAATCTCCGTTTCTCCCCACCGGATCGAGCCAGCGGTCGGCAGAACAAGTCCCGCAAGCGCATATAGAAGCGTCGACTTTCCGGCACCCGAAGGTCCCCGAACCACGACCGCTTCGCCGGGCTCGACGTCAAGCTCCGGGATCGAAAGGAGATCCCGCCCGCTGGCGCTTCTTACGATCACGTCTCTGACGCGAATGGCAGGCTCCATTGCGGCCTCTCAAACAGGAGTCTTTCCGCCCATTTAGGGGAACCGGCGTCCAGCGAAAAGGCGGCGCAAGGTCAGGGTCCCTAAACTCCGCCGCCCGGGGATCCTTGCCGTCACCCGGCGTGAAGATCCGGGAGCAGAGCAACCGACGCCGAAAGACAGCTCAGGGATGCGCGGCTGGAACCCAATCCCATACCCGCTCCAGGGGTGCCGTCAAACGCGCCTTTCATGACAGCCGTATGACATTTTCATTGCGCCTGCGCTTCTCCCTTGCTCGAAACCTCAACCCAATCCTAATGGGCGCAGGTCGCACGCGGAGGGACATGTGGCACGGGTGGCACTAAATGGGCTGGGGCGGATCGGCAAGCTCCTCCTCCGGCGGCTTGTCGATACGGGCTTTCCCCATGACATCGTTTGGGCAAACGACCCTGGCGCGGGCGTGGAAGACCACGCGGTTCTCCTTGAATTTGATTCCGTCCATGGCCGCTGGGACAAACCCGTGACTGTGAACGGCAACGCCCTAGACGTGGCGGGCAGGACCATTCCGATCCGGCGCGAAACGGCGCTCGAGGCCTTCGATATGTCCGGTGTTGATCTCGTCCTCGACAGCACCGGTGTCTTTAGGACCGGCGAGAGAATAGAGCCCTACTTTGATGCCGGCGCCTCGAAGGTCCTGGTCTCAGCACCGGTCAAGGACGGAGGTGCGTTGAACCTTGTCTATGGGATCAACCACGATCTTTATGACCCTGCCGTCCACAGAATTGTCACGGCCGCCAGCTGCACCACCAACTGCCTCGCGCCCGTCGTGAAAGTCATCCACGAAGAGATCGGCATCCGACACGGGTCGATCACCACGATCCACGACATCACCAACACTCAAACCATCGTCGACAGGCCAGCGAAGAACCTCCGGCGTGCGCGTTCGGCGATGACCAACCTCATCCCGACCACCACCGGCTCGGCGACGGCCATCACCCTGATCTATCCCGAGCTCAAGGGCCGTCTCAACGGTCACGCGGTGCGGGTGCCGCTGCTCAACGCCTCGATCACCGATTGCGTCTTCGAAGTCGAGCGCGAGACAAATGCTGCGGAGGTGAACGCGCTTTTTCAGAAATGGGCCGATGGCCCCCTTGAAGGTATTCTCGGAGTGGAGACCCGCGAGCTTGTTTCGTCGGATTATCTCAATGAGCCGCGCTCTGCGGTCATCGATGCGCAGTCGACCATGGTGGTGAATGGCACCCAGGTGAAGATCTACGCCTGGTATGACAATGAATGGGGCTATGCCTGCCGCATGGCGGATTTGGCCCTGATGATGGCAGGGAAGATGTGATGGCCGCTGAACGTCCCCTTGCGGCCTATATTGCCGTCACGGCGGCCTATTGGGCTTTCATGCTGACCGACGGCGCGCTCCGCATGCTGGTGCTCTTGCATTTTCACACACTCGGCTTCTCGCCCATTCAGCTGGCCTACCTCTTTTTGTTTTACGAATTCATGGGGATGGTTACGAACCTTTCGGCGGGCTGGATCGCGGCGCGGTTCGGTCTGACATCAACCCTCTATGCGGGTCTGGGGATCCAAGTGGTGGCCCTCCTGGCGCTGACGCAACTCGATCCAACCTGGTCCGTGGCGGCATCGGTGACATTCGTTATGGCTGTCCAGGGGGCGTCTGGCGTCGCCAAGGACCTCTCCAAGATGAGCGCGAAGTCCGCCGTGAAGATCCTTGCTCCGGACGAGGGCGGTGTGCTGTTCCGCTGGGTGGCCCTGCTGACGGGGTCAAAGAACGCTGTTAAAGGCCTGGGCTTTCTCCTCGGCGCGGTTCTCCTCGGCGTATTTGGGTTTAACGCTTCGCTTTGGGTCATGGCTGCAATCTTGGTCGTGATCCTCGCAGCGGTTGCGCTCTTCATGCCGTCTGGCCTTCCCCGTGGGCGGAAGGGGGCGAAGTTCTCAGAGGTTTTTTCGAAGGACCGAAACGTCAATCGGCTTTCTGCGGCGCGGGTTTTTCTTTTTGGGGCGCGGGACGTGTGGTTTGTCGTGGGAATCCCAGTGTTCTTCTATTCGGTCCTGTCCGATGGGTCTGTCGAGGGCAATCGGGCGGCGTTTTTCATGATCGGGACCTTCATGGCGCTCTGGATCATCGGCTACGGTGCGGTGCAAGCGGCGGCGCCGACGCTGTTGGGCGGTGCCGCGCGACCCGTTTCTGAAATCGGCCGGGCGGCTTCGCCCTGGGCCTTTGCCGTGGCGGCGATCCCGGCGGTCCTGGCCGCCGTAGCCCATCTCGCGCCGCAAGCCGCTTGGCTTCCCGGCGTTGTCGCGGCGGGGCTTTTGGCCTTTGGCGTGGTTTTTGCGCTGAATTCTGCGCTCCATTCCTATTTGATCCTGGCCTTCACCCGGGACGACCGGGTCACGATGGATGTGGGGTTTTACTACATGTCGAATGCGGCGGGCCGGCTCTTGGGAACGCTTCTGTCTGGCGTGAGCTATCAGGTGGGTGGGTTGCCTCTTTGCCTCGCGACGGCGGCTTTGATGGCGGTCGTTTCGGCCTTTGCGGCGCGAGGGCTCGGACAGGAGGCTCGAGGCTTGGCGGAGGGCTAGCCGCAAGGGCTAGCCGCCCGGCGCCCATCACTCGATCTCCGGCGGCGCACCTCCCGCAAACCAGTTTTCTTCCACATAATCGCAGGGGGCTTCCTGCATCTCTAGATGGAGGCTGTTCCCGTCATATGGATGGGCGCGTGCGAGTTCCTCGTCGACCTCTATCCCAAGCCCCGGTCCGTCCGGCGGGCGAATAAATCCGTCTTCCACGCGGAGGCCGCCCCTGACGAGCCAATCATGGAACTCGGTCTCGATACTTTCGGCCATCAGAAGGTTGGGAATGCTGGCCGCAAGATGGACATTCGCTGCCCATTCCACTGGCCCGGCATAAAGATGCGGAGCCACTTGCGCGCCAGAAGCTTCGGCCAAAGTGGCGATTTTCTTTCCTTCCCAAATCCCGCCAGCGCGGCCCAAAGCCGGTTGAAGGATCGCGGCCCCTGCTTTGAGGGCGAGTGCGAACTCCGCCTTGGTGCAAAGGCGCTCCCCGACCGCCACGGGGACCCGGCTCGCGGCCGTGACCCGGGCGAGGCCTTCCCAATCATCCGGCGCCACCGGCTCTTCAAACCAAAGGGGCGAGGCGCCTTCGATGGCTGCTGCCAGCCGGATTGCACCGGCCGCGTTGAATTGCCCATGGGTCCCAAACAGAAGATCCGCCCTGTCGCCCACCGCGTCACGGATTGCCGCGCAAAACGCCGCCGAGCGTGAAATGTCCCGCATTGCTGGCATATGCCCACCCCGGATCGTGTAGGGCCCGGCGGGGTCGAATTTCACCGCGGTGTACCCCCGCCCGACGGCCTCTTCGGCGGCCTCCGCGGCCATCTCGGCCGAGTTCCAAAACGCCGCCATGTCGTGTTGGGGTAGGGGATAGAGGTAGGTGTAGGCTCGAACCCGTTCGTTCAGACGCCCACCGAGGAGCGCCCAAACCGGTCGGTCGCGGGCTTTGCCGAGGATGTCCCAGCAGGCGATCTCGAGCCCTGAAAACGCCCCAATAACCGTGGGATCCGGCCGCGCTGTGAATCCCGACGAATGAACCCGACGGAACATCAGCTCGATCTCTTCGGGGTTTGTCCCGGCCATATGCCGCTCGAAAACGTCGCTGATCACACCCGCCATGGCAGCGGGGCCCACGGCCGCCGCGTAAACCTCGCCCCAACCGACAATACCGGTATCGGTCGTGAGTTTGACAAGCTGCCAATAGCGCCCGCCCCAGCCCGGGGAAGGCGGCGCAGTGACGACGATATCGAGGCTTTCAAGCCGCATGGCTTACCCTTGCTGCCTCGCCTCAGAACACAAGCACATTCCGCCTTGCGCTTCCCGATTGAGTATCGGCTATCGCGGCGTTGATCTCGTCAAACGCCCAGCGTTTCGAGATCAGCGCGTCAAGTTCGAGCCGCCCTTGGGCATAAAGATCGACGAGCCAAGGAATGTCGCGCGCCAAGACCGTATCGCCCATCCGTGACCCGATTATCTTTTGACCGTAATAGGCCAAGAGATCGGGGCCGTAATGGATCTCAGCACCTGCGGGCGGCATCCCCACGGCCACGAGCCGGCCAGACGCAGCGAGGTGCCCGATCGCGCTTTCATACACCGCTGGGGCGCCCACGGTCACAAAAACCGCATCGGCTCCGCGGCCGAGGATCTGATGGACTGCCGCCGCAGGATCACCCTGATCGGCACGCACCGTGTCAGTGGCCCCCATCTCCCGGGCGGCCGCCAGTTTGGCTTCGCTCAGATCGAGCGCCACAACCCGCCGTGCCCCGGCGATCCGCGCGCCTTGGACCGTATTGAGTCCAACCCCACCGGCACCGATAACCACGGCATCTTCTCCGGGCCGAAGCCCAGCTGAATTCACCACCGCCCCGATCCCGGTGATGACCCCGCAGGATAGAAGGCTCGCAACGGTCAGATCCATGTCGGCCGGGACCTTGGCGATTTGGCTTTGATCGACGACGACCTTCTCTGCAAAGGCCCCCGTCGCCATGCCTTGGCCCATCGGCTCGCCGGACGGCCCGGTGAGGGCGGGGCGCACCCCGGGCACATCCGAACAGGATACTGGCCGACCCGACCCGCAGGATGCGCATTGCGAACAGGACCTGATCAAAGTCACGATCACGGGATCTCCCAAAGAGAATCCGGTCACGCCAGGCCCGAGGCCGGTGATCCGCCCCGCCGCCTCATGACCGAAAACCATTGGCAGGTCCGTGTCCCAGGCTCCGTTGATAAAGGCCAGATCCGAGGCGCAGATCGCACAGGCTGCAAGGCTCACTTCCACCTCGCGCCCCTCCGGCGCCCGAATGTCGATCTCTTCGATGGAGAGAGGCTCCCGAAAAGCGCGGCAAACCGCGGCAAGGATCTTGGCCATGGGACGCCTCCGGCGAAAAGTCTTCCAACCCTCCTGCGTGAGCGCATTCTGCCAATCCCGTCCGATTGCGACGCGAAAAGGTCGGTTTACGCGCTCTGCCGCCGTTCCGGTGCCATGAAAACGAAATAGCAAGCGCCCATGAGGAGCATGGAGACCAGGAAGGGTGCACCGGGCAAGAAGATCGGTGCTTCGTCGCGGGTGAAGGCGGCGAAAACGCTGGTCGAGATCAATGGGCTAAGGATCAAGGCCAGTGCTGTCGCACTCGACATCAAGCCTTGCAGCTCGCCTTGGGCGTCATCGGGCGCGGCGCGCGACAAAAAGCCTTGGAGTGCCGGCATCACGACCGCACCAAGCGAGGTTATGGGTGTCAGGAACAGGGCGACTGTCCCGTTCGTCACAAGACCGATCGCCAAAAAGGCGACGGCGTTGAATCCGAGCCCGTAGATCACCGTCATCCGGTCACCGAACCGCGCCAGGATCCCCCGGATCAAAACCCCTTGGACAAGGGCCAACGAGAGGCCGAACGAAGCGAGCGAAATCCCGGTCATCGTGGGCGACCAGCCAAATCGCGCTTGGGTGAAATACGCCCAGACCGACGGGTAAACCATGAACGCGACTTGGTAGAGAAAGAACATCAGCATGAGCCGCGAAATGGCTGGGTAGTGGCGGAGCGCTGCGAACGCTCCAAACGGGTTTGCTCGCGCCACTTCGAAGGGGCGTCGGATCCGATCGGTCACCGTCTCGGGTAAGACGAACCATCCGAAAACGAGATTGGCCGCCGAGATGGCAGCGGCTGCGTAAAATGGCGCGCGGGTGCCGAATTCGGCCAGCAGCCCGCCTATTAGGGGGCCAACTACGAAGCCTAGGCCGAACGCAGCGCTCACCATTCCAAAACGGACGGCTTTTTCTTCTGGTTTTGAAATATCAGCGATAAAGGCCAACGCAGTGGCTTGGGTGGCGGCGGCCACCCCGGCAACGATACGCCCGATGAACAAGAGCCAGAGCGTGCCAGCAACGGCCATCACGAGGTAATCGAGGCTGAGGAGGGCAAGGGTCAGAAGGAGCACCGGACGGCGGCCAAACCGGTCTGACAAGGCGCCCATCGCCGGTCCACAAATAAACTGCATGACCGCGTAGGACGTCGCAAGGATCCCGCCCCAAAGGGCGGCTTCTGACAGGTTGCCGCCGTTGATTTCGCGTATGAGATCCGGGGTCACCGGCAGGATGAGACCCACGCCCATCGCATCAATGGCGACGGTCACAAGTATAAAGATCAGCGGGAGCGGCATTTAGGTCTCGGTTTTTTCATGCCTAGGGGGTGGTGCACCCCCAATGCAAACCTTTTCAGCATCTGAGCCCATACGGCTCGGGAGGGCGCTCAATCACGTGGCACCTGCCCGGGTGGCCAAGCAGGGCCGCTATCGCCCTAATTCTTGGAAGACACGCAAACGCGTCGCTGCGCAGTTCCGTCCAGCTCAGAACAGGCCTTCCGGCGGATCGGCCACGATGCGTCCCGCGGACAGGTCCACGTTGGGAACATGGGCGCGGGTGAAAGGAAGGAGCGCGGTTTGCGACGTGTCGGGGAGGCGGAGTTCCAAAAGATCCGACGCGCCGTGATTGAGCACCGCTTTCACATGGCCGAGGAGGGCCCCGCCCGTGTCATGGACGGCCACCCCGATCAGGTCGGCATGGTAGTACTCGTCCTCATCCGTGTCCGGCAGTCGGTCGCGATCGACATAGAGCCGGGTCCCTTTGAGAGCCTCGGCCGCCTCTTTCGAAATGACACCTGTCAGCCGTGCTGCGAACCCGCCTTTGACCGGCCGTGTGAGGGTTACGTCAAAACTATTTCCGCCGTCCTCGGTCGCGACCGGGCCATAGGCCGCGATCGCTTCGGGGTCGGCGGTGAAGGACTTCAGCCGCACCTCGCCCCTGACGCCGAAGGCGCCGGCCACCGCTCCGACACAGACCCGGCCGGTCAACGGGCCGTCTCCACGCCGACGCAGAGCCCATCTGCAAACGTGCCCGAACCGGCAAGGCACCGGTTCTGGGCCCGACTTCGCTCAACCGCAATGCCGGCAAGGAAAGCCGTCCCGATCAAGAGCCAGACGCCGGGGCGGGCCAGAAGGAAAACGAGGCCGACAATGCGCAACATAGGAAGGCTCGTTTACTCGGCCTTCTCTTCGCTGGCCTCTTCAGTGGGCGCCTCTTCAGCCGGAGCGTCTTCCTTTGCCTCTTCGGGTGCCTTCTCGGCGGCCGCTTCGGCCGGGGCCTCTTCAGTCGCTTCTTCTGCCGGGGCTTTGGCTGCCTCTTCGGCATCTGCGGCCTTTTGGGCTTTTTCCTCAGCCCGCTCCTGGGCCTTTTTGCCCGGCTCAGCCTTCTGAGGGTTGTTCCGCTCTTTCTTATCGGCTTTTCCAGCGGCCTCTAGGAAGCGCGAGATCCGGTCGGTGGGTTGCGCGCCTTGGCCGAGCCAGTATTCGATCCGTTCCATATTCATCTTCACTCGCTCTTCACTGTCTTTGGGCAGGAGCGGGTTGTATGTGCCGAGCTTCTCGATGAAGCGCCCGTCCCGCGGCATGCGGCTGTCGGCGGCGACGATCGAGTAGAATGGGCGTTTTTTCGACCCGCCTCGGGCGAGTCGGATTTTCATAGCCATATTATTGATCTCCTTGGATATTCTGATGGCGTTCGTGATGTTGGATGACTTCCTGAATGATGAATTTCAGGACAGCTTTGGCGAATTCAGGGTCGAGATCGGCGCGCTGCGCCAAATCTTCGAGCCGAGCAATTTGTGTGGCTTCTCGGACTGGATCCGAAGGCGGCAGGGCGTTCTCGGCTTTGAGTTGACCCACCGCCTGGGTGTGTTTGAACCGCTCGCCGAGCGTATAAACGAGGATAGCGTCGAGCCGATCGATTGATGCCCGGTGACCAGCCAAAAGCTCGGCTGCGCGGCTGGTGTCATCGCCCATGGCAAGCCCCCCTTTCGTTGCAATGAGCCGCGATCTCCAGCGTGTCTGGGCGGCATTGGCACATCGAATGGCTCCAGGTCATGCGTGGGCCCCTGGGTGGGGATGGCGATAGACCAAGCAATCGACGTGTTCCCAATCGGAGGGCGTATCTTCAACGGCGCCAAGACGTCTAGCCAACGCAATGGACCGCGCGTTCGTTTTGAAGATGTAACTTACGAGGGACACCAATCCCAAAGGCCCGAAACCCTGGTCCCGGGCCGCTCCGGCGGCTTCGGCGGCAAGGCTCCGCCCTTCGGCTTCGGCGGCGAAGAAATAGCCGAGTTCCGGCTCCCGGTCACCGGGTTCAAAGCCGATGCCCACAAATCCGATGGCCGCGCCTGACGTTCTTTCTGTGACGGTCCAGTAGCCGTGGCCCCTTAGGAGCCAGGTCGCATTGATCTGGGCGAAGTCGTACCAGGCATCTTCGCGGGTCAATGGCCCGCCGAGCCCGATGCCGCGGGGGCCAGTGCAAATCTCGGCATGGAGCGGGAAGTCCCCGATGTCCGGGGCGCGGAGAACCAAACGTTCGGTCTCGATGACCGGCACAAGCGCCCGGAAGGCCTGGGCCAGGGTCGCCGCAGGCCCGAGGGGCGGCGGGGTCTCGTGGGGCAGAAGGGTCATTGTCCACCTCCCGGTGCGGGGTGGCGGTAAACGTCGATGGGATCTCCAGAGAGCGTCGGAGGCCGCGGGGCGTCTGGATCCAGGACCGCGCCCATGCGGCGTGCCAAAGCCGCCGAACGGGTATTGGATGCGTCGACGTAACTCACGGCACTTGGCCAGCCGAGAACCTCATAGGCAAAACCCCGTGCTGCGAGAGCGGCTTCGGCGGCGTAGCCCCGGCCTTCTGCCTCGGGCTCCCACACCGACCATCCGATTTCAGGTTCGGGCCAATCGGCCGGCTCCCAAGGGCCCGCAAGCCCCAAAGGCGCCAAGGAGCCTTTCTCGCAAAAGACAAACATCCCGAAGCCCTTGAGCGCCCACATGCCGACCACGTGGCCGTAAATCCGCCAGGCCTGGCCCTGGTCGCATGGGCCGCCGACGAATTCCGACCGGTCCGTGGCATAGAACCGCTCGGCCGCGTCAAAATCCTCGAGTACTGGGGCTCGGAGGGTCAGGCGCACCGTCGTGAGCGTCGGAGTATCGGCGAGATAGGAGGTCATGGGACAATCAAACGGCCGCGCTGCCGCGCGATGGCTGACAAACTGAAGGGGACGCGACGCGCTGGACCAGAGGCCGCGCTTTTGGCCGGGGTTTCAGGGGCGCTGAGATGCGCCTGACCGGCGACTTGGGACCTCTTCATGCCAGACCCTCCGGCGTCAGAACGAAGGTTTTGGCGCCGGCGAAATGGCGCGGGGCGGCGCGGGTTGCGTCCTCGAGCCCGCCGAGACGCTGGGCTAGTCGAACGGATGCGCGGTTTGACGGCTGAATGAGTGCGATAAGGCTCGGCCAGCCTTTCGCGAAGAGGTCTTTCAAAACGGCCCGGGCCGCTTCGGCGGCGTAGCCCTGGCCGGTTCGCGCAGCGTCCCAAAGGGTCCAGGTCATTTCTGGAGGGGCTTCAGCACCGAATTGGAGCGGGCCCACATGGCCGAATGCCGGTCCTTCGGGCCGGGCGGCATCGGCGATGGCGTAGCGACCAAACCCCCGGAGCGTCCAATGGCCGATCATGGAAGCAAATCGTTCAAAGACCCGCTCTTCGGGCAACGGGCCGCCGACCCCGTCGGTGCGTTCGCCGGTGTAATAGTCGCGGTAAAGCGGGAAATCGCCCGCACGAAAATCGCGCAACAGAAGCCGTTCGGTTTCGATCAACGGGGGCGGATAGGCCGGGGCATTCATAGGCCCAAGGTCTCCGGTGTGGCGCCATCGAAGAGCGGGCGTGTGAACGAGCGATCGTAGCGGCGGATGCAAGCGGTTTTCTCAGCGTATTCGTAGGCGCGTTTGCACTCAGGATCGGCCCACATTCTCTCGCGGTAATCTTCATAGGCGGCGAGATTGTCGAATGAGAAATGGCAATAGGCGATGTCGTTCGGGCCTTCATGGGGCATGTGATAGCCGTGATGGACCCCGCCCATGGCCGGGATTTTGTACATCCAGAAGCGTGCATAGTTTTCGAACTCCGCGAGTTTCGCTGGATCGATTTCGTAGCGGACGGTGCAGGAGATCATGGAGCCTTCCGTTCGATGGTGCGGGTGATCTCGACCGGACCGAGGCTTTCAAGAAGCTGGTTCTCCATCGAGGCTTTAAGGACCTCCGCTCCGATTTCGACCGGACGAAAGTAGGGCGCGCCATAGACGAGTGTGCCAAGGGTGATCCTTGCGCCGGTCTCACCGGCTAGCGTGCTGCCATCGCGCTTGACCGACCATGTTGCAGAGCCGCGGCTCCTGAACAGCGAGTCGCAAATCTCGAATTCGCCGATGAAGCGACCGATTGGTGAGTTGGCGACAATCTCCTCAGCGCCGGGCGCTTTGCGCGGGTCGCGTTGGAGCACAGTGCGTTCGACGCCGCGGCGTTCAACATAACGGCCGGTCCCGAGTTTTACCTTGTCGATGACGCGGACATCCGGCCCGTCAACGGAGAGCCGAACCGGTATACCGCGCTCGGCCGGGCACCATTCGGTTTCTCCTGTGAGGTATGTTGCAACGACGATCATAGTGTTGCCGTCGGCTAGAGCGGGCAGGGGCGCGGCAAGAAGTCCCGCGCATAGGATCGCATGCAACCTCATTTCTTCTTACCGAACCCGGACAGTCCCGGAGGGAGTTGGGGGCCGCCTGGACCGCCAAGGCCTGGAAAACCGCCTGGAAGGCCACCGGGCAAGCCGCCGCCCTTTGCCATCTGGACTTGTGCCGCCTCGATCTCGGCCTGAGACGGACCGCCTTTGCCGCCGAACATCGCGCCCATTTGGCGCATCAGACCCTTGCCACCCATCTTGCCCATTTTCTTCATCACATCAGACATCTGACGCTGCATCTTGAGGAGTTTGTTCAACTCCGAAACCTCAAGCCCCGCGCCTTTGGCGATGCGTTTTTTGCGGCTGGCTTGGAGGATTTGGGGGTTGGCGCGCTCTTTCTTCGTCATCGAATTGATCAGCGCGACCTGACGGCGGATGATGCTGTCATCGACCCCCGCTTCGGACATTTGCTTTTGCATTTTCCCCACCCCGGGGAGCATGCCCATGATGCCTTCCATGCCGCCCATCTTCTGCATCTGTTCGAGCTGGCGGCGGAGATCGTTCATGTTGAACTGGCCCTTTTGGAAGCGCTTCATCATGCGCTCGGCCTGTTCGGCTTCAATGGTTTCCTGGGCCTTTTCGACGAGAGCAACGATGTCGCCCATACCGAGGATGCGCCCAGCGACCCGGTCAGGCTCAAACGTCTCAAGCGCGTCGAGTTTTTCGCCGAGCCCCACAAATTTGATTGGGGTGCCGGTCACGGCGCGCATTGAAAGGGCAGCACCGCCCCGGCCGTCGCCGTCCATGCGGGTGAGGACGACGCCCGTGATGCCGATCCGGCCGTCGAAGTTTTCGGCCGTGTTGACCGCATCTTGGCCGGTCAGCCCGTCGACCACGAGGAGCGTTTCGCGCGGCTTGGTGACATCGCGAACCGCCTCGACCTCGCCCATGAGCTCGTCATCGATCGACAAGCGGCCCGCCGTGTCGAGCATAAAGACGTCATAACCGCCGAGCCGGGCCTGGACCTCAGCCCGTTTGGCAATCGCAACGGGGTCTTGGCCGGGGATGATCGCGAGGGTATCGACGCCGATCTGTTGACCCAAGACGGCGAGTTGCTCCATGGCAGCGGGGCGGCGCGTGTCGAGGGAGGCCATCAGGACACGCTTGCCCTCTTTCTCCATAAGGCGCTTGGCGAGCTTTGCTGTGGTAGTGGTTTTACCGCCGCCCTGGAGGCCGACCATCAGGATCGGGGCGGGGGGATTGTCAATTTTGAGTTCACCGGGTTTTTCGTCATCGCCGGCCAAGACGTGAACCAGTTCGTCATGGACGATTTTTACGACCTGCTGGCCCGGTGTGACCGACTTGGTCACCGCTTGGCCGGTCGCCTTTTCGCCCACGGCTTTGACGAAATCGCGGGCCACAGACAGCGAAACATCTGCTTCGAGAAGGGCGACGCGGACTTCGCGGAGGGCGGTTTTGACGTCGTCCTCGGACAGCGCACCTTGCTTGGTCAGCCGGTCGAGGACGCCGCCGAGGCGTTCGGAGAGATTTTCGAACATCATGGCCTCCCGGCTTTGTTGCACTCTGGCCCAGACCTAAGCCCGGACCGCCCAAACCCCAAGCGCCCCCACGGGCGAATCCTCGCTGGTGGGGGGCGATCCGGCAAAGAGTGCCGGACCGGAAGCTCAGACGCTTCCGATGAGTGCGCCCATGTGGGCGATGGCAGAGATTAAGTCAAGCTCGGTGTGGCGAGCCAGGCCCTGGCCTTGTCGATCATGGGGCCAGTGTCCTGCGGCTGGGCATCTGGCGGAAGCGGCACGTAGCGGATCCGGCCCGGCGCGCTGTCGAAGTTGAGAACAAGGGCATGATGCCCTTTGGGTTCCTCGGCCATATCGATACTTCTAAGATCGCTCAGCCTGCGCCGGTAGTGATCATGGACCAAAAGATTGATCCGGTTGATCTCGATCCGGTCTTTCGTTCGATCAAAGATGAGGAGTGTCCGGGTGCCGAGACGTGGCAGAAGCCACGAAAGCCCAAGCGCTGCTATCCCCCCGAGCAATTGAGCGTCAAAGACCGAGGCTAAGAGAGCAAAGGCGGCCGCTGACCAAATCAGAGCCGCGCCCATAGACATCGATCTGGCCGGTATCGTTATTCCAAGGCGCTCTGATGTTCCCACGACCTTCATAGGTCCGAAGCGTTCGTTGTGGGCGTTAAAAAACAGTTAAGCGGCCCGACCAAGCTCCATCACGAGGGATGTTCCGCCCTTAAAAATGGCCAAGGAGACCCGCGGTTCGACCCATCGGGTCTCGCGGGGGCGGATCGTGGAGAGGTGGACAACGGTGCTGTTCATAGGCGTGATCTTGCCGCCCAATCGGGCAATTTTGGGGCATCAAAACGGCACGGGCCGGTACAGGACCTGTTTTTCGACCGATTTCTAAACAAATCGTTTTCTTCCGACGTTGAATCGCTGCCGAAAGACGCGAGGCCCCAGATCAGGTCCGGGGCGGGCGCTCTTTGAAAGACCCGCCCCGAGCATGACCCAGGGCCTTAAATTTGGGGCGCAATAATAGCTGTTAGGCCACCAGGCGGAGCGCCTCCACCCGTTCAGCGGCCGCTTTCATGGCGGCGTCTTGGTCAACCATGAGCCGGTCGGCGTTAACGAATGTGACGTCTTTGATGCCGACAAAGCCTAGGATGAATTCGATATAGCCGGTGGCAAAGTCGATTTCGGACCCGGCCTGGGTCCCTCCTGTGGCCACGGCGACAACGGCGCGTTTTCCCTCCAAAAGGCCTTCGGGGCCGTTTTCGGTGTAGCGGAAGGTCTGACCCGCCCGCGTGATTTGGTCGATCCAGGCTTTGAGAACAGCAGGCACCGAGAAATTATACATCGCCAAGCCAATCACGACGATATCTGCGGCTTTGAGTTCGTCTACGAGGGCGTTCGAGGTCTCGAGCGCATCTAGCTGGGCCGCATTTCGATCGCCTTCTGGCGTGAAATTTGCGCCGATCCACGTGCCGTCAATGAAGGGGACACCGCTGGAAAGATCGCGGGTGGTGAGGTCGACCGGCCCTTGGGCAGAGAGCCTTTCAGTAATCGACTGGGTAAGTTGGCGGGACACCGATCCTTCGGTGCGTGCGGAGGAGTCAATCTTGAGGATTTTGGTGGTCATGGAAGGGCTCCGTTTTTTTGTGTCAGGAGCCAACATAGAACCGTGCGTGGGGGTTTGAATTGGGCGTCTTCCAACCGTACATGTGCAGTAATCGGGAATAAGGGGAGCTCGATGTCACTCGGGACTTGGGACGAGATCAGGACGGCCTATCACGTGGCGCGGCTCGGAACGGTGAGCGGAGCGGCGGAGGCTTTGGGGGTCCACCACGCGACTGTGATCCGCCACGTGGACGCTTTAGAAGAGCGGCTCGGCGTGAAGCTCTTTCAGCGCCATGCTAGGGGTTACACCTCAACCGAGGCGGGCGAGGATCTATTGCAGGTGGCCCAGGCTACCGATGACCAATTTTCGCAACTTGTTGGCCGGATCAAAGGCCGGGGCGGGCAGGTTTCTGGGGAGCTGGTGGTGACATCGCTTCCATCCGCTTCGGTCCGGCTGACGCCTGTGCTGACCCGGTTCCAGGAAGACCACCCCGAACTCATCATCCGCTACGTCACCGGCGAGGAAGTGCTCCGCCTCGAATACGGCGAGGCCCATGTGGCCATACGCGCCGGTGCGGCGCCGGAACAGCCCGACAATGTGGTCCAACCCTTCGTGACACAGACCATCTCGCTTTACGCGTCCAAAGGCTATATCGCCGCCTATGGCCAACCGAAGGATGCCGCCGATCTGGCCAGTCACACCTTCGTCGGCCTCGACAGCGAGTCGCGGGCGCCGTTCAATCGCTGGCTTCGGGCCAATGTGCCCGCCGAACGGATCGTTTTCCGCGGCACCGACCAGGCGGTATTGCGTGACGCGATCCTTGCGGGCATCGGCATCGGGTTTGTCTCTTGCTGGGAGGCTGAACGGTATCCCGAGCTTGTGCGGCTCTTTGAACCCCAGGACGATTGGGGCGCGCCCTTGTGGCTGGTGACCCATGTGGATCTCCACCGGACAACAAAGGTTCAGGCTTTCCTGAGGTTCTTGAAAGACGAGGCCAAAAACTGGTGAGTGCCACTGCGGCCAGGGAAGGCCATATTGCAATGTTGGCCTTTTCGGCCCTGGTGGCAGGGAGCTTTTCCCTCGGCGCGATGGCGACCGATGCGATCGATCCCAGGGCCTTTATGGCGGCGCGGTTTTTCCTGGCCGCTGTCCTTTTGGCCGGCCTTGTTCTCATGGTCCATGGCCGCGCCGCGCTTCGGTTTCAGGCGCTTTGGCGCTACCTGACACTCGGTGCGCTCTATGCCGCATATTTCGTCGGGATGTTCTGGGCGCTCCGGTATGCCCCGCCGGTGTCACTCGCTGCGGTCTTTACGCTGACACCGATCCTTGCGGGCATCGCGGGTTGGGTTCTTCTTCGTCAAGTGACCACCGGTCGGATGGCGCTGGCTTTAGCAATCGGCGCCGTAGGGGCGCTCTGGGTGATTTTTCGGGCCGACCTTTCGGCTTTCCTCGGATTTGAGATCGGCCGAGGTGAGGCGATTTTCTTTTTCGCCTGTGTCTCCCACGCGATTTACATTCCCGTCGTCAGGGCGGTGAACCGGGGCGAGGCGATATTGCCGTTCACCGCGGGTGTTTTGATCGCTGCATTTGTGGCACTCAGCCCCTTGGCTGCGGGTCCGATCGTGGCCACCGATTGGACGGCACTCCCTGCAATCGTCTGGATCACGCTTGCCTATATCGCCGTTTTTGCAACGGTTGGGAGCTCCTGCCTTTTGGCGGTCGCGTCCTTGCGGCTCCCGGCGGCCAAGGTGATGGCCTACACCTATCTCACTCCGGCTTGGGTGATCCTCTGGGAGATCGCATTGGGCAACGGTGCGCCGACGGGACTTGTCTTGGGCGGTGTGGCGCTGACTTTGGTGGCGCTGGGGCTCTTGTTGAAAGACGAAGGGTCCGGAGCGACCGCGGAGGCCTGAGGCCCGGGCATTGGGGTCTGAGTGATCCCCATTTCCAAAGGCCTGACGGGCTGTAGCCGACCGGCGGAAGGCTTTTAGGACGCATTATTTAGAACTAACGGCTTTTCTCATGCTCCAGTCGGCGCCGCGCGGCGTGTTCGTTGTCTTCTGCCCGGCGGTGGTCGCTCACCTGGGTTTCGACATACTCGATATGGTCTTCAAGGGCCGCCCGGGCCCGCGCACCGTCCCTGGCTTGGAGCGCTGCGTTAATCGATTTGTGCTGATCTAAGAGTGTATCCGCAGTTGTTTTGTGCCGAAACATGATCTGGCGGTTGAAGAACACGCCCTGATGGAGAAGGTCATACATCGACCGCATCATGTGGATCATGATCACATTGTGGCTCGCCTCGATGATGGCCAGATGAAATTCGGCGTCGAGGGCTGCCTCGGCTTCAGCGTCGCCTGCCCCGTGGGCGTTCTCCATCTTGGCAAAGATCTCGGCGATGACCGCAAGATCGGTGTCGGATCCTTGGCGTGCAGCGCGTTCTGCGGCGAGGCCTTCAATGTCGCGTCGGAAGGAGAGGACGTCGAGCTTGGCCCGGTCATGCTCGGCAAAAAGTGAGGCAAGGGCCGGCGAGAAGGCTGAGGTCAGAACATCGGCCACGTAGATCCCTGACCCGGCCTTGGCCGTCAAAAGCCCTTTTGTTTGAAGATCGGCCACCGCTTCGCGGAGGCTCGGGCGCGACACGCCCATCCTTTCGGCCAATTCCCGTTCTGCCGGGAGCCGCTCACCGGGGCGAAGAATGCCTTCGAGGATCAACAGTTCAATCTGGCGGACAACGCCGCCCGAGAGCTTTTCGGGTTGGATTTTTTCGAATGGCATGGGCGGGCCTCAGAACACTTGTGAGGATACGCCCGGTGCCGGGCGCCCACAACCAAATGGCTGGGGCGCCCGGATTGCGGCGAAGGCCCTTAGACGTTCGGCCGGATGGTGATCTCGACCCGCCGGTTGGAGGCCCGGCCCTCGGCCGTCCGATTGGACGCGATTGGCTGGTCATAGCCGGCGCCGAAGGTGCGGAGCCGGCTCGAGGACACGTTGCCCTGGCGGAGGATCGAGGCCACCGCTTCGGCCCGCTGGCGCGAGAGGTTCCGGTTATACTCGAACGAGCCTACATTGTCGGTGTGGCCGACGATCTGTATGTTGGTTTCGGGATATTTGTTAAGGCTCTCGGCGAGAACGAATAGGTCCTGGCGGAGATCGGAGCGGACGGCCGCACTGTCGAACGCAAAGACAAGATCGTTTGGCATGCGCACGATCAATTCGTCGCCAGTGTTGATGACGTCGATCTCATTGTCGAGATTGTTCCGAAGCTCGCGTGCCTGGCGGTCGAGATCGGCGCCGATGGCCGCGCCGACGCCCGCACCCACCGCCGCGCCGATCAACGCGCCGTCGGCTTTCGAGCCGCCCCCATCAAGGGCAAGGCCCGCAATAGCGCCTGCGAGCGCCCCGCCGATCGCACCCTCCCGGGTGTTCCGGTTGGGATCGGATGGGTCGAAAGGTTCCGGGGTACAAGCGGCCAGCCCAATTACCGCTGCAACCCCGAGGGTGAACTTGGTCTTGAATTTCATGCCTGTGGTCCTTGGTTGGATGGCTGATGAATTGGGCGGAGATATACGGAAGGCGCCTCTGTTATGCTATGACAGGGCCGGTGCGACGCGGCGGAAAGGCGCCGAATTTTAGGGGTTTTGTACGCTATCGGATAGCGGCAGGGCGATTCCAGGGGAGCGTTCCGGAGGCCTCAGACCTGATCCGGTGCCTCTTTCTTTGGTCTGCCTTAGGCCGCACTTTCGCGAGCGGCATCGGCGTCGAGGCTTTCCCAGGCCAAAATGGCTCGTTTGACCGGCAAACCCCAATGGTAGCCCCCAAGACCGCCGGATTTCCGCAACGCCCTGTGGCAGGGGATGAGCCATGAGACCGGGTTCCGACCCACGGCCGTTCCCACTGCCCGGACGGCTTTCGGCGCGCCGATGGCTTGGGCGATATCTGAATAAGTGGTCACATGCCCTGTCGGGATCCGCATGAGCGCCTCCCAGACTTTGATTTGGAACGGGGCTCCGATGAGGTGCAGCTTCGTTGGATCGCCTCCCATCGCCCCATCAAGATAGGGAAGGACAGCTTCCGCGTTTTCGACAAATGTCGCCCGGGGCCAGCGCGATGTCATGTCGTCCATGGCAGCGCCATCGCCCACTTCCTCGCTGAAGGCGAGCCCGCACAGGCCGCGGTCGGTGGCCATGGCAAGCGTGCGGCCAAAAGGGCCGTCCCACCAGCCATAGGAAATTGTCAGCCCTTCGCCTTTGCGGGCGAATTCCCCGGGGCTCATGGCCTCCCAGCGGAGGAAAAGGTCGTGGAGCCGACCCCCTCCCGAAAGGCCTACCGCGTCGGCGGTGTCGAGGGTGGTGTGGCGCTCAGCGAGGAGCGCCTTTGCGTGGTCGAGCGTCAGATATTGCTGGACCCGTTTGGGGCTGACCCCGGCCCAGCGGGAGAACACGCGTTGGAAATGGGAGGGCGAGAGGCCCACCTCGGCGGCAATGTCTTCGAGAGCGAGGTCGCGCCCGCCAGCACTGTCAATCCGCTCGATCGCCCGGCGCATGAGCTTCCAGTAATAATGCTGTTCGAGGGGAAGGTCGGGCAGGGTTTCGGACATGGCTGGGCTCCTTTGAAGAGGAGATTAGGGATAGGGCGGTCGGACCGCGACCCGGTTCTTGCGTGAAACGGCCTGAGCGCTGGGTTGTTAGCCTGGTATCTAGATAGACAGAGCTATTCCAATGCATTGACACATGTTGCGGAGGCCATCGCTCGGCCGCGGGTGGGGGAGGATCCCCCGCCGGCGGCCGCGGGATGCCCGGTGGTTCCCACCGGTCGGCGCAGGTGATTTATGTGGGCACGGCAAGCGGCGACCCTAGATCGTTCGGCGCCAAGCCACATGTGGGGGATCCATGGCCAAGCAACTGCCCTACGGAAGCATGCACGCAATTTTCGAGCGCTTCCGCACCGCTGAAGCCGAGCCCAAAGGCGAACTTCATCACACCAATGCCTACACCCTCGTTGTCGCCGTCGCCCTTTCGGCGCAAGCGACCGACAAAGGCGTCAATAAGGCCACCGCGACGCTCTTCAAGATTGCCGACACGCCGGAAAAGATGCTCGCCCTTGGGGAGGAGGGCGTGATCGAGCATATCAAGACGATCGGGCTCTATCGCAATAAAGCCAAAAACGTCGTCAAACTCTCTCGGATCCTTGTGGAAAACTACGGCGGCGAGGTTCCGTCCAGCCGGGCTGCGCTCCAATCGCTCCCCGGCGTGGGGCGGAAGACGGCCAACGTGGTGCTCAATATGTGGTTCCACCACCCGGCCCAGGCGGTCGACACCCATATTTTTCGCGTCGGCAATCGGACGGGCATCGCGCCTGGCAAAGACGTCGACGCGGTGGAGCGGGCCATCGAGGACCATGTGCCGGTCGAATTCCAGCAGCATGCCCACCACTGGCTCATTCTTCACGGCCGGTATATCTGCACCGCGCGTAAACCAAAATGCGATCTCTGCCTGATATCGGATTTGGTGGGGTGCAAGGAGGCCTGTGCGTGACGAAAACCTATGAAGTGGTGGGCATCGGCAATGCGGTCGTCGATGTCTTGGCGGAAGCCGATGACAGTTTTCTCGATCTGATGGGAATCGAAAAAGGGATCATGCAGCTTGTGGAGCGCGAACGGGGCGAAATGCTCTATGCGGCCATGGCGGAACGGGCCCAATTGGCCGGTGGGTCAGTGGCCAACACCCTGGCCGGCCTTGGCAATCTCGGGCTCAAGACGGCTTTTATTGGCCGGGTGTGGGACGACGCGCTGGGCCAGTTCTACGCGTCCGAAATGGAAGAAATCGGCTGCGCCTTTGTGAATGCACCGGTTGCAGGAGGCGAATTGCCGACGTCACGGTCAATGATCTTCGTCTCCCCTGACGGTGAGCGATCAATGAATACCTATCTTGGGATTTCCGCCGAGCTCGGCCCCGAAGACGTGGCCGATGTGGTGGCCGGCGGCGGCAAGATCCTTTTTCTCGAAGGCTATCTTTACGACAAGCCCAAGGGCAAGGAGGCTTTCGAACGCGCCGCAAGCCTTTGCCGATCGGCGGGAGGGAAGGCGGGGATCGCTCTGTCGGACCCGTTCTGTGCCACCCGTCACCGCGACGATTTCCAGCGCCTCGTCCGCGACCTCGATTTCGTCATCGGCAATTCCCATGAATGGGAAGCGCTCTATGACACCGATCTCGACAATGCCCTGGCCGAGGCGGTCAAAGCCTGTCCTCTGGTGGTTTGCACCCGTTCCGGCGACCCGGTGGTCCTTTTCGGCGAGGGGAACCGGGTCGACGTGCCGGTGACACCAGTGACTCCGGTCGATGCGACCGGGGCAGGCGACCAATTCGCGACCGGCTTTATTTACGGCATCGCAACTGGTCGCAATCTTGAAACCTCGGGCCGGATGGGATGCGTAGCCGCCGCAGAAGTGATCGGACATGTGGGCGCGCGGCCCAATGTTCCATTGGCTGGGCTTTTTGAAGAGGCCGGGCTCGTCTGAGACCCAGGCCGACTAGGCGAGCCCTTTGGTGGCTGCGACAAGGCGGCGGCGGGCGTCTTCTTTGTCGGCGCCGGGCGCCTCTGGGCGCAGCCGTGGCGTGGTGGGCTTATTGTCTGCAAATGCGATGGCGAGATCTGAGGCGCGGATTTCGGCAACAGTCCGCTCTGGTCTGGACTGCTGAGGTTTGGCCGGACGGGCAGGTGGCCTGGCCGCGTCCCGGTTCAACGCTGGTGCAGCGGCCTTTTCCGCTACCGGCGCGCGACCCTTATCCGTCCGTTCAGCCACCGCTTCGGCCCGGCGGAGCAACGCTTCGGCCACCGCGGCGGCCCGGGGTGAGGGCGGCTCTGACTTTTTAAGCGGAGGTTTCGGGATCGCTGCTTCGACCCGGCGACGCACCTTGTCGGCCATAGGCATGGCGCGGGGCGGCAATTTGGGCATGGTCTGCGGTTTCTCGTGGATCAACACCTCGCCAACGCGTCCGAACACAGTCTCGACCCCACCTCTGATGCTGCGTACGGCACGGCGAAGCGACCCAGGCTTTGCACGGGCCGCCGCATCCGCCACCTTGGCCGCTTCCCGCCGCCGGACAGCTTCGCCGACGTCGGCGGCGTGGACCGATTGACCCGAACCGGAAAAGACCCTTCCGGCAACCAGATTGGCGGCCAAAATCCCAGCGATATAGACGGTCGGAAGGACGATCTGGAATAAAGGCGCTGGGCCGGTTTTTAGGATAACGCTCGAACCTAGGGTGAACGCCATAAACCAGCTTGCCGCGGATATCCCAGCAACGGAGTAAAGCGCCCTTTGGGCCTGGATCGGAAGATCGCCTAAGCGTTTCCCATCAAAGCTCTTGAGCATTGGAAGGGCGACTTCGGCGATAAGTGCGGCGTTGGCCGTAAGGATCATAACCACCGAGAGCTTGGCCCAGAGTTTCGGCGTAAAGGCCGAAAGCTGGAGACCGGTTCGGAGCGCGATCAGCGCGAACCCGGTGACCCACATGGCGCCGACCGCGATCAAAACGATCCGGTGGCGATGGTGGAGACTTTGAATCATTCCGTGCGATATCGGCGATTTCCGCCGACATATCATGTAGATCTCGGATTCGATTGCGACGCCAAACCCGATCGCGACGGCAAGGAGGTGCAGCAGCCGGAGGCTGTCGGAAACCAGTAAATCGAACACGCGGTTACGGCCTTCAACTTTAGTGGGCACCCCAATCGTGGTGAGCATCGCGCCATTCTTGGGAGCCAGTGTGGTGGAAACCTGTCCGAAAGGTGGCGGCATGCCTGTTTTGCCGCAACATTGCCCGCTTTGCGCCGGGGATTGGTGCGCGCCGGGAAAGAGCGCGGCACAATTGTGGTTAACAAAACGTGTGGCCGTGGGGGGCGAGTCTCCAGTCAGGCGCGCCTTTCTTTGGTGCGATCCTACGCCCGGAGCCTATCGTCCTAGCTTGGCATGGACCTCGTCTAGGTCGATCTCACCCCGGGGCAGGCGGTTGGCCGGATCGGTGTCGTACTTAAAGAGTTCAAAGTCCCGCTTGTAGATCTCGTAAACGAGGTGGCGCGACAGATCGTCGAAATACGCCTCCACCGGATGAACCCGTTTGGGGCCGTGACCTTCGCTTTCGTTAAAGCGCGGGATCGCGTCGAGATCGACAGCGTGGCGGGTCTCGATCCCACCCAGCACATCGGCCATGCCTTCCGCGAAGCGCTCCGTGAAGAAGATCGCATCATAGCGGCCGCCATTCGCAATGAATGTCGAGACATGGCCCGACATGGCCGACCAGTGGATGTCAGGCTCCATGGGTTTTTTCCAGCGAATCGTGTCGCGCGCGAAAAGGAGAAACCGGCGGAACGAGGCAACTTGGTCGAAGTCGTCCTCCCCGTGAGGCCCGCCCACATCAACCCCGTATTTCTGAATGAGCATTGGTACGAGATTGCCGCGGTAGCGTTTGCCATTGCGTTGGATGCCGCAGATTTTGTCGAAAAACGAAGACAGTATGCGAGAATAGGGGTTGCGCACGGCGGTGAAGGCGACGGTCTTCCCGCCTTTAACGGCGGATTCGATCAGTTGCTGGCTATCGGCTTGGGCCCATTTATGGAGCCCGTCCTTGGCATCATGGATATCACCGTCGAAAAAGTCACCGTGGTCTGAGTAGTAAAGGACTTGGCCGATGGTGGAGCAGGCACATTTCGGCACGACGCGGTAGAGCACGCTGCCACTCTCGGTCATCCAAGTGCCGGGAAAACCCATGCCGGCCCCGCCCTTTCCTGCCTCTTAGGCCCAGGGAAACCCCAAAACGCTTGCCTCTTCAATCCTCGTTCAGGAATAAGAGCTTAACGACGCGGATGGTCAACAGCCGGTGAGGGGCAGTCGAAACAGGGCATGGCGCGGATCGCCTTCATCCTTCTTTGCCACAAAGACGCCGATGCGGTGATCGCCCAGGCCGAGCGGCTGGCGGCGGCCGGCGATTACGTGGCAGTGCATTTTGACCGGAACGGGTCCGACCAGGACCACAGCACGCTAACGTCCGCGCTCGCGACCAATGACCGGGTGGTGATGGCTGGAACGCGCATCGCCTGCGGCTGGGGAGAATGGAGCCTCGTGGAAGCGACGCTGGCGGGCCTCGTTGCCGCCGAACGCGCCTTCCAGGATGCGAGCCATTTCTACCTCATTTCCGGTGATTGCATGCCGACGAAGTCGGCGCGTTGGATGCATGATTACCTCGATTCCCATGACGCGGACTTCATCGAGAGCCACGATTTCTTCAAATCGGGCTGGATCCGGACCGGGTTTCGCGAAGAGAGGGTGATTTACCGCCATTACTTTAACGAGCGGAACCAGAAGCGTGCCTTTTACGCGGCCTTTGACCTTCAAAAGCGTTTGGGGCTGACACGCAAAACGCCCGCCGATATCGAATTGATGATCGGCTCCCAATGGTGGTGCCTCCGGCGCCCGACGGTGGAGGCGATCCTCGATTTTGCGTCAAAGCGGCCCGATGTCGTGCGGTTTTTCCGCCGGACTTGGATTCCAGACGAGATCTTTTTTCAGACATTGGCGCGCCATCTCGTGCCGGGCGATCAGATCCTAAACCGGACGCCCACATTTCTCATCTTTTCCGATTACGGAATGCCGGTGACATTTTACAATGACCATTACGATCTTTTGGTGGGCCAGGATTATCTCTTCGCTAGAAAGATCAGCCCCGAGGCCTTTGAGCTCAAGGACCGCCTCGGCCGGCTCTTTGCCGATGAGAGCGCGAAGATCGACATATCAGACGAAGGGCGCCGGCTTTATGCATTTTTGACCGGGCGCGGTCGGGTCGGGCAGCGCTTTGCGCCGCGGTTCTGGGAGCGGGACGCCACAATCGGCCGCGACCGGGAATTGATGATTGTGACTTGCAAAAAATGGCACGTGGCCCGGCGTCTGATCGAGCAGGTCTCGGCCCATTCGAACCTTCCCGCACTCGAATATGTTTTCGACGAAGAAGGGCCGAACCTCCCCGGCCTTGGCGGGATCGAAGAAAGCCTTGCCAAGCGGGCCCGCCATCGGAGAGCCCTCCTGCGGATGCTATTTGATTATTACGAGACAGACCGGATGCTGATTTGCCTCGACCCGTCCAATCTCGATCTGGTGAAGGATTTCTACGCGGACCGGTCTGAAACGCGGCTTTTGGAGATAGAGTGCACCTTCTCGGACGCCTACCTTTTGGGCCATGCGCGCCGGGTGGGGCTTGCGGGTGAGCACACCTCGGAAGAGACCATCACCCGGCTCTTGCCAACCATCAGAAATGACGTGACGGCCGAGATTGACCAACTCCGCGACGCACGTTTTCCTGATCATCACCGGATCAGTGACCGGGCCGGAACAGGCGAAAACGCCCGCGCGCTAGCGAAGTTTCTGTCGGTCACACCCGAAACAGCCCAGTCCATCGCTGAGACCCCGCATCTTTTTGCCGATTGAGGAATGCCTATGGCCTATGCTTATGACGACGAGAACATCTTCGCGAAGATCCTGAGAGATGAGATCCCCAACGACACGGTCGCAGAGACCGAGCACACGCTGGTTTTCCGCGATATCCGGCCCCAGGCGCCGGTCCATCTCTTGGTGATCCCGAAAGGAAAATACGTCGCATATGACGATTTCGCCGCCCGGGCGAGCGAGGCGGAATTGGTCGATTTTCATCGGACGCTGGCCAAGGTGACGGCCGAGGCGGGTGTATCGCCCGGAGAGGCTGGCCAGGGATACCGCGCGATTTCCAATGCCGGGGACCACGGGCACCAAGAAGTGCCCCATTTCCATGTGCATATCCTTGGAGGCCGGGCTCTCGGGCCGCTTTTGGTGAGCTAACCGCGCCTAAGTGTGAAATGAATTACGATCACGCCAATTGGAGTTTTACGGCTGGACGCTCTGCACATTGCTTCGCTTGGCCGCGGGCTCAGGTCACAGTTCGATTTTCATTCCATCTTGGCCGACGAACAGCGGACCATCCCAATGGCCTTCGACGGCATCCCTCCAATTCTCTTGGCCGTAGTTCGGATCGTCCGATGGCACGAGGTGCGATAGGGCCAGGCGTTTGACGCCGGCCCTCGTTGCCGCTTTCGCCGCATCTTGCGCATATGTATGCGAGCGCAGCCAATGGGCCATGAGCTTGTCCGATCCATTTCCGACCCGCGCCAGTAAGGCGGGCAATGCAGCTTCCAGCATGGCTTCATGGATCAGGAGGTCCGCACCGCGAGAAAACTCCACGAGCGCCTCTATCGGCGCTGTATCGCCCGAAAAAACCACATGGGTTACATCGGTCCTGAACGAGAACGCAAAGGTGTCGATGAGGGGAGGGTGTTCGGTACGGATCGCCGAGACGGATATGCCATTCCGTTCCATCACATGGCCCGCGTCGATTTTGTGAAACGTCACGAGATCGCGCAAATCAGGTCGCCCTTCATCCTCGATCCGCAAATCGATGTCGGCCTTCATCGAGACCAGAAAGCCGCTCCAATAAATGTCGAGCCCTTCAGGCCCGTAGATATCAACATGGGATTTGAGGCCGGCCGTCCACGCCGTGTGCAACAATGGACCGAGTTCCAAGTAGTGATCCGAATGCAGATGGCTGATGAAAATCAAGGATATGTCTTTCAGTTGCATACCTTGGCCGATCAAACCCCTCGTCACTCCAAGCCCGCAATCGACGACGATCTGCTGACCGTTGAGGCAAAAGAGGTTCGAGGTTGGGAATGACGATCCGGGGCGCACGGCAGGCCCGCCTTTGGTCCCCAGGAGGGCCACATAGTCTTGCGTCATATCTGGGTCTTTCAAACAGCGGCGAAACCAGTTTCAAGCGCAGTGAGGATGGTGGATGCATGATCTTCGGAAAGGACAAGTGGCGGCGAAAGGATCAGATTGGGGCCAGAGACGCGGACCATGGCGCCATTTTGATAGGCCACTTCCTGGATGGTCGTGGCCGTAGAAGCGTCGATAGGCGCTTTGGTCTTCCGGTCACTGACCATTTCGATGGCCGTCATTAGACCATAGCCTCCCCGCACATCGCCGATGATGTCGTATCGCTCCTTGAGAGCTTTGCACCCTTCATAGATCTGCGTGCCCCGGGCGGCCGCATTTTCAGTGACGTTCAGGCGTTGAGTTTCCGCAAGACATGCAAGCGCGGCGGCGGCGCCCACCGGATGACCCGAATAGGTATATCCGTGACCAATCTTGGCCTCTGGATTGTCTTCGAATGCATCGACCATGCGCTCGCCCAACATGACAGCACCAAACGGGAAGTAACCGTTGGTGATGGCCTTGGCGGTAGCCATCATGTCGGGTTGAACACCCCAAAGCCGCGCGCCGGACCACGCCCCGGTCCGCCCGTAGGCTGTAATAACTTCGTCGGTGATTAGGAGAATGCCGTTGCGGTTGCAGATCTCCTGCACGCCGGGTGCAAAGCTGGGATGCGGCGGGATCACACCACCGGCGCCAAGTATCGGCTCCATAATCATGGCGGCAATCGTGTTGGCGCCTTGAAACGCAATTTCGTCCTCAAGGGCCTGGAGGCAGAGCCGCGCTAATTTCTCAGAATTCGTCTCATTAAATGGGTTCCGATACGTGTAGGGCGCCGGGATGTGATAGCAGCCAGGCAAAAGCGGCTCATACGCGTTTCGGAAATTCGCGTTGCCGTTGACCGATGCGCCTCCGAAATGGGTGCCGTGATATCCCTTCTTGAGGCTCAGAAACTTGGTGCGTCCGGCCTCGCCGCGGAGCTTGTGATATTGCCGGGCCAATCTGAGGGACGTTTCGACGGAATCTGACCCTCCTGAGGTGAAAAACGCGCGTGACATACCGTCGGGTCCGAAGAATGCGCTCAGTTCATAGGACAACTCAATCGAGACATCGTTCGTTGTGCCTCTGAAGGTCGAGTAATAGGGCAGGGTATCGAGCTGGCGTGCGATGGCTTCTTTCACGGGCCCACATGAATAGCCGAGATTGACGTTCCAAAGACCCCCGACGCCGTCGACGACCCGGTGACCGTCGATGTCGGTGATGAAAACGCCATCGGCGCCTGTGATGATCTTCGGCGGGTTATCGACGCTGTCCTGCGGGGACGTCATCGGATGCCAAAGCAGGCGGCCGTTGTTTTCCTTAAGGAAGTTCGAATCTTTCATGCTGTGGCATCCATAACATTTGGAAGTTTGACCGACCGGGCCCACGCGGCCTCGATGGCAGTCGGGATCGTGCCGCCCCAGTTTCGACTGATGTCGCCCGCCGCAAGGATCAATTCGGCTTTGATTGTTTGTTCCAGGCTAGGTGTGCACCGCGACGCGACCGACGCCACAGCGACCGCGCCCGCCAAAAGGCCTGTGTGGTCGAAGATCGGCGCCGCAATTCCTTGGACTTCGTTTTCGTAGCTTTGATCTGCGCAGGCAAAGCCCGTTGCGCGGGTGCGTTCTATGACGCTCGTCAGTTCGTCCGCCGTGGTTGGGGTGGCCGGTGTGAAACCGGTCAGGTTTGCGGTTGCGGCATCGAAGAGCGCGGGGGGGCCAAAAGCCAGGGCGCAGAGGCCGGACGCGGTGGCGTGGAGCGGAAAGATGTTGATGTCGATCACGGCGCGCATGCCGTGATGGGGCGACTCGCATGCGCACAATCCGTAAAGCGTCGTGCCCGATAGAACCGTGACATGGGCCGTTTCCCCTGTGACATTGGCCAAAGCCCTCAGTGCAGTATTGGCCGCGTCCTTCCGCGGGACGGTTGCTTCTCTGACATGGGCGAAATGGAGAAACGCAGGCCCCAAACGGTAGTGTTTGGTCGTCCGATTCTGTTCGATAAAGCCAATCGTCTCAAGGGCTTGGAGATGCCGATAGGTGGTGGCCTTGTCGCGCCCGGCCATCCGGCAAAGCTGCGAAAGACCAATTTCTGGTCGCGCCTCCGAGAAGTGGTTCAAGAGCGTCATTGCTTTGGAAACGGACGACATCTCTAGGGCTTCATCCTCTTCGAATTCAAAAAATGTTTGACATAAGATGATTAACAAGACAACTTTTTTATAAAATGACGGTTCATAATGTGAACCAATGCGTGGGAGAAAAGAATGACAAACCTCAAGACATCAGTGGCGGCGCTCGCGTTAGCCGTTTCGGCGGTCGCTTGGCCCGCACTGGCCGAATATCCAGAGAAGCCCGTTGAGTTTGTCGTGCCCTGGCCGCCGGGTGATCTGGAAGACGTGCTGACCCGCATGATCGCCGAAGACTTTTCCGAGGCCTACGGCGTCCCAACCGCGGTCGTGAACAAACCTGGCGGTGGCGGAGGGCCATTTCCTGGCGCGATCGAAGTCGCGAATGCGCCCGCCGACGGCTACACCATCGGGTCATTCATTATAGCCATCCCCGTCGTGGGTCCGCAGATTGGTATTCCGGAACTCAACCCCGATCCCTTCGTGCCGCTCGGCAATTTCCTGACCTATCCGTTCGTGATCGCGACCAGCGGGAGCGCGCCTTACAGCTCGATGGAAGAACTGGCCGCGCACGCTCAAGACAATGACGTAGTGCTCGGTCACTTCGGCGCGCCCCTTGTGCCGACGCAGGTCACCATGGGCCTCGCCAAGGACATGGGCTTTGCCTATGCCTCCGATGCGCCATTTGACGCGCTGGACTGCAACACGCTCGCGTCTGGCGATGTCGATGTGATCAACACAACGCTCCAGCTTATTCTCCCCTGCCTCGATGACGTCAAAGTGCTGGCTTCGATTGGGTCCGAGCGGATTGGTCTGACGCCGGATGCACCGACGGTGGCCGAACTGGCACCCGATCTCGATGTCGCGCTTTGGAACGGTCTCTTCGTCCACAAGGACACGCCGGAAGACGTGCAGGCCAAGATCGCCGCCGTGGCCGAGAAGACGATGATGTCGGATCGTGCACAGGCGCTGGCGGCCGAAACCGGGGCGCTGGTCTACTGGCAACCGGCTGGCCAGGTGGTCGAACAAATCCAGAAGGACATCGAAACGATGGGCCGCATCGAAGGCATGATCGCCAACTAACAAAACTCCCTTGCGGCCGGGCGGTCTTCTTCCGCCCGGCCGCGATCATGCCTCCGACTGGACGACGACATGCCTCGCGTCAAAACGCTCCAATCCCTCTTCAAGCGCTACAGGCGCCCCGGTGACATCGTGTTCGCCTGGTTCGCACTCTTGGTATCGGTCTTTCTTCTGTCGCAGATCGCGGATCAGACGGAATGGCACAACGGAGGCAAACTCTTCGCGCAACCGCGCTTTTGGCCCGCTCTGTCGCTGATCGGGATGACAGCCTTCGCGGCGTTCCATCTGTTGAGCTCTGCTCTGTCCGAGCGCATTCGCGGCCGCTGGCAGGAGGTGTGGCTTTGGGTGTCTTCGCTTGAATATGCCGCGTGGTTCGTGGCCTATGCCGCCGCGGCTCCCTATCTCGGCTATCTCCCGAACACGATCATATTCGCGGTCGCACTGACTTGGCGGGCTGGCTATCGCAGCCCGGCATTTCTGGGTGCCGCCGCTGCTTCTGCCGTTGCGATCGTTCTGCTGTTTAAGACGCTTCTCAAGGTCAATCTGCCTGCCGGCCTCGTCTATGACTGGTTACCCGACGGGTTACGCCAAATCATGCTGACCCATTTCTGATCGGATCGCCTGATGGAAAGCCTCCTCGCCGGATTGGAAATGCTCGCTCGATGGGACGTGATGCTCGCACTTCTGATCGGATCCGTTGGCGGCGTGATCATCGGCGCGATCCCGGGTGTCGGGCCGGCGGTGGCCATCGCGATCTTGTTGCCGGCAACATTCTCCCTCGATCCAATCGTCGGGCTGACGATGCTCCTCGGGATCTACGGCTCGTCCATGTATGGAGGGGCAATCCCCGCGGTTTTGATCAACACGCCGGGGACCGCGGTCAACGCTCTGACCTCCTATGATGGCTATCCCATGACCGAGAAAGGGGAGGCCCACCGTGCCGTGTCGCTGGCCTATTCCGCATCGTTTTGGGGCGGCATTTTCGGCATTTTGTGCCTGATCCTGCTCTCGCCTGTGCTTGCGCTGGTCGCGCCGATGTTCGGATCGCGCGAGATATTTCTCGCGGCTTTGCTGGGCATCATTCTCGTGATCCTGGCGCACCGAGGGCAGATCTTTGCGGCCGGGCTTTTGGCGATGTTCGGGATCTTCCTTCAAACTGTCGGTCTCGATGCGGTGACCTATACGCAGCGCTACACGTTCGGGTTGTCCTTCCTCTCCTCGGGCGTGAACCTCATCGTCGTCGTACTTGGGTTGTTTGCCCTCAGTCAGGCGTTCTTTCTCCTCACCGCACCGGACAATTCACCTGACGCCAAGCCGATCAGCGGTCGTTTGGGGGCAGGCATAAAGGAACTCTTGGGGCACAAACGCGTGGCGACGGTGGCGTCCGGTTTTGGTGTCATTCTCGGCATGATCCCCGGAACGGGCGAGTTTACCGCGCAATTCATGTCATACACCTACGCCCAGAAAACGTCGAAAGATCCTGAACGTTTCGGCAAGGGCTCACCCGAAGGTCTCATTGCGTCGGAGGCGGCGAATAACGCGGTGCCTGCGGCTGCAATGATCCCGCTTCTGGCCCTTGGCATCCCCGGAGAGGCCCTAACGGCGATGATGCTTTCTGTCTTTTATGTTCACAACGTGATCCCGGGCCCGCAGCTCTTTCAGAATAATATTGATCTGGTCTATGCCCTCTACTTTGCACTCATCTTACTCAATGTGATCGTGATGGTCTTCTTGTTGTTCTCGACGAACCTCCTGACAAAGATCATCCGTGTGCCCACGCGCTTTTTGGGAGTTTTGATCCTTCTTCTGTCGTTCGTCGGGGTCTATTCGCTGCGGAATTCGTTGACAGATTGCATGATTGCTGCCGGATTCGGCGTTTTGGGCCTGATCCTAAAACGGCTGAACCTACCCATCGTGCCGATCATCCTTGGAATGGTGCTGGGAGGGATCATGGAGGTAAAGCTCCGCTCCGCCCTGCCACGGCTCAATACGCCCCTCGACATGATCGACCGTCCGATCACCGCAATCCTCTTCGCTTTGATCGTATTGGTCCTCGCATTGCATGGGCGGACATTGGTGCGGGAATGGCGGGCAGCGCAGCCTGCTGAAGACCACGACATGCACGACAGTCAGCAGAGGTAATCCCAGATGGATCAATCGGACATCGACACTCTGCGCGCGGAACCCGTCCCGGCCTTTGCCCATCTGATCGAAGGACGCCACGTCCCGGCCTCGGATGGCAGCACGATGGAGGTGATCTCTCCCATCGACGGGCGTGTTTTGACGACGACGGCTTCTGGAACAGCGGCGGATATGGAGGCGGCCATCGCCTCAGCACGGGCCGCTTTCGATGATGGTCGCTGGGCCGGGCAACCGCCCGCGGCCCGGAAAAAGGTCCTTCTGAAATGGGCCGATTTGATCGAGGCCAACGCCCTTGAATTGGCCGTGCTGGGTGTGCGGGACAATGGGACTGAGATCGGCATGGCGTATCGGGCCGAGCCCGGATCCGCAGCCGCGACCATTCGGTACTACGCGGAGGCACTCGATAAGATCTACGGGGAGATTGCGCCGACCCCGGGCGAGATCTTGGGTCTGATCCACAAGGAACCTGTTGGCGTCGTGGGGGCGATCATCCCGTGGAATTTCCCAATGATGATAGGCGCTTGGAAGCTCGGACCGGCCCTTGCGACTGGTAATTCTGTCGTTCTTAAGCCCTCCGAGACGGCGTCGTTGTCGCTTATGCGCATGGCTGAACTTGCCTTGGAGGCCGGTTTGCCGCCGGGCGTGCTCAACGCCGTCACCGGCGAGGGCCGCGTTGTGGGTGAGGCGCTGGGCCTCTCGATGGATGTCGACGTTCTGGTGTTCACAGGCTCCGGGGCCACGGGGCGGCGCTTGATGGAGTATTCGGCGCGCTCAAACATGAAACGTGTCTATCTCGAGCTTGGGGGAAAATCGGCGAATATCGTTTTTGCCGATGCGCCGGACCTCGACGAAGCGGCGAAGGTCGCCGCTCTGGGCATCTTTCGGAATTCGGGGCAGGTCTGTGTCGCGGGCTCGCGGCTTTTGGTCGAGGCGCTGATCCACGATGAATTTGTGGCCGCGGTGACGAAAGCGAGCGAAGCCTTGCGGGTGGGGGATCCGCTAAAACTCGAGACACATATCGGCGCGGTCAATTCCGAGGCGCAATTGAATGCCAATCTTGGATTTGTCGAGCGGGCTACTTCGGAGGGCGGAGAGGTTGTCTTAGGGGGCGACCGCATTCTTCAGGATACCGGCGGCTACTACATGGCGCCCACGATCGTCACCGGCGTAACGCGGGAGGCCACGCTCGCACAGAAAGAGGTTTTTGGCCCCGTCCTTGGCGTGACACCCTTTGGGTCCGAAAAGGAGGCCATCTCACTGGCGAATTCGACCGTTTACGGTTTGGCCGGTGCAGCTTGGACGGCAAATCTCGGCCGCGCCCACCGGATGGTCAAATCCGTGAGAACCGGCGTCATGCATATCAACACCTATGGTGGAGCGGATGGCACGGTGCCCTTGGGCGGGGTCCGCCAATCGGGAAACGGTTCGGATAAATCCCTACATGCCATTGAGAAATACGTGAACCTCAAGACCGCCTGGATCAAGCTTTAGGGGGTATTCATGGCCGACAAAACCATTCTGGTCATCGGGACCTACGACACCAAAGACGATGAGTTGAGCTTTCTCGCCGATGTGATCCGGGCACAAGGTGGCAGGGTCGTGACGATGGATGTCTCGGTCCTAGGCGATCCTTCGGCCCCCGCCGATTACACCAAACATGACGTGGCTGAGGAAGGCGGAAGCTCCATCGCGGCCGCCATCGAAAGCGGTGATGAAAACCAGGCCATGCAGATCATGGCCAAAGGCGCCAGCCTTTTGGCCGCCCGGCTGCACAATGAAGGCGTGTTCGACGGTATGATCGTGCTGGGCGGGACCATGGGCACGGATCTCGCGCTCGACGTTGCCTCTGCCCTGCCTCTGGGCATTCCGAAGTATATCGTCTCGACCGTGTCCTTCTCGCCGCTGATCCCTGCGGAGCGCCTCGCCGCCGACACGCAGATGATCCTTTGGGCTGGCGGCCTCTACGGTTTGAACTCGGTCTGCAAGGCCTCCTTGTCCCAGGCGGCCGGAGCGGTGCTCGGGAGCGCGCGGGCGGTTGAATTGCCAGACCCGGAAAAGCCGCTCATCGGAATGATGTCGCTTGGAACCTCGGCGCTAAAATACGTGATACCGCTGAAGCCCGCCCTGGAGGAGCGTGGATTTGAAGTGGCGGTTTTCCACGCTACCGGCATGGGTGGGCGCGCATTCGAAAGCCTCGCAGGGCAAGGGGCATTTGCTTGCGTTTTTGATTTTTGCACCCAGGAACTTGGCAACCATATCAATGGGTCGAACATTTCTGCCGGGGCCGACCGCCTGACCAATGCAGGCGCCACGGCAACACCGCAGATCGTGGCGCCGGGGTGCTATGACTTGATCGACGTGGTGGGTTGGCAACCGATCTCTGACAAATGGCGCACGCACCCCAAACACGCGCACAACCGCCTTTTGACGTCCATCGTGCTCAAGGCTGAGGAGACAAAGCTCGTGGCGCGCGCCCATGCGGAACAACTCGCCAAGGCCAAAGGGCCGGTCGCGATGATCCTGCCGGAGCAGGGGTTGGGCGAATGGGACCGAGAAGGTGCCGATCTTCACAATCCCGAAGGGCTTGCCGCCTTCTTGGCCGAGCTCGAGGCGACCTTGCCTCAAAACGTGGAGGCCTATCGCTTAGCTTGCCACATCAATGATGCGGAATTCGCAGATAAAGCGCTGGAGATCTTCGACGGCTGGTGTGCCGACGGCACGGTCCGGGTTCAGTCCTGAGAGCCCAGGTCTAGCATTGCGAGAAGGTCTAGCAGGGTCTCGTAATTGTCTTCGCCCAGCGTGTCTTTGAAACCGGCGACGATCCGTGCGGCTTGGGGTGCGCAATCGTCGATGATCTTTTGCCCGTGCTGCGTGATCTCGATGAATTGACGACGTCTGTCTTTGTGGTCGCGGGTCTGGGTCACGTAACCCTTTTCCCGCATGTTTGCCGCGATGCGCGTTAGACTTGGAAAAAGTAAACTCGACCGGTCGGCCAGTGTTTTGGTGTCCATCCGTCCGTATTCCGCAAGCACCCGCAACACGCGCCATTGCTGTTCAGTGATCCCGGTCTCCGACAACATCTCCCGTATTGGGGACATGACACCTTCACGGGCGCGGATGAGCGCGATGGGCAGCGAACGGGCAGTCGAGGGAAGTGTTTTTGGCATCAGGAGTAAATCGTGCCGCATCTCAGGTGTTGACAGCCCAGCATAGCATTATTTAACTTCGCAACAATTAACATGTTAAGGAAATAACATGCCCCACATCCAAATGGAGTATTCCGCCAACCTCGAAGAGGTCGTGGACATGGGGGCATTATGCGAAACTTTGCGGGCAGCCTCCGCCAAGATCGACGCCTTTCCCACTCCGGGAATTCGCGTCCGCGCCATCCGCGTTGATCACGTCGCGATGGCGGATGGGAACCCAAAACATGGCTTCATCGATATGAACGTGCGCCTGCGCGACGGACGTCCGGAAGACATCAAGAAAAAAGCGATCACGCTGGTCTTTGGAGCGCTGAAGGATTTCATGGCGTCTGCGATGGAGACCCACTCCATCGCTCTATCGGCCGAGATCCGCGATATCGACGCTGATCTTGCGCCCAAATTCGGAAACGTTCGCGACCATTTGGAGAGCACGCCATGAGCGCACTCGATAACAACCTGGCCAAGCTCGGCACTTATCTCGAACGGTTTCGGAAAGCGGGCATTCAAAACCGGATTGGCGGGCAGGATGTTGGAGGCGCGGGAGGGACGTTTCAGAGCATTTCTCCGGTCGACAAGTCGGTCATTTGCGATGTGGCCTGGGGTACAAATGAGGATGTCGATAGAGCGGCCAAGGCAGCCCATGACGCCTTTCCGGCGTGGCGCGACACACCTGCGACCGAACGAAGAAAGATCATCATTCGCATTGCCGAGGCGATCGAGGCCCGGGCGGAAGAAATTGCTCTGTGTGAGTGCTGGGATACGGGCCAGGCTTACAAGTTTATGTCGAAGGCGGCCCTCCGCGGGGCAGAGAACTTTCGCTACTTTGCCGACCAGGTGGTGCAGGCGCGGGACGGGCAACATCTGAAGTCGCCCACATTGATGAACGTGACCACCCGCGTTCCTATCGGTCCGGTGGGTGTGATCACTCCCTGGAACACGCCCTTCATGCTGTCCACATGGAAAATTGCACCCGCATTGGCCGCGGGATGCACGGTGGTGCACAGACCCGCAGAAGCATCGCCCCTGACCGCGCGTCTCCTGGTCGAGATCGCCGAAGATGCGGGCCTGCCGCCGGGCGTTCTCAACACCGTGAACGGTTTCGGCGAGGATGCGGGCAAGGCGCTTTGCGAGCACCCAAAGATCAAAGCCATCGCCTTTGTCGGCGAAAGCCGGACGGGCAGCTTGATTACCAAGCAGGGAGCCGACACGCTGAAAAGGAACCACCTTGAACTCGGTGGAAAGAACCCGGTCATCGTGTTTGATGACGCGGAGCTAGACCGTGCGCTAGATGCGGTGATCTTCATGATCTATTCGATCAATGGCGAGCGCTGCACGTCGTCCTCGCGCCTTCTTGTACAGGAGACGATCCGAGAGGAGTTCGAAGCTAAATTAGTCGAACGGGTCAACAACATCCGCGTCGGCCACCCGCTTGATCCCGCCACGGAAATTGGGCCGCTCGTCACCGAAGAGCATTTCAACAAGGTCAGAAGCTATTTCGACATCGCCAAAGCGGACGGTGCGACCATTGCCGCCGGGGGCGAGACGCTAGGCGACGAGGGCTTTTTCGTACGACCGACACTATTCACCCAGGCCAACAACCAAATGCGGATCGCGCAAGAAGAGATCTTCGGCCCGGTCCTCACCTCCATCCCGTTCTCGACCGAGGAAGAGGCGCTGCAAATCGCGAACGATGTGCCCTATGGGCTAACCGGCTATGTCTGGACGAATGATCTGACCAGGGCGTTGCGTTTCACTGATAGGCTCGAAGCGGGGATGATCTGGGTGAACTCCGAGAACGTCCGCCATTTGCCAACACCTTTCGGCGGCGTCAAAGCAAGCGGCATAGGCCGGGACGGTGGGGACTGGTCGTTTGAGTTTTACATGGAGCAAAAACACATCGGCTTCGCCACCGGGCAGCACAAAATCACCAAATTGGGAGCTCTCTGATGCCCGTACCCGCACCGAACCTCTATCCCGATTTCAATACGGTTCGCCTAAGCCATGTTTGTCTGAACGTCGAAGACCTCGCGGCTTCGAAGAAGTTCTACACTGAGATTCTAGGGCTTCAGGTCACCGACGAAGATGAAGGCTGCATTTACCTGCGGGCCATGGAGGAACGGGGCCACCATTCTGTAATCCTCCAGGTTTCCGATCAGCCGGGGACCGTGGAAGTCATGGGTTTCAAGACCTTCGATGAAGAAGATCTCGACCGGGCCAAAGCCTTTTTCGATGGGAAGGGACGGCCGACTGAATGGGTAGAGCGGACCTATCAGGGGCGTACGCTACTCACCTCTGATAATTTGGGTATTCCGCTAGAGTTTTATCACAAGATGGACCGGCTTGAACCGATCCATCAGCAATACGCCTTGTATCTCGGCGTGAAACCACTCCGGATCGATCACTTCAATTGCTTTAGCCACGACGTTGACGCATCGGTGGCCTTCTATTCGGAATTCGGTTTCCGCGTGACCGAGTATACCGAGGACGAGGAAAGCAAAAAGCTCTGGGCCGCATGGATGCACCGCAAGGGCGGCGTGCATGATATGGCGTTCACCAATGGGACCGGCCCCCGGATGCACCACTTAGCCTTTTGGGTGCCGACGCCGCTCAATATCATCGACCTGCTCGATCTGATGGCGACCACGGGCTACGTGGACCACATTGAACGGGGCCCCGGGCGGCATGGCATTTCGAACGCGTTTTTCCTTTATATCCTCGACCCCGACGGCCACCGAATTGAGATCTATTGCTCCGACTACCAAACCGTTGATCCTGATCTTGAGCCGATAAAATGGGATCTGAAAGACCCACAGCGGCAGACCCTTTGGGGGGCGCCTGCACCGCGAAGTTGGTTCGAGCACGGCACAACATTTGTGGGCGTCGAGACCGAGGAACCCTCGGTCACCGCCAGCCCGATCATCGCCCCATGAAGATCCTACGTTGGCGCGTCTCCAGAGGTTGGCGCGAGGTGCAGCCATGAATTGGGATGCCTTTGCCCGCTGGGGTGCGAGGTTTGCGGATTGGGGAGCCGAATACCACAAGACGATACGCTCCCGCCCGGTCCGTGCCCAGGTTCAACCGGGTGACATTGGCGCTCAATTGCCCGCTTCGCCGCCCGAAACCGGCGAGCCGATGGAGCAGATTTTCGCGGATTTCGAAGCCATCATCATGCCCGGCATGACGCACCATCAACACCCGGGCTTTTTCGCCTATTTTCCAACCAATGCAACGCCGCCGTCGATCTTGGCGGAGTACCTCATCGCCAATCTCTCCGCACAATGCATGATCTGGCAAACCGCGCCCGCCGCGAATGAGTTGGAAACGCGGGTTATCGACTGGATGCGGCAGGCGATAGGCTTGCCCGAGGCATTTCAAGGCGTCGTTCAAGGAAGCGCTTCGGAAGCCACGCTCGTGGCCGCACTCGTCATGCGCGAACGCGCGTTGCGGTGGACGGGTAATTCGACCGGATTGTCGGGCCGAGACCGGCTCCGCGTTTATGCAACTGGGGAAGCGCATAGTTCCATCGATAGGGCCATTTGGGTCAGCGGGATTGGACAGGACAACCTCGTTCGCATTCCGACTGGAGGACCGCTCAGATCAATGGATACTGAGAAACTGCGTCATGCGATAGAAGAAGACATTGCGGCAGGCCACCGCCCGGCCGGTATTATCGCTTGTGTCGGCGGAACAAGCACAGGCGCGATCGACCAGATTGCGGATGTTGTGGCGGTGGCACGAGCGTTCGACCTTTACGTTCACGTCGACGCGGCTTGGGCAGGGAATGCCATGCTCTGTCCCGAATTTCGTTATCTCTGGGCGGGGGTCGAAGGGGCCGATAGCGTTGTCTTTAATCCGCAGAAATGGATGGGGGGACAATTCGACGGGTCAATGCACTTCGTCCGCGATCCGGATGACCTGAACAGAACCCTCTCGATTGAGCCTGAATACCTCAAAACGCACGGTAAGGAGGGCTTCCGGAACTATTCCGAGTGGTCGATACATCTCGGCCGGCGTTTTCGAGCGCTAAAGTACTGGTTTTTGATCAGAGCTTACGGATTGGAGGCCATTCGCGACCGTATCCGCAACCACGTGATTTGGTCTGGCGAAGTGTGCGAGCAGATCCGCTTCATGCAGGGCTTTGAGATCGTCACGGAACCAGTGCTAAGTCTCTTTACATTCCGGTGTCCGGGCGATGATGACGCGCAACAGCGTTTTGTGAATGCCATCAATGATGACGGCCGGATCTACATCACCCAAGGCCTCCATGGCGGGCGGAAGATGATACGCTTTCAAGTCGGTCAGTTCGACGCGACCAGAGAAGATGTATTGGGTGCCGCCGACGTGATCGCAGATGTTTGGAGGCAATTGAATTGAAGTTCGCGACCTATTCTGTAGGGGGCGAGACCTTCTATGGCGCGGCCACAGACGGCGGGATGATTGGGTTGAATACTGTCTTTCCGCAATGGCCCAGCCTCTTTGATGCTGTGCGGGAGGGGGGGCTGTCGGCGCTGGGTCGCGAGGCGGAAACTCGGCCAGTGACACATAAGGAATATGCGTTTGAGATGCTCTTGCCAGAGGCACGCCGTATTCTTTGTGTGGGCGTGAATTTCCCGGACCGAAATGCGGAATATAAAGATGGCTCGGAGCAGCCGAAATACATGTCGCTCTTCCCGCGGTTCGCGAGCGGATTTACCGGCCATGACCGTCCGCTGATCCGGCCGCCGGAGAGCGACAAACTGGATTACGAAGGCGAGATAGCCATTGTCATCGGAAAGGCTGGGCGTCGTGTCTCCCAGGCCGATGCCTATGATCACATCGTAGCCCTGACCCTTTGCAATGAAGGTACGATCCGCGATTGGGTTCGACACGCGAAATTTAATGTCACCCAAGGTAAGAATTGGGACAATTCCGGTGCCATCGGCCCGTGGCTCGTACCTTTTACGAACGCCGCTCAATTGGATGAAGCTCGGATCGTTACCCGCGTCAACGGTGACGTCCGCCAGGATGACCGTGTCAGCCGCATGGTGCACCCCATTCGGCGCGAAATTGAATATATCTCGACATTCATGAAACTTGAACCGGGCGACATCATCGTCACCGGCACACCGACCGGTTCGGGCGCACGGCTCGATCCACCGCAATACCTAAAGCCTGGCGACGTGATAGAGGTAGAGGTGGACGGCATTGGCACCCTCAGAAACACGGTTGCGGACGAAGTGATTTGACCCCGGAAGATCACAGAAATGCGGCCAAAGATCTGCTGCGCGCTGAAGAATCCGGACAGCAGATCGGTCTCTTGACTAAGAGCTTCCCAGGTATGGCGATGGATGATGCCTACGCCATTCAAAACGTAATTCTTGACGCAAAACTGGCAAGTGGCCGGTCCATCATTGGGTGGAAGATCGGGCTCACGTCAAAGGCGATGCAAGATGCATTGAAGATCGATATTCCCGATAGCGGAATCCTATTTGACGACATGTACTTCGCCAATGGCGCGACGGTTCCAAAAGGCCGTTTCATCCAGCCCCGCATTGAAGCCGAGATTGCCTTTGTGATGAAGTCTTCCATTGGGGGTTCGGCTGTTACGCGCGATGATGTCATTGCCGCGACCGATTTCGTTACTCCTTCCATCGAGATCCTCGATACCCGGATCGTTCGGGTCGATGTCGAGACGGGCAAAACAAGAACAGTCTACGACACGATCAGTGACAATGCCGCCAATGCAGGAATTGTTTTGGGGCCAGAGCGCCATGCGCTCGAAGAATTGGATCTCCGTTGGGTCGGAGCGATTGTGGCCCGCAATGATGAGGTGGAAGAAACCGGCCTTGGCGCGGGTGTGCTAAACGATCCCATTGAAAGCGTCGTCTGGCTTTCCCGTCGCATGGCGCAATATGGCCAAATCATTGAGCCCGGACAGATCATATTGTCGGGGAGCTTCATCCGTCCCGTCGAATGCCCACCGGGGGCCAAGATCCAGGCCGATTTCGGCCCGTTAGGGTCCGTTGAGATCGCTTTCGCCTAGGGGTTTTCTACGCCAAGGCGACAAACCGCCGATCGTCTCATGGCCGAATTGCGGGTAGATGGCCGGTGTTGCGCAGTTTCCGAAGCCCGTTTTGGGCCGGTCGCAGACCGGAGCTTGCAGGTTCTTTCTGAAAGTGTAGCGTAAGTAGCGGTCGGGGCCTTGAGCGCAGAAAGATGCCATCAACCCGACTGAACTTCCTCGAAACTCGTATGCGTCTGTTCGGTTTGCTCCGGGCGGCCTCGCTGGTGCTGGTGGTTTTGGCACTCGGGAGCCTAACCGCGCTCCGGGGCCACGCGGCGGGAACCGATGCGGAAATCGGTCTTCTGGAAGCGTCCTATGGACTGTCTCTGGGTGACATTTGCGCCCCGGGCGATGCGGGCGCTGCACCCCATTGCCCCCTTTGTGTTCTTGTCGCTCTTGGGGCGCCTCTGCCGAAAGCACCCCCACTGGACGCGCCGGCTCTCGAATTCGGCCAGGTGTCCCCGGATATTCTCCAAACATGCCCCGTCTCAAGCCGGTTTCGGGCCCACGGGATTAGGGCGCCCCCCGGCGCGGTCTGAGCCCAACACCTCAAACCTCACCTTAAGACACGGCCGACCGCTCCGCGGCGGCCCTTGGAGATGGACTATCAATAAGACACTTCTCAACGCTCTCATCGCGCTTGGTCTCACCGCCACGTCGGCTCTCGCCCATGCCACGCTCGAAACCAAAGAAACCACCATGGAATCGACCTATAAGGGCGTCATGCGGATCGGCCATGGCTGCGAAGGCGAGGCTACGCTCAAAGTGCGGATCACGATCCCCGAAGGGGTGATCAACGTCAAACCAATGCCGAAGCCCGGTTGGACGCTCGATATTGCCGAAGGGCCTTACGCCAAGACTTATGAGTATTACGGTGCGCGTTCGGCAGGAGTGAAAGAGATCATCTGGACTGGCGAGTTGCTCGACACGCATTACGATGAATTCGTCTTCCGCGGTCGGATCACCGACAGTTTCGACGAAGGCCAGATGGTCTATTTCCCCACCGTGCAGGAATGCGCGAATGGCAACAAAGAATGGGTGGAGATCCCTGTTGCTGGCCAAGATCCCCATGACCTCGACAGGCCGGCCCCCGGCCTTCATCTCAGAGGCGCTTTGCACTCGCATTAGCCCACGTGGTTCCCCGAGCTCCGGCACGGGCAACCCTTAGCATCTTAGGAACCTGCGGACCTCGCGCATCCAAGGGATCGCCCTCGCAATGCCCAAGGCTCTCCTATAGGTTATCCGAGACAGGGGGTGTTATGACAGAGAGTGAATTCGGCAAAGGCTGCCATTTGGCGCTGATCGACGGTTCGGCCTTTATTTTCCGTGCCTACCACGCCCTCCCGCCCCTCAGCCGAAAATCCGACGGTCTGCCCGTGGGCGCGGTTTCGGGCTTTGTAAATATGCTCTGGAAGACGGTCGAGGATAACAAGGGGCCGGATGCGCCGACCCATGTGGCCGTGGTATTCGACAAGGGTTCGCACACGTTTCGGAACGATCTATATGACCAATATAAGGCCAACCGGGACGAGATGCCCGAAGATCTCCGCCCCCAAATCCCGCTGACCCGCGACGCGACGCGGGCCTTCAACATTGCCTGCCTCGAAGAAGAGGGATTTGAAGCCGATGACATCATCGCAACCCTCGCCTGCCGGGCGCGGGACGCCGGCGGCCGGGTGACAATCATCTCGTCCGACAAAGATCTCATGCAGCTTGTGGGCGACGGCGTCGAAATGTTCGATGCGATGAAGAACAAAAGGATCGGGGTCGAAGGGGTCGAAGAGAAATTCGGCGTGGGCCCCGAACGGGTCGTCGATGTCCAGGCACTGGCTGGCGACAGCGTTGATAACGTGCCCGGCGCCCCGGGGATCGGGGTCAAGACGGCCGCGCTCTTGATCAATGAGTTCGGCTCACTCGAAGAGCTTCTCGACCGGGCCGAAGAAATCAAACAGCCTAAACGGCGTCAGACCCTAATCGATCACCGGGCACAGATCGAGCTGTCTAAGCGCCTTGTGACGCTCGATTGCGAGATGGAATTGGCATACGGGCTCGATACTCTCGAAGTGAAAGACCCTGTGGCCGACGACCTCTTGGCATTTCTCATTTCGATGGAATTTCGCACCATCACCAAACGGGTGGCCGAAGCGATGGGCGTCGAAGCGCCGGTTATAGAGGCGGTCGAAGAGGCGGCACCCGAAGCGCCTGCGGCGGTCCCGTTTGACGAAGCAACCTACAGCGCTGTCACGGATGTGGACGCGCTTAAAGCCTGGATCGCGAGAGCCGAAAGGCGGGGCTGGGTCGCGGTCGACACCGAGACGACCGGTCTGAATGAAATGATCGCCGAGCTTGTGGGCGTCTGTCTGGCGGTCGAGCCCGGAGAGGCTGCTTACGTGCCCCTCGCCCACAAAGCCGAGGCTGGGGAGGGGCTTTTCGGATCGGACGAATTGGCCCCCGGTCAAATCCCGATGGAGGAGGCGCTAGGGCTTCTAAAGCCCCTCCTCGAAGATCCAGCGGTGATGAAAATCGGCCAAAACATGAAATATGACGCGAAGATCCTTGCGCGCTATGGGATCCTGGTCGCTCCGGTCGATGACACGATGCTGATGAGCTACGCCCTGCATGGCGGGCTCCATAACCACGGGATGGATCTTCTGTCAGAACGCTATCTCGGCCACCAGCCGATCCCGATCAAATCGCTTCTCGGGAGCGGCAAATCGATGATCACATTCGACAAAGTGCCCGTGGAGGATGCCACAAAATACGCCGCCGAAGATGCCGACATAACGCTCCGGCTGTGGCAGAGTTTCAAACCGGGGCTCCACCGGAAACGGGTGACCACCGTCTATGAGACCCTTGAACGCCCACTTTTGCCGGTTTTGGCGGAAATGGAAATGACCGGGATTGAGGTCGACCGCGACACGCTCAGCCGGATGTCTAACGCATTTTCCCAGAAAATGGCCGGCCTCGAAGCGGAGATCCACGAGCTGGCCGGAGAGAATTTCAATGTGGGCTCGCCCAAGCAATTGGGGGAGATCCTATTCGACAAGATGTCGCTTCCAGGCGGCAAGAAAGGCAAAACAGGCGCCTATGGAACCGGGGCGGATATCTTGGAGGATCTTGCGACCGAGCACGACCTGCCCGCCCGCGTTCTCGATTGGCGCCAATTGTCGAAACTGAAATCGACCTACACGGATGCGCTACAGGACCACATCAATGCCGAAACCGGGCGGGTCCATACGTCCTATTCCATTGCCGGTGCGAATACCGGGAGGCTTGCCTCGACCGATCCGAATTTGCAGAATATTCCGATCCGGACGGAAGAGGGCCGGCGCATTCGCGAGGCGTTCGTGGCCCCCGAAGGCCGAGTGCTGGTGAGCCTCGATTATTCCCAGATCGAGCTCCGGATCCTTGCCCATATCGCAGGGATCGATGCGTTAAAGGACGCCTTTAAAGATGGGCAAGACATCCACGCGGCCACCGCGTCTGAAATGTTCGGCGTGCCGATGGATGAAATGACACCCGAGGTCAGGCGCCAGGCGAAGGCAATTAATTTCGGGGTGATATACGGCATCTCAGGCTGGGGGCTGGCCCGGAACCTCCGGATCCCCCGCGAAGAGGCCCAGGGCTTCATCGACCGCTATTTTGAGCGCTTCCCCGGAATCCGATCCTACATGGACGAGACCGTAGCCTTCGCCAAAGAGCACTCCCGGGTCGAAACCCTGTTCGGTAGGCGGATCAACACGCCCGAGATTAATGCTAAAGGCCCCCATGCGGGCTTTGCCAAACGCGCCGCGATCAATGCGCCGATCCAAGGCACCGCGGCCGATATTATCCGCCGCGCCATGGTGCGGATGCCCGGCGCCGTCGAAAGGATCGACGCAAAAATGCTCCTCCAGGTCCATGACGAACTGGTCTTTGAAGTGGCCGAAGATGCGGTCGATGATCTGGTGGCAACGGCCCGCGACGTCATGGAAGGAGCGGCCCATCCCGCGGTGCATCTCTCAGTCCCCCTCGTGGTCGATGCGGGCCAGGGCGGGAATTGGGCCGAGGCCCATTAGGTTCATTGCGCGATCAAGGCTCGAAAACGCGAGGTCCCGGGTCAAGCCCGGGACGGGTAGGGCGCGGGCCCCTTCATCTCTTTTCAAATACGCCCGCCGGAGGCGTCCTCTCCTCGCCGTGCGCCCGGGTATCTGGCATGGCGAGGCTTGCCTCCGTGGGGAGGGACTACCCGATCATTGGCGACCAGCCGCCTTCCTTTTCGTCGTAGTGCCGCTTGAGCCGCTGCAAAGCAATTCGGAGTACGATCTTGCCAGACCGCGCCGCCCAGCCAAGGCGGCGTTCGACCGCTTCCATCCCTTCGAGGAAACAGCAGGTCCGGAGGGCGACGTCCGAAAGCCCCGGGCCGAGATCGCCGAGAGCAGCTTGGACGCGGGCGCGTGCGGCTTCGGGACCCGAGGCCGGGCCGTCGCCGCCACCCTTGGGCCGGTCAGTGCCGGCTAGGAACCGTTCCCAATTCTGGGTCACGCGGGGCCCCATTTGTGCGAGTTCGAAATCCTCCCGCAGACGTTCTCCGGCGGCGACCAATTCGGCCGCGAGAAAGGGCTTTCCCGAACGGTCTTTCCGCCGCGCGAGGGATTGGATCGGGCTTTCTGAAAGGTTGAACCGGGTCCGGTTGCTTTTCCCCGGCGTGCCGACTTCGCGCTCATCGAGGTCGCGGTGCTGGTCGCCGAAAGGATCAGCCGCGTCGGCGTTGTCCTCCCGAGCGGCCCGGTCCTCGGCCAGAAGGCGTTTGAGGGCCGAGCGACCGGTCGCGGTGATCTTGTAGCGGTTTATCCGGCCCGAGGACGAACAGCTCAGCCATTCTTTCAGCGCCATCGCTTCGGCCACGGCCCGGTCGACCACCGCCGTTCGCACGGTGCGTCCATCGGCGGTGTCGCGCACCACGACGGCGTTTTCCATGTCGCGCGCGACCGCGAGGCAGGCCCCTGGTTCCGACATCCGCCGGAGGATCCGGCGCGCCTCGCGATCGATGGTCGGATCGTCGGGGCTGGGCCCGCGCAATGTAAACTGTTCGGTCATGCCTCTACTCCGTTCATTTGGATCTCGGGTCGAACGGCCCAGGCGCCGGAGCGCATCGTCGACGAGGATATCGTCGCGCATGGCTTCCATCCGGCGGACCTGTCGGAGAATGGTGGAGGCGTGGCAGCCTGACGCTCGGGCCAAAGACCGGATCGACCGGCCCGCCACCGTATGCGCCACATAGTGGCGCGCTGGTTTAGGAACCCAATGGGGTACCGTCTTCTGTCGAAACTCTGTCGCATGCCCGGCATAAACCATCACACATTCACCCAATCCGGCGTGCATTTACCAACAATTCGTAAGACAACCTTTAGTTGTAAGTCTTACCAGAAGGTTAACGCCTGGACCTGCAACCCAAACTGACCGTGAATTCTAAACAACTGAAAACACTTCCGAACGCTGAAGTGAGGTCGAACGCAACGTGAGACCGACGGTGCCTATGTCCGGTCTAGTTGACACAACCTTGAGATGTGAAAATGCAGAATATCCACGACCGTTTGGCTACGCTTCGGCGCCCCCGTTTGCTTATCAGTGCCGCACGCTTCGCTTTGTCCGACTACAACCGGACCCGCGAATTAAAACGTATTTTCAAAGCTGTACCCCAAGGGGACGGTCGGGCCTTGGCGCTGTTGATTGACGAGGAAGCTCATATCGAGGCGACCCGTAAAGCAGGCGACGCGGCCTATTCGGTCGCGCGGCACGTGGAACTATTGACGGCAATGATGGGAGAGGCCCGGCTCACCCAGCGGGCTGGCTGAGCAAGGGGAACGGGAATTGCGGCAGGTGACGCAGCGTCAACTTCCGATTTCTTCTTTCCGACGGGCCATAAACTCCGCGAGACCGTCGCGGATTCCTGGGTCGAGTGCGGGCGACTCGTAAGATTTCAGTAGCGATTTGACGCGGTCTCCGGCCTGCATCTCGATATCGGGCGCCCCGGCCTCGCTCCATGTCTCGAAGGTACGGTAATCCAAGATCTCCGACCGCCAGAATGCGGATTCAAAATGGCGATAGGTATGGGCCGCGCCGAAATAATTGGCGCCGGGCCCGCCACGCACTTCGCGGATCGCGTCGAGCGCCTGGGCCTCTTCATCGACAGAAATTCCAGCAGCGAATTTGTGGAGCGCCCCCAATTGGTCGGCGTCGAGAAGAAATTTCTCGAACCCCGCAACGAGCCCCCCTTCGAGCCAGCCCGCCGAATGAAGCATGAAATTTACCCCTGCCAAAACCGCCGCATTCAGCGAATTGGCCGTCTCGTAGCCTGACTGGGCGTCGGCGCGTTTGGCACCCGTAAACGACCCGCCCGAGCGGTAGGGCAGCCCCAGCCGACGGGCAAGTTGTCCCGCGCCATAGGTGATTTGGGACGCTTCGGGCGTGCCAAAGGTCGGCGCGCCCGAGCCCATATCGGTCGATGTCACGAAGGCGCCGAAGATCACGGGTGCGCCAGGGCGGATGAGTTGGGCATAGGCAACTCCAGCCAAGACTTCCGCTAGGACTTGGGTCAGCGTCCCGGCCACGGAAACCGGCGACATAGCTCCGCCGACAATGAAGGGCGAGACGATGCTCGCTTGGTTGGATCTGGCATATTCTTCGAGGGCGCCGACCATGGTGGCATCGAATGTGAGCGGCGAATTGATGTTGATGAGCGAGGTGAGCGCAGTCCGACCGTCGAGCCCGCCAAAAAGGATCTCGGCCATAGCAACTGAATCGGCCGCCCGTTCCGGCGCAGTGACCGAACCCATCAGCGGTTTGTCCGACAGCGTCATATGTGCGGCGAGCATGTCGAGATGGCGGGTTTCAACGGGAAGATCGGTAGGTTCGCAGACCGTGCCGCCCGAATGGTGGAGCCACGGCGAGAGATAGGCGAGGCGGACGAAATTCTCGAAATCGCCAATCGTACCGTAGCGCCGCCCGCCCTCGAGGTCGCGGACAAAGGGGGGGCCGTAGACCGGAGCAAAAACGAGGTTTTTGCCGCCAACGGGAACGTTGCGCTCCGGGTTCCGGGCAATTTGTGTGAATTCGGAGGGCGCGGTCGAGGCAAGTTGGCGCGCGAGGCCTTTAGGGAGATGGACCCGGTCGCCCACCACGTCGGCGCCCGCTTCGCGCCACCGCTCCAGTGCGACCGGATGGTCGGCGAAGATGACGCCGATTTCTTCGAGGACCGTTTCGGCATTGGCTTCGATGATTTCGAGCGCTTCGCTGCTGAGGATGTCAAAGGTGGGGACGTTGCGGTCGATGGCCTTGGCCACCTCGTAGCGTCGCGTTTGGCGAACGGCCCGCCGGGCCGCGCCTCCTCCGCTCCGTCGCTTGCGCGCCGCCGGTTGGTCCACCCCGTCCTTCATCATGGTCTCAGGATAAGGCGGCCGGGCGGGCGGTCTTTGAAGATTTGCGCCGGTTCCGGTGAAAAAGCGACATAGTTCGCCTCGGCCGCCAGGATTTCAGAGTTTTTGGGGACCATCTGGCCCTTCAGCCACCATAGGCACGGCCGTTGCGTGGGCCAGCCGACGGTGGGCGATGGCTCGGCCGGTCGGTGGAGGCGTAGAAATCACGCAAGGTCTTGCCGCGTTCTTCTCTAAATTGCCCGTTTTCCTCGGTCGCCGCTATCCGGTCGACGCGGAACATCCGAAAGTCTTCTCGAAGCTCGCACCAGGCAATGAGTGTCCAAACCTTACCCCAGAACCAAAGCCCTAAGGGCCGAACCGGGCGCTCGGTCCGGGTCCCGGCCTCATCGACGTAAGTCAGGATCATCCGGCGCCGGTCCTCGGCGGCCCGCTCGAGCGTGTCGATCCGGTCGCGGGTCGCGGTGTCGAGTTCGGGCATGTCGAGGGCGTGGATTTGGACGCCTCGGGCCCGAGCACGTTCGGCCTCAGGGAGAACCGCATCGATCTTGACGAGCGCTTCTTCGGCGGCTTTCGCCATGCCGGTGCCGCCCCAGGCCCGGATCAGCCGGGCCCCGGCGACGAGCGCCACGATCTCGTCGCGGGAGAACATCAAAGGCGGCAGGTCAAAGCCAGCTCGCATTACATAGCCCACCCCCGCTTCGCCTTCGATGGGCACGCCGTTACCGATCAGATCGGCCACGTCGCGGTAAATAGTGCGTTCGGAGACTTCGAGCCGTTCGGCCAGCGATCTCGCCGTGGTAAGCCGACCGCCCCTCAGATATTGGACGATCTGGAAAAGACGGTCGGCGCGTCGCATGTCCTCTAGCGTCCTTTGACTTCGAACAAGCCGATGGAATTGCCTTCGGTGTCTACGCCGTAGGCGAAGCGCCCCGGCGGGATCTCGATCACGGCCGGGAAAACCTGGCCGCCTGCAGCTTTGACGCGGGCGGTCGTGGCTTCGAGCGTATCGGGAACCGTCAAGTGAACAGTCGGCCCGTCTCCGCCGATGGCGGGTTTGCCGGGGTAGATATGGCCCGAGACGCCTTTGCCGTCGGCGGTGGGGAACATGGCAAACGGGTTTGGCGTGTTCTCGGTGAACCGTTCGAGTTTGGTTTTGAGCACCTCTTCACAAAAGCCGATGGCGCGTTCGTAATCGGCGGCCGGTATCTCGAACCAGACGGCACTATGGGCTGGCGCGCCCTCGGCCAAGGCATCGACATGGTCTTCGAGGGCGGTTGCGTCTTGGGCGGTCATGGTGATCCTCCTTGTCAAATTGCATGATGGGGAGGGTATGGCAGACCCCTCCTGACAGGGTTCTGTCAGGAGCCTTCACGCACGAGGCCCATCACGAGTTTTGTGATCAAAGGCCGGAAAAGGAGGAGCGCGGGGAAGGCCACCGGCCAGGCGAAGGCCCATGCGCTCATCCATGTGGTAAAGAAGCCGCTGAAACCGTCCAAGGCACGCCAGGTGGCTACGCCTGAGACGAGAAAACACATGCCCCCTGAGACCAAAAGCGCAATGAGGGTCGGCGCAACCCGGGCCGGGATCATGCGGCGTCGAGTTCGGCAGCGGGGATGATTGGGAAGAACACCCCGGAGGATCGAACTCCAAACCATGCCACACCGTCAACGCCTTCGGTCTCTCCGAGATCGACGAGGCGATAAAAGCTCTTCCGGTCGATCAGCGCTTCAAGCCCGGACCTGACCATCACGTAAGGTGACGGCTCACCAACCGCATCGCGGATGACCCGGATCGGGTGATCGGGCCCGGCGACGACGTGGTCACCGACATTTGTCTCGAACCGGAGCCCGCCGTCGACGGTTTCAAAATCAACGGCGACGAAAGGGGCGTCTTCGACGCGGATCCCGACTTTTTCGACCGGGGTGACCAGATAGTATTTGCCGTCCTCGATCTTGAGGATCGTCGAAAAGAGCCGCACCAGCGGCGGTCGTCCAATGGGTGTGCCCTCGTAAAACCAGGTGCCGTCGCGGGCGATGCGCATGTCAAGGTCGCCACAAAACGGCGGATCCCAGAGATGGACCGGCGGTAGGCCGCCTTTTGAAGCAGCAGAAGCGCTGGCGGCAAGCCCATCTGCGGTCGGTTTCACGATCAATTCAGGTTCTTTGGCTTTTGCCATTTGTATGGCCCGGGATAGTTCGCATAGATGAGCATAGAGGAAGAGCGGAGGCAAAGCGATGAGCGACGACACCCTCGTGGCGGCAATCGAAGGTCTTGGAGAGAAGCTAGGACAGGCGAAATCTTCGATCTCCAGTCGATTTATCGGCCAAGAACGGGTGGTGGAGCTGGTTTTATCGGCAATCCTCTGCGGTGGACACGGGCTTTTGATCGGGCTGCCGGGCCTCGGAAAGACCCGGCTCGTTGACACGCTTTCGACGGTTCTCGGGATCGACGGGGCCCGGGTCCAGTTCACGCCCGACCTTATGCCGGCCGATATTCTCGGCTCAGAAGTCCTCGAAACCGGGGCCGATGGGTCGCGGACGTTCAAGTTCATCGAAGGCCCGGTCTTTTGCCAGCTCTTGATGGCCGACGAGATCAACCGGGCAAGCCCCCGGACCCAATCGGCGCTTTTACAAGCGATGCAGGAGAAATCGGTGACGATCGCTGGCCAGCCCCACGGGCTTCCGGCCCCGTTCCACGTGCTTGCGACCCAGAACCCGATTGAACAGGAAGGGACCTATCCTCTTCCCGAGGCCCAGCTTGACCGGTTCCTTGTCCAGATCGATGTGCCTTACCCCGACCGAGAGACCGAGCGCGATATTCTGATGGCCACGACCGGGCTCGAGGAGGCCGAAAGCCATACGGTCTTTGATGCCGCCGGGCTGATCGAAGCTCAAAGCGTGGTCCGGCGGATGCCGGTAGGCGAAGCGGTGGTCGAGACGATTCTCGATCTTGTGCGGGCATGTCGACCCGATGACCCGTCTGCACCCGAAGCGGTGAGCACCAATGTGGGCTGGGGGCCGGGCCCCCGGGCGGCCCAAGCTTTGATGCTCACGGTGCGGGCGAAAGCGCTTCTCGACGGTCGACTTGCGCCTTCGGTCGAGGACGTGGCGAACATGGCCGCGCCGGTCCTGTCCCACCGGATGGCCTTGAGTTTCGCGGCACGGGCACGGGGGCTTAGCCTGGCGGATGTGATCTCGGAGGTGACTGAACGGGCCACAAGGGTCGAGGCCGCCGCATGAGCCAACCGCTCCGCCTGCGCCAGGGGGCCGAGGCCCTCGCCGAGCCTTTCCCGCCGCTCCTGGCGGCGGCAGAGCATCTGGCGGCGAGCGTCCTTCTGGGCGAACACGGGCGACGGCGGGCCGGGATGGGCGACGAATTTTGGCAGTACCGTGCTTCTATGCCGGGCGATGAGCGTCGCATGGTCGATTGGCGCCGTTCGGCCCGCTCCGATGCCCAATTTGTACGCGAAAAGGAGTGGCAAGCGGCGCAATCGGTCATGATCTGGGTCGATCCTGCGAAATCCATGGGATTTTCCTCCTCCGATAAGCTCAGCCCTAAAGGCGAGGTGGCGCGGACGCTGGCGCTGGCGGCGGCGGTCTTGCTGATCCGGGCTGGGGAACGCGTGGGGCTGACAAGTCTCGTCGCTCCGCCCCGGTCGGGTCAGCTTCAGCTCTTACGGTTGGCGACGGCCCTCTCCGAAGACAGCGATGACGAATATGGCCGCCCGGAGCTGCGCGGCATTCTTCACCATGCGCGGGCGATCTTTGTCTCGGACTTCCTCGGTGATCTTGCCCCCGTGGAGACGGCGCTCACCAAAGCTGCTGATCGGGACGTTAAAGGCGCGATCCTCCATGTGCTCGATCCGGCCGAAGAGGCCTTTCCCTTCGATGGACGAACTATTTTTGAATCCATGGGCGGCTCGATCAGCCATGAAACCCTGAAGGCCGGCGATCTCCGCGACCGTTATCTCAACCGGTTGGCCAAGAGGAAAGGCCGGCTGAAGGATCTCGCCCAGGCCACCGGCTGGCAATACCATCTCCACCACACCGATCAGCCCGGTACGGGTGCGCTTCTCTGGCTCCACGGCGCCTTGGGGCGGGTCCATTGAGCGTGGCTCTCGGCTTTACCGCACCCTGGCTCCTTCTGGGCCTTCTCGCGCTACCGATCCTCTGGCTTTTGCTCCGCGCGGTCCCGCCCGCGCCGATCCGGCGGCGGTTTCCGGGTGTGGCCCTCCTTTTGGGCCTCGAAGACGACGAACAGCAGACCGACAAGACCCCCTGGTGGCTCCTTCTTTTGCGCATGGTTGCCGTGGGGCTGGTTATTTTGGGGTTTGCAGGCCCAGTGCTGAACCCGGAGAGCGCGCGGACCGGGCAGGGCCCGCTCCTGATCGCGCTCGACGGAACCTGGGCGGATGCGGGCGATTGGCAGCGGCGCTCGGAACGGATCGAAGACCTTTTGAGCGAGGCGAGCCGGGACGGGCGGACGGTGGCCATGGCCGTCTTGACCGACCTTCCGGCCGACGGCTTGGCGTTCCAATCGGCCGAAGCCTGGGCGGCCCGGCTCCCGGGGATCGAGCCCAATGCCTGGGACGTGGACGGTGCAGCGGCGCAAGCCTGGGCCGAAGGACTAGAAGGGAATTTTGAGACGTTTTGGATGTCGGATGGGCGAGCGGCGGAGTGGCGGGCGCCGGTCCTTGACGCTTTCGAAGCCCGGGGCGGGGTGACCGTATTTGAAAGCCCGCGGCCGGTACTTGCGTTGCGGCCAGCACACTTTGTCGACGGCAATCTCGAATTCACTGCCATCCGAAGCCGGGCCGACGGGCCGCTCAATATGACCCTCGGGGCCTATGGCCTCGATCCCTCAGGCACGCCGCGCCGGCTCGCAGTGGGAGAATTGGCCTTTATGCCCTCGGCCGGAGAAGCCGAACTCACCTTGGCCTTGCCGCCGGAATTGCGAAACCGGCTGACCCGCTTCGCGATCGAAGGGGTGCGCTCGGCCGGGGCGACAAGCCTTGCCGATGACGCCTTGCGCCGTCGGGAGGTGGCCTTGATCGCGGCCAATGACGACCGGGAGGGGCTCCAGCTCCTGGCGCCGACCCATTATCTCGAACAAGCCCTCATACCCTCGGCCGATCTTATCGACGGCGATCTTTCGGACGTGATCCTCGCCAATCCAGATGTGATCGTTCTGGCCGATGTGGCGACCCTTGCCGGAGCGGAGGCTGACGATCTTGAAGCCTGGCTCGAAGGCGGCGGACTTTTGGTGCGTTTTGCAGGCCCCCGGCTCGCGGCGAGCGATGTCAGTCGCGATGCGGAAGATCCTTTGATGCCAGTCCGCCTCCGCGCCGGAGGTCGGACGGTGGGCGGTGCCATGTCGTGGGGCGAGCCCAAAAGGCTCCGCGCATTTGGCCCCGACAGCCCGTTTTTTGGCCTTGAAGTGCCCGAAGAGATCGAGGTGACCGCCCAGGTCATGGCACAACCCGACCCCAATCTCCCCGATCGGGTGATCGCGAGCCTTGCCGATGGGACCCCCTTGGTAACAAGAAAGCGCGTGGGCCAAGGTCAGGTGGTTTTGTACCATGTGACCGCCAATGCGGAGTGGTCGACCTTGCCGCTCTCTGGTCTTTTCGTTGAGATGCTCGAACGGCTAGCCATTTCGACCCGGCCCGCAATGCCCACCGCAGAAGACCTCGCCGGCACCACTTGGGAGCCCGATCAGATCCTCACCGCTTTTGGCGATACAGTGGATGCGGGCGTCCTGCCGGGCGTGCCGGGCGAGGTTTTGGCGGAGCGGGTGCTTGGGCCTGGTCTGCCGCCGGGACTTTATGCCGGAGAAGACCGGCGTTTGGCCTTGAACGTGATCGGGCCAGACACGGAATTGGCCCCCGCCGCGTGGCCCGCGCGGATCCCGGTTGAAGGCTTGGCCGTGCTCCGGGAAACGCCGCTCAAAGGAATTGTCCTGACCGCCGCCTTGGCACTTCTCTTCGCAGACATCATCGCCTCGCTCTGGCTTTCGGGGCGGCTTACCGGGGCGCGGGCAGCGACCATGGCCTTGGGTCTTGCGCTGGTCTTCGCCCAGAGCCCGGCCGAGGCCCAGGGAACTCAGGGTGCTGAAGAAGAGCTCGCGCTTGAGGCAACCGCGGAAGTTGTCTTGGCACACGTGATTACTGGTAATTCTCGGGTCGACGATTTGGCCCGGGCGGGTCTTTTGGGTCTTTCGGACGCCCTCACGCGGCGGACGTCCGTGGAGCCAGCCGACCCGATCGCGGTCGATCTTGAGATGACCGAATTGGCATTCTTCCCGTTTCTCTACTGGCCCGTGACCCCGGACCAACCCCAGCCCTCATCGGACGCCTATGCCAAGCTTAACCGCTATCTCCGGACCGGAGGTATGATCCTTTTTGATACCCGCGACGCCGATATTTCCGCTTTTGGCGGGTCTTCGGACAATAATGCCAAGCTTCGCCAATTGGCCGGGCCCCTCGACATACCGCCCCTGGAGCCGATCCCGGACGACCATGTGCTGACCCGAACATTTTACCTTCTCCAGGATTTCCCGGGCCGCCATGCGAGCCGGGATGTCTGGGTCGAGGCGGCACCGGCCGATGCCGAACAGGCCGAAGGGATGCCGTTCCGGAACCTCAATGACAACGTCACGCCGGTGGTCATCGGCGGCAATGATTGGGCGGCGGCTTGGGCCATATCCGCCGATGGCGGGCGCCTTTTGCCGGTGGGCCGGGGATTTGCCGGTGAACGGCAACGCGAGATCGCGTTCCGCTTTGGGATCAACCTCGTGATGCATGTGCTGACCGGGAACTACAAATCCGATCAGGTCCATGTGCCTGCGCTCCTTGACCGATTGGGCCAATAGGAATGGGCGCGGCGCAGATTATCTTTGACCCCCTATTGCCGATGGTGGCGGTGTACCTCGTGGGCGCCTTGGCCTTTGGGTTTATGGTATTTGCGCTATGGCGGCGTCTCTCGGGCTGGTGGCTGAGGGGCCTTGCCTTCGCCGCGCTTTTGGGGGCCATCCTCAACCCGTCGGTCCAAACCGAAGAGCGCGAGGCCCTAACCGATCTTGTGATCCTTGTGGTCGACGAGACGTCGAGCCAGGCCATATCGGATCGGCCTGACCAGGTTGCCGAAGCGCTTGCTGCGGTCGAAGCGCAGGTGGCGCGTCTCGGGAATACCGAGCTTCGGGTGAAAGCGCTCGAAGACGCAGACGGTGACCGGGGCTCGCTCCTGATGAATGCCTTGACCGAGGCCATGGCCGAAGTGCCTCGGGCGCGACTGGCAGGGGCGATCCTTCTGACCGACGGCCAGATCCACGACATAGAAGCGCTACCTGACCTTCCGGCTCCGCTCCATACGCTCCTTACGGGCCGCGACACCGACTGGGATCGCCGCCTCGTCATCGAAAGCGCGCCTGCTTTCGCGATTATCGGAGAACCGGTTACGCTGACGCTAATGGTCGAAGACCAGGGGGCAGCGCCCCCCGCAAACACCGCTCCTTTGGAGATCAGCATCGACGGCGGCGCGCCTCTGAATTTCAACGTGCCCGTGGGTGAGCCTTTGGAATTGCCGATCACGCTGCCCCATGGGGGCGCCAATGTGATCCAATTCACCGTGCCGACCGCCGACGGAGAGTTAACCGACCGGAACAATGCGGCTGTCCTGCAGATCAACGGCGTACGCGACCGGCTGCGGGTGCTCTTGGTCTCGGGCGAGCCCCATGCCGGCGAACGCACTTGGCGGAACCTTTTGAAGTCCGACGCCTCGGTCGATCTTGTGCATTTCACGATCCTCCGCCCGCCTGAAAAGCAAGACGGGGTTCCTGTCTCGGAGCTGTCGCTCATCGCCTTTCCGACGCGTGAGCTGTTCCTCGATAAGATCGATGAGTTCGACCTCATCATCTTTGACCGCTACAAGCGCCGCGGGATCCTTCCCGCAATCTACCTCGACAATGTGCGGGCCTATGTCGAAGAGGGCGGGGCGGTCTTGGTTGCGGCAGGGCCCGACTTTGCGTCCGCGGATTCCATTTACCGCTCGCCTTTGGCCGATGTCTTGCCTGCCGCTCCGACGGGAAGGGTGATCGACGGGGGGTTTGTGCCGGATGTGACAGATATCGGCGACCGGCATCCGGTGACCGAAGGGCTCGAGGCGCTGGGCCCCGGTGCTGGCCTCGATGAGGCCCCGCCCTGGGGGCGCTGGATGCGGATCATCGATCTTGAAGCCGACGGCGCCCAGGTGGTGATGGCTGGGCCCGAGGAGCGGCCACTTTTGGTACTCGACCGGGTAGGGGAAGGGCGTGTAGCGCTCCTTGGCTCCGATCACGCCTGGCTGTGGTCCCGGGGCTATGAGGGCGGCGGCCCGCAGCTCGAACTCCTCCGGCGCCTGGCCCATTGGATGATGGGGGAGCCGGAACTGGACGAGGAGGCGCTTCGGGTAAGTGCTGAGGGGCAACGCATGTCGATTGTGCGGCGCACACTCGGCGATGCCGTGGGCGAGGTAGAAGTCACCGGGCCCGACGGGTCGGTGACGATGGTTCCCCTCGAAGAGACCTCGCCGGGGCGGTTCACCGCCGAATGGGACGCGCCGGAAATTGGGCTTTATCGACTTGTCGAAGGAAGCGAAGAGGCTGTAATCGCCCTTGGCCCCGCGGCACCTCGGGAGTTTGAAGCAACAATTGCGTCGGGAGAGGTACTTGCCCTAGCGGTTGAAGCGACCCAAGGCGGTGTCGTGGCAATCGAAGAAGGTGTGCCGGATCTCCGTCGGGTCCGCGAAGGTCGGGCGGCGGCAGGGCGAGGTTGGATCGGGATCACGCCTCGGGACGCCTATTTGACCGCGGATGTGACGATTACACCGATCTTGCCAGCCTGGATATTTCTCTCCATTGCGGCAGCCTTGGCGGTGGGGGCCTGGCTCCGGGAAGGGCGGCGGTAGACGCGCGATCCGGGCCCGGAATTAAGTCGAAGGGGCCTGGCTATCGCGGTCCCGCCCCACCTGGGCGGCGATAAGCTGGATTTCCCTTATGAACCGCTGAAGCAACAACGCGGCGGGTGTAAATCGCGTCGCTCGACAGAAGGATGCCTTCCCGTCGGAACGGCGGCGCCTCGGCTTAGGGGTGCCTTAGCCGCCCCCCAATTCGAACGACGTGCGCGCCTCATCCCAGCCGTCCACATTTGTCCTTGCCCGAATGAAAACCTCCGCCATGCCATCGGGAATAGCGACGCCCGACAGCGACCGGGTGAAGGGTTGCTCATTGACATGGGGGTGGAGAAGCTCGCGGTACCCGAGCACCGTCCCGTCCTCGGCCTCGACCTGCCACCCATCGGCATAATCGTCCCAGCCCGTATCGGCGTGCCGGATCGTGACGTCGAAGCGCCACTCACCCCCTGTTGACCGAGCGGTGACCTTTTCGACCGTGGCCGGATCAGCAATTGCGGGTCCGCCCAACACGAGACCCATAGCCAAAATCACAAATCGCATCGCCGTTCCTTTCCCAAGACCTTTGACGCCATTCAGCCGCATCGAGCACGAGCGTCAATTCACAAGGGGTCGATTGGCGGGCCGATCGGCGCCCCGACTAGGAGCCGCGGTGGTGCTTTCCGGTCAGGATCCGATGGGGGATCGACAGGAATTCTCGCTGCCAGATGACCCAGAGCACCAGACATGTTGCTCCGACCAGGGCCCAGACTCCCGCAAGCCACGCCAAAGCCCCAATCGCGAAATACATCGACCGAAGCCCCCGGTTAAAATTGAACGCGGCCCTCACACCCATCTCCGCGGCTTGGTCCGCACGGATTTGGGCCGTCTCAGTGGTGGGGTCCGACGGAACCGCACCCATCAACACGGACGTGTACCCGAAGAGCCGATTTGACCAAACAAACCTTAGAAACGACGAGGTCAGGATCAGCGCCACAAGAACCAGTTTGACCTGCCAGACAAAGATCGGTGCCGCGCGGCCCACCGCTTCGGCCGCTTCGGCAATCGGCGCGGGGCTTCCCATCAGTGCCACGACACCGCCGATGGCCAGAAGCGAGGTCGAGGCCAGAAAAGACGTGCCTTGGCGGAGCGATGCGGCGATCTGGGCATCGAAGATGCGGACGTCTCGTTGGAGCATCTGGCGCATCCATTCCCGTCGATGCTCGGCCATTAGCATGCTGACAGAGCGGTTTTTGGGACTGTCCCGTTCAATCCAGATCCCGACGGCCACCCAGCTTGCTACGAAGAACGCCAATCCGGCGCCGTCGGCCACAGAAAAGAGCGCGATTTGGTCGGTGAGTGTCATGGGGCGCACCCTCGCCTGGGGCGTCGGAATTGCCAAGGCCGGGCCGCTGCTGCCCGGGCGCAACAATCCCGTTTTTCCCGCCAAAGGTCGGTCGATTGCGGAGGCACCGGGTCACAATTCCGCCGCAACGCTTTGCTAGCAGGCCGGAAGCCTGGAGGAATACATGCGTTCTGTGCTGTTTGCCGCGCTTGCTGCCGTGAGCGGAGCTTTTTCGGTCTGTCCTTCGCTGGCGCTTGCAGAGGACCAATCCCCCCTTACGACATTGATTACCGGCAATGACAGCCGGGGCTGGGAAGGGGTCGGCAGGCTCGATATTGGAAGGTCCGGATTTTGCACCGGGGCCCTCATTGCGCCGGATCTCGTTCTGACCGCCGCCCATTGTCTTTTTGACAAGAAGAGCCGTCGCCAGGTCGATGCAAGCGAGGTTGAGTTTTTGGCCGGCTGGCGAAACGGGCGGGCCTCGGCCTACCGGACCGTTTCCCAGGCCTTTGTCCATCCGGACTACCGTTTTGTGCCTCGAGACAGCGAAAACGGGCCTTTGGTGGTCAACGACATTGCTCTTTTGGAACTCGAGCGACCGATCCGGAACACGTCCGTCAAGCCTTTCGCAACCGCCGATCGGCCGAGGAAGGGCGATGCTGTGGGGGTGGTCTCTTACGCCCATGACCGCATGGATCGGCCGTCCCTTGAGGAGCACTGCCGGGTGTTGGCGCGCCAGTCAGGGAGCCTTGTCCTATCATGCACCGTAGATTTTGGCTCATCGGGCGCGCCGATCTTTACCATGGAAGACGGTGAACCACGGATCGTTTCGGTGGTCTCCGCCAAAGCGGAAATGAGCGGCAAGAAAGTGTCGCTCGGGACGGCCCTTGAAAAGCCACTCGCGGCGCTGATGGCGCTTCGCGAGGAGGCCAAGGCAGGCAAACCGCCGACACTGCCAGAGGAACCGGCCCAGAGGGTCATTCTCGACAAACCGCGGGGCGGCAGCGCTGGAAAATTCCTCCGCCCATGATCCGGCTTCTCCTCCTCCTGTCTCTTTTGGCCGCCCCTGCCTTTGCCCAGGACAATTCCGGACTGAAACGCCTTACGCTCCGGGACGATCTTTTGGGCTGGGAGGCGGTTGGTCGAGTGGAACTGGGTCGCGGGGGTTATTGCACGGGCGTTTTGATCGCCCAAGATCTCGTTCTGACTGCCGCCCATTGCGTTTTTGCAGGGCGCGAGCGGCGCGACGCGGAGGACATAACTTTCCGCGCTGGTCTCCGGGACGAGAAAGCGATCGCCGAACGCCAGATCGCCCGGATCGCCGCCCACCCGAAATACCAGCCGGGCGAAAGGTCGAGCGCGGCTAACATTCGCCACGACGTGGCGCTCCTTGAACTCGACACCCCTATTCCGTCCGGGACAGCGAGCCCCTTCCGCGTCGACGCACCGGCGCGACGGGGCGCGAAGGTGGGGGTAGTTTCTTATGCTCAAGGCCGCGACGCCGCTCTTTCGCGCCAGCGGACGTGTGGAGTTCTGGGCCAGCGTGACGGTTTGATGGCCTTCGATTGCGACGTCTATTACGGCTCCTCCGGCGCACCAGTTTTTGTGCGGGTAGGGTCAGTATGGCGTATCGTGTCGATCATTTCCGCCGGGTCGCGAACCGAGGACCGGATCTTATCCTTCGGGATGGAATTGCCGTCGCTCGTGGCGGAGCTCAAATATGCGTTTCGGACGGGTCGCGGGGTTTGGTCGGGCGATGGTTCGGCCTCTGCAACGCAGCATCCCGGTGTGTCCAACCGGGCGGCCGGACATTTTGTGCGCCCTTGAGCGGGGTCGGCGGATTTGACCCTCGTCAAACGCCCCCCAGGTTTGGTCGATGAATAAAGCCGTTCTTCTCCCACTTGTCAGCACGCTGGCGACCCTGGCCGCTGGCGGCGCTGGGGCCGATCCAGCAGAGCTTGCCGCCGTTGGTCGGCTGGATCTTGGCGGGTCCGCGGCTTGCACGGGCACCCTCGTGGCGCCCGACCTTGTGCTGACAGCGGGCCATTGCCTGACGAAGAGCAGGGCCGATGGCGGCGACGCACCTCAGATCCGGTTTCTCCCCGGCCGATCCCCTGACCACCCGCCCCCGGAACTTGTGCCCGGCACTGAGATTGCGGTTCACCCGATATTTGGTTTCGGGATTGGGCCGGGTGAAGCGCGGATCGCCTTTGATCTCGGCCTGCTCCGCCTCGACCGCCCGGTTTCAGAAGAGGTGGCCCGCCCGATCCCACTGGGCGCGCTGCCCGAGCTCGAGAGCCCGCTTTTTATCGCCGGGTACCGGGGCGGGCGTGGATCGGTGGCCCGGCAACGGCGCTGCGACGTGATCGAAGCGAACCACGCCGTGGCGGCATTGGGTTGCGAAGTCGATCGGGGCGAATCCGGTTCGCCGATGCTCCAGGTCCGCGAGAGCCGCCTTGAGATCGTGGGTGTCGTATCGAACAAGGGCGTTATCGAAGAGCAGCCGGTGGCCTACGGCCCGGTGACGGCAACGGGCTTTGACACAATCCTAAGTTACCTCACCATGCTCGAAAGCGGCGATGTGGAACTCCCAAGCCTGGGTCTTGACGCCGGAAACTAGGCTTCCCACATCAGTTCGGTCGGACGCCCGTTAGGGGTCCGGCACCCGAAACGGCCCGTCCCTCCGGGAGGGCCTCAAATGGTATCGCTCAATGGAGGATAACCCTTGCGACACTTTGATTTTCAACCGCTTTACCGCGCCACCGTCGGCTTTGACCAGATCGCCAATATGATCGATCAGGTCCTCTCGGACACATCAAACGCTCCGTCTTACCCGCCCTACAACATCGAAAAAATCGGCGACGATGCCTGGCGCATCTCGATTGCCGTGGCTGGGTTCTCGGAAAGCGAGCTCGGCGTTGAGGTGAAGGAAAATGCCCTTCTGGTCAGTGCCAAACGCGGCGACGAGACCGAGGCGAAAACCTATCTCCACCGGGGCATCGCCACCCGCGCTTTTGAACGTCGGTTCCATCTGGCTGACCACGTGCGCGTCACCGGGGCGAGCCATGTGGACGGGATGCTCCATATCGAGCTCGTCCGTGAAGTGCCTGAGGCCTTGAAACCGCGCCAGATTGCTATCTCGAACGGAGCGACTGTCGAGGCGAAGGCCGTCGAAGGCACGACCGCCTAAGATTCGACGACTTGGAGGGCGCCCGTCGGCGCCTTCCTTTGCCGCCGCTTGAACGGCGACAATAAAGCCCGGCTCAACTCACCCTTCCAATCCATTTGGCTCATCTCCCGCATCCCTCGCGTAAAGGCGAAAGGTGCCAGGGCGCTATGTCTTGCCGATCCGGAGGATCGGACCTTCCGCCGCCGCTGCGTCTTCTGCGTCATGGGTCACCAAGAGCACGGGCAGCCCCGCTTGCCGGACGCGGCCGAAGACAAGCGCGCGCATTTGGCTTCGAAGATCGGCATCGAGGCTCGAGAAAGGCTCGTCGAGCAGGAGAGCTCTCGGCTCGGCAAGGAGCGTGCGCATGAGGGCAACGCGCGTTTTTTGCCCGCCCGACAGGGTCGCTGGATCCCGGTCGGCAAATCCCGCAAGCCCGATCTCAGAGAGCGCCGCTTCGACCGCCTGACGCCGGGCGGCCCGGCCCGTGATCCTGCGGCCGAGGCCAAAAGCGAGATTGGCACCGATCGAGAGATGCGGAAACAGGAGGTCATCTTGAAACAAGATCCCAACGCGGCGCCGCTCGGGTGGAAGGCCCGAAAGATCCTCGCCGTCGAGCCAAATCCGACCCTCAAAGTCGAATGCGGGCGCAAGGGTGCCCATGGCCGCGGCCAGAAGGGTCGACTTTCCCGACCCGGAAGGCCCCATCACGGAGACGATCTCGCCCGGTGGCACGTGGGTTGAAAGGTCAATGATTACCTCACCCCTGAGGCCAATCGTGACGCCATCGAAGGCGAGCCCTTTGGCGCCACTCGTCTCAGTCATGGCGGAGCCCCCGGCGATTGGCCCAGAGGAGCCGCGGCAAGCCCAGTGCCAGTGCGAAGGGCAAAAGCGCGGTCGCTGTTTGGGCCAGAGCATAGACCGCAATGGTCCGCCGATCTCCGCCCGATGCGAGGGCAACGGCTTCAGTGGTTAGCGTTGTGATCCGTCCACCGCCGACCAGAAGCGTTGGCAGGAATTGCCCCACTGAGACGGCAAAGCCCACGGCAAGTGCGGTGAGTGCTGGGGCAAGGAGCATCGGGAGGCGAACCCGCCATAGGGCGGCGTCCGGGCCAGCGCCTAAGGCGGAGGCAGCCACCCCGTATCGCCTGTCCCAAGCGCGGAAGGCGTCACCGAAGCTCAGAAAGACGTAAGGAACGACGAAGACGACGTGGACCCCGATCACCGCGGCTATATGAGGCGGCGTCCTCGCCAGAAGCATCGCCGTCTGTAGACCGGGCAAGAACGCGATTTGCGGCACAAGGAGCGGCAAATAAAGCAGCCATAGGCCACGGGACGTCACGGTTAGCCCGTAGCGTTGTTCGGCTTCGAGACAGCCGATAACAAGGATAATCGCGATGACGGATGCAGCACCCGCGATGGCGACCGTGTCGATTACCGTGCTGAGAAGCTCGGGCCCGTGGCGGGCCCAGCTTCGGATTGACACCCCACCCGGGAACGCGTCGGGAAAGGACCATAGGCCCGCGACGGACCAAAGCGCCAATACCAGGAGGCCAAGAAAAATTGCCCCGCTTGAAACGAAAGCGAGAAGAATGGTGCCGGGCCTGAGGAAGCCGAGGCGGGGTCCGCGCCAACCGGCTTCGGCCCAGCGACAGCCAAGTCGGGCGGCGGCCATCTCGCCCATGCGCCAGAGGGCGAGGGCGGCGAGGACGAGCCAAAGCTGGATGAGGGCCGCCGCCGCCGCAACCGTCCTGAGGCTCAAATCGGGGTCATTCATCCAGCGCACGAGCTGGACTGAGAGGGTCGGCGGCGTTGTCGGCCCAAGGATCGTTGCCGTGTCGACCACGGTCATCGCATAGGCGATCACGACGTAGACCGGCAGGCGGATCTGCCGGTAAACCCGTGGGAAAACCACCAAAAGCCAGGCTGAGCCCCGCCAATAGCCAAGCCCTCGGGCAACGACCATCGACCGCGCCGCATCCGCCTGACTGAGGGCCGCGATGGTCATGAGCATGAGAAACGGGGTTTCCTTGGCCACGAGCCCGGCGATGAGAGCCAGTCCCCCGGGGTCATTGATCACCAGCCAATCGGGGGGCTGTTCGAACCCCGTCGCCCAAGGCGAGAAGATCCGCATGATCCACCCCGAAGGAGCGATCAGAAAGGCTAGACCGAAGGCCGCCGCCGCATGGGGGACTGCGAGAAGCGGTGAGAGGAACCGTTCAACGGCGCGAAAGGCGGGACTTCCTTGCCAAGCGGCGGTGATGGCGATGACGATTGCCAGCGAGAGCGCCGCTGACACAAGCCCGGTCGTGACGCTCGTCCAAACCGCGCGGGAAAAGCCCGGCCAGGCAAAGAGCGCGTCAAAACCGCCCATGCCGGGTGCGGCTCCGGTGAGGGCAGGAAAGAGCCCGAAAGCCGGAGCGATGGTGCCGAAAACCCCGGCCACCACCGGCCCGATTAGGACAAGAAGCGTCAGGAGCGGGACAAAGCGCAGCCCCCGTGCCCCAGGGTCGGTTTTGCCGGCGAGCGCCGCATCCCGGGGCAGGCTTGTCGCCACATGTTACTCCTTATTCGGCGACGCCGAACCGCTCGGTCCAGTCTTTCTCGACTTCGACCATCCAGGTGGGATGGGGCTCGGCAAGGGCAGGGCCCAACTCATCGGGTGAGAGCGTGGCAATGCCAAGATCGGTGCTCTCAAAGGACGCCCGCTCTTCGGGCGAGAGCTTTTCGAGGTCGAGCACAGTGCCGTAGCCCAAGACCTCGGGGTCAAGGGCGCGGGCTTGTGCCTCAGGGGAGAGGAGGAAATTGGCCACCACCATCGCCCCTTCCTTCGCATTGGCGTTAAACGGGATCGCCACAAAGCTCGCATTCCCGATCGTGCCGCTGTCCAAAACAAAAGTTCGGATCGTGTCGGGAAGCTCGAAATTGGCGATCGCGGTCGATGCTTCGCCGGGGCTGAAAGAAATCGCGATGTCGATCTCATCATCCGCGAGGAGCTGGATCTGGCGAGGCCCGCTTTGCGGATAGGCTCGCCCGCCGCGCCAGAGGGCCGGGGTGAGGGCGTCCATATAGTCCCAAAGCGGGGTCGTGACGGCTCGGTAATCGGCTTCGGACACAGGAGCGAGTAGTACGGAAGGATCATCGACGACACCATAAAGCGCCTGTTTGAGGAAGGTCGCCCCGAGAAAATCTGGCGGTTGGGGGAGCGTCACGCGACCGGGATTGGCTTCGGCCCAAGCGAGAAGCTCCGCCATCGACTGGGGCGGTTCGGGTACATCGGCGCTGTCATACATGAAGACGACTTGGGCCGCGGCCCAAGGGCTTTCGAGCCCGTCGGTCGGCACGGTGAAATCCACTGTCACAGGCTTTGAAAGATCAACCAGCGACCAATTCGGGAGCGCTTCGGCGAAGGGCCCGAATAGAAGGTCGCTTTCCTTCATCGAGGCAAAGTTCTCGCCATTGATCCAGATCATATCGACCGCGCCGCCCTCGGTCACGCCAGCGCTTTTTTCCGCTACGACCCGGCTCACCGCCTCGGCGGTATCGCTGAGCTTCACATGTTTGAGCGTGACGCCGTAGTCTTCAGAGACGCGGCTCCCGACCCAGGCAATAAAGTCATTTGTCGTCGTCGACCCGCCCCAGGCATGCCAAAAGACGGTTTGGCCTTCCGCAGCACTTTGGACCGCGTCCCAATCGGCGGGATCTGTCTCGGCGGAGGCCGAAAATGGCAATAGGGCGAGGGTAAGGGTCGCGGTTATTCGGGCTAGCATGGTTGTCTCCGGCAGGGGTGGTACGGGATCCGACTGGGCGGCTGAGGCGGCGGAACGGTTAAAGCGTCGAATGGTGCAGGGCCGCAACCGGTTTGGTGGCGGCTCTTAGCCACGGGGGGCCCATTGGGAACGGCGTCGCGTCGTGTCATTCCGGGCGATCTAAGGGATCGGGCTGGGGAGCGCGAATCGCGTTCCCGTGAGAGCCAGACCGGGCCGAACTGCGGAGCGCGCGCTTGCGGCAAAGCCGTCGCTTTGGAAGCTGTGGATAACTTTCGCGACGCGCCGGGGTATCGCGCAAGCTTGGCGAGTTACGCTCTTCGGTTGGATTACCCTTGACCTTGGACGCAATCTCCTGCGTCGGCCGCCTTGGTTTCGGTATTAAAGACAATGAGATAGAAAGATGCAAACGAAGGTTCCGGTCCGTTCGGAGCGAGACAGGGCACCCCAAAACCTCCATTTTGGCTTGGTTCGAAGGTGGCAAGAGCCACTCTTCAAGTGCGGTCGTATCCGGCTACTCGGGACAGGCCCGTATTGTCTCACCACCCGGCATTGTTGTAGTGTCGAGAGGGGTCTGCGTGCGACATGCAATTTTAGTTGCCCATTAGATCGGCGCGCCCGACAGGTTTGTTGTGGAGCTTCCACTTGGTGGGGCTCCGGTAGTGTAGGTTGGCATCAGGGGGCGATGCATTGGACGGCGTAAGGCCGGAAATCAAGGCAGCACTGGCAGCCATGAACTTCGAAGAGCGTCTCGCAGAGGCGCGCGCGAAGCGTGCGGAGGTCATAAAAAAGCGTCAGCTCGGCCTTGAATCGCCCTCCGAGGCCGCGACGCAGTTCGCCAGAGATCGAAAGGCTCCGTCGCCGTCTTCGGATCGCTCTAAAAACACGGCCCCGCCTGTACCGTCCTTCGAGGCACGACGGGCCGCAGCCCAATCATCCAAAGACAGTGGAGCGCAGCTCACTTCGATACCCGGACGGTCGCAGGCTAAGGTTGAAGCGGCAACCTACGCCCGGTCCCGTGCCAAAGACCCAACCTTGCCGACTGAGGTGCAGAAGGCGGCCCCCAAAGAGATCAAGCCAAAGACCACGCCGACTTCGATAGGGACTGCGCAGGCCGCTAACGTGACGCCGATCGGGCGCCGCGAGCCCGGCCCTGGATTTACAGCCAAGATCGAGCCGGTCGATCCATACGCTCCGGCACCACCGCTCAAGCCCGTAGTTGGTGCCGCCAACGGCGCAATACCGCCCCTTGCGCGGCTCAGCGGATCGGACGAGTTGCTGTTTCGCGATAACACTGAGCCCAAAACGCCGGCGGCGGATACGAAGCTGCCACTTCGGGCCTATAAAGATGCTGTTGCCGCCGCACGGATTGCAGCCGGCCCGTTGGTTGCAGAACCGCGTTTGCAACCGACCCGCAAGTCTGGCCTCAAGCGTCCTGCCGTGCTCGCGATTGGGTTCGGTGCCGGAATAGCGATCGGTGGTGCTCTGGCCTTTGGCGGCCAGCGGGTCATTTTGGGTCCACCGACCCAACCCTTGGAAGCCGCGAGCACCGCCCAGAGCGACATCGGCATCCAGGCAGAGGTCGGCGCAAGCCCGGCGACAGCGGGCGTTCCATTCGGCGCGGCGCGCGACGGCGCACGGCCTTCCTCGGAAGGACCCGGCTTTGCGGTTTTGGATACCGCGCCAGATGCCGGGCCGGTCGCAGCACCAATGGTCGCAATTGCCCTGCCAGTCACGGCTCTTTCGGGCGGCCGGGATGCTTTACCGGCGATCGCACCGGAGGGCACCCTGGACGTGCGCCTTGCGGAAGCTAATCAAGAGCCAGTGGCCCGGGGCGATCTGATTGCGATTGCCGTGCCAGAGCTCGATCCGGCTCTGGTTTTGCCACCCGCCGGAATACAGAGTGTAACGACCCGTGCCGTTGAGATGGTCTTGGTCGCCAAGTTCGATGGAGAAGCGCCTGAGACCCTGCCTGCAGCACCGAGCCCGGCGCCCCTACGACCAAAAGTGATTGATCTCGTAGGGGCTGAAACCCTCTCGGCACCGGATACTTTTGTGGCGGCCTCGCTACCGCAGCGCCCGGGGTCCTTGGCTGGGCTTGATCGGAGTGAATTTGCTTTAGCCAATGACCCAGAGTTTGGAGATACGGCGTTTGAACTCGCGGCATTGGACGAAGTGCGCCCGGACATAGGAGCGCCGTCCGTGCTGGGCGAGGGCGCGTTTGTGGGGTTGGCTCCGTCGCTTGAGGTGGCCCCACCCAGCCTTGTGATCCAATCTGATGGGGCAGCGCTACAGGCCACGCTTTATGCGCCGTCGACGCTTTCGGAGGACGACGTGGCTGCGACCGCGGCGTCCATCTCAAGTACCAGCATCGCTGTGGGATCGGTTCAAACGGTCGAGTTTCGGGTCTCCCAGAACCAGGTGCGCTATTTCGACATCGATAGTGCGCGCGCCGCCGAACGTCTCGCCGATGCAATTGGCGCCGTTGCACGAGACTTCACCGGTTTTGATCCGAGCCCACCGCCGGGCACGCTAGAAATCTACCTTGCGGGCGGTCCGCCTCCAGCGCCCGCCGCCCGTCCAACGGTTCGGCCGGCTCGCACCGCCCCCGCCCCGAACAGACCTTCGAGCGATTCGGCCTCGGCCATTCGCGACCGCCTCATTTCAACGCTCCGAAGCGGGGCTTTCCAGTAAGACTAGGATCGACACCATGCCCAACGGCAGATTAATCGCAATCGTCACTGTCCTTATGAGCCTCGGCGCTGGGGCCCATGGGCAAAGTACCGTTGGCTTAGAGCAACTGCGGGAGATTGAACGCTTGATCGTCGCGCGAAATTGCGGGGGCCTCCGGGCCTTTCTGGCTGTGAATCCAGCGCTCATCGAAGGCGGCGATCCCCTGGCAATTGAACTGCGCGAGTTTGTCTCCGGCGTCGATACCGGCCTCATCGATTGCCTGTCGCTGTCAAACGACGATGGCGATGCCGGCGTTACCCGGACAGTAGACCTTGGGGCCGACAGCTACTGAGCGGCTGCACTGAACCTGTGGCATATCGGCATAGGCTTCTGATTTAGCGGGGAAATACCCTCCGAAACTGGTTTTCGGCTCTCAGATTGCCGCTTAAGCTCGTCGCGTTGCAACTTTAGGTGAGACGGAATGGGACGGTCGTTTCGGATTGCGTATCTGATCGATCCCCGAGCGCCGGGCGGAACTTCGTCGGCGGTCGCAGCCGAATTGCGCGCCATTGCCGGACTGGCCGACATCAGGGTCTACGCCGTGACCTCAAAAATGTTCAGCGGTGCCGAGATCTCAAAGAACCTCCGCGAAGTTTTCGACGAGTTGGAGATCCATCTGATTTGGGATTCTGAGGAAATAGCCGCCGATGTCGTGGTGGCTCACAACCTTGTTTTCCTAAAATTCGAAACCGAGTTTCCAACGCGGATCGTGACGCCGCACCTCGTGGTCGTGGTCCATGAGAACTTCACCCGGCGGGGCGGGTATGAACCCTTCGATGTCGCCCATGCTCTGGGCCTTCTTGCCAGGTCGGGCGCGGTGATCCGGCGGTCGCTTGCGCCGGTGTCGGCATTCAATCGAGAGACAGTTGCCAACTGGTTAGCCGGGCGGCCGGAGGCGAATGTTTGGACGCTTTTGTCGGAGGATTGGCACAATATCTGCGACCATAGAATGATCCCCCCAACCTCGTCACCTGCGGACCGGCGCGGGCGCCATTCCCGGGCAGGCTTTGAGAAATTCCCGTCCCTTGACGCGATGGACCTCTGTTTTCCCGAAACTGCCGCTGCAAACGTTATTCTGGGCGCCGATACGTTCATCCGGGACGGGATTCATCGGCCCCATTGGCAAATGCTCCCCTTCGGCAGCGTCGAACTTGGCGAGTACTTCGATATGATTGATTTCATGGTCTATTTCTGTGCTGCAACGTTGCAGGAGAGTTTCGGCCGGGTGGTTACGGATGCCATTGCCGCAGGCAAGGTCGTGATTACCGACAAGGCCACGGCCGCTAATTTCGGCGACGGGGTGATCACGGCGGAGCCCGAAGACGTAAGCGATATCGTTGATCATTTGGTGGCAAATCCGTCCGATTATGTGCGCCAGGCGACCGACGCCCAGGCAAGGCTTGGGGCTTTTTCGGCTGAAGCGTTTCGCGCCCGCCATGCAGGGCTGTTTGATAGGGCATCATCTGAGGCGGCGTTGTCATGATCCTCATTGAAGCTGGCGCCCGGCACCCCCGCTCATTCGAAGGCAAAGTCCATTTCGCCCAGCTTTTGGCGGAGCGGGGCCACCGCGTCGCGATTGACGCCGAGACCCTGCCCGAAGGGTTATCTCGCGCGCTCCGCTACGACTTGGCGACCCTCCTTGCCAATGTCGAAGAAACCGACCTCGACGCGGTGGTGGTTCTCGGTGCCGAAGCAATAGAGGATGCCACATTGAGCCGGTTGCGCCGGGTCCTTCTCCGGAGCCCGAGTGCGCCGATCCACGTGATCGGGCGGTTTGACACAGTTCAGGCCAGGTCCCATGCGCGGACCAGATTGGCCTACGCGATCGGGCGCGAGCCAACCTTGGTGGATCTTCTCAGCACCCAATCGGGAACTTCACCGAGTGCCGTTGCATCGCCCTTTGTCATTCCGGTGGCCGAAGCTCCGCCCAAAGATCTCGGAGCTCTCCCTGCGCTTTACGTCATTATAACCGAAGACCTGATGGAAGAGCCGCAAACCATCGCCACGCTCGGTGCCGTTGCCTTCATGAAGGGCTTTCGGCTTTCGGCGGTCGTTTCTGGAAAGTCGAAAGAGCGGATCCGTCAGTCGCGTTATGCCGGGCTTTCGGTGTTCCATTTTTCAGAAATCCCGCCTTGGATCCTCGCTAAAAGTGCCGATATGGCCGCCTTTTTTGGCGAAGACGTGCCCGGGGAACGGATGGCGGAATTGGCGGGGCTCCTCATGGGGCAAGGCAAGCCGGTGATTGACGCGACTTTAGGTGCGGTATTCCAATCGGCCGGGGCACCGGCCCTCCGCGGTCCGATTGATGTAGGGGCGCTTCCCTATTTCTTGGAGGCAACCGTTCTTCCCAATGCCCATGCGATTGGTGCAGATGCTCTGAAGAGTGCCTGGGTCCGGACCCGGGATATTGCCCAGGTTGAGGCGCGGCTCGACCTGAAACCTCCCCCTCGCAAAAGACCCACCGACAGTGACGTGGGGCAGGCCGTATTTTTCCCGACCAATGGGCACGGGCTCGGGCACGCGCGGCGTTGCGCGCTTGTGGCGGCGGAAATGCCTAAGCAGGACCGGATTGCTTTTGCGGCCTTTCCAAGCTGCGTTGGCATGATCCAGTCCCACGGCTATCCGGCCCTGCCTTTGGTGTCGAGAAGCCCCATGCACGAGGACAATTTCGACAATGACATCCTGACCGAGCGCCGCCTGGCGCGACTGGTCGGCCCCGAAGACCATTTGATCTTCGACGGGGGCTATATTTTCGATTCCGTTGTCCGAACGATCAAACGCACCGGTTGCCGGTCCACTTGGATCCGCCGCGAACTCTTCCGGCCAGGGCAGATCAACGCCATCGAAGCCGAGCGGGAGGGAGAGTTCGATCGCGTGATCGTGCCAAGGGAGTGCTTTGAGGAACTCAACACCGAGGGTGGTTTCAAGCCTCGCGTGCATCCGGTGGGGCCGATTGTTGATATTCTGGACCCGGCCGGGCGGGAGGGGGAACGCGCCCGCTTGAAAAAAGCGTTCGAACGGGATTTTGACCGGCTCGTCGTCACTATGCTGGGGAGCGGGACGTCTTCGGACCGGACTGCGCAGCTGAACGCGCTCTGTCTGCAACTCGAAGCGCGGCCCGGGCTTCTCCACCTGATCGTCGGATGGCCGGGGTCGCAATTGGCGCCGGGGCTTTTCCAATGGAAGACCACCCGTGTGGTGCGGACGCTTTCGTCGGCCAACCTCGCCCAGGCAGCCGATTTTGTCGTCTCGGCGGCCGGTTACAACTCATTCCACGAACTCGTCTACAACCGCGTCCCGACGATATTCCTCCCCCAGATCGCCTCCTTTCTCGATGATCAAGAGCGACGGGCCGCGGCGGCCGCCGATCGGGGGATAGGCGCGGCGGTGGGGCCCGAGGATTTCTTGTCGCTCGAACGTTTGGTCAATGAATGGCTCGAAACAGATCAGCCAGACGCGATGCGGGCTGAACTCGGCCGGCTTGAATTGCCAAGCCCCGGTGCGGCGGATGCGGCGCGATTGATTGGGGAGGCGATGGGATGAGCGACGAGCTCTGGGCCGATATCATTGCGCGGATCACCCCAAATCGGCCCCACGATATGGACCAAGGCAAAACCGGTCCGAAACCGAAACCGCTCGAGCTCGTAGGACCGCCAGGCCCGGTTGCGCCGGAGATGTGGCGTCGGGCCGGGAACCAGACCTATGTGGGGATTCGCGTCAGATCGGCCCCGGGTGACCCAGGCCCCCTGGCGCTGCGTTTGGCTTCCATGGCAATTGAGCGCCAGGTGATCCCGGTCATACTGTCCTACGTCGACATGTCGGGCTTTGAGCAATTCGGTTTCCGGGTCGAACGCCTCTTGGCCGAACCGGCGGACCTCGCCGAAGAACTCGAAGCAGAACTTCAGGCGTTCTGGGATCTGGCCATGGTGATTGATCTCGGGGACGTCACGCTCCTGGCCTGACCAGCGATATCCGAGGTGAGCCGAACATGCGGATCTGGATGGGCCGCTGGGCGCGACTGCGGTCCATAGAGCCCGGCGATTTACGCGCAATCGGCATCAGCACTCTGACCAGTTTTTTAGCGATAGGCCGAATTCGCCGTCGCCGAACGCCTTGGGCTACGGCCAGTTGCCAAATTCAATAGGGCCAGAGCAGGACCGCCTCTAAGCAGACTGGACTGAAGCCCGGGGCGCGCAAGCCCGTAGGAGACAGGCACTCAAGCGCGCCGACACTGGAAAAAACGCCTGCTTTTCCTGGGATCGAAAGCGCTTTGGGCGTTGGGATTGACGAATAAAGCTGTTGCTCATTACGCTCGGTGTTCAGAACCTCCGTTCTGCAATCAAAACTAGGCGAAGATGGCTGGGGGCTGGCATCGTCGGATCCGGGCTGCTCGCGACACAACAGGAGAGTGACCATGAAGAACCTCGTGAGCGCGATCGCGCTCGGATGCGCGACGCTCGGCGCCACCCAAGTAGCCCACGCGGATGGCCATCTGGAAGAAATAACCGTTGCCTACTTCCTCGAATGGCCGATGCCGTTTCTCGCGGCTAAGGCCAGCGGAGCCTACGAAGAAGCGCTCGGTATCGGCGTCAATTGGGTGAGCTTTGACACAGGAACGGCGATGAGTGCCGCTATGGCATCGGGCGATGTGCATATCTCCGTAAGCCAAGGTGTGCCGCCATTCGTTGTGGCCGCTTCCGCTGGCCTCGACATCCAAGTCCTCGACGTGGCGGTGAGCTATTCCGAAAACGACAACTGCGTTGTGTCTTCGGAACTTGAAATCGACAAGTCGAACGCTTCCGACCTGGCCGGCAAGAAAGTTGCTGTGCCATTGGGAACGGCGGCCCATTACGGGTTCCTTCGTCAAATGGAGCATTTCGGTGTCGAGCTGGCGAGCCTTGACGTTGTCGATATGGCGCCCGCCGACGGCGCTGCTGCGCTGTCCCAAGGCTCGGTCGATTTTGCCTGCGGCTGGGGCGGCGGCCTCAACCGGATGAAAGAACACGGCAACATTCTGTTGAACGGCTCAGAAAAAGAAGACCTGGGCATTCTGGTGTTCGACGTGACATCGGCTCCGGCTCAATTTGTCGACGAGAACCCTGAGATCATCTCGACATTCCTGTCCGTCACCGCGGCCGCCAATGAGGAATGGAATTCCGGCCAAAGCGACGAAATGCTCGAAGTGATCGCTAAGGAATCGGGGATGGATGTGGACGCCACGAAATCCACAATCTCGACTATGGCCTTCCCCTCGGTCGACGAGCAATTGAGCGGAAAGTGGATGGACGGCGGGATCCCGACATTCATGAAGGGTGTTGCGGAAGTCTTCGTCAGCGCCGGCTCAATCGACGCGGCGAAAGACAGCTATGACGAGAACGTGGCCATCGGCCCGCTTCAGTCGTCCGGCGGTAGCTAAATCAAGGTGGTCCCGGGCCGACGATGGTGTCGGCCCGGGAACCGAACAGATCCCTGGAAGCCAGATAAAAAAGCGAGGCCAAAGTGGCGCAAGGATTATCCATCGATAACGTTTCGATGCGCTTTGAGCTTCCGAATGGCGGCCATGTGCAGGCGCTCCAAGATGTGACGCTGGACGTCGCCCAAGGCGAGATCATGAGCGTTTTGGGCCCGTCGGGCTGCGGGAAGACAACGCTCTTGAATATTGTTGCGGGGTTCCTGGCGCCGACGGAAGGCGAGATCCGGCTGAACGGCGCACAGGTGTCCGGGCCGAGCCAAGAGCGTGGCATGGTCTTCCAACAAGGTGCGCTTTTTGAATGGATGAATGTCCGCGACAATGTGAGTTTTGGCCCGCGGATGAAAGGCACACCGCGGCAAGATTATTCCGACGAGGTGGATCACCTTCTGGAAGTGGTCGGCCTCCAGGATTTTAAGGAAAAGGCTATCTACGAATTGTCCGGCGGGATGCAGCAACGGGTGGCCCTCGCACGCTGCCTTGCCAATCATCCGGACGTTATTTTGATGGATGAACCCTTGGGCGCGCTTGACGCCCTGACACGGGAGAAAATGCAGTCGCTGGTCTTGAAACTCTGGAAAGAGACCGGACGGACGATCATTCTCATCACTCACTCGGTGGAAGAGGCGCTACTGCTTGGTGAGCGGCTTTTGGTTATGGCGCCGAGGCCGGGGCGGATTCATAAGGAATATCGACTGCCATTTGCGGATATGGGCGTCGGCGCCGATTTGCGTGATGTCAAAAAGCAAGGCGACTTTTCTACCAGACGGGACGAGATCCTCGGGATGATCTGGGACATGGAAGAGGAGATTATGGGTCGAGCGGAGGCTGCCGAATGATTGTCTTACTGACCTATGTGACGATCTTTGTTTTGGCGTTTCTGGCCGTCCGGCTGGTGACGCGGAATATGGTGAAAAGGGACTTCACCTCGCTCAAAACCGTGACCTTCGGCGATGAAAGCGCCGTGGTCTCTGATCGCGCGGCATCTGTGATTTCGGTTCTGGCGATTTTCCTTCTTTGGGGCGCCTTTACCGGGTCAGCCCTGATCCCGTCTTTCCTCCATGCCCCAGGGCCTTTCAGCGGCATTTCGAGTTTTACCCACGTTGTGAAAGCAGCGGATGGGCGAGAAGACGAGGCCACTGTCACAGTGGTCGTGTCATCGGATGAGGAAGATCTCGCAACTCCGGAGATCACGCCGGGGGACGGATTTGCAAAAGATGACGTGCTCGAGGTCGAAGCCTATCGGAGCAAGCTCGCGCGCGTTCAGGACAACGACGATTTTGACCGCGATAGCGGCGCGACGGTGGTCTCCGTCAATGGCCAGCCGATTGAGCCTGGCGGGTCGGTGAGCGTTGAATTTGGCACGATCAATATGACCCAAAGGGGTACCCTCAATGTCATACCAGACACAGGCTGGCAGATGGAGCCGATCTGGCTTCCACCGCCGGAAAGTGTTGGCAGTCGGCTTGTCGAAATCGCCTCGGAGGGCTTCCGAAACTTCACCCTCTTCGAGCATTTGGGCTTTTCCCTCTTTCGGGTGGTCGTTGGGTTCGTTCTCGGTGCGCTCGTAGGGATCCCCTTGGGCTATGCGATGGGGCTCAGCAATTGGTTTCGCGGCTGGTTTGATCCGATTGTCGAGGTGATGCGGCCGGTACCGCCTTTGGCGCTCATCCCTCTCGTCATCATTTGGGCCGGCATTGGCGAAGTCGGGAAGATTGTGCTCCTGTTTTTGGCCGCTCTTTGGATCATGGCCATTGCGGCGCGGGCGGGCGTGTCGGGGGTCAACATTACCAAAGTCCATGCCGCCTATTCGCTTGGCGCGTCGAAGTGGCAATTGCTCCGCCATGTGATCGTTCCGAATTCGCTGCCTGAGATCTTCACCGGCGCCCGCGTGGCGATGGGGGTCTGCTGGGGTACGGTTGTGGCGGCCGAGCTTGTGGCGGCGGAAAAGGGCGTCGGCATGATGATCATGACCGCGTCGAAGTTTCAGAACACGAGCGTGGTGATCACCGGGATTATCTTGATCGGGGTCATTGGGCTCGGGATCGACGTTTTGATCCGGCTCGCCGAACGGATGCTCGTTCCGTGGAAAGGTCGTGCCTAATCGTCCTCGTCGAGAAGGACCCGCGCCGCGTCCCCTTCAAGGTCTTCGTATTGTCTGGACTTGAGCGTCCAGACGAAGCCGACGAGTGCGCCGAGACCTAGGATCAACGAGCAGGGGACGAGGATGACGAGGATGTTCATCGGCTGAACCCCCGAAGCGCGTTGACAACCACCGTGATCGAGCTTGTGGACATTGCGATGGCGGCTGACAACGGTGTGGCATAGCCCAACACTGCCACCGGAACGGCGATGGAATTGTAAAGCGCGGCGATCGCAAAGTTTTGTTTCATCCGGCTCCGCGCCCGCCGACTGATCTCGATGGCACTAGGGATCTTTGACATATCGCCCGAAACAAGAACGATATCGGCGGCGTTCCGTGTCGCGTCGATGGCGCTGCCCGGAGCGATGGCGATATCGGCGGCGGCGAGGGCCGCGGTGTCGTTGAGCCCATCCCCCACCATTAATACCCGCGCGCCATCGCATTTGAGGCTCTGGATGAGCTCGACCTTCTCCTCCGCGCGCACGTCCGACCAGACCCGGTCTATGCCCAAACGATCGGCCATCCGGGTTGCGTTTACGGCCGTGTCGCCGGTGAGCATGGTGGTTTCTATGCCGAGCGCCCGGAGGCCTTCGACCGCTTCGGCGGCTGCAGGATGGAGTGTCTCTTCGGCGTCAAGGACATACTGCGTTTCCCCGATCCAAAATGACGTCTCCGTCGCATCTGCCCTGGGTCGACCGAGGCCGACCTCCATGCCCTGCCATTGCGCCGCTACCTTTTGGCCCGCCTCCTCTCGTATCTCGCCGAGCTCTACTGGCACCACATCGATCAGGGATTTCGACAAGGTGCGGCAAAGCGGATGGTCCGATGCGTCGGCGAGCGCGCGGAGGAGGCGGGTTTCGGGCGCCGTGAGACCGGCGGGCACGATGAGGGCACGGGAGGTCAGGGTGCCGGTTTTGTCGAAGACGACCTTCTCCACTCCGGCGAGCCTTTCGAGCGCGGTGTCGGAGGTCAAAAGAAGCCCGTTCCGGTAGAGCTTGGCGGTCGCGGCGACGGCGACGGCGGGAACGGCGAGGCCCAAGGCGCAGGGGCAGGTGATGATGAGGGTCGCGATAGCGACATTGAGCGCAGTTCGGACGTCTCCGGTCGCAATGAGCCAACCCAAGAAGGCGGCGGCCGAGATAATGTGGACTGCCGGTGTATAAATCGCAGCGGCCCGGTCGGCGAGGGAGCGGAATTGGCCGCGAGCACCTTCCGATGTGGCCACGAGCTGGGCGATGCGGCGAAGCGTTGTGTCTTCCCCGACGGCGGTGGCTTGGAGTGTCGCTGGTCCCGTGAGGGCCAGTTCCCCGGCGTGAAGCATCTCGCCTGCCCTTCGGGTCACCGGATCGCTTTCGCCGGTCAAAAAGCTCCGATCGACTCTGAGTTCGTCGTCTTCCAGCCGTGCATCAACTGGTATCCGGCTTCCGGAGGTGATCCAAAGCCGGTCGCCCACGGCGATCTCGGAGATAGGTCGGCTGATCGGCGTACCGCCCTCGATCCGGTGGACGCGGCTTGGTTCGAGCGCGGCAAGATCGTCCGCCGCTGAACGGGCGCGACTGCGCAGGCGCTGGTCGAGGACCCGGCCGATGAGGAGAAAGAACGTCAGCGCAAGGGCCGCGTCGAACCAGGCATGGGCGCCGCCATGGAGCACCTCGTAGAGCGACATCCCGCAGGCGAGGAGGATCGCGAGGGAGATCGGAACGTCCATATTGAGGCGCCGGGCGCGAAGGGCCGACCAGGCATGGCGGAAGAATGGTTGGGCCGCATAGGCCGTCGCTGGGAGCGCGATTGCGGCTGAGACCCAGTGGAGAAAGTCCCGGGTTGTGTCCACGGCCCCCGACCAAACCGCCACCGAAAGGAGCATCACATTCATCATCGCAAAGCCTGCTACCCCGAGGGGCATCAGGAGATCGTCGCTTGTGCGCGCTTCGGGGGCGTTGGCCTCGTAGGCTTCGATCCCGGCACGGGAGAGGGCGGCGATCCAAGGCTGCGGGTCGACCCCGGCCTCTGCCGTCACCATGGCCCGGCGCTGGGTCAGGTTAACCCGAGCCGCTTTGATCCCGGGCAAGCGCGCGAGGGTCGTCTCGACCGTGCGGATACAACCCGCACAATGGATCCCTGGGAGAACGAGGTGATGCGTCGGGAGAGCGGTTGCGTCGCTCCGGACCGCATCGACCCCGCCGGTGGCGCAACCCGGACAGGCTGCGACGCTCACAAGGGCACCCAAAGGATGATTCGTTGCTTGAATTCTGTGCCGTCCTGGGCCCGGGCAACCAGGCGGAGGTTCCAATTGCCCCGACCAAGGTCGGCCGCCGGGGCCGTGTGGACCTGGCCGTTGAATTGAAAGTCGAGCTCGCGGTCGTCGCCCACATGGGTGGCGCGGCCAAGTGTGGCTTGGCTAATAACCGGGTCGACCGGCCCCTCCGGCCCGTCGATCCGCAATGTGACGACATCGCCATCGACCGCCGCAGAAACATCCCAACCCAGGGCCAATTGGGAGGCCCGGTCGGCATCGAAGGATTGGCTGGCGATATAGGAGTTCTTGACCTCAAGGCCGGGAAATGTGCGCACCGCCGAGAAGGCGAGGGTCAAGTTCACCGCGATGATGATCGAGAAGGCGGACACGAATATGAGCGCCACGTGGCGGCCTTTGAGCTCTCTTTCCCTCATCGCGTGCCCTTTCCGTTGAATAGTGATGCCCCATTCACCCGCTCGCCTGAAATCGGGTCTTCGATCCAAAACCAGATATCGGACCGTTCGGCGGCGGCCGGGCCGGAGCTTGCCGGCGCCACCACATAGACCCGTTGGAGGAGCGTTTCATCGGCGGCGACCGTTGTTGCGAGTTCGTCCGAACCCTCGAGGCGAAGCGAGAGTGCCGGGTCGCCGGCAAGCTGGAACTTGAAGGTGCGGGGCTCGCCGTGTTTGTTCCGGATGCGGATGTCGTAGGCGTTGCGGATCGAGCCGTCCGACAGGGTGACAAATTGGGGATTGCGGATCGGGGCCACGGTGATGTCGATATCGGCGCGCACAAACAGGCCGTAAACGAGGAGCAATCCGCACAACGACCAGATGGTCGAGTAGAGTACGGTCCGGGTGCGGAAAATGTGGCGCCAGACTGGTTTGGGCGCTTCGCCTGCGCGTTCCCGGCTCTCATCGGCGAGGGCGACGTAGTCGATGAGCCCTCGGGGCTTGCCGATCTTGGTCATCACATCGTCGCAGGCATCGATGCAAAGAGCGCAAGTGATGCATTCCATTTGCTGGCCGTCGCGAATGTCGATTCCCATGGGGCAGACATTGACGCAGGCCATGCAATCGATGCAGTCGCCCATCGTTGGAAGCTCCGGCACGTCGGCCTTCGCGCGGCGCTTTTTGCCTTTGCCCCGGGGCTCGCCTCGCCAGTGGCGGTAGGCGACGGTGAGCGTGTCGTCATCCATCATCGCGCCTTGGATCCGGGGCCAGGGGCACATGTAAATGCAGACCTGTTCACGCATGAAGCCGCCGAAAATAAATGTCGTCGCGGTGAGAATAGCGATGGTCGAATAGGCGACGGGAGCGGCATCGAGGCGGATAAGATCGGACAGCAAGGTCGGCGCGTCGGCGAAGTAGAACACCCATGCGCCCCCGGTGCCCAAGGCGATCAGGAGCCAGAGGGTCCATTTCGTGAGCCGCAGCCGGAGTTTTTTGACGCTCCAGGGCGCATTCCAGAGTTTGACCTGGGCGTTCCGGTCGCCCTCGATCCGGCGCTCGACCAGGAGAAAAAGATCGGTCCAGACGGTCTGCGGGCAGGCATATCCGCACCAGACACGGCCGAGTGCGGACGTAAAGAGAAAGAGCCCAAGCCCCGCCATGATGAGAAGACCTGCCACGAAATAAAACTCATGGGGCCAGATCTCGATCCAGAAAAAGTAAAACCGCCGGTGGGCCATATCGACGAGGACCGCTTGGTCGGGGAGGTCGGGCCCGCGGTCCCAGCGGAGCCAAGGGGTGATGTAATAGATCGCCAGGGTCAGTCCGAGAATCCACCATTTGAGGCGCCGAAACGGACCGGAAACGCGACGCGGAAAGATCGGTTCGCGCGCCGCGTAGAGGCTGGTGGATTGGGTGTCGCTCATGGGGCGCCTCGGGGCGGCGCACGGCGGAGATAGGCCAAGGATAGGTCCCTGCGGATTAGGGCCAGATGGGCAGTGCGGCCCATGTCATTCCCCGCCGCCGAGTTGATGGACATAGAGCGTGACCGCCTTGATCTCGGCCTCGTCGAGGCGTCCACCCCAGGGGGGCATCACGCCGAACCGGGCGTTTGTGATCGTGTAAGTGACAGCGTCGCGGTCGCCGCCATAAAGCCAGATCGCATCCGTGAGATTGGGCGCGCCAAGATCTTGGTCGCCGAGGGCCATCTCGCCGTGGCAGGACGCGCAGTTTTCTTGGTAAAGCGTTGCGCCGAGATCAATGAGAGCCGCGTCGTGTTCTTGGCCCGAGATCGAAAGCACATATTCGGTGGCCGCCGCGATCTCTTCCTCGCTCAGGATCTCTTCAAAGGCGGGCATTTCCGACCAACGGGCGTCGAAATCGATCTCGTTCCGGATGCCGTGGCGAATCGTATATTCGATCGCTTCGAGCGACCCGCCCCAGAGCCAGGCATCGTCGAGAAGGTTGGGATAGCCGGTGGCACCGGCCGCCCCCGCACCGTGGCACTGGGAACAGACCGCCCGGAAAATCGCAGCCCCCCCCGCGACGCCGAATTGGTGCGCCGGATCGCCAGGGGCGAGTGTGGCCAAATCGGCATTGGCCAGCTGCATGGCCACTTCGGCGTTTTGGAGCTTGAACGCGTCGATGTCTTCTTGGAGCTCGGCACGGGTCGAATATCCGAGAAGCCCCTTGGTCGCCCCTTCGACAAGGGGCCAGGCCGGAAAGGCAATCGTATAGCCAATGCCCCAGATGATGGTGGCGTAGAGCGTCCAGAGCCACCATCGCGGCAAGGGCGTGTTGAGTTCGGTGATCCCATCCCAATCATGGCCGGTGGTCTCGGTGCCGGTGATCGGGTCGTGGGCACGGTCGTCGGGCGTGTCAGACATCACTTGGCCTCCTCTGCCGGGCCGTCGATGTCTTGCGGTTCGTCGTCCCGCAGGGGGATTTGGGCGATTTCGTCATGGGTGGCGCGGGAGCCCGGGCGGAACGCCCAGACGATGACGCCAACATAGAAAAGCGTCATCGCGAGGAGAAACCAGCTATCGGCGAAGGCGCGGAGGAGGGTGTAGAGTTCCATAGGCTTACCGGCTTTCATCGGGCGTGAAGGTCGAAAAATCGACCAGGGTGCCGAGCATCTGCATATAGGCGATCAGGGCATCCATTTCGGTGAGCTCAGGTCGCCCATCGAAATTGGAAACCACCGCGCCCGGATAGCGCTCAACCAAACCGTCCCAATCTCCATTGGGGTCGACCTGGACGCGGATATCGGCTTCGGCCGCTTCGATCATCTCGTCGGTGTAGGGCACGCCGACGATCCGGTGCGTCCGCAAGAGCGCCTCGATATGCTCGATGTCGAGGTCGGTTTCGATGAGGAATTCGTATTTCGGCATCACGCTTTCCGGCACGACCGATTGGGGGTCGATGAAATGGTCGACATGCCAAGCGTCGGAATAGCGCCCGCCCACCCGAGCCAGGTCGGGGCCGGTACGTTTCGAGCCCCATTGGAACGGGTGGTCGTATTTCGATTCCGCAGCAAGGGAGTAATGCCCGTAGCGCTCGACCTCGTCGCGCATCGGGCGGATCATCTGGCTGTGGCAGACATAGCAGCCTTCGCGGACGTAGATGTCGCGCCCGGCCAGTTCGAGGGGCGAGTAAGGCCGCACGCCCTCCACATCCTCGATGGTGTTCTCGAGATAAAACAGCGGGACGATCTCGACGATGCCGCCGATCGTCACCACAAAGAGCGAGAGAGCGAGGAGCAGGGTTGGGCTCTTTTCAAGGGCGGCGTGGCCCTTGAGGAAACGGGAGGTGGTGTTGTCGCTCATTCGGCCGGTACTCCCACGGGCGACGTGACCCGAGCCCCGCCGCGGATCGTCATCCACATGTTCCATCCCATGATGAGCGCGCCGGTGAGGTAGAGAACCCCGCCAAGGCCCCGGACAATGTACATCGGGAGTTTCGCCTCGACCGTGTCGGCGAAGCTGTTGACCAGGAAGCCTTGCGCGTCGACTTCGCGCCACATCAGACCTTCCATGATCCCGGTCACCCACATCGACGCCGCGTAAAGAACGATACCGATGGTCGCGAGCCAGAAGTGCCAATTGATAGCAGCCACCGAATACATCGAGGCGCGGCCCCAGAGCCTCGGGGTCAGGAAGTACAGGGCGGCGAAGGTGATCATCCCGTTCCAGCCCAACGCACCGGAATGGACATGGCCAATTGTCCAGTCGGTGTAATGCGACAGTGAATTGACCGCGCGGATCGACATCATCGGCCCTTCGAAGGTCGACATGCCGTAGAATGCGAGGCTGATTACCATCATCCGGATGATCGGGTCCGTGCGGATTTTGTCCCACGCGCCTTGGAGCGTCATCAGTCCGTTAATCATCCCGCCCCAGGACGGCATCCAGAGGATCACGGAGAAGACCATCCCTAAGGTCGAGGCCCAATCGGGCAGGGCAGTATAATGGAGGTGGTGCGGGCCGGCCCAGATATAAAGAAAGATCAGGGCCCAGAAATGGATGATGGAGAGTTTATAGGAATAGACCGGCCGGCCGGCTTGTTTCGGCACGAAATAATACATCATCCCGAGAAAGCCCGCAGTCAGGAAAAATCCCACCGCGTTATGTCCGTACCACCATTGCACCATGGCGTCTTGGACGCCGGAAAAGACCTGCACCGATTTTGAGCCCCAGATCGAAACTGGGATCGAAATATTATTGACGATATGGAGCATCGCCACGGTGATGATGAAGGCCAGAAGGAACCAATTCGCCACGTAAATGTGGCGCTCTTTTCGTTTGATGATCGTGCCGAGAAAGACGAGGAGGAAGGCTACCCAAACGTAAATGTGGCGCTCTTTTCG
>JBCCTQ010000002.1:0-202741 GCA_039198225.1 Pseudomonadota bacterium
AGGAGAAAAACTAAGGAAAGAACAATGAAACAGCGACGCTTGCTCAATCTCGGGCGCGCCGCATAACATCACAATCGATGAGACAGGCCGTCCTCAACGCAGTCAGCTCAATTGGACCACTTCATTTGATGACGGACAGTGAAGTTGTTTCAGGACGACGCATTATCCTGGCCGGCGGTGTTCGCGACCATCTGCCCGATATTCCAGGTCTTGCTGAACGCTGGGGGGTTTCAGTTCTGCATTGTCCCTATTGCCACGGCTATGAGTTAGATGAAGCCCCCGCAGGGGTGCTCGGAGCAAGTTCCCTGGCCTTTCATCAGGCGATGCTGGTGCGTGATTGGGGGCCTGTGACGCTTTTTGATCAAGGGTCGCTAGAACTGACCGCCGAAGAACGCGATGCGCTTAGATCACGAGGAGTGACACTCGTGGAGAGCCCCATCGTAGAGCTCGTTGGCCGGGATAAGGCGCTTGAAGCGGTGACTGTGGAAGATGGTCGAAGGATTGAAATCTCCGGTCTCTACGTCGCGCCCAGAACGGAAATTGTGGGGAGCATCGCAAACGAACTGGGTTGCGATTTCGAGGATGGTCCAACAGGTCGTTTCATTGCAACCGACCCCCAACAGGCAACAACCATTCCCGGTGTGTTCGCGGCCGGAGACGCCGCTGCTGCCATGTCCAACGCGACGCTGTCGGCCGCGGCAGGCGTGCGAGCTGGCTCGGCCGCACATGCCTCCCTCATCTTTAAATAGGGCCCAGCGACCCTGACATGGAATTTGGGGTCACGACCCATTCCGCTTTTTCACGGATCACCTGCACCGCTTCCCGGCAATCTCAGTGCAAATCCAAGGGCCGCGAGAAAGAGGACGCTCACCACTGAAAACAGGAACAGGTTGGACTCGATCCCCACGATCTGTTGCTCGAACCCGTTTGGATCTACGAGGCCACCTCCGTAAGCGGATTGGAAGATCGTCGCGACCCAGAAACCACCGGCGAACATGAGCCCGAAAATGATCGGCAAAATCAGCTGGTCGCGCGCCCAAATCAGAAAAAGCGCTGTTAGTGCGATACCTGCAGCAAAAGCGAGAAACCACGCACCATGGAAGCGCGCATGTTCGCTCCATAGGGGATTGAGCAAGTGCGTTTCGTTCAAGTCGGCAATAGCCGGAACGAGGCCATAGAAAACCGTCAACAGACTAACCAACACTTTAAATACCACCTTGCCAGCTATTGATATCATTGGTCTCTTTCCCGAACCTACGCCGTTCCAAATTTACTCGTCAGGGCACATAGCACAGTGAAGACGTGTGTCCCGGCTCACGCTAAACTTTCGCCGCAAGGTGGTCGCTCGGCGGCAGGGCGGATGAAGCCGGCATTCGCTACGGTGTCCAAAACGACCTACTCTTCTGACTTAAAACAAGTGGTTTGAAGCGGGCATTCACAAAAGGAGTTTTGACATGGGGGCGAAAACACGCATTCGCGTTCACGGTTCTGCCGCGAGAGCGGTCATCGGCGGGCGCGAAATTGACGATCCGGAAAGCATCATACCCGTTGTCGGAACCCATGTTGGCGGCGTAGTGAGACCCAACTATGCGGGCTCGATATGGTGCTGGGTGCCGGTCCCAATTCATATGAGCTCCTCGGGCGATACGACTAAGATCGTGGGCGCAAGGATCGACTTCCAACGCAACTTCATCTTCGATCAGCGTGCTACGGGCGAGATCGACCTCGGCAACGTTGAGGTGGCGCGCGGCGGGGGTGGGCCGCCAATTGCGCAGATCCACCGAAATATACCGAGGCAGGGTTTCGCGTCATCGGCGCCGGAGTTCGAGGTGCTTGAGCGAGCTTTTTTTGCCAACGGAGAGGGCGTGCCCGTGGGCGAAAATTCCTGCGCGGTGGGCATTCAGTTTTTCGTCCACCCGCGAAGCGCCGCACGCCCCGAAACCAACATCGCGATCTTTTCTGCCGAGGTGACGGTGGAGGATCCAGATTAGGGCCGCAATAGCGGCCAGAGCGATCGATCAACGCTTTTGCGGAGAGAAAAGTTTCGGCTCCGGGCGCCTTCGTCAGGTGCAGGTTGGCCGCCAAAGCCACCATTCGTATTGCGCACCCTCGTGAATTTCTGACTCTAACCCAACGGCCGCGGCATTCGAGCAGTGAGACGGGTGGAGGATGATCGAGCGCGCCTCCGCAACTCCTATTCAGACTATCCCTTCCCCAAGAAACCCCCATAGAAACCTCACATTCTCTTCAAGCAGCCTCTCCCCGAGACGCCTAAGACGGCGCCACGAGCGGGGCTGACCCGCTGATATCGGCAAAACCAGAGCTTGAATGGAGAACGACATGAATATCGAAACACAGATCAAATCCGCAGATAACGGGGTCAACGTGGATGCCCTGTTGGGCGCCCGCGAAGCGTTGGAGGCCGCGCCGGCTGCCGCCCAGTTTACCTGGCGCGCCGCGTGCGACTGGAAAGGCGGAGTCCACAGCCAATCAACTGTTGAGAGCTTTTTTGGCCTCGGCGAAGAGCAGACACATTCAAAGCAGTTTCAGATTGAAGCCGACCATCCGCCGCACTTCGCCGCCGGTGACAACGGAGCGACGCCAGTTGAGATCGTGCTCTGCGCGCTCGCAAGCTGCCTGACCGCCGGTGTGGCCTCTGTTGCGCAGTACCGTGGCATTCAACTTGAAGCGGTCCGGGTTCAGGTCGAGGGCGACATGGACATCCACGGCATTCTCGGAATGGACCCGGATGTGCGCAACGGTTTCAACGCCATTCGTGTGACCTTTGACATCAAGTCGGATGGGTCCCGCGAAGACATTGAAGCGGTGGTTGCACAGTCGCAAAAGCGCTCAGCCGTCTTCGATATTATCACCAACCCGACCACGGTTGTTGTTTCGGTCGCCTAGCCGAAACTTAGCGGTCGCCGTAGGATTGCTCGATGCTGCAGTACTTTAGACCCGTAGCAGCGCAAAAGGACCGCAAGGCGCGGCTGTCAGCGCTGAGGCGGACGTCCTTTCACTATCTTTGAGCCTCGGGGCGGTGCTGATCCCTGGCACCGCCTGCCCCCCCTTGAACCATCTCGGGTCCGACCTTCTCGGTAGGGGCCGGTCGCCCTTTGCCAAGGAGGCAGACATGAAAAAGTCAGATGTAATTGTCATTGGAGCAGGCCAGTCCGGCCTCGCAATGAGCCTGGAGTTGAGCCATGCTGGCATAGAGCACCTCGTGCTCGAGCGTGGCCGGGTTGCCAATAGCTGGCGGACGGAGCGTTGGGCCTCCCTGCGCCTACTGACACCGAATTGGATGAACGGTGTTGCCGGCCTGCCTTACACAGGCAGCGATCCCGATGGCTTTATGAGCGTTGGTGCATTCGTCGAAAGCTGCGATGTCTCCGCCCGGCGCAATGGCGCCCCGATACAAATTGAAACATCCGTCTTGGCGGTGCGCCCTTGGGGCAGTGGCTACATCGTCGAGACCGATCAGGGCCAAATCGCCTGCCTGGCGGTGGTGATGGCGAACGGCGCATGTGCGATCCCCAGGATCCCCAAATTCGCGCAGAGCTTGCCCGAAGATATCCGTCACCTCACACCGCTCAGCTACAAGTCACCGGATGACGTTCCGGATGGCAAAGTCCTGGTTGTCGGTGCGTCCGCGTCGGGTCAACAGATTGCGCAGGAGCTCCAAAACGCCGGGCGGTCCGTAACGCTGTCCGTCGGCTCCCATCTCCGGCTTCCTCGGGATTACCGGGGCGCCGACATCCTGTTTTGGATGAATTTGATGGGCACGTTCTCGGTGCCGCATACGGATGTCGATGATCTGGACCGGGTCCGGCGCCTCCCGTCGCTGCCGCTTGTGGGCACACCAAGTCGCGCAACGCTCGATCTTAACGTGCTTCAGGATATCGGCGTTGAAATTGTCGGTCGTCTTGGATCCGTTGACGACGGGCGGGCCTATTTCTCGGGGTCCTTGCACAACCATTGCGCCATGGCGGATCAGAAATTGGCGCGCCTCCTCCGTTCTATCGATGATTTGCTGGACGATTCCGGCCACGGTCATTTTGCACCAATGCCAGAAGCGTGGCGGCCAACCCGTGTCCCGGACGCGCCGCGCCTGACGCTAGATCTGGCCCGCAACGGGATAAAAACGGTGATCTGGGCCACTGGTTTCGCTCCAGATTTCTCGTGGCTCGATATGTCGGTCTTCGATCGGAAAGGCCGGTTGGACCATGACGGTGGGGTCGTGGCCCCGGGGCTTTACGCCATGGGTCTGCCTTACATGCGAACCCGCAAATCCACCTATATCCAGGGCGCCACCGATGATGCGCGTGCGCTCTCTCAACATCTGATCGCTTCTTTCGATGCTCGATTGGCTGCCTAGGGAGATTACCGATGTCAAACACAACATATGACGCGATTGTTGTCGGCGCACGCTGCGCTGGCAGTGCCACGGCGATGCTGCTCGCGCGGGCCGGTTTGAAGGTGCTCCTTGTCGAGCGCGCGAAGGCCCCGGGCGATACGCTGTCCACCCATGCGCTGATGCGCCCGGCCGTTGGACTTCTCCGCAACTGGGGTCTCCTTGACGCCGTTGCCGCCGTCACATCTGTCGTCCGGCAAACGCAATTTATCTACGGCGACGAGCGTTTAGTCGTTCCAATAAAGGCGGTCCCGGGCATTGACGGGCTCTACGCGCCGCGTCGCTATCTGCTTGACGAGATTTTACGAGACGCGGCGGTGGCTTCGGGCGCGGAATTGCGGCTTGGCACGGCCTGCACCCGCCTCGCGAAAGATCAAGACGGCCGCGTTGTTGGCGCCAGCCTCAAATCAGCGGGAAAGACTGTAACCGTGCGCGCTGACAGTGTCATCGGCGCCGACGGCCGCAGCTCTTCGGTTGCAAAATTTGCATCTGCGCCGCTTTTGGCTTCGTCCGATCACCGCACGGCAGTCTATTATACGTATCTCGATGGCATCCCAAATGAGGGGTATCGGTGGTATTACACCGATACGTCCTATGCCGGTCTGATACCGACAAGTAACGGGCAGCACTGCCTTTTCGCAGGCTGCGCGCCCGAGAGGTTCGCGGATATCTTTAGTACCGACCGCTTCGGGGGAATGATGAATGTGCTGGCCCGTTGGGAGCCCGCATTGACCGAATTTCTGCGCGCACGCGGACCCACCGAGCGTCTGCGGGGCTTTCAGGGTGCGCCGGGGTTTATCCGCCAAAGCAGCGGTCCGGGATGGGCATTGGTTGGCGATGCCGGCTACTTTAAGGACCCAGCCACGGCCCATGGCATCACGGATGCGTTTTTAGACGCGCAACGATTGAGCGACGCCATTGTAACGGGGTCCCCGGAGCTTTCAGCCTACGCGGACGCGCGCGATGAGGGTGCGCAGACGTTCTTTGCGATCACGCAGCGCAAGGCGTCGTTCACCTCATCGCTCGACGCGCTCAAATCGCTGCATCTGCAAGCCAATGCCTGCATGAAGGCTGAAATGGCCGAGGTGGATTTGCATGGGGGAACTAGGCCCCTGGCCGCATGAAAAACTGCGCGTTCGTAGAGAGCTCAGCAGATCCTCAAACAATCACCACATCGCCACCAAGCGACGCCGCCCTCCCCGCGATACCGTCCCATCATCAACTTATTAAGGAAACGAACATGAAACTCTTATCTTTCGCCCATCGGCGTTCAAATCCCAAACAGCGTCCCGGGGAGAAGCGCCGGTCCGATACCCGGATTGCAAACTACCTTGGTTTGCCGGAGATCCTTCCTGGCGAGAATTGGTTTGCTTAACAGGCGCAGATCGACGTGGCCGCCGATGACCCAAACGGGTTACTCGGCCGCCATGGCCTCTCTGGCATTTTCCAAGAGCGCCCATACCGGCGCGCTGGCCTTTGGTCCAAGAAGGGCGTTGACCTCGGCTTCCGTGATGTCATGGCGCGTTTTCACGCAGTCTTTGGCCGCTGCGAGCGCATCGTCCTTGCTTCCTTTTGCCAGAGCCACCGCAACACCGGCCACGCGCGGCATGTATAGTTCCAAGTCTTCTTTGATCGCGTCCGCCAACGCCGCTTCGGCCCCGTCGATCTTGTCTTGGGCAAGTTGACAGACCGCATGCACCGTCCCCCAAACACCCAACCTGCTATCGGCGGGGCTGATCCGAATACCTTCGTGGAGAAGCTCTTCTGCCCGCGGGAATTCCCGCTGTAGAACGAGCGCCGCACCAAGGGCGGTTTTTGCATGTCCGTTATCGGGGTCGCTGTCGATGGCGCGTTCAAGGATGGGCAAAGCGCGGGAAACTTCACCGGCATCCGCAAGCGCACAGCCCGCCAGCCCTAGGGTCATGGAATCCTGATTTTCCAACTCAAGCGCGCATTCGGCCGAGGCAACGGCGCGTTTCGTGATCGATGGATCGTCGGGCAAGATCCCCAGCCGATGACCCAAGGCGCGGATCAGTGCGAGGAAAGCATGGGCCAGCGCGAGCTTCGGGTCGGCTTCGACGGCCTTCTCAAGCATCTCCTCGGCTTCACGAAAGGTCGCGGCCCGCCAGCCCTTCTGAGACAAGAGCCCAGCAGCCCTCAAGAGCAGGGCGCGCGGGCCTTGGTCCGTCTGCGCGCTGAGGCTCGCAACCATAGCTCGGACAATTGCAGGCTCCAGACGCCGAACAAGGCTGTGGAGGAAGCTGTCGCCGACCAGTCCAACCAGGGTGTCGTCGAAGGCGCGCGACCAGGTTTGCGTGCCGTCAAGTGTATCGATCAAAGACGCATCAACGTGAATCCGATCCCCGTTTTGCGTCAAAAACAGTTCCGCCAAAAGGGTCACACCCAGGCGGTTTCGGTAATCCTGGTAATCGTGAAAGTGGTCCGCAGGTTGGGTCGGCGCAACGATGCGCAAGAGTGGAACACGGCCGAGGATCGTCCTGATCCGTGCTGAGATTGCGCGCGCCTGAATGTGCAAGCTGGCATTATCCTCCTCGCCAGAGACCCGGACATAAATCGCGGGGTCCGACGGCGTGCGATGGCCCTTTGGCTCCGCGTCCGCGGGACCTTCAGGCTGCTCAACCGGGGCGACAAATTCGAACCCGCGCCCTCGCACCGTCCGGATGAGCCGTTGGTCCTCGCCCGTATCTCCAAGCGCCTTTCGCAGCCCTTTGATGGCAGTTGAGACGGTGCTGTCCGAAACGAAGCGGCCCTGCCAGACTATTTCGATGATCTCATCGCGGGTTACGACCCGCCCGGCCTCGGCGACAAGCAGAGAGAGCAGATCGAAGACCAAGGGCTCTACCGGCACTCGAGTGTTGCCGCGAGACAGGCGGAAATTGTCAATGTCGACCGCAAAGTCTTCAAATCGCAGAATGGCCATGGGTCCCTCCCCCGAACGGATTTTACCCCAAGAATTGCATTTTATAAATCACGTCGCATTTCGGCGCTTAGGGCGAGGACAATCCGACGACACGCGACAACCTCTGTAATAGGCCTTCTGACGGGAATGGAAGTGGACGACTGCTTCAGAGCGCTCTATCCGTAGCTGTTGAAATCAGGCGCCTAAGGCACATTCGATCCGACAAAGGTCCGCAGTCTTCTGCACGAGCAATGCAGTATTTTCTTCGACGAAGCCAATTCACACTTATCCGGTGTCAAACGCTTGTCAAAAACACCGCTGGTCTATCGGCCCTGAGCCACCATCCAAAACACGGACATTGGCTTGGTACGCGGCATCCATCACTTCGGGCTAAAAATGGGCGTCTGACGCATTCGGCAAGGGTCTTCAGCTTCGGTAGAGCATCAATTGACAGCTATGCGGACAAAGCGGACAATGAATTGGCCACCCAATGAACAAGCTTTTAGACCGAATTCCATCATGGACTACCGCCAACAAGCTTGCTCCTGCCGAAGCAATTTTCTCAGTTGAAGTCCTAAGATTCGAGAATAGAATCTCGCTTGTGATAGGTTGCCCCCCATAAACCAGAGCCCCTGCTGTGCGGTCGGCTTCCACATATTGCGAAGCTCTCCAGTCCAGGGGCTCGGGTCACCCTTTGTGCCAGAGCCGTAGCCCCAACAGGGCCCTACGCCTGCCGCAGTTTCGCTATCGATCAATGCCTCAACCCAGTCCGTCATTGAGCCGTACCCGGTGGCATAGACGACAATATCGGCAGGCAGTGCCTCTCCAGTTTCAAGAACAACGGCATTCGTCGTGAGCTTCGCTACGCCAGAGCCGGAACGCACAGCAATGCGACCATCCGCAACCATATCGGCCGCGCCAACGTCGATGTAATACCCTGAGGCTGTCCGTCGGTACTTGAGACCGAGTCCGGTCCCGTCTTCGGCAAAATCCAATGTGAATCCAGCCTGCGTAAGGCGGTCGTAGAATGGCTGCTGCTGTACACGGATGTCGTCCCAAAGAGGCTTGTGGGCCCTTTCCAACAACCGGAACGGCATCGAGGCCGTAAGAACATCCGCTCTTTCGGTCGATATGCCGTTTTCAATCGCCTCTCTTGAGTAAAGTGGCCCCAATATGCGCTCACAGTAGTCAGCCTGGCGCACGACCAAAGTCGAGGAACGCTGCACCAATGTCGGCGTGGCTCCGTGAGCGATCAGCTCGGACGCGATGTCATGGGCACTGTTGTTGGCGCCTATAATGACGGCCCTCTTACCGGCCATATAGGCGCGAGCCTGGAAGGCGCTGGAGTGCATCTGCTCGCCCTCGAAAAAGTCGCGTCCTTCAAACTCAGGCACACGTGGGAATCCCGAGATGCCAAGAGCGAACACGATATGGCTAGGGTGAATAACCTCGTCGCAACCTTCTTTTTTCAATGTCGCCGACCAGTGCCCGGCATCTTCGTCATAACACGCACCGACGAGTTCCGTACCGTTGGAGATCGAGAGCTCAAGCTCCTCCGCATATGCCTCCAGCCAATCGCCCATTTGGTCCTTCGGCGTGAAGACGGGCCAGTCGTCGGGAAACGGGACAAATGGCATGTGATCGTACCATACCGGGTCGTGCAGCACGAGCGAAGCATAGCGCGACCGCCACTGGTCGCCGACGCGCGGATGCTTGTCGACGATCAGATAGGGCACCCCAAGGTCCGACAATTGCGCTCCAAGTGCGAGGCCGCCCTGTCCGCCGCCAACGACAAGGACGAATGGACCGGTTCCAAAGTCCCCGATCGGCGCGGGCTCCAGGTCCGTAAGCATTGTGAAGAGGGTCAGACACTTGCCCCCCCGCAAGCGGATATGGCCCTTACCGCGCCCTTCATTCGTTGCGAAAGTGAAGAACCCGTCTTCTCCCTCGCCCTCGAAGACGGGAGAATTGAATCCAGTTTGCGGGCCCTTTTCGGATGCAAATCGCGCTATGGCTTTCGTGCCTTCAACAGTCTGCAAGTCCCAGCAAAAGGGCAAATAGTCCCGCCAGAAGCACTCTTCACCGAAAAGACCAGCAACAGCTTCCCCTTGTCCTGCACCGACCTTGGTGGCGAAGTCATCTAACCAGTCCTGAGGGTGCATTACGATGCCGCCCCTTCCGCAAATCTCGACAACTGGTCGGGCTCTGGTGGGACGACGAGCCCCGACGATATCGGAAGCGAAACGGCACCGCGCGAAATCTCTAACGCCCCACCACATAGATCGGTTCTGAGCGCGTTGGCGTTGACGTCCATTTCGCATTGAGCATCACCGCCAACGGCGGCCGCCACTGACAAGGCTGCCATTTGGCCTACAGCCGATCCCATGAAATGCGGCCAAAGCATCGCGTTTGAGGGCAACGCATCCGCGAGGTCGAGGGCACCGGAAACGCCGCCCCATTTCGCCACGTCGGGCTGAACATATTGAATACCCGCGTCTACCAGCGCCAGAAACGCGTCAATCCCGTAGACGTTCTCTCCCACTGCGAGTGGTATCGTCGAGGTTTCTGCAAGCGCTTCCCAGTCGGCCAAAGTTGCGTCCGCCCGGAGAGGCTCTTCTGAGAACTGAACTCCCAAGGGGGCGAGGCGTTTTAGCATGATCTGCGCCTGTGCGCGCGACCATCGCTGGTTGGTGTCCACCATCAACCGAGCGTCGTTCTTAGTGAGACCCGCGGCCCTTTCGACGAACGCAATGTCCTCTTCATCTCCGAAACCGAGCTTCAGTTTGAAGCGGTTCTGATCATATGCACTGTGCTTCGATATTTTTGCTTCAAGGGCGTCACGATTGATCGAACTCGCATAGCATTTAGCCTGCGGATCGACGCCCATATGCTCGGCAAAACTTTCTCCTGCAGAGCGTAGGGCAAGGTCCCATAGGGCGGTGTCGATCCCAGCGAGGATATGCTCTAGGACCCGCACCTGACCTACATGCAGGAAATAAATCGATAGTTGATCGCGCAGTGCCTGCACCGCCTCTCGTGGATCAGAGAAGCTGAGACCCTTGAGCTTTGGCGCAACAACATCTTCGATCACGTGCTTCTTGTGCAGGCTCGCCCGGTTCGGGAAGTTGGCCCACACCTCACCCCACCCTACACACCCATGCGAGTCTTCGATTGCAAACAGCAAAGCGGGGCGGCTTGTCATGGACCCTAGTGCCATGGACGGGCTCACGCCGCCTTCGGCCCGCAGCGGATAAAGATCGATCGACGCGATCTTCAGTGCGTGGCGAAAGCCGGGAGATGTGAGTTTGGGTGCGGGTTGCACTGCGATTACCAGGTCACATAGGCGGCATGTTCAGAGGTGTAGAAATTGATCGCGGTCGGCCCCACCGAATAGGGTCCGACCCCCGAGTTTTTTACCCCACCGAAGGGCATGTTGTTGTCGGGGATTGTGCCGTGGTTGACATGGAGCATCCCGTTGTTGCTTTCCCTGAGGAAGCGCTGGACGAATGCATTGTTGTTGGAGAAGAGCGCCGAGGTCAGTCCGAATTCGGTTCCGTTGAGCATCTCCATTGCTTGGTCGAAGTTTTCGTACTCAAGGACCGAAAGCACTGGGCCGAAGATTTCGACCTGGGATGCTGTGCTTTGATGTTGGACGTTGCCAAGGATTGTCGGGCGGTAGAAATAGCCACCCTCCGGCCCCGCGCCATCGGCGGCATTGCCGCCTGCGAGAGGCGTGGCACCTTCCTCTATGGCCATGGCAGTGTTGGCGATGACGCCCTCCCAGTGAGGCAGGTTGCAAAGCGGGCCCATCTGAGTCGCTGCGTCCATGCCATCTCCAAGGATTGTGGCGTCTGCGCCGGCAGCCAAGAGCTCTCCCGTTGCCTTGGCGAGATCCTTGTGGACGAGCACACGACTGATCGAGGTGCACCGCTGACCGCCGGTCTGAAAGGCGGCGCCAGCGATCTGCTTGACGGTGCCCTCAAGATCATCTGTGTCGTTGATGATAGCTGCGTTTTTGCCGCCAAGCTCCAGTTGGACCGGGATCAAGTTCTGCGCTGCGGCAGCGTAGACCATCCGGCCAACCTCGACCGAGCCGGTGAAGCTAACGCCATGAATGTCGCCCTCAGCAATGATCTTGGAGGCCGCACGCCCGCTGACCATGGCAATCTGGAAAAGGTTCTCGGGGAAGAAGTCTGTGGCGATGTCAGCGAGGATGAAGGACGCAGCAGGGGTGAATTGCGACGGCTTTATGATAACCGCGTTGCCGAAGGCGATAGCCGGGCACATTTTGCGCAGAGGCGTCATGGCCGGGAAGTTCCAGGGTGAGATACAGAAGATGACACCTCTAGGACGCCGCAGGATTTGGTTTGAAAAGTTGGGCCGGCCTGTTGCGATCGGCGTGGTACCCATCCGAGCGGCTTCGCCCACCATGAAACGCCCCTCGGCACAGCCTTTGAGCGTTTCGTTATTGGCCTCGACCAGGATTTTGCCTTGCTCCAGCGTGATCGCCTCGGCGATCTCGTCCACTCGTGCCACCACAGCATCCAAGAACGCGTCTAGCCGTTGGCCCCGCTCCAGTCCCGGAACGCGCGCCCATTCGGCCGCCGCTGCGTTGGCGTGCTCGATTATGCCGGCGGATTCTCCTTCATCGGGGATCGCGTAGCGCCCGACACCTTGTGCCGGACGGGCTGGGTTATGGGTGTCGTAACTCTGCGCGCCCTTGCGGCCGAAATCATAGTGGACGGTCATGCTCAGCTTCCTTTGCGGGCCAAAACGGCTCGCACCGCATCGGCGATGGCCGCGTCGTCGAGGTTGTATTTCTTGAAGAGGTAATCGGTCGATCCACCCTCAGCGAAGCTGTCGGGAAGGCCGACACGCCGGAATGGCAAGCCGATTCCGGCCTCCACGAGGACTTCGGCAACGGCGGAACCGAGACCGCCAATAATCGAATGATTTTCAGCAGTTACAATGGCTCCGGTCGAGCGCGCGGCATATGTAATCAAGTCAGCGTCGATGGGTTTGATCGATTGCATATCGATGACGCCGACATCGTTGCCTTCACCGGCAAGCGTTTCAGCTCCGGCGAGTGCATGCGAAACCGATAGCCCGGCTGCTACGATCGTTGCATCCCGGCCTTCACGCGCCACGATACCTTTGCCTGCTGTGAAACTCTTCGCGACAATGTCTTGCGCTGGTGGCGTCTCGGGGCGCTTGAGGCGGAGATACACAGGGCCGTCATGGGCCAATGCGGCTTCGACTGCGGCAGCGTGGTATGCGGAACTCGACGGGTCGAGTACCAGCATGTTTGGGACGGAGCGCATGAGTGCCACGTCTTCAATGGCTTGATGTGAGACGCCCAAAAGCGTCGCTACGCCAGGCAAGAAGCCGACGATCTTGATTGGCAGGTTCGGATAGGCGGCCTGCATTGTGATCTGGTCAAAACAGCGCTTCGTGGCAAAGGCGCAAAAGGTGTGGACAAATGGGATTTCGCCCGTGCGTGCCATGCCGCTGGCCAAGCCGATCATGTTGGCTTCGGCAATCCCGACATTGTGGAAACGCTCAGGAAGCGTATCGCGGAAGATGTCCGTCTCAGTTGGCGTGGCCAGATCGGCGGTCAGGCAGACGATCCGCTCATCCGCTTGCGCGGCCTTCAAGAGAGCATCGCCATAGGAGCGCGGGATCGGCTTGTGAGTTCGATTGATGAAATCGGCGGCTTCGAATTCGGCGAGGGAGTGTTCGCTCATGCCATCTGCTCCCTGATCTCTGCAATCGCTTTAGACGAAAGCTCGGGCGGGAAGACCAGCTGATGCGCCAGAAGGCCTTCGAGGACCTTCACGCCCTTGCCAACAAGGGTATTTGCGTTGATGAATGTCGGTTTGCCCCTGGTTTCGCGGGCGGCATCGAGCGCATCTAGGAGCGCACCAAGGTCGTTGCCGTCGATGTCGTGGGTGGCAAAGCCAAACGCCTCGAGCTTGTCAATGACGGGGCGCAAGGTCATGACCTTGTCCATATGCCCTTCGCATTGCATCTCGTTGAAATCGAGAATGACGCAGAGGTTGTCGACACCCCATGCTCCCGCGCACATGAGTGCTTCCCAAACCTGGCCTTCCTGCATTTCGCCGTCGCCCATAACGACGTAGCACCGGGTCGGGCGACCCTGTCGTTTGGCTGCCAGAGCCGTTCCCAAAGCTACCGACAGTCCCTGACCAAGCGAGCCGCAGGTCGCCTCGACGAACTGCCCCATGCGCTCGGATGAATTGATTTCCAACGTCGAGCCATCCTGCACGTAGGTCTTCAGCTGTTCGGTATCGAAGTAGCCTCGCTCGGCCTGCGCCGCGTAGAAGATCGCGGTGTTGTGGGCCGTCGTTAGGAAAATGCGATCCCGGTCGGGCCAAGATGGGTCCTTGGGCTTCTGGCGCACCTCGGAGAAGTAGAGCGCCGTGAAGATGTCCGCCGCTCCAAGTCCTTGTTGAACATAGCCTTGCCCGGTTGGCGCCACCATTTCCAGCACACGCAGCCGAAGGCGCATGGCAATCTCTTCCAGTTCCGCCAGGTTGCGGGTCATTAGATCGGTCTCCTTGCGAGTGAAAATGTTTGCCCAGTCGGGCCCCCTTCGGGAGCGGACACGAGCCAGAAGGCCAGATCAGCCACCTCGTCGGGGTGCTTGACCCGCTCCCAATTCGGCAGGCCGTTGGGCACCTCGGTTTTGTAGCGCTCCAACAGCTCTTCGGGCGTGCTACGGTTGGCGGGATCCTCGCGGCTGAAGGTCGTCGTCGCGACCGGACCGGGAATGATGTTGTTGACGTCAATGTTGCGCGGCCAAAGTTCGTTGGCGAGACATCCGGTCAGCATGTGAAGGCCAGCTTTAGAGATGTGATAGCTGGACGCATCGTTGCCCGGGCTCAGCGCCTTGCCGGTCGAGAAATTGATGATCCGCCCGCCGTTTTTGATGGCCGGGAGCAGGTGGCGTGTAACCAGATACGGCGCGTGAAGGTTGATCACGACGTTCTTCACCCAGACGTCAGGATCGCTCTCTGCGATGGTGCCCTTGTCAAGATAGACACCGGCATTGTTCACCAGAATGTCTACCGTGCCAAAGCGGTCGATTACGCCATTGCAAAACGCCTTGGTGCTCACGGCATCTGACAGGTCGGTCTCAATCGCAAGGCACGTCTGACCAAGGCTTTCGATCGCCGTCTTCGTCTCTTCAAGGTCCTTCACCGTTCGCGCACAGATCGCGATATCCGCGCCCCCCGCAGCAAAGCGCTCGACGATAGATCGCCCGATCCCGCGCGCACCGCCGGTGACGACAGCGACCTTTCCGGCGAGAGGTTGGGCGTTTGCCATCAGGCGAGCTCCGCTTCAAGTTCTTTGATCTTGGCGTTGATTTCGGCGAGCCCGGCGTCCCAGTCGGCGCTGCCGCGGGCGACATAGTGCGCCGCCGGTAGTTCGGACTTCAGCACGTCGATCCCTTCGAAAATCTTGGTGTCCGCGCAGATGACGTAGGGCTTGCCCTTGATCGTCTTGGCTTCGGCAAAAGCGTCCAGTACGTCGCCTAGATCGTTGCCGTTGATGCGGCGGCAATGGCAGCCAAAGGCTTCGAACTTTTCGGGAACCGGTTCGACAGCCATCACCTTTGACGTTGCTGCGGTGGCCTGTAAGTCGTTGTTATCTATAATAAAGCAAAGATTATCCAAACCTTGATGAGCGGCGAACATCGTGGCTTCCCAGAGGTTGCCTTCCTGAAGCTCCCCGTCCGAAAAAAGGCAATAGATGCGTTTATCATTGCCCGACTTGCGCTCGCCCCAGGCGATGCCGGCGGCCTGGCTGGGACCCTGGCCCAGCGATCCGGCCGTGATCTCGAACCCGAACTGGCCTTCAATCGGGCTCATGTCGATCTTGGTGCCATCGGCGTTATATGTGCGCAGTTCTTCCATCGTGTAATGGCCCGTTTCGGCCAGTGCGGCATAGGTCATGATGGCATCGTGGCCGTTGGAGAGGACGAACCGGTCGTAGTACCAGTTGTTGCCGTCCGAACGCATTTCGTCGAAGTAGAGAGCTGCCGTGATCTCGGCCAAGGCGACGCCTTGTCCTGCGTATCCGCCTCGCTGCATGCAGATATCCAGCGTGTTGCGCCGGACCTTGGCGGCCATGAGTGCCAGCTTCTTCATCCGGGTGTTTGAGAGAGCAAGCATCATTCTTTCCCCTCGATCCGATTAGCCAGCGATTGTGCATCGAGACCCAGCTCGCCCCGGATGAACGGAAGCGAGCCACCAGGGGCCCATTGATTGGGCACACCGATCCGCTCAATCCGTGGACCGCCTCCGATGTCGGAAACGATCTCGGCCACAAGGCTCCCAAGCCCGGTGACGATCTGATGGTTCTCGACCGTGACAAGGCTGTCATGGGCAAAGGCGAAGTCTGCCACTTCTTTTTCGTTGATCGGCTTGATCGTTGGGCAATGGAGAAGCGAGTGCTCAACGCCACGGTCAGCCAGAATTTTTGAGGCCTCCAGCGCCCATTGCGACCCGTGGCCCGTTGAAATGATCCCGATACCTTTGCCCTCGACCAGCTTGTAGGTCTTGCCCAGTTCGAACTTGAACTTGTCCGGGTCGAGTACCTTGGGCGTGTTGCCGCGATGGCCGCGCATATAGACGAGGCCGGGGCGTTCGACGGCGATGTCCAGCGCCTGGCGCATGTCCGTCCCATCCATCGGATCGATCACGGTTGTGTTTGGGATTGCACGGACCATGCCGAGATCTTCGGCGGCCTGATGGTGCACTTTCGCTGGGTTGGCGATGCCCGGTGTGAACCCGATCACTACGTTGGTCCGCGGCCCGGTCCCCATGCAGATCATCATCTGATCGTAGGCGCGGCGCGTGATGTAACAGGCAAAGCATGTCGCCACCGGGATATAGCCCGCCTTGGACACGCCAGCGGCGACCGATAGCAGGTTCTGCTCGGCCATACCGACGTCGAGATGTTGGTCCGGCAATTCATCCTTAACCCGCACAATCTGGCAGTATTTGCTCAGATCAGCGCTCATCATCACCACTTCTTCGCGGCGTTTACAGAGGTCGTAGCTGATTTCATCAAACGGGGCCGGATCGATATCGTAGCCTTCGGAGAGCAGCATCTGCTCGGGTCCTTTCATTGGCGGCGGTGCCGCTCAGGTCACGTGGATGGCGCGGGGAAGAAGCTCTTCTTCCAACGCTTTCTTTGCTTCGGCGTGGGTCACCCAATCGGGCGGTGGGAAGTCGGCGGACATGTCCCAATCGTCGTTCGTGGCCGTCATGTGCGCGTCGAGGCGGGCGTCGAAGTCGTCCATCAGCGCTGTGTGAGCAGGATCGTCCACAAGATTGGCTTGCTCATGGTAATCGGCGCGCTCATCGAACAAGAGAATGCGCTTGTCCTTGTGCCGGACGTAGAGCCAGTCCTTGGTACGGATGCCCCGCTCGGCATAGGGGTGGAACTCGTGCGGGTTGCCGCCGGTATGCGTGAAGACCTGGTACCAGATCGTATCCCGGGACTCGTCCACCTCGCCGTCGAGCACCCGGAGATAGCTCTGCCCGTCTATTCCGTCCGGGATGTCCTCACCGATCAGATCCAGAAGCGTCGGCATCATGTCGGGGCCTACGTCGACCATGGCGGCAGATTTTTTTGTTTTGAAGCGAGCGGGGTAACGGACGATGAGCGGGACATGCATAGAGGCGCGATAGGCTTCGTTTTTAATGCCGCAGTAGTGGCCGTGCTGTCCGCATAGGTCCCCGTGATCGCTGAAGAAAAGTACCACAGTGTCCTCGGCCACGCCTTGCTTGTCGAGCTCATTCAGGATGCGTCCAAGGTTCCAATCAATGTTGTGGATCATGCCGTAGTATTCGGCGATGAACTCCCTGATATCGGCCTCGGTTTCAGGGTCGCCGACCGGAATCGTGTCCTGGCGGGCATGGCTTGCTAGTCCGGCGAGCGGGTGATTCCCGCACCATTCCTCGTTGCGCATTTTCTGGAAGCTGCGCTGAAACTCAGGATTTGGAACTCCGGGCGGGAGAGGCACTTCGTCATGGTCGTAGATGCACCGCAGGTAGTCGGGCATATCCATCGGGAAGTGGGGCGGGCCGTAGCTGACATAACCGATCCAGGGCTTGCCGTCTTCGGCCTGCGAAGCTTCGCTGATGAAGTCGATCAGCTGGTCTGTCTGGTAGTCGGGCTCATACCGGACCGAGTGAAACGGTTGGCCCGCATCATTGTAATAAATCGACGACAAGTAATCGTGCCCACGATTGAAACCGATGAAATGATCCCAACCAAAGCGCCGTTCCGGTGGCACGAAACCCGGTTTCGGACCGCCCTCGAGGTGCCACTTGCCGATATAACCGGTACGATAGCCCGCCTGCTTCATCAAATCGCCAAGGAAGATCTGATCGCCACGCAACGGGAAATGGTTCTGCACCATCCCGTGGTTCTGCGCGTACTTGCCCGTCATCACCGAAGCCCGAAACGGACAACAGATCGGGAAGGACGTGTAGGCCTCGGTGAACTGTACTCCTTCCGCAGCCAGCCGGTCGATCTGTGGTGTTTTGATCACCGGATTGCCTGCACAGCCCATCGCGTCATACCGCATCTGATCGGCATAGATCATCAGGATGTTGGGTTGATTGGCCATTGCTACCCCACGTTCTCTTTCTTGCCCCAGATCATCTGGGACAGCGGTCCCCAGGCGATGGTCAGTGCCAACGCGGCGTAGATGCTGAGGCCGATGGGCGTGTTGAAGAACTCGGCAACGCTGCCATCGGCAAGTGTGATCGACTGACGGAGCGAGTTTTCAAGGATGTGTCCGAGGACAAAACCTATCGAGAGCGGTGCGATCGAGAAGCCGAGCTTGCGGACGACGTAGCCGAGGACGCCGGCGGCAAGGAGGATGCCGACGTTAAAGAGGCTGTTGGAGACCGCGTAGATGCCCGTGACGCTCAGGAGAAGAACCGTTGGTACGATCACTGTCATCGGCACCATGATCAGCTTGGCCGCGAACCGGATCGCCACGAGCCCAATGAACAAGAGCAGGATGTTGATCAGGAAAAGCCCAAGGAAGAGCGAGAACATGATGTCCGGACGCTCGTCAAAGAGTGTCGGCCCCGGAGCTAGGCCTTGGATCAGGAACGCTCCGAGTAGCACCGCCGCAGCCGGGCTGCCCGGAACGCCCAGCGTTAGCGTCGGGATCAGTGCCCCGCCAACCGTGGCGTTGTTTGCCGTCTCCGGAGCGACGACCCCTTCAGGGTGACCCGTTCCGAATTTCTCGGGCGTCTTGGAGCGACGTTTTTCTTCGGAATAGGCGAAGAACGCAGCCACAGCGGCTCCCTCGCCCGGGATGATCCCGATGATCGTACCAAGTAGCGAGGACCGCATCAGGTTGCCCTTCAAGCGGTTAAGCATCCTCATGCCCGGCAATTTCACAGTCAGGCTGGTCTGATCGAACTCGATCTTTCTGAGGGCCTTTTCTGCGCCGATCAGAACCTCCGAGACCGCAAAAAGTCCGACGAGGAAGGGGACCAGTGGAATGCCTTCAAAGAGGTTGTAGGTGCCAAAGGTGTAGCGTTCAGCGCCGTTGAGTTCGTCAAGCCCCCAAGTGGTGAGCCAGATGCCCAGACATCCGACGAGAAGTCCTTTGAAAAGGCTCGCGCCCGCGACCCGAACAACGACCACGAGGCCGAAGATCGAAATCGCAAGATACTCTCTTGGCCCGAACTTGATCGCAACTTCTGCCAGAAGGGGAGCAATGAAGCTCAGGCAGATGACGCTGATCAACCCGCCGATGATCGACCCGGTGAGCGAAAGGCCCAGAGCCTCGCCTCCACGGCCCTGCTTAAACATAGCGTTCCCGTCCATGACCGTCGCGATCGCGGCTCCGGTGCCGGGGATGCCGACAGAGACGGCAGATATCGAGCCTCCGTAGATCGCGGCGTTGTAAATCGCTAGCAGTAGGATCAGCGATGGGATCGCTTCCATATAGAAAGTAAACGGCAGGGCCAAAGCGATAGCGATGGGCGGCCCGAGGCCTGGCAAAATGCCAATGACAAGGCCCAGTACGATCCCGAGCACGAGCATGAGGATCGTAAACGGGTCAGCGAGATTGCCGAAGGCAGCTCCGATTGCGGCGACATCAAACATCAGAACTGTGTCCCAAGCACCTGCGTAAAGACGAGGTAGATGCCCGCGGCGAGTGCCAAAACGACGCCGTATATGATCGGATTGCGCTCCCCCATCGCTATGAGGGTGGCCGGGCCGATAAAGGCGGCCATGGCGATGAAGCCAAATTCACGCCAAATCAGGTAAGCGGCGACGACCGCGGCAAGCGTGAGAAGGCCGCGCACCGCATGACGGGGTTTGTCATAGACCAGTGCGCCCTCATCACCGCCTGACGATCCCTTGAAAAGGTAAGTCAGGAGAACGACCACCGCACAGACTGCGATCAGCCCAAGCAGGAGTTGTGGGAAGAATTTGGCAGGCAGGCCCGCTGAGGCCAGGAGCCCCGCGGCCACAAAGCTTTCGGCGACCCAGGCAAAATACGCTGCCGCACCGAGAACAATGAACATGAAGACAATATTCGCCCATCGCTGCAAAAGCATGCGTATCCTCCATCGGCTTGAAAAGGGGTGTGCCACCCGACCGAGCCGTCGCCCGGCCGGATGTCGGCGCGAGATTACTTCTTCAGAAGTCCAAGCCCGTCGAGGATCGGCGAATAAAGGTCGCGACCCCTCTGGATAAGCGCTAGGACCTCATCGGAGCCATGGTGCCAATTATAACCAACGGCCGCTGGCAAGGTTGAGGTGAAATCCTCTTTTCCCATCACTTCGGATGCGGCCAAAAGCTTGTCCACAATCTCTTGAGGGGTGCCGGCCTTGACCGCATATCCGCCGTGGACCCAGACGCCGGCTTCTTTGCCGGGGAATACTTCACCAACAGTACGTATGCCGGGCAGGTCAGCCTCCATATATGGGGCGCGGTTGTTGTCGAGGATGACCAGCGGACGAACTTCGTCCCCAAACTGCTTGATCGAAGCGACCTGACCCACAGCAACATCGACCTGTCCACCGATCAGACCCGTCATTGTTGCCGGAACTGTCTTCAGTGCAATCGTGTTGAACTCAAGACCAAATTCGCTAGCCAACTGAACAGCGCTCAAGTTCGGTGGTGCGCCGAGGTTGTTAACGCCCATAACCAATTTGTTGGCCTTGGCGCCTTCGATGAATTCTTCAAAATTTGTGTAGGGACTGTCGGCGCGCACATAGAGCGCGTTCGAAGCCGAAATTCCGGCAAAGAGCGGAATGAAATCCTCAGTTGGGTTGTAGGGCACGTCTCGCGTTAGCGGCACGATCATAAAGCTCGGCGGTGACCAGTTGAAGATCGTGTAGCCATCTGCGGGTGCCTCAACTACGCTCATCGCAGCTGGGATATGGGCGCCTCCCGGCTTGTTCACGACGTTTACGGGTACGCCCAGTTCGTTGCTGAGCGCTTCGGCACCCAACCGCGCGACGATGTCCGCGTTCCCTCCTGCGGCAAACGAAACTACCACCGTGATTGGCTTTTCCGGCCATTCAGCCATAGCGACGCCGGCACTTAACCCAAGCGCCGCCGCGGCAGACGCGGCAAGCGAAATCAGTTTGTTCATGTAGTCCTCCCTTGCGGCTTTCACCGCGATCTACCGTTCTAGATGTATAAACCTTTATGGAAATATTCACGAGTGTCAACGGTTTTAAGAGATAGGGCGCCGCTACGCGGCCGGTGGACCTATGGAAAACTCGATCTCAAGTTCCATGAGATCTGCGGGATACATCAGCAGGGCAGAGTAAACGAGCGAGCCATTTGCATCGTAAAACTCCCGAACTACACGAAAAACTGCGGCGTTGACCGTTATTTCAAGCGCTCGCGCCAACTCGAAGTCGGCATATGAAACAGTTATCTTCTGGCGCGCCGACTCAACCTCGACTCCAAGATCTTCGAGGACCGACACCGCGATTTCCGTTTCAAACCGGGAGGGCGCGCGATCAAAAACACTACTGTCGAGACGCAACTCGACGTGGCAAAATGGGCTTCCATCCTTTAAGTGCGTCCGGCGCATCAGACGAAAGGACCGCCCGTCTATTTCCTTGGTTTCTGGTCCGGCCTGGTTGTTTTCGACGGCAACCTCAAGCTGCGAGACCATAGCGTAGATCTGCGAGATATCGGCACGCATCTGCAGAGTGACCTTGTTGGGTATCGGCACCGACCTTACAAACGTGCCTCGCCCCGATTGCCGTTCAATCAACCCCTCGTCCTCAAGCGAGTTCATCGCCTGAATGATTGTCATCCGTGCGACGCCCAGCTTATCTGTCAGCTCCCGCAACGCCGGTAGTTTGGCTCCCGAAGGGAGTTCGCCAGATGTGATCTGATGCCTTAGCACAGCCGCCACTTCGGCATGTAGCGGCACATCTTGGCGTCTCATTGACTGGAGGTTCATTAGCGGAGCGCCCGAACTACAATAGGTCTAGACTTATAGTAGTAAGCTTATCGTCGCACCGACAAGCAATTTTTTCAGCATCTTCGCGGGCCCGCGCCTCACTCGTTATCTTGAGGCAATCTTCTAGTAGGCACTGTCTCTGAGCGGATTGTGGTTGCGTTCAGCACATGGGACGGTGTGGTTAGCCGTCGCGGTTTGACTAGCATCTGAGACCACTGTGGCCTTGGGTACGACGCAGATTTCGGCGTTGGGGAAAGCGATCTCACCTGGCTGGCCGCGCTTGCGGTTGACTATAACATCAACGACTGGGCCATCAGTTCTGGGTACCGCCATCGTTCCTGGGAACTTTGCCACGATGAGGAAGATCGAGTTTTCTGAACCATTCATTGGTACGAGATACCGCCTTTGAAACCCCTGTGTTACTACATCGAGCAGATGCCGAACCGCAGAGGAAGATGGCGCTCTTCTAAGTCTCCAACATTACTAAGCAAAACAGGTGAGATAACAGCATCATGCGAACGCATGGGATAGCGACTGAACGGAGCGGCCTTTCATTCGACTGCATCGGTTAAAAAATTCGGTGAAGTCTGAAACGAGATTGATCACTCAGAGATCGCAGGTGATGAATAAGCCTCAAAAGAAAATTTGTTGCACCCCAATAGCTCGCGGGAAGACACCTGCCCCACAAAGCACCTTGCACGCAAGCGCGGACGACAATCGGTTTGAAGGAACCGTTACCGTTCCGGGTGGCGTCCCAATTGTTGGGACATCGCGGCCGCTCATAATGAATGATGGAGAAGAGAAAAGGCCTGCGAAGACGGTAAAGTCATTCCGCATTGGTTCGACCGCCGTTACAAATAAGCAGTTCCAAAAATTCATCGAAGAAACGGGGTATGTGACCGACGCCGAGCGGCTAGGTTGGTCCTTCGTTTTCTGGAATCAAGTTCCCGAAGGCATCGAGAACCCTCTGGGCGTCGAGGGCATTGAGTGGTGGCGCAGAGTTGAAGGCGCGAATTGGCGTGATATCAATGGCCCCGGCAGCCGCAAGAGTAGTTGGTTTCCAGATCATCCTGTCGTGCAGGTTTCCTGGAATGATTCACGTGCCTATGCGCACTGGGTGGGAGGCCGCCTGCCTACAGAGGTGGAGTGGGAACATGCTGCACGTGGAGGCCTTGCAGACGTGCGCTACCCTTGGGGTGAACAAGACCCCGACGACCGGGACTTTATGCCGTGCAATATTTGGCAGGGTGAATTCCCTTATCGCAATACGGGCGCGGATGGTTATCTTGCGACCGCACCGGCGAATTCATTCGAGGCAAATGGCTACGGCCTTTTTAATGCCGTTGGCAACACGTGGGAATGGACCGCTGATCCTTACCGCATTCCTTCACTTAAGAAGGCCGTTAGAGAGAAACTGAGAAGGATGCCGGGGTTCCGCCTCCTCAAAGGCGGCTCCTACTTGTGTCATGCTTCGTATTGCTGGCGGTATCGGATCGCTGCGCGCTCCGGTAACTCGAAAGATAGCACGACCACTCATCAGGGATTTCGGGTTGTGTTTGACCTGTAGGCAAGGATGGAAAGCATTTCTTTGTCGATCCACGATGGTCAACTCTTCGATCGGCGGAAAAGGAAGGTGGATCGGGCTCGGGAGCGATTCATGGCGCACCGGCTTTGTCCATTGGCGGCTTGAATGGGAACGCCGGCTTTGGGCTCGGAGCGGTCGTTCGACGCTTGGCGGTGGGTGCAAAGCACTTAGACGTAGCTTGCGGACAATTCGGCCATTCGCTGCCCAGAGATTTGCCACATTCTTCGTTCTGGAGTGCGACGTGCTTTCGCTATCCGTCTACGGCGAATAATCCTTTGGGGGGCAAAAGATGTTGGACGTTAAACCGCTCCGGCTTTGCCATAATAAATTGCCGTAACGTGTTCGGCCTCCGCAAAGAACAGCCATCGGGATGCGGCAACCCCGATGAAGTGGGCAACCGCAGCTATTCCGAGGCCGAACACCGAGACCGGCAATAATAGGCAAACGGTCGGCACAGCGAACCCGGCCACAAGGGCGATGACGCGAAGCTTTGCGGCCTGCTTTCGACCGACCTCAAACGCAAACTCATTCAGGAGATAGTTTCTTCCCGTATGGGGCGCCTCGAATTGTGTGACCCGTCCAATACTCCCGAGGCCCGTAGCCGTCCCGAGATTGGAGCCACTGGCGCCCATAGCCCCGTCGCCGATCTGCCACCAAAAGAGCAGGATGCCAGCGGTTACGAGCAGCAGGATTAAAGTCACTGTTCCCTGACCGGCCAAGAGGCTCCCGCCCGAAATGGAAAACGCCAGAAAGAGAACTGGGGTCACCCAGGTGTTCCATCGGGGGACGGTTTTCAGTTGGGCGTAGATCATGCCGGTAGTGAATACGGTCGCCAGGGACAGGCCTGCTCCGATCACGCCGAGGATTGTCCAGTTCTGGCCCAGAAAGACGAGCCCCGCGCCGTAGATTGCCATGGTCAGCAACGCCGCAACCGAACATACGCCCTCGCGGCTTAACCAGGAACTGCGCCATTGCGTGAAGGCGCGCAAGGCCCGTTCTGGCCGTCCCAAATGAAAAACCGATGCCAGCAATCCGCCGACAGAGAGGAGATAGGCCAGCGTAAAATAGCCAAACGCGGCCCATCCCTTCACGGGCGGAAAACCAAGGCCGAGCCAAAAAAGCAGTCCGAACCCAAGACCGGAGAGCGTGGTGAAAAGAATAACGGAAGGAGCGGGATGCATTAGATTTTGTCGAGCATCCTATCGAGCCATCCGACGAACCCCTTGGCTTCTTCAGCGACGGGCGTGAGTTGAGGGATCTCGCCCTGCCCGCTCTCGACGGAGATTTTGTCTTTCGGGCGCGGAGGCAGGTATTTGTTGGCCGGTTTCGTTCCCTGTTCGGGCATCAAGTCCATGCCGTCGCGTTCCCGAACCAACTGGCTGACATCGCTTGACGGATCCGACAGGTCTCCAAAGTGGCGGGCGCCTGCCGGGCATGTGCGAACGCAGGCGGGCACCCGGTCTTCCTCGGGGAGGTTCTCATTGTAGATACGATCGACGCACAAGGTGCATTTCTTCATCACCTTCTCGGCGCCGTCTAACTCGCGCGCGCCGTAAGGGCAGGCCCAGGCACAGAGTCCGCAGCCGATACACTGATCCTCATTGACCAGCACGATCCCGTCTTCCACACGCTTGTAGCTGGCACCAGTCGGGCAGACCGTGACACAGGGCGCGTCTTCGCAATGAAGGCAGGACTTCGGAAAATGGATGAGTTGCGCAGGACCCGTCTCCGGCTCGACCTCATAGGAATGGACCCGGTTCAGAAAGGTGCCAACGGGGTCGGCCCCATAGGCGTCCAGATCGGCCAAGGGTGCCCCATAGTTTTCCGTGTTCCAGCCTTTGCAACTCACCACACAAGCGTGACAGCCGACGCAGGTGTCAAGGTCGATGACAAGACCCAGTTGTTTTTCAGTGCTCTTCGGCAATGTCGTCATGACTTCACTTTCCAGGTCAGCGTGTCCGGACCAACGCCCACGGGGGAACCAAGCTTGTCGAAAGCCGGTTGCGCTTCGGCCTGGGGGCGGGCCTTTTCGATGCGCACGCGGAGATCAAACCACGCCGCTTGCCCGGTGACTGGGTCAGAATTGGCCCATCGCAAGCCATCGCCTTTGGGCGGCAGCAATTCGTGGATGAGGTGATTGAGAAGAAAGCCCTTGGTGGCTTCCGTCGCATCTTCCGACAGCGCCCAAGCGCCTTTGCGTTTGCCGATCGCATTCCACGTCCAAACGGTATTGGAATTCAACGCGGCCATATGCGCGACCGGCACCGTTATGGACCCGTGGACCGAAGTCACAGAGGCCCAATCCCCCTCGGCAAAGCCATTTGCCTGCCATATGGCCGTCGGCACATAGAGCGGGTTGCGCCCGTGGATCTGGCGGAGCCAGGCATTCTGCGTACCCCAACTGTGATACATCGCCATCGGCCGCTGCGTGAGGGCGTGGACCGGATAATTGTCTTCACTGACATGGCTGTCCTCGAAGGGCGGATACCAAATCGGCAAGGGATCTAGTGTTTCGCGAATTCGGGCCCGGAGATGGTCTGGCGGCTGCCGTGCACCATTTCCTTCTGCGGCAAGCTGGAACTTGCGCATGGTCTCGACATAAACGTCGAAAATATAGGGCTGCGGAGCGTCGTAGAGACCCATCTCGACCGCCCAGTCCTGATAGCCCGCATTCCACGGCTTCATATAGGCGCAATCCTCGGGGATGTGGCTCACAAAGAACCCGCCATTCTCGATGTAGCGGTTGATTTGCTCGAGGTTTGGCGCGCCGCGCCCATGGCTGGTTTCATTGCCGTTCATGCGCCACCCGGCAAGCGGGCCAATGCCGGGTTTCCGTTCGTGGTTTACGATGTAGTCGGCGTAATCCTCGTATTTCGCGCTGCCATCGGCATTGGTGAAGCCTGGCAATTGCATCTTGTTGGCGAGTTGGACCAGCACCGTCTGGAACCCGCGCACATCACGGTCAGGCTCGACCACAGGCCAGCGGATCGCATCGGCAGCCGCATCGGCCTCGCAAATCGGCCGGTCGAGAAGAGATATGCAGTCGTGGCGCTCGAGATAGGTGGTGTCGGGCAAGATCAGGTCCGCATAAGCCACCATCTCGGAGCTGTAGGCGTCGGAATAGATGATATGCGGGATCACATACGCGCCGTGCTCGTCTTTGTCCGTGAGCATATTCATCACGCCCGACGTATTCATCGTCGAGTTCCACGACATGTTCGCCATGTACATAAACAGCGTGTCAATCTTGTAGGGGTCGCCTGCATGGGCGTTGGAAATCACCATATGCATCAGCCCGTGGCTCGACATCGGGTTTTCCCAGGTAAAGGCCTTGTCGATCCGGGCTGGCGTGCCGTCCTCTTTGAGCGCGAGATCTTCGGGCCCCCGCACAAATCCCAGATGTGGTCCATCCAGCGGCTTACCGGCCTGGACCCCGTAATGGGGCTTAGGATGCGCAGAGACCGGTTTGGGATAGGGTGGTTTGAACCGAAAGCCGCCGGGCACCTCCACCGTGCCGAGGAGGATCTGCAAAAGATGTAACGACCGACAGGTCTGAAATCCGTTTGAATGCGCAGAGATGCCCCGCATCGCATGGAAGCTGACGGGACGCCCTTTCATCGAAGTGTGGCGGGTGCCACGAAAGTCCGTCCATGCGATCGGCAGTTCAAAGGCCTCGTCGAATGCCACCCGGGCAAGCTCCGCGGCAATGTCTCTGATCCGGTCCGCCGCAACTCCGCAGCGACCTGCAACGGCGTCCGGTCCGTACTCGGCACTGAGGTATCGCTCCGCCAAGAGGTGCATCACGGGCCGGTGCACGACGCCGTCTTTCTCCCATACGGCGGCCATATCCGGGCGCACACCAGGTTGGTCGAAAGGGGCAGGCTCGCCGGTCGACCGGTCCATCACCAGAGGCTGGCCGGCGTCGTTCCGGAGAAACAGCCCATGTTCCGGCGAAGCCGGGTCGGAATTTACAAGAACCGGCGCATTGGTGAATTGCGCCAGGTATTCCAGATCGATCTTGCCGGCTTTCAGAAGCTCATGGACGAGGGCCAGGATAAACAGCCCGTCCGTGCCGGGCGTAATACCGACCCATTCGTCTGCCACGGCATTATAACCGGTGCGGATCGGGTTAACGCCGATGATCCTACCGCCCTGTGCTTTGAGACGCCCGATCCCCATCTTGATCGGATTGCTGTCGTGGTCTTCGGCCACACCGAACAACATGAAGAGCTTAGTGCGGTCCCAATCTGGCTGCCCGAATTCCCAGAATGCGCCACCCATCGTGTAAATGCCCGCGGCCGCCATATTGACAGAACAAAAGCCCCCATGGGCGGCGTAGTTTGGCGTGCCGAAATTCTGCGCCCAAAAACTCGTGAAGCTTTGGCTTTGATCCCGCCCGGTGAAAAAGGCGAGCTTTGACGGATCCGTTTCACGCAATGGCGCAAGCCAGCCCGCTGCAATGTCGAGCGCCTCATCCCAGGAGATTTCTTCAAACTGGCCGCTTCCCCGCGGACCCACGCGTTTCAGGGGTGCGCGCAGGCGGGAGGGCGCATTGTGCTGCATAATGCCCGCACTGCCCTTTGCGCAAAGAACGCCCTTATTGACCGGATGGTCGCGATTGCCCTCGATATAAGCAACCTCACCGTCCTTCATGTGGACGTTGATGCCGCACCGGCAGGCACACATATAACAGGTCGTTTTACGGACCTCATCGGAAACCTTCGGCGAAAGGTTGATCGTAGGTGAAATGCTCGTCATCTAGCTAAACGCACGGTCTCCTCCAAAGTGTCAGAGCGTTATCGCTGGAACCTATCCAACTGTAAGATTTCGCTTAGTTTTTTGTCTGCTGCCTTTCATTTCCAAACATGCCGCGAGGCAAGAAATTTCTACCATTAAGAAGCGTCATTGTCCAACGCGTCAGCACAGGTTGCAGATCGTTGACGCATTTGGCAACCGACCCAAGACGTGGCAATTCCCCGCAACTGAAGAGCGCAAATGAAAGCATATAAATCGTTCCAATTGCCGGAACATCTCAGGGTATTGCAATCGCGGGTCGGATTGCGGTTCTGGGCTGAAAACCGGTCAATCAACGCGCTCGGTAAAACTCGCTGGCTTTCGTAGTGCCTGCATTCCGTCGAGGTCCTTCCGCTCTAAGGCGAACTCCTGGATCGATGGGGCGCCCCGAAGCCAACAACCTCACAATCTGGCATCTGCCGTTTCCTCATTCGCAATACAGGGCCTTTTTGCACAACCGTTTGCGGGATACGCTATGATTGCAACTTGCATTTACGCTTCCGCCAGACGGACCGGCACCCCAGTGGGAAATCACTGATGGGACAATGACCGAGCCGGTGCTGTTCTACTAACCTGAAAGGCTGCGCCATGATGACATTGCCTGCATTGCCCTATTCCAACTGGGTGGACACAAAAGAGACATTGCACCTCTTCCTCCAGATCATCGGCAAGATCCGCCTCAAAACCCATCCCAAGTTGAACCATTGGTGGCATGTCACGCTCTACCCCCATGTGCGGGGTCTGACGACAGGGCGCATTCCCCACCAAGGGACGGGTTTTGAGATCCTTTTCGACATGATCGATCACAGGGTTGTCGTGAGCCTGAATGATGGGCGGCAAGAGGCCCTGTCGGTCTCAGGGCTGACTGTTGCAGAATTCTATGAAGGTCTTTTTTCACGCCTCCAAACACTTGGTATTTCGATTAAAATCGTTGCCGTGCCCTATGATAATAAATCCAAGATACCCTTTGCCGAAGACATTGCGCCGCGCGCCTATGATGAAGCCGCAGTTTCGGAGTTCTGGCGCGCTTTATGCTCGGTCTCGAGCCATTTCGAACTCTATCGTTCGCACTTCGTCGGGAAACAAACCCCGGTGCAGCTCTATTGGCATTCGTTCGATCTTGTCGTGACCCGGTTTTCAGGACGGGCGCATCCTCTTGATGGCGGAACCCAATCGGATAGAGAGGCCTATTCGCACGAAGTCATTTCGGTCGGCTTTTGGCCAGGTGACGACACCTTTCCGGAGGCCGCGTTCTATGGCTACGCCTATCCCGAACCCGTTGGCATGAATTCGGCACCGCTGAAACCATCTGAGGCATTCTGGGCGGAGAAGAACGGTGGCGCTATGGCGATCCTTAAATATGACGATGCGCGCAATTCGGCGAACCCGTCTCACGCCATTCTATCCTTCCTTGAGAGCCTTTACGAGGGAGCGGCGAAAAAAGCCGAGTGGTCCATCAGTGAATTAAAGCATGCGCACATCTAATACAGCGCCGATGAGGTTCTCGAGTAAAAGCTCGGTGAATGAACCGCGACAAACGAAGAGTGATCCAACAGCTTAGGCGTTTCGGTTCCGCGTCAGTCTAGGCAAAGCAATTCAATACGGTCTGCGGCTTGGCGGAGTTCGTCGTAATTCTTAATAAGGCTTGCAAGATCATGGCGTTGTGCAGGGGCATGTATTGAAAGCGTAGAAAGAAGGCGACGCTCACTATCCCTTATTGGCACTGCGATTGCGCTCATACCTTCCATGAATTCTTGATTGTCAGTGGAGTAATCGCGCTGGCGCGTTTCATGAAGTTCCTGGCGAAGTGTTTTTTCATCCGTCATCGTCGCGGATGTCTTTTTCTCAAGCCGTAGCCACTTCAAGACGCGGTTAAGCTTGTCGGATCGCAGTGAGGAAAGATACATCTTGCCGCTGGCCGTGCAGTGAAAGGGCACCTGGGTTCCGATGGGCAATTGAATGCGAAGGGGCCAGTGTGTTTCCACGCGGTCCAGGTAGACCATCCCGTATCTGGACGCGGCCGCGAGGTTGCAGGTTTCACCCACGGCATCCGCGAGTTCTCTGAGAATTAAAAGGCGCTCGGTGCGAATCCGTTGCGAGGACAAGACATTCCCGGCAAGCCGCCGCATCCGCCGACCCGGACCAAAAGAGCGCCCGTCGACATCCCTTTGTAAAAACCCCTCGTCTTCCGCGGTCGCAAGTAGCCGGTGAACGGTGGGCACAGGCAGCCCAACTGTCTCGGATAATGTCGCTGCACTTACGGGGACCCCGGCCCTTCCGACAGCCTCAATGAGGGTCAATAACCGCAGATTAGGTGGAACGGATGCCTTTTTATCTATTTGTGCATCGTCAGGCAAAGCTAGCCTCGGTTAGGTAACAGTGCCAGAGCCAGTTCTGGCGTGAGGGCTACGATGATCCAGATTGACAGAAGCGCAACCAAATAGATCGTCGAATAGCGCAACAGACGGAAATAAGGCACGCCCGTTACTCCGGACGCCACATAAAGGTTCAATCCATAGGGCGGTGTTATAAAACCGATCGACGCGCCGACCAAGAAGATCACCGAGAAGTGGATGGGATCGACACCGACGCTCGCGGCGATGGGTGCCAATATGGGGGCGAGAATGATGGTGACCGGTAGAGATTCCAGTATCATCCCCGCGACAAACACCATGGCCATCGCGGTAAAGAGCACCGGATAATAGCCACCCATGGAAGTGACAAAGCCACCAATCACCTCCTGGGCACCCAGCAACGACAATATTTGCTGCATGACCACGGAAACAGCGATCAAGGGCGCGAGGATGCCCGAGATCTGGGCGGAACGCACCACGGTGGACGGGATATCGCCCAGGGTGAACCCCTCAACAAAAACCATTGAAACGAAACTCTTTTCGTCGACCGGGGTTTGCGCCTGCGTCCCCATCACCCTGTTGAACGGAAAGCTCAGCATGCCGACCAAGATCCCGAAACCGACCGTCACGCCCGCCGCTTCGGTCGGGGAAAAACGCCCCGTATATATGCCCCAAAGCACCAGCCCGATTGCAAAAAAGCCCAACCAAGCGCCGAGGCCGGTTTTAAGGACCCGAATGACATTGAGCGGGATGATGTAGCCCCAGCCGTTTCTCCAGCAGACGACAAAGCACGCAAACATCATGGCAAAGACCATGAGGGCGCCCGGAATGATCCCGGCGATAAAGAGGTCGGAAATCGGAAGGTTGAGTAGGAACCCGTAGACGATAAAGATGATCGATGGCGGGATGATGATGCCGACGCATCCACCTGCCGCCGCGGTCGCCGCAGAAAAGCGCTCATCGTAGCCGCCTTTCACCATTTCCGGGTGCAGCATGGATCCGATCGTCGCCGTGGTGGCGGAATTCGAGCCAGAGATCGCCGCGAAGAGACCGCATGCGCCGAGCGAGGCCATCGCAAGACCGCCACGCAGCCAGCCCAAACAAGCATAGGCAAAGTCTGATAGTCGTTTCGCGATGCCGGATTTATTGATCAGGTCGCCGGTGAGGATAAAGAGCGGCATGGCCATGAGGGCGAAACCGTCTTTGAAGACGTTGAGGAGCTCGGCCCCGGTATTGTCGAGCGTCAGGTCCAACACGAAGCTGCACCCGATCACCCAGTAGAAAATGACGAGGAGCACCGGCGTCCCCATCATAAAGAGGAACGTAACGCTCAGCGAAATGATCGTGATCCAGGTTGCGTCGGTCATTAGGCTTCTCCGCCGATCACGGCCTGTTCGATCATCGGATCGCTCCGGCGGAACTTGCCAAAATCCTCGCGGATATTCTCAATCGCCCTCGTCGCAAGCAGCACAAAACAAAGTGGCATCGTAAAGAGGAACCACCAGCGCATGACGTCATCTGTTCCCAATACGATGGCGAAATTGTCATAGGCGTTGACCGTGACGCGGGCTGTCGTGGTTACGACGATGATGCAGAATACAAGCCAAAGGACGTTGTCGAAGGTAAGCCAAAACAATTGGCCCGAACGCCCCAAGCGCGAGCGGAATTCGGTAAAGCTGAGATGCGTGCGGAGACGAATGTTCAACGTGGCCCCGTACCAAGCCATCACCATGAACAGGAGAGGCGGGATCGTTGTGGACCACGGCACTTGCACCGAAAAAACAAATCGCTGGATAACGCCGATAAAGATGATCGCGGCCATGATGATGTAGGAATAAACAACGATGGTTTTTTCCGGTGTCCGCTCAAATAAGATCGCGACGATCGGTATTAAGAGAAGAATGAAGCGGTGATTGTCGCCGGTGAGGGCCTTAAAGGTCTCGGCCACGGGGGGCAGGAAGGCTGCCAACATCGCAAGGGTAAGACATATTGCGATGATAGGATGGGTAATTGACGTAAGATTGCGGCCAACCCGCGCTTCTAGCCGTTCAGCCAGGCGCTCGCGGTAGTAGAAGATGACCGCACCGACCAACGTCACTGGAGCAAACACGAACCAAGCGGCTTCGGACCGGTAAGCTTGTACCACCTTGAAGTTTATATCGCCGCTCAGCGTCGATCCGACGATCGTCGCCATATCTGACCAGATAGACACCTGGCACCCTCCCATTTTGGCGCCCTGCCTTCTGTTCCGCAGTTTGGCGCAAGTAAACCGGCCCGCTTGGGGCCGGTTCTGTAGTTTTGCCTATGTTTAGGCTTTCCACCAGCGGCGTGGTTCCACGTTTTCCGGCAATGTGTCTTCGGAGATCGTGCGCACTTCGTCGTAGATTTCTTGGTAGGTATCTACACCGCCTGCCCAACCGTTGATCCGCTCGCGCCACTCCTCCCAGAGCTGCGGCTGGAACTCGGGCGAGCACATCTCTTCGGCCTTGCGCAGTTCTTCCTTGCTGAGGAAGGCGTTGCGCACGTTGTTTTCCGCAAAGATTGTGCCCGGGAGCTGCGGGTCCGAGGACCCGACGGTCTTGACCAACGCGGCTTCGTTGGCCGCTTGGACGTGGGTCTGGGCCCAATAGGCCGATTCCAGGACGGCGTCCTGCAACTCGCCCCCGAGGCCGTCGAAGACTTCGGCGGACATGGCCGTATGCTCGGTGCCGCAGAAGAAGTTGAGGTATACCGACTGGGAGACGACCGGCGACATGTTGGCGTAGGCAACGGCCGACGCCCAGGTCTCGGCCCCATCGATGAGACCCTGCTTGAGGCCGTCGAGGGTTTCTTCCCATGCCACCGGCACCGGGTTTAGGTTGAGCGCGGTCATAGCGATCCGGCCGAGCTGTGTGCCCGTCACGCGGTTCTTGGTGCCGAAGAGTTGCTCAACTGAGGTAACGGTGGGCTTGTCTTCCCAGGCAAGACCCAGCTGGATACCGCGAAGTTCCGCATGGCTGAAGAGGAACTTCAACCCGTGACGACGCTCGTAGGGCTCGCGCAGAAGCGCCACGGATTTCGGCGAATAGAGGAAGTGGTACTGGTCCGCGCGGTTGCGGAACATGTAGGCGTAGTCGAGCACGTTGAGGTAGGGCGCGCCGCCGGCGGAGTTCTGGGTGGACGCCGCGTAAATATCGACGATGCCCTGCTGGGTCTTCTCAACGCAGGACACCTGCCCGCAGATTTGATTGTTGCCGATGAACTCAACGCGGATCTCGCCGTCGGTGCGGGCTTCGATGTCGCGGGCAAATTCGAGCGCTCCGGCACGCTCAATCAGCAAGTTTTGCGGATTAAATCCGGCTGCTCCGAACTTCAGTTCGAACTTCGCGGGCTTTGCGAAGCGACGCTCGTAGGTTGATTCTGCGGCCGCTGCGAGATTGGCTGCGGTCATCGCGCCGCCGAAGGTGCCCGCGGCCAGCAGGGTCGAACTCAGCCCATATGTGCCTGCAATTCCGAAGAAATCACGGCGTGAGACTCCTCCGATCCGTTCTCCAATTTTCATTGCATCCTCCCATTTGTGCAATTTTCGAGAATTTTATTATCAAAAAATGCTAGAATAGCTTGAATCGTTTGCATAGGCTTTTCTTTGTCATGGGGGAGGAAAGTTTTGGAAGCTGACTACGTGATAGTGGGCGCAGGCTCTGCGGGATGCGTGTTGGCCAACCGCTTGAGCGCTGATCCCAAGCGCCGCGTCGTTTTGCTTGAAGCCGGGGGGCGCGACAGCAATCCCTGGATCCATATCCCCGTTGGCTACTTCAAAACCATGCACAATCCCAAGCTGGACTGGTGCTACAAAACCGAGCCGGATGACGGCCTCAATGGACGCAGTATCGATTGGCCGAGGGGCAAGGTTCTTGGGGGCTCTTCATCGTTGAACGGACTGCTCTATGTGCGGGGCCAACAAGGAGATTATGATCGCTGGGCGCAGATGGGGAACCCCGGATGGGGCTGGAAGGATGTCCTGCCGCTTTTCAAAAGGTCTGAAAACCAAGAGCGGGGCGCGGACGATTATCATGGGGCAGAGGGCCCTCTTTCCGTGTCAAACATGCGCTTACAGCGCCCGATTTGCGACGCATGGGTCGCCGCGGCGCAAACGGCCGGATACCCGTTTAACTCCGACTATAACGGCGCCGAACAGGAAGGCGTCGGGTATTTCCAGCTCACAACGCGGAACGGACGGCGCTGTTCGAGTGCAGTGGCCTTCCTGAACCCGGCCAAGTCACGTGCCAATCTCTCCATCGTAACGAAAGCCGCGGCGAACCGGGTTTTATTCGACGGCAAACGCGCCGTTGGCGTTGAATACCGCGACAAGTCCGGCGCCACGAAAACCGTGCGGGCGCGGCGCGAGGTGATCCTCGCGAGCGGAGCGATCGGTTCGCCTCACCTCTTGATGCTGTCCGGTGTCGGGGCGGGTGAGGAGCTCTCGACCCAAGGCATCACGGTGCGTCACGACCTGCGGGCCGTCGGGAAAAACCTGCAAGATCACCTCCAAGCGCGCCTCGTTTTTAAGTGCAATGAGGCCACGCTAAATGACGAAGTCCGAAGCGTTTTCAACCAAGCACGGATTGCTGCGAAATACGCGCTCTTCCGTGCCGGCCCGATGACGATGGCTGCAAGTCTTGCGGTTGGGTTTTTGCGAACGGGCGATCATGTGGAAACGCCCGATATCCAGTTTCACGTCCAGCCCTGGTCGGCCGATAGCCCAGGCGAAGGGGTCCATCCGTTTTCGGCATTCACAACGTCGGTTTGCCAGCTTCGCCCCGAAAGCCGCGGCGAGGTGCGTTTGGTTTCCTCCGATCCGAGGACCTACCCGGAATTGCACCCGAACTATCTGGCAACCGAGACCGATCGCCGGACCCTCGTGAAAGGTGTGAAAATCGCGCGACGTATCGCGCGATGCGCGCCGCTGAAACACAAGATCGCAACAGAGTTCCGCCCCGATGCGGCGTTGGACATGGACGATTATGAAGGCACGCTCGATTGGGCCAGAAACAACTCCGTCTCAATTTACCACCCGACGGGCACGTGCAAAATGGGCCCCGGCGTCGACGCCGTCGTAGATGCCCGTCTCAAAGTCCACGGTTTGGATGCCCTGCGCGTGGCAGATTGCTCGATTATGCCGGAGATCGTTTCGGGTAACACGAATGCCCCGGCGATCATGATCGGCGAAAAGGCATCCGACATGATTATCGAAGACGAACAGGCGGCCCTGATGGCCGTGACCGGATAAAAATCTCGGAACTCAATATTCAAGGATCGCCGCCATGCGCATGACCACCGAAGAAGCCTTTGTCAAAGTCCTCCAACGCCACGGGATCGAACACGCGTTCGGTATCATCGGCTCCGCCATGATGCCGATTTCGGACCTTTTCCCGGAGGCGGGCATTACCTTTTGGGACTGCGCCCATGAAGGCTCGGCGGGGTTCATGGCCGATGGCTTCACCAGGGCCACGGGGAAAATGTCAATGATGATCGCCCAGAACGGGCCCGGCATCACCAACTTCGTCACCGCCGTCAAAACCGCCTATTGGAACCACACCCCGCTTTTGCTCGTCACGCCACAGGCCGCCAACAAAACCATCGGCCAGGGCGGGTTCCAAGAGGTCGAGCAGATGGCACTCTTTCAAGACATGGTGGCATACCAGGAAGAGGTCCGCGATCCGTCCCGCGTGGCCGAAGTTCTGACCCGTGTAATCTCTCAGGCCAAACGCCTCAGCGGCCCGGCGCAACTCAACATCCCGAGGGACATGTGGACCCAAATCGTCGATATCGACATCCCGGATCCTATCGAGTTTGAACATCCCCAGGGCGGTGAGAATTCCGTGAAAAAGGCAGCCGAGCTTCTTTCCAACGCCCAAAACCCCATTCTTCTCAATGGCGCGGGCGTTGTCCTCTCCGAAGGCGGGTTCGACGCCTCCAAGGCCCTGGCCGAGCGCCTCGATGCCGCGGTGTGCGTCGGCTATCAGCACAACGACGCCTTCCCCGGATCCCATCCGCTTTTTGCGGGCCCACTGGGTTATAACGGTTCCAAAGCGGCCATGGAGCTTATCAAGGAGGCCGATGTGGTTCTTGCCCTCGGCACCCGGCTCAACCCGTTCTCGACGCTGCCGGGCTACGGTATGGATTACTGGCCCACGGACGCCAAAATCGTTCAGGTGGATATCAACCCCGACCGTATCGGGCTGACCAAGACTGTCTCGGTTGGCATCGTCGGCGACGCGGCCAAGGTTGCCGAAGCCATCCTCGCCAACCTGTCCCCAACCGCCGGAGATGAAGGCCGCGATACGCGCAGAAAGAAGATTGCCGAGACCAAAAGCCGCTGGAAGCAGCAACTCACCGAAATGACCCACGAAGACGACGATCCGGGCACCACCTGGAACGAACGGGCCCGCACGGCGAAACCGGATTGGATGAGCCCGCGGATGGCGTGGCGCGCGATCCAGCAAGCGCTGCCGCGGGAGGCAATCATTTCTTCTGACATCGGCAACAATTGCGCGATCGGGAACGCCTATCCGGACTTCGATGAGGGCCGCAAATACCTGGCGCCAGGGCTCTTTGGGCCTTGCGGCTACGGATTGCCCTCTATTGTTGGGGCCAAGATCGGCCAGCCCGACGTGCCGGTTGTGGGGTTTGCCGGCGATGGAGCTTTTGGCATCGCAGTGACAGAGCTGACTGCCATCGGCCGCTCCGAATGGCCCGCCATCACCCAAATCGTTTTCCGCAACTACCAATGGGGCGCAGAGAAGCGGAATTCTACCCTCTGGTTTGACGACAATTTTGTGGGCACAGAGCTGGATGAAGAGGTGTCCTATGCGGGAATAGCCCAGGCCTGCGGCCTCCAAGGGGTCGTGGCGCGCAGCATGGACGAGCTAACCGCCGCGCTGAACCAGGCGATAATTGATCAAATGGAGAACGGGAAAACGACGCTGATCGAGGCCATGATCAACCAAGAGTTGGGCGAACCGTTCCGGCGTGATGCGATGAAAAACCCGGTCAAAGTGGCAGGCATTAACCCGGCCGACATGCGCCCGCAAAAGCCGGCATACTCGGCGGAGTAGCAAGGAAACGAAAGCACTGTTCGAAAGAGTTCTGCTCAAGGCGCTTGAACGCGAGTGATTGAGAAACTCAGGACATCGACGCCCCTGGTCTTCCAATGCCAGGGGCGGCAACTTTTGGGCTTACGTCGCAGCCAAATGCATTGTCCCTTCAACCCGAAGCGCCGACGTGTCTTTCAGCGTTTTCAAAACGAACTCCGAACGGACCTGACCAATCTGCGGTTGGCGCAAGAGCTTGTTGTGGATGAACCCTGAAAATGCTTCGAGGTCCGCAACCCGGACCGTTAGAACGTAGTCGGCGTCGCCAGAGACCGAAAACGCCGACTGTATCTCAGGCTGGGTTGTTAGCCATTTGGACAGGGCGTCGTCGTCCACACGGTCATGGTACTTCATGTTCAGTCGCACAATCGCGTGGAGCTTTAGGCCGAGCATGTCGGGATTGAGCATGGCCCGGTAGGCCTCAATCACGCCCGATGCTTCTAGCGCCGACCGCCGTCTCGAGCATTGGGACGCAGACAAATGGACGATGTCAGCAAGCTCGACATTGCTCAAAGACGCATCTCTTTGCAACGCATCCAGGATGCGGACGTCATACGAATCCAAGGAATTTGTGGCCACCTATGCGCCTCTATCTGCACGTTTCATGCATAGTTAGTCATATCAGCGCACAAAAACAAGAATCTCACCCCTTTGACCCGCCAAGATGCACGCTCCGTGAGGGGCGTTTGCACTATCCTGGCAGAAAGCTCTCGATACGGTCCAGCTCCATGCAAAACGTCAAAACCAAAGTGTTTGAAGCCCTGGCCACCTGCTTGATCGACAATGATGTCGACACGCTGTTCGGTTTGATGGGGGATGCTAATCTCTTCATGGCCGACTGCTTTCGCCAGCAATCGGGCGTCCGTTTCGTACCGGCCGTGCATGAAGGCAGCGCTGTTTTGATGGCGCAAGGCTATGCACAGGTGAGCGGCAAGGTTGGGGTGGCGACAGTGACCCATGGGCCGGCGCTCACAAATTGCGTCACAGCCCTGACGGATGCGGTGCGCGGCAATGTGAGCGTGGTATTGATGGCGGGCGACACGCCCGGCACCCACCCCCAGCATCTTCAAAACACCGATCAAAGGGCCGTGGCGACATTGTGCGGCGCGGGCTTCGAACAATTGCGGTCGCCCGCCACTGCCCTCGAAGATCTTGCCCGCGCCCTTTATCGCGCGACGGCCGAACGGCGCCCAATCCTCTTCAACATGCCCGCTGAATTCATGTGGGCTGACTGCGACTATAAAAAGACGATCCATCCCGTCTTTGAAACGCCCGCCTATGCGCCGGAAGGCGATGTGCTGGACGAGGCCATTGGCATGATCGCTTCGGCCAAACGCCCGCTGATCCTGGCGGGCAAAGGTGCGGTGCATGCCGGGGAAGCCCTCATTCGCCTGGCCGAGCGCCTCGAAGCCCCGCTGGCGACGACGCTAAAAGCAAAGGGGCTCTTCCACGCCCATCCCCATGCGATCGATATCTGTGGGACCCTCAGCACACCGGCCGCCTATGAAGCCATCGACAAAGCCGATTGCATCGTCGCATTCGGCGCGAGTCTCACGGAATGGACCACGGACCACGGCAAGCTCTTCAAGGGCAAGCGGGTCGTTCAGATCGACACGGATGCCGGGGCCATCGGGCGAACGCTCCACCCCGATGCGGCCTTGATTGCGGATGCTGCGCTGACTGCAGACAATATCGTCTACTGGCTGAATGAGGCCGAGATACCCCCATCCGGCTTCACCCGCGAATTGGACCCGGCAATCCTGCGCCTGCACGAAACACCATCCCCATCTCGGCCGCGTGCGGAGAACACGGTGGCTTACGAAGAAACGGTCGAGTGGCTGAACGAAGCGCTCCCAGAGAACAGGATCCTCGCCACCGATGGCGGTCGGTTCATGACCGAGGTCTGGTGCCGCGTCGATGTTGAAAGACCCCAGGACTTTCTGGATACGACGAATTTCGGCTCGATCGGTCTGGGGCTCCAAGTCGCCCTCGGTGCAAGTGCGGCAGAACCGGATCGCCCGGTCGTCATTTTCACCGGCGACGGCGGTTTTATGATGGGCGGTCTGGCAGAGCTCAATTCAGCGGTGCGCGAAGGTTTGGATCTGATCGTTGTCATTTGCAATGACGCGGCCTACGGCGCAGAACATATCCAACTGCTTGACAAAAACATGGATCCGGTTGCCAGCACTTTTGACTGGCCGTCCTTCGCGAAAGTTGCCCAAAGCCTTGGAGCCGAAGGCATTGACCTTCGCACCGCCGACGACCTACCGGCGGTCAAAGAGGCCATCGAAAATCGGTCCGGGCCTTTGGTGATCGATATGCACTTGGACCCGTTTGCCGTACCCAGAATGCGCGTCTAGCGCGGGCTGCGGTGACCACTTCGCCCTGCGGCTTCCAGCAAAGCGGTGCTAGAGGTGCTGCTGGTGTGTTTGGGAGAGGACGGTTTGCGTGGCGGAGATTTCTTCCGCGATGCGCGCCTCGTCCCAACCTAGGGTTTTACCGGTAACGGCCCCGATTTCTTTGAGCCCAGCCAGGTTTAAAGCCCCGGAGATGGCGATTTGGGTGCGGCGAATGATAATATCGAGCAAATGGACGACCTGTTCATGGGCCGCGATCCAGGCGACCTCTTGTTCGGAGTAATCAAGCGCATTGCCCAGCATCCGCGGGTTCCCATCTTCAGCGATCAGGATCTCCCGGGCGGTGGTGCCATAGCGGGCGAGTAACGTGCGCGCCCGGTCAGGGTCGGCAAAGGCGCGGGACCAATCGTCGGAATTGTCCGGGTGGTCGGCGCCGCCGCCAATGGCCAGCTCCCTGGTGGAGACCCTCCGCGACATATCCATGCGCGCGAGGATGAGGTCGGCCACCTCTTCTGAAAACCCCCGGAAGGTGGTCCATTTGCCGCCGACAAGCGAGATGATCGGGAACGGGCGCATGTCATCAGGTTCGTGCACGGGCGCAGAGTGATCGCGGCTGATCAATCCAACGGCTTTGTCATGCATGGCGGGCAAGGGCCGAATGCCCGAATAGGTGTAGACGATCTGGTCGCGACTCACCGGGATGTCCGGCAAGAGTTCCGCGAGGCTTTCGAGGAAATACGCAATCTCATCGTCGTCGCAGACAACGTCATCGGGATCATCGGCGCGGATATCGGTTGAGCCGATGAGCGCTTTGCCGAGATAATCGAAAACAAGGCAGATCCGCCCGTCATTCGCCTCGTAATAGATCATCCTTCCGTCGAGCATCGCGACGAGGTCGGGATTGTCGACAATGATATGGCTGCCTTTGGTTCCGCCGATCAGCTCGGTCGAGGCGCCCAAAGAGGCATTGACCTGATCAATCCAAGGGCCTGCCGCGTTCACCACGATCTTTGGTGCGAAGATGTGGGCGGCGTCGGCCGCATCAATCACGCGCACATGGGCACCGTCTGCCGCTTCAACTTGCGAATAGGTCAAGGCCGCCGAAGCGTTTTGGGCCCGAAGGCCGTCTTGCACCAATTCCATGACCAATCGCTCCGGCGCGGTGATCATGGCGTCATAATAGGTTCCAGCGGCGACCGCCTTGTCGGTCAGGGCTGGCAGCTCTTTCTTGGCCCGTGACCGCGACCAAAAGCGATGCTTCGGCATAACGCGATGCCTCCGGCCGTAAAAATCATACATCGCCAGGCCGATTTCGATGAGCACCGCACCCCGGCTGCGCGGGGCGGTCGTTGAACCGAAGAGCGTTCGGAGTGCCGCCCCAATGCCCTTCAGCCAAGAGAACATCGGGATGACGGTTTGGAGGGGTTTCACCAGATGGGGCGCGTTCAGCAAGAGAAGGTTGCGTTCGAGTGTCGATTCCGCGACGAGGCGCAGTTCGCCCGTTTCGAGATACTTGATCCCGCCATGGATCAGGCGTGACGGAGCGGCCGAGGTGCCAGAGCCGAAATCACCTTTATCGACGATTGCGCAGGTGAGCCCTTGGAGGCAGAGATCGCGGAATAAGCCCGCCCCGTTTACGCCAGCACCAATGATAAGAACGTCAACCGGGCGCGGCTCCGTCACGGTCGCGCAACCAAACGTTGGGTAACGCCGCGGGCCCTGAGATCGCGCGCCGTGTCCGCCTCGAGCCCGTCATCGGTGATGACCAGATCGAAGTCGGCCAGCGGGGCGAAGGCGTGGAGGGCGACTTTGCCGTACTTTTCGGAATCGACCAGAAGGATCTTGCGACTGGCCGACCGCATCATCGCCTGTTTCACACGGGTGACCGCCGCATCCTGGATCAACGCGACACCGCTCTCGACCGCAGAGGTCGAACAGATCAAAGTGTTCACCCGCAAGCCAGCTAAAGCGTTTTCGCACAAATGGCCGATAAAGGCTTGATATGTCGGGTGATAATCACCGCCCAAGGACAGAAGTGTAACTTCATCAACCGACACAAGCGTCGATGTCAGGCCGAGGCTGTTGGTGACCACTTTGAGCGGTGCTTTCTGTTTGAGCATGGGGCCCAGTTCGCTCGCCGTGGTGCTGTCATCCACCATGATGACTTCGCCTGGCTCGATTTCTTTGAGCGCCTCAGCGGCGAGGGCCTTTTTGACGTCTGTCGCGCGGGTTTTTCTAAAGCTGAAGAGGCTTTCATAGACGCCCGAAGGCTGCGCGCTGACCGAACCATGGAGTTTCCTCACCACGCCCTGGCGACTGAGCTCTTCGACATGGCGATGGATCGTCATGCGCGACACGCCAAACGTGTCGACAAGCTCGTCCACCCGGGCGTCGCCGCGCTCAAGCACATAAGAGGCAATCGCCTTTTGCCGCTGTTCGGCGTTCATTGCGCGCTCCCGCGACTGTTCAACTTTTCCCAGATCGGGGAAACGGCGCGGCTCACGTCCAGGTGCAGGGAAAACAGCTCGTCCATGTCGCGCGTTCGGGCAGGATCGGGGTGATATGTCGTCAGGTCAAGCGTGCGGGGGTCGTCTTTGGGGCTGTCAAATAGCCCCACACCGGCACCGGCGCAAAGGGCCGCACCCCAGGCAGCGGCCTCGTCGGTCTCTGTGACCACCACCGACAATCCGAGCGCATCGGCGAAGATCTGGCAGAAGACCGGATTGCGTGAGATCCCACCAGTCAGACGCGCGCCATTGATTGGGAACGAGCCCCGCAAGGCGTCCACATGGACACGGTGGTTGAACGCGATGCCTTCAATCACCGCCCGGAGCATTTCCGGCCGCCCGTGCCAGCCCCGCAATCCGAGAAAGCTCGCTGACGCGGTCGCTCCATGGGGGGATCCGAAGAGATAGGGGTGAAAAAGAATGCTCGAACGCTCGACCTCTGAGACGTCCAAGGCGATCTGGTCGTGGATTGCCGCGCCGGCGCTTTTGCGCTCGGGGGCCATCAACGTGTCGAGGAACCAGTCATAATTTGCTGCCGAGGCGGGAGAGATCGCCATGTTGTTCCACTCGCCTTGGACGATGCCGTTGCGACAAAACCAGGCCGGATCGGATTTGGGCTCTCCCGTGACCGTTTCGTTGATCGAGTAGGTTCCGGCGACGATGGCAACGGTGCCTTTCCCGTATCCCCCGACCCCAAGGGCAGAGGCCGTGACATCGTGGAGCCCAGCGACCACCGGTGTGCCCTCGACCAAGCCGGTTTGGGCGGCCGCGGCGGCGGTCACATGGCCGACCACATCGCTCGGCGCAGAGACCTCCGGCAGGGCTGAGGCCAAGGACTCTAGGCCGAAGAGGTTCAGAATACCGTCCGCATAGGCCTGTGTTTTGACATCTGTGAAAGAGGTGCTGGATTCGGTTAGATCGGTGCCGAGGGTTCCCGTCAGACAGAACCGCAACCAGTCCTTTGCGGCGAGAACCGTCCCGATCTTCTCGTAGACTTCAGGCTCATTCAAACGGACCCAGGCCAGCAAGGCCGAGGGGGCCGAGGCGTGGGGCATCTGGCCGGTCACGGACAGGGCTTCGTCGGACGTCCCGTCGTCCTCCCAGCGCGTCACCATGTCGGCGCCGCGACTGTCGAGCGACAAGATGCCCGGGCGGAGCGGGCGGGCGTCCCCGTCCACCAAGTACACACCATCGCCATGGGCCGTTGCCGCGACTGCGGCGACGTCGCTCGCCGCGACATCGGAGACGGTGAGCACCTCAGAGACTGCTGCGGCCGTTTCGCGCCATAGGATGTCCATGTCGCGCTCGACGAAATGCGCGGCGGGCATTGACTGCGGCACGCGGCGTCGTGCCGTGGCAACGGTCTTGCCAGCGGCGTCAAACATCACCGCCTTGGACACGGTCAATCCGTTATCGATGCCTAAGATATAAGCCATAGTGTAGCAGGTGCGATCCGCTTCAGGGGTGCGCCGCGTTACTTACGGCGCACCCGACGCGTTGGGTTTACGACAGCGTGAAGGCCGCGGTGTAATCACCGACATTGTCTGGCGTGATCAAGAGGCAGTCGAAGAGCTGCTTTTCTTCCGCGACCAGTGCCGAGCCGTTCTTGATAAAGTGATCGGCCTGGATCACGGCCTCGCGGGAGAAGATCGCCACGGGCTGGAGCACCGTATAAGCCATCTCGCCAGCCTTGATCGCCTCGACCGCATCCGGCGAGCCGTCAAAGCCGCCGACGATCACACCGTCGAGCCGCTGCGCTTCCTTCATGGCGGCAATCGCGCCGAGCGCCATCTCGTCATTGCCGGAGATCACAGCGTCGAATTCAGGCGTTGCCTGCATGATCGACTGCATCTTGTTGTAGCCCTGGGTCCGGTCCCAGTTGGCCACTTCCTCGGCCACTTTTTCGAGGCCTGGGAACTGGTTGATAACTGTGTTGTAACCGTTTGAACGCGTGGCGGCGTTGTTGTCGGCCGGGTTGCCGTAGAACTCTACGAATTTGGCTTCTTCGCCGACGATTTCCTGCCACTTGATCGCGCCAAGGGCCGCCCCTTGGGCGTTGTTCGACACGAGCTGACCGATCGCGATACCGGCTTCGTTGATCTCAGCGTTCACCAGGAACACCGCGATGCCCGCTTCGGTGGCTTTGCGTACAACACCAACGGATCCGTCCGCGTTGGCAGGGTCGAGAATGACCGCCTTGGCGCCGTTGGTGATCGCGGCGTCGACGAGGTTCGATTCGAGATTGGTGTCGCCCCGGTGGGCCGAGACCGTGGCCTCGTAGCCGAGCTCCTCCGCCGTGGCCTTGGCCACTTCGCCTTCGGTGAACCAATAAGGGTTGGCCGGGTCATTGACGATGATTGAGATCAGCCCATTGCTCTGGGCCGATGCGAACGACGGCAAGGACGCGGCGGTCATCGTGGCGGCGCCGGTCATCAAGGCCTGGCGTCTATTGAGTTTTGTCATATTCGTTCCTCCTAGTTGTCTTGCCGGTTTGTCCGACGAGTGCGGCCCGCGGCGCATGAGACCCGCGGACCAATTGTGATGATCCGGCTAGCTTCGCTTGCTCGAACCACCGTATTGAATTGAGTTGATCAGGACCGCGAGCACGATGACCGCGCCGGTGAAAACCGTTTGCCAGTAGAATGAGACCCCGGTGATCACGAGACCTGCGGAAAGGAACACGATCACAAAGGTGCCAAGGAGCGTCCCGCGCACGGTGCCACGCCCCCCCATCAGCGACGCGCCACCAACCACGACTGCAGCGATGGCTGTTAGCTCATAGGTGAAGCCCGCATTGGGCCCGGCCGATGTCAATTGCGACGACAGAACAAGACCGGCGATGGCCGCACAGGCGCCCGACAGCATGTAAACAACGATCTGGACACGTTTTACTGGCACGCCGGAAAGCTCCGCGGCGCGCGCATTACCCCCCGAAGCATAAAGCCAACGACCAAAGGCCGAGCGCGACAGCAAGAGCCCCGCCAGCACCGCGACACTCAACAAGATCCAAACCCCGATGGGCACGCCCGCGAGCCGGTTAAAGCCGAGCCAATTGAAGCCGGTGTTGCCAAGCTCGGGGCTGCCGTCGAGGTTGTTGAAGGTGAGACCGTTCGTCATCAAAAGTGCGACGCCGCGCGCCACATAGAGCGAGCCCAATGTCGCCACGAAGGCCGGCACGTTGAAGATCGCGATCAGCACCCCGTTCACGAAGCCGACAAAGGCACCAAGGCCAATGGTCAGAACCACAACGGCCCAAACGGGCGGGTAAAGAATAACGCCCGCCCATTCCAACTCGACGCCCTGCATCAGGAACCCGGCGAAGACACCCGCCAAGCCCAAAACAGAGCCCACCGACAGATCAATCCCGCCGTTCAGGATCACCAGAACCATACCGACGGCCAGCAAACCGAAGATGGCCGATTGGTTCATCATGATGAGAAAGTTCGACACGGTCGCGTAGTTGGGAGACAGGAACGAAAACGTCAGGATGATTGCAATCAGGGCGAGAAAGGCGCGCCCTTCCAGGAGAAGGGTTCTGAGGTCGAAGCCCGACTTGCCCTTGGATTTGGCATCGATCGAAGTGTCGGCGGTGTGAAGGCGCTCTTCTGTCATGTCAGGCTGCCACGGATTCGCCGGAAGCCGCCATGATGGCTTCCTTGGATGTGTCATGGGTGAACTCGGCGGCAATCCTGCCGCGGCGCATGACGATGATCCGATGTGCGATGGAAAGGCATTCTGCGACTTCGGATGTGGAATAGATCACGGCCGTCCCCTCCGCAGCGCGCTCGGACAGGATGCGAAACACCTCGGCCTTCGCGCCGATATCGATGCCGCGGCTCGGCTCATCGAGCAAAATCACCGACGGCTCGGTCGCCAGCATTTTGCCAATGACGACCTTTTGCTGGTTGCCGCCCGAAAGCGACGAGATCGGCGCGCCTGGCCCGTCCGTTTTGACGGTGACGGTCCGGATGGACCGCTCGACAATCTCATTCTCGCGCCCGCGATCCGTGAAGACCCGACGCGTGAAATTAGCGATGGACGCCAGTGACAGGTTGCGGCCCACACTCATCGTTTGCACCAACCCGTCGCGCTGGCGATCTTCGGGCACCAGAACGAGCCCCGCCGCGATACGCTCTGAGATGGTCAGGTTGGCCACGTCTTGGCCGTTGAGGCGCACCTCGCCGCTGCTTTGGGGCAATCGCCCCGCGACGCATTCCATCAACTCAGTGCGACCCGCCCCCATCAGGCCGTAGATACAGACGATTTCGCCACTGCGGACATCGAGATCAAAGTTGTCGACCGCCCTCCCCTGGCCCGAGGCCTGCGGCACGGTGAGGCCACTGATCGACAAAGCGGCCTGGCCGACTTGATGGCCTTCGGGTGGCGCTCCGAGATCAAAATTATCGCCCACCATGTTCCGCACGATCCATTCGAGATCGATCTCTGCGCGCGGGGCGGATGCGGTCATGGCCCCATCGCGGAGCACAACCGCATGGTCCGTGATCGTCAGCGCTTCTTCCAGATGGTGCGAAATATAGACGATGGAAACGCCCCGCGCTTTGAGGTCGCCAATGACCTTAAAGAGCACCTCGACCTCGGAAGCCGACAAGGCTGAGGTCGGCTCATCCATGATCAAGACGTTCGCTTCGACCGAAAGGGCCCGGGCAATTTCGACGATTTGCTGCTGTCCGAGCCGCAAATCTTCAACCAGGGTCAAAGGATCGATGTCTTCTTCGAGCTCGCGCATGAGGTCCCGCGCCTGGCGTTCCTCTTCGGCATAATTGACGCCGGTCGGGCCCATGATCTCGCGCCCCATGAAAATGTTGTCCCGCACATTCATGTTGGGCGAGAGCGACAATTCCTGATGGATGATCGAGATGCCGAGGTTGCGGGCATCGACCGTCGAGGTCAGTGTCACCGGTTTGCCTTCGTGGAGGGTTTCGCCGCTCGTCGGTTGATAAACGCCCGACAGGATCTTCATCAGCGTGCTCTTACCGGCACCGTTTTCGCCGAAGAGCGTCGTGACTTGCCCGCGACGGACGTCGAAGTTCACGTGGCGCAGTGCCTCGACGGCGCCGAAACTCTTCGTAATGTCACGGGCGGCGAGAACGACATCCGACATCACTGAACCTCAATCGAGACCGGCGTGATCAACCAACTCTTTGCGCTGATGAGGTTGAAGACGCCCACGATTGCGACCGACTTGCCCGTCATGTTGTCCCGGTCGAGCTCGCCAAGGATCTCGGCGGCCATCGCTCGGTTGATGCCCGCACCCGCGTCCTGGAATTCAATCTGGTTTTTGAATGCGCCGAATACGATGTCGCCGGTAATGTCGCGGAGTTCAGTGCCGTTGATCGCCGGACCTGTCTGGACGCGCACGCGCGTGCCCTCGGGCAAGCCTTCGATGGTTAGATCAAAGATGCCGGACTTGCTTTCGCCCAGAACACCTTCCAACTGCACAGGCATATATGCCCCGATGCCGCCCGGCGTGCCGTAGCTCTCAATAGCAGCGTCCTTGTCGTCCAAAATGGCCTGGGCCAGGACAGGCGCTTCCACCGCACGGGCGCGGACCGCTTCGCTGATCCGGGGATACTCCGCCTTGCCAAAGGCATCGGGATCAAAGGCGGCTTGGCGCTGGTCTTCTTCCGACCCGATTTCCACGACGGTCGTGTCGAGGGCGATGGCGCCAATAACCAGCACGAATGCAAGGATGCCCAAAAGCACGTTGCGCGTCATGAGCCCCGACGCGGTAAGCAAAGCAGGGCCCTTGCTGGTCTCCATGAAATTCCCCCCTGCGGCTGCCACCGTTCCTCCCGGGCAGGCCTTTTCATCACTCTAGGAATGAGAAGTTATCAACGTCAAGTGTTACATTCACACATTTTACGATACAAATTTTGCCGTGGGTCAAACGCGAAGCGATGCAGCGCCTGTATCGATATGCGGGGACCAATAGGCGACGCTTTCGGCAATATCGGCCACCACCGCGCGGTCGTTTGGCTCGCGTTCCTTGAAGCTCAGCTCAAGGCAAATCTCGTTGTCGACCGCACCGCCTTCCGCCAACGCCCCGAGGAGAGGATCCGGCGTGATACGACCCTTTGCATTGTGCTCGGCCGTGAACGGACGATGCCCGCCCTTGTCCATGAGGCTCTGTTTTATATGGATAATTGGTGAAACACTGGGCACGGCGCGCGCCCAGGCATAGGGGTCGATATCGTCGGGATTTGGCGAGGTGACATCGCCGTGGTCAATGTCGGCCATCATCTGGATCGGGATAGCCGTGTCCAAGGCGCTCAACCGATCTTGCAGCGCGAGCGCCTCGGAAATGGTCTCCCCAAATTCGCGCCCCACACTCATCGGTTCCCAAAAGACATGGTCGAGCCCGACCGTTTGGGCGTGATCGGCCACTTCTGCCCAACATTCGAACGCGATTTGGATGAGATCTTCACGCCGGGCCGGGTCGTCAAAGTCGCGATATGTGAAAATCGCAAACTGGGTGCCGACGGCACGCCCGCCGAGATCGCCTATGATGCTCGCGAAAGTCTTAAACCAGTCCACGTAATAGCGCCGGACGTCCGCGTCGGGGTGCCCGAAATGGTTCAGCCGTCCGTAGGGCCCCGTCATCCCCGACGTGACGCGCACACCGGTGCGCTGGCAAGCCTTGTCCATGTCGCGGGTCAGTCTCTGGGTCAACGCACCGGGCCAGCTTGGATTGATGAATTCATGGGTCAGCTGAAGGTCGCGGATTCTGAGATCACGCGCGGTGGTCTCAATGAGATCGTCAGGCTCCGCGAAACGGTTCACGAGAGGGTTGGTGTTGAGAGACAACGTCAGGGGCATCGTTAGGCGGCCTCGGCCATTTCGGCGTCGAACCAATCGGCAAAAGCCGCGCGCTCAGACGGGGACAAGTGCAGCTGATGCTTGGTGCGTCGCCAAAGCACGTCCTCGGCCGTTTGCGCCCATTCGTTTTCGGCCAGATAGCGCGCTTCGGCCTCAAAAAGCTGCCCGCCAAAATGCCGGCCGAGCCCTTCGAGATTTGTCGCATCACCGACGATCTCTGCAATCCGTGTGCCATAAAGCCGAGCGTAGTGCTGGCGCAGAGCCCGTGGCATCCAGGGATATCGCCGTTTCAAATCGCTCTGGAACGCCTCGAAATCGGCGTTCTCCATATCGCCCCCCGGCAGTGCGGCCCGATGGGTCCAGTCGCTGCCCATCTTTGGAAAGAACGGCTTTAACTGGTGTATGCCCCGTTGGGCCAATTCGCGGAATGTCGTGATCTTGCCGCCGAAAATGTTGAGCATCGGTGCGCCGCCCGCGACGTCGAGATCGAAGACATAGTCGCGCGTCACCGCGGAGGGATTGCCCTCCCCGTCATCGAAGAGTGACCGAACGCCGGAATAGTGTTCTCGCACATCGTTTCGGACCAGCGTTTCCTTGAAGTAGCGGTTGACCGCGTCGAGGAGGTACTGGATCTCGGCCTCGTCTGCGGTGACGTCTTCCGCCCGCCCTTCATAGGGAATGTCGGTGGTGCCGATCAGCGCCTGATCACCCTCATACGGGTTGATGAAGATCACCCGTTTGTCAGTGTTTTGAACGAGATAGGCGTGCTCGCCGGTCCAGAATTTCGGCACGATGATGTGGGAGCCTTTGACGAGCCGGACGTTCCTCTTCGAGTTCGATCTTGCGACGTTGTTGATCACATCGCTCACCCAAGGCCCGGCCGCATTGACGAGCACCTTGGCTTCGAATTCGCGCAAGCCTTGGGTTGGGTGCTTGGTCTCGATGCGCCACGTGCCGCCCTCGCGGCGGGCCGAGATGCAAGGCGCCCGCGTGAGGACAGTCGCGCCGCGTTCAGCCGCATCGAGCGCATTGAGAACCACGAGGCGGGCGTCATCTACCCAGCAGTCGGAATATTCGAACCCTTTGATGTACTTGTCGCGGAGCGGCGCTCCTTCCGGGTCTTGTGCAAGCCGCAACGCTCGGGTGCCGGGCAGTTTATTGCGCCCGCCAAGATTGTCATAGAGGAACAACCCCAAGCGGATCAGCCAGGCGGGCCGGTCGGTGGGGGAATGGGGCAACACGAAGCGCATGGGCCAGATGATATGCGGGGCATTGCGCAAGAGGATTTCGCGCTCGATCAGCGCTTCGCGGACCAGGCGGAACTCGTAATACTCAAGATACCGGAGGCCACCATGCACCAACTTGCCCGAGCGTGACGACGTCCCCTGGGCAAGGTCGTCTTTCTCACAGAGCACCACGCTCAAGCCGCGGCCTGCTGCGTCGCGCGCTATGCCAGCGCCGTTGATGCCGCCGCCGATCACGAAGAGATCTACTTTGCGAATGTCGGTCATATCTCTCTCCGGTGGGCCGCGAGCTCTGCCCAAATCGGTGGCAAGGCCTCGCGTGTGCGCCGATAGGATCGGTAAAGACCGTCATAGGTCGAACTTAGCTCTGCCGCTGGAGCTTCTCGGTCGCCGAGGTAGGGCTGCACCCAGTCTTTGATGCACTCATCTATATCCCCATAGGCCCCGACGGCGACCGCCGCCACCATGGCGGTGCCCGCCGCGCCCGCTTCGTCGCGCGTCGAGACGCGGATGTCGGACTTAAGCGCGCCGGAAAAGACCTGCCGCACGGCGGGGGATTGGGCCGCCCCGCCCCCGATCCTCAGCTCATTCGGGAGCGCTCCCATCGCCTCGTAACAATCGCGCGCCGCCATGCCGAGACCATCGATCACGGCGCGGATGAGATCGGCGAAACGGTGGGAGACGTTGAGCCCTATGAGGCTTGCGCGGGCGCTGTCATTGACGAAGGGACCGCGCTCGCCCGCCTCGGAGATGTAAGGGTGATACATCAGGCTGCCCGGCGCGCTGGCATTGAGCCAACCATCGATGCGGCCGACAAGCTCGGCGCGGTCCGGCGTCGGACCAAATTGGCCGAGAAGATCGGCTGCGACGTCGAGCGCCCAGTCAATATTGAGCGTCGCAGCCATGTTGGTCTGGACCTGGGTGACACGGCCCGGGATGGGCAAGCATATAACGTAGCCCGTGCGATCCGCGTTGAGGTGCACATCCTCGGCGGCAACACCGCGGAGATGCACCCCGGTCGAGCCAATGATCGAGCAGGCCACACCGGCCTCGCCCGTGTGAACCCCGGCGCCGAGCGCTGTCATAATCATGTCGACATAGCCGAGGGACACTGGCGTTCCCTGCAGCAATCCCGTGGCCTGGGCGGCGGCCTCGGTCAGCGGATGGGTGGTTTCCACGCCGTCCAAAATCTCGGGCAGGAGGTGGCGGTACGTCTGGAGTCCCAGCGCGTCGATCACCACATCGCAATAGGCCCGCGTTCGAAAATCCCCGAAGGTAAAGCTCGCCTCCGAAGGGTCGGTGGCGGCGACGCCGGTGAGATTAAGATAAAGCCAGTCCTTGCAGTGGAGCGCTTTCTCCGCCCGGCCCAGAATCTCCGGGTGTTGGCGCGCCATATGTGCCATCTGGCTGCCCTGCTGACAGGTGTTAAGGCCCGTCCCGGTGGCGGCAAACCGCGCGACATCATCCGGAGAATTCGCAAGCTCACTCACGGTAGGCGCCGCGCGCGCGTCGAGCCAGAGCCAGGCGTCGGCGACGGGGGAATTCTCCTTCCCGACCAACCAAGTGCCGTCCCCCTGCCCTGTGACACCAATTGCCGCAACGCGCGCGGCCAAACCCTCGATCTTGTCGCCAAGACCTCGCATGGCCTCGACACAGTCGCGCCAGGTTTGGTCGAGGGATTGGGTGGCCGCCCCGTCGGCTCCGGTTGCGTAGGTGTTGCGGACCGAGGACACGGCCAGCTCGGCCCCCGACAGGTTGAAGGCAACCGCCTTGATCACCGACGTTCCGGCGTCGATCCCGATGATGATGTCGGCCGCGTCTGGCACGCCTCAAGCCTTGTTGTACTTGGCGTCGACCTCGTTGATCGCCTGTACGTTTCCGGCGGAGCGGCCATTGGGGTCAAAGGTCTCGGCCAGAAAAGCTTCGGCAATCGACTTGGCCAATTCCGGCCCGACCACACGCGCGCCCATGGTGATGATTTGGGCATCATTCGACAGGGCAGCGCGCTCCGCGGAATAGGTGTCATGGCATTGCGCCGCGCGAATACCCGGCACTTTGTTGGCGCTCAGTGCCACTCCAATTCCGGTGCCGCAGATCAAAATGGCCCGGTCAAAGGTGCCATCGAGAACCGCCGACGCCACGCGGTCCGACAGGTTGGCGTAAAAGGCGTCGGGCCCGCTTGGCGCGTGGGAGACCTCACTCACCTCATGCTGATCGCTCAGATGCTCCGCGAGGATCTTCGCGAGCCCCTCTCCAGCGCTATCGCCGGCAATGGCGAGTTTCATGGCGTTTCCTTTCCGATGACTGCACTGCATTTGGCGAGGATGTTGAGATACCCGGCGACATCCCACGCGGACCGGCCGATAAATAAGCCGTCGACATGGTCGCAGGTGATGAGTTCCTCGCAATTGTCGGGATTGACGGACCCGCCATAAAGGCATGGGACCCGGCGCCCCAATATGTCGCCTGCAACAGCGATAATCTCGGCCTGGCGCGCATCTGCATAATCCGACGTGGCCGGGATACCGCCGTCACCGATGGCCCAAACCGGCTCGTAGGCCAGCAAGACCGGCGCGCCGGCATCTTCTGCGGCCAACGGGGCAAGCGCGGCCGTCACTTGTTCCGCGAGGACCCGTTGAGCCTGGCCGCCTTCCCGCTCTTCCAGGGTCTCCCCGATGCAGATCAATGGGATCAGCCCGTGGCGCCCGGCGGCCGCACTTTTGAGGCCCACGGTCTCATTGGTCTCGCCGAAATGGGCGCGGCGCTCGGAATGCCCAAGCTCGACCAAATCGAGATTGCAATCAGTCAGCATGGTCGGCGAGATCTCTCCCGTCCAAGCGCCGCGATCGTCCCAATGCATGTTTTGCGCACCGACCTTAACGGACGTGTCGGCAAGCGCGCGTTTCACCTCGCGGACGGAGGTGAAAGGAGGCACTACGAACCGTTGAATGCGCGGGTCGGCATTGGTGTCATCTGAAGCCATCCCCTCGGCGAAGGCCAAGGCTTCGGGCAGCCCCTTGTTCATCTTCCAACTGGTTCCGACCCAAAGCGGGGTTGTCATGCTCAATGCTCCTGAATGCCACCGACGGTCAAAGGAAGGCCTGCGAGTTCTAAAGCCTCGCTCACCGAGACGGGGGGTGGAGCATCGGTGACGATGTCGGCAAATTCATTGAGATCCGCAAATTTGTGGAGGGCCTGGGCTTCCATGCGGGCATGGTTGATCAGCAAGACGGATTGGGCCGCGGCCGCCATCATCGCCCGCTTGGTTCGGGTCACGGTTTCGTCCATGTGAAAGACTTCGGTCCCGCTGACCGCAGGCGACGAGATGAAGGACACGTTCGCGCGCAATCCGTGCAGGGCATCTTCTGTAAGTTTGCCAAAAAAGCCGTTGTATTTCTTTGAAAATGTCCCTCCGAGGGACATCAGCGTAATCCCAACCAAACCCGTCAGCCCATCAATCACGGCGGCGTTGTTTGTGATCACTGTCAAAGGCCTCAACTCCGCCAAGAGTTTCCCTAGGACAGCCGCCGTCGATCCATCATTGATGATAACGGTCATGCCCGGCTCGACATGGCCAAGGGCCGCTTGGGCAATGGCCACTTTCGCGGCGACGCCTTGCCTCTCGCGGAAATGAAAATTGCTTTCGAATTGCGTGCCCGGTTCAATCGTCGCGCCCCCGCGGATCTTCCGCAAAAGGCCCGAGCCTTCCAACTCGTCGAGATCGCGGTGAACTGTCATTCTGGACACGTCAAAGCGCCGCGCCAGATCCTCCAAATCCACCGACCCGGCAGCAACCAGGAGATCCATGATCGCCTTGTGGCGGCTCTCGCGTTTCATGGCTTTGCCATCTTGATACCCGCGCGCCTCCCCTCGCTAGAACGTATCGTACCATCGGGCATGTGAATGACAACACGGATTTTGTGTTTTTGTGATACTTCAATGTGATCAAAGTGCGATCATGTTGAGAGGCAGGCACGCCTAGCCCGGTGATCAAATTATGCCCCGTCAGGCCCGGCCAAAGCTTGAGCGAAGATGATCGGCCGCTGCCCGCACGACTTTCGTCGACTTTTCGCGAAAGTAGAGACTTAAGGCATAGTTCGGCAGTTTCGGCAGCCCATGGCGTTTCGGCACTTCGACAATATCGTCGCCCAAGGCCGAAACCGGCAATTGCGCAACCGCGAGATCAGCCAGAACCGCTGCGCGTTGACCCGTCGTGTGGGCGCTCTCAAAGGTAATTTCAAAAGAACGCCCCTCGGCCCTCAGCGCCTCGATGGATTGGGTCCGCCAGAGGCAGCCCGGCTCCCACACGGACAGGGGCATTGGCGTCCGCTCAATGGCCACGCCGCCGCGCATCATCGCCCAAACCAGAGGTTCGCGGTATATGACTTCGGCACCCGGGTCATTGCGAATGCCCGCCTCAGCCGTGACGATCGTGAGGTCCAGTTCACCCTCATCCACCGCTTCGATCATCCGGTCGGAGTGATCAATCACGACCTTCACCGTGACGCCTGGATGCTCATCGGCAAACCGGCGCAACATGCGCGGCATAAACCGCTCGGCCACATCGTCAGGCGCGCCGAGACGCACTTCTCCCGACAGGGTCGGCTTTGAGAACCGGGAGACAACGTCGCGGTTGAGTGCCAGAAGCCGGCGCCCATGTTCGAGCAAAAGGTGCCCGTCGCGCGTTAAACTGACGGAGCGACTGTCACGCCGAAAAAGCGGGCGGCCGACCAGGTCTTCCATCCGTTTAACTTGCATGGAAACCGCCGATGGCGTGCGGCCAAGGGTTTCAGCGGCCGAGGAGAAGTTTCCGCTCTCCGCGATGGCCACGAGGCTTCTCAAAAGGTCGAGCTCCAAAAGCGGAACGGCGGTCGGACGGGTCGGCATGATTTAGCCTTCAATTATTCTGACAGTATCATCCAATACTATTCGTTTGATTCATACTTACCGATCCGCAATTGTCCAGCCAGAGACTTCCGGAGGTCTCCTAACCCAAACCTGTTGGGAGACAGAAAATGACAATATCTACGTTGGATGGGCGCATCGAGCGCCTCGAAAACACCGCCGGTCATTCCGCCACACGCCGCGCATTGAGCATCCTCAGAGCCAAGCTCAATGCCCGAGCAAAGGAGCGTCGGCACCGCGAAACCTATCGGCGCATGTTGGATTTCGATGAGGCGATCCTCCGCGATATCGGCACCAACCGGGAGGAAGTCCGATGGGTTGCGTCGCTGCCGGTCAGCATCGATTCCGAGGCCGCGATTGCCAAAGAGCGCGCGCAACGCGCAACGGACGCCTGACCCCCTGGCCTCGCCCCTCGCCCGCATCGGTTTGGCGGGCAGAGGCGGGTCCAGGCGTTCGGGAAAAGTAACCCTGATTGCCCTTCATCTGAGGAGCGCGCATCAGACCCTCATACCCCCTAAGAATGACGTGCAAGAGGTACAGCAATTCGTAGTATTTCCTCGTCTCCGTAGCGAGCAATTGCGGCGGTCGGAGCAGCTTGGCACGTCGATCCGCGCCCGCCGATGACAGCTCTAAGAACGGCCCTTCCCCAGGGCCGTTCTCAAAAAGATGCAAAAAAGGGCTTGCCGAAACCGGTTTCGGCGGATTTCCTCGCAGAACTGGGAGGAAAACGATCAAAGAATTTCAGCATAGGGACACGCGCAAGCGCGACCGCGTTCGGGTCACGATTGCCGATGTCGCGGCCCATCTTGAGCTGACGAAAAGCACGGTGAGCCGGGCGCTGAACGGCTATCCCGATATCGCCGAAACGACGCGGGTTCGGGTGGAGCGGGCGGCCGAGCGGATGGGGTATCGCCCCTTGGTCCATGCCCAAGCGATCCGAACCGGCCGGGTCCGTTCCCTGGGCCTGGTTCTTCAGGTCAGTGGCGAGGATGGCGGGCGGCCGTTTCTCGATGCGTTCATCGCAGGCATGACCCAGGCCGCCAGTGCTGAAAACTGGACGGTGACGATCTCGACGGCCGAGAGTGCCGAAGGTGCCCTTGAAGCGCTGGCTCGGCTTATCGACGAGCGCAAGGCCGACGGGATCATCCTGCCCCGGACCCTCCGCCGCGATCCACGGATCGATCTTTTGAGATCCCGGGGCGTGCCCTTTATCCTTTTCGGGCGGACGGCCAACCCGCAAGGGTGCGCCTGGTACGACATCACAGGCGAAGACGCGATGACCGGGGCAACCACCCGGTTGGCCGCCCTGGGCCATCGCCGGATTGCCCATGTGCCTGGAAGCCCCGAATACGCATATTCGGAGCTCCGGATCGGCGGCTACCAGAAGGGGCTCGCCGCCGCGGGGCTCCCTTTCGATCCGGCCTTGGTCGGCCAGCCTGCCCTCACTGGCCAAGAGGGCGAACGGGCGACGGCGGCCCTTTTGGCCCTCGATTGCCCGCCCACCGCGATCACATTCGCCGTCGACCGGGCCGCCTTCGGCGCCTATAGCGCCGCCAAATCCTTGGGCCTCCGGATCGGGTCAGAGCTGTCTGTCATCGCCTATGACGGGATCCCCGAAGGCGCCTATGCCGATCCCGGGCTGACGAGCTTTGCCGTGGACAGCCGACGCGCCGGCGCGCGTTTAGCGTCCCTTTTGATCCAGCGGATCCGCGGCACGGCGCCCGAGGAACTCCGCGAACTTGCACCGGCCACGCTAATTGAGCGGGGCTCGGACCGTCCACCGCGCCTCGCGCCGGAAGATCTGGCGCGTCACATCACGTCAAAAACAAATCAAATGTCGAACGGGAGGAACCACCATGACATTTAGAACAAAGTCCCAGTTGCTCACGAGCGCGGCTCTCGCACTCGTCTTGGCCGCCGGCGGTGCCTCGGCCGACACGATCCGCTTCTGGACCACCGAAGAACAGCCCGAGCGGCTGGCAAAGCAGCAGGAAATGGCCGCCGAGTTCGAAGCCGCCACGGGCACTGAAGTCGAGGTCATTCCGGTCAGCGAAAGCGATCTCGGCACACGGACCACAGCCGCCTTCGCCGCGGGCGATCTCCCGGACGTCATTTACCACACGCTCCAATACGCCCTTCCATGGGCGGAAGCCGGCATCCTTGACACCGACGCGGCGACCGAAGTGGTCGAAGGGCTGGGAGAAGGCACATTTGCCCCGGGCGCTCTTTCAATGGCGGCAACCGAAGACGGTATCGCCTCGGTTCCGGTCGACGGGTGGACCCAGATGATCGTTTACCGGGCCGACAAGTTTGCCGAAGCGGGCCTGGAGCCCCCGTCGACCTACGCAAACGTGCTAGCGGCCATCGAAGCGCTTCACAACCCACCGGAAATGTACGGGTTCGTGGCGGCCACGAAGGTCGACGAGAATTTCATGAGCCAGGTCCTTGAACATGTGTTCTTGGCCAATGGCGTCACGCCGGTGAATGCCGACGGGGCAGCCGAGCTTGACGTGGCGGCCACGACCGAAGTTCTCGAATTCTACAAGGCCATTGCCGAAGCCTCCCCGCCGGGCGAGCTTTTCTGGCAGCAATCGCGCGAGCTCTACTTTGCGGGCCAGGCGGCGATGATCATCTGGTCGCCCTTTATCCTCGACGAGCTTGCCGGGCTCCGTGACAGCGCGCCGCCCACCATCAATGACGACCCGACCTCTTCGGAACTGGCCTCGAAGACCGGCGTTGTGACCACATTCGCTGGACCGTCGAACCCCGACGGCGCGGCTTGGGGCGATGTCCGCTATTTCGGGATCACCAGCGATGCCGATACCGATGCGGCGATGGAATTCGTGAAATTCTCCATGGACCAGGGTTATACCCAGACGCTCTCGATTGCGCCGGAAGGGAAATTCCCGGTCCGTCGCGGCACCGAAGCCGAACCGGCGAAGTTCTCGGAAGCCTGGGCAACCCTGCCCGTGGGCGTCGACCGGAAGGCGCCGCTCGGCGATCTCTATGAGCAATCCATGATCGACGAAATCGTCGGCGGTCTCGATGTGGCCCAACGCTGGGGTGTCGAGGAAGGCCAATTGGCCCTCGCCTCGAAGATGATCAACAGCCAGGTCATCAACCGGATCGTGCGTCAGTTCATCGACGGTGAGGTCGATGCGGCCGCCGCCGTTGCAGCGATGAACGAGCAATTGGCCGACATCCAATAAGACCCGTCGCGCCCCGGGCGTAGACCCGGGGCCTCCTTTTCGAGGACCGAGAGGCCCCAGATCGGGGTCCGGGGCGCGATCCACGCACATTCTGCGGAGCAACCCATGTCAGTCGCCACACCGCCCACCCGCCGGGGCCCATTGGAGCGTCGCGAAGCGCGCCTGGCCTGGTCACTCCTCTTGCCGACCATCACCATCGTCTCGCTCGTGGTGGTCCTCCCGCTCCTCGCGATTTTCTGGATCAGTTTCAAACCGATCGGGCTTGCTGATCTCCGGCCCGTCACGCCGGTCGTCCGCGAAGACCTCCGGAATGCGGGCGACCCCGACCAGGCGGTGCGCTACCGGGTTCAAAACCGGAGCCAGGACACGCCCATCGAAGGCGTTATCTTCCGCGACCGGATCCCCGAAGGCGCCACATTGGGCACGCTTCCCGAAGAATGTAGCCTTGAAGGTGCAACTCTCACCTGTGACGTCGGAACACTTCCGCCCACCGAACGCCTCACGTTTTTGATCCCGGTCACCCTCGACGGCGACCCGGATGCGTTAGAAGACGCGCTCGAAGACGACACGCCAGTAGAAGCGACGGGCACCGCGGATTCGATCCTCACCAACACCACCTTCACCGCCGAGAACTTCCTTCGGATTTTCGATGCCCAGGAATTCTGGGGCGTGATGGGGGTCACGATATTTTACACGGTCTTCGGCACGCTCGGGGCGATCATCTTCGGGCTGTTCGCTGCCATGCTTCTTAACAAGAGCTTCCGAGGCCAGGGGATCCTGAGAGGGCTCTACCTATTCCCCTATGTTGCTCCGGTGATCGCCGTGGCGTTCACCTGGGTGAACCTTTTTGACCCCTTCTCCGGCTCGGCCAATGCGCTCCTAATCCAAATGGGGGTCACAGAAGAGGCGATCAATTTCTTCGGCCAACGGCCCCTGGCTCTCATCATGGTCACGGTTTTCGAGATCTGGCGGTATTTCCCGCTTTCCTTCCTCTTCATCCTCGCTCGGATGCAATCGATCGACACGGATATGTATGAGGCCGCCGACATGGACGGGGCCTCGCCGTTCCAGAAGTTCTGGTATCTCAGCCTGCCGATGCTTCTCGGCATCCTCTCGGTCCTGTTCCTCCTCCGCTTCATTTGGACGTTTAACAAGTTCGACGACATTTTCCTCCTCACGGGCGGCAATGCCGGGACCCGAACACTGACAGTCAACGTCTATGAACAGGCCTTCGCGATCTCCAATATCGGCGCGGGCGCGGCGGTGGCGGTGGTGATCTTCGCCTGCCTTCTCGCCTTCAGTTTCTTCTTCTTCAAATTCATCAGCCGGGAGGAAGGACTATGAGCTTTCTACGCTTTGGCTATGTGACCGGCCCGCTCATCGGGGCGCTCTGGCTCTTTATCCTCGCCACGACCGTGTCGATCACCATGTCCTTCGCGACCGGCGATCCGTTCCGCCCGGCCGGGTGGATCTCCCTCATCCTGGGTGCGGGGTTGGGATACGCCGCCTGCGCCCAGGGCGGCACGTTGGTCAAGACCGGGATCATCGCGGCCGTTTTGTTCGTGATCACCGTGGCCGGGTTCGGCCCGCTTGTGTCAGAAAGTACGCTTTTCAGCACCTTCTTTGCTGCTGCCGTATTGGCAGCGATCTTTGCCTGGTCGCAGGTTCTCATCCTCGACGAGACCAAAATGGGCACGCTCACTCGGCACGAAATGGAAGAAGCCTGGATCCGGTTCCTGACTGGGTTTGGCTATATCTTCTTCACCGCGATCGTTCTCATCCCGTTCTACGTGATGGTGATGACGAGCCTCAAATCCCAGTCGGCCCTCCTCCAGAACCCATTGGATTTCTCGCTCGACCTCGACAAAGGCTGGGCCTTGTTCCGGAGCTACAGCGAACTCTTCCAGGACTTCAATTTCGGCACCTATATCTGGACGAGTTTCTATGTCTCGGTTTTGACGGTGTTGATCACTCTCGCCTTCTCGGTGCCGGGGGCTTACGCGGTGGCCCGCTTGAAGTTCCAAGGCCGCGCGGCGTTCTCGCGCTCGATCCTCCTCATCTACATGGTGCCGATGATCGTTCTCGCCTTGCCGATCTATATCGCGTTCTCGGTCACGGGGCTTCGCAACACGGTAATCGGCATCGTCATGATCTATCCGGTCACGACGATTCCGGTCGCCCTTTACATGCTCCAAGGCTATTTCCGGGGGCTGCCTGCGGAGGTCGAAGAGGCCGGGCTCATGGACGGGCTCAACCGGCTCCAGGTGATCTGGAAGATCACCCTGCCCCTTGCGCTCCCCGCCCTGGCCTCGGTCAGCCTCTATGTCTTCATGATCGCTTGGAACGAGTTCCTGCTCGCCTTCATGCTGCTTGATGATCCATCAAAATTCACTCTGACACGGGGGGTTGCGATGCTTAATTCATCCGAAATCCCGCGCGAACACCTGATGGCCGGAGCTGTGATTGCCACGGTGCCGGTGATGGCTCTCTTCCTCGGCCTTGAGAAGTTCATGACCAAGGGTCTGACCGCGGGGAGCGTCAAAGGGTGACGACCGCGATGCTCACCGATCTCGACGCGGAAGCGCGGGCGATCCTCTTGGCCAATGACCGGGGCGGCTACACCGTGCCCACGGCCGGGCTCTATCCTTACCAGTGGAACTGGGACAGCGCCTTTGCCGCCTGGGGATTTGCGACATTCGACATCGACCGGGCCTGGCAGGAGCTCGAGATCCTCTTTTCCGGCCAATGGGATGACGGAATGGTGCCCCATATCCTGTTCCATAAACCCGACCCCAGCTACTTTCCGGGGCCCGATGTCTGGGGCGGGGTCGGGCCGGTCTTGTCATCTGGTGTGAGCCAACCCCCGGTCGCGGCAAGCTTTGCCCGACGGATCTTTGAACGCTACCGGGAAGCCGGCCAGGCCAGGCTCACCGCGCTTTATCCTAAAATGGTCGCCTGGCACCGCTGGTTCATGGATTGGCGCCTTGACCAGGGAGCAGTCTGTATCACCCATCCTTGGGAAGCGGGCCGCGATAACACGCCGGATTGGGACCATGCCATGGCCGCCATCGAGCCGGTGGGTGTAGGCGATTATAACCGGCGCGACACGTCCCATGTGGATCCGTCCATGCGGCCCACGAAATACGATTACGACCGCTATCTGTATCTCGTCCAACTCGGCCACCGGCTCAAATGGGACCAGGCCGCGCTTTTGGAAGAAAACCCCTTCCGCGTCGCCGATCCGACGATGACATTCACGCTTCTCCGCGCCCAGCGCGACCTCTTGGCCCTGGGTCAGATGCTCGGTGAGGATACGAGCGCCATCGAAGCGGCGATCCCTGTGCTCGAAGCGGGGGCCGAGACACTTTGGAACACCGACCTTGGCTCCTATGACGCCCGCGACGTCCGATCGGGCCAATGGTCGGGCTGCGTCTCTAACGCCTCGTTCCTCAACTGGTATGCGGGCATCGAGAACGAAGCGATGCTCGCCCAATATGACCGGATCACGGGGCTTTGCACCTATCCCGTGCCGAGCCACGATCCGACCTCACCGCGGTTTGACGCCAAGCGCTATTGGCGGGGCCCCACCTGGGCGATCATGAATGCGCTCATTTCGATCGGGCTCGCCGAATGCGGTTACGCCGAGCGCGCCGATGCGCTCCGCGATGCCACGATGCGGCTCATCCGCGACCACGGTTTTTCGGAATATTCCGACCCTATGACCGGCGACCCCGCCGGGGGGGAAAGCTTTACTTGGACGGCTGCCGTCTGGCTCGCCTGGGCCTCGCCCGGCAATAATCAACAAGAGGAGGGGACCTGATGGGTGCGATTACACTAGAGGGCGCCGAAAAATGGTACGGCGAAGCGCAAGTCATCAAAGGGGTCGATCTCGACATTGGCGATGGGGAATTCGTGATCTTCGTCGGCCCCTCGGGCTGCGGGAAATCCACTCTTCTGCGGATGATCGGCGGGCTCGAGGAAACCTCCCGGGGCGCGATCCGGATCGACGGGCGCGATGTAACGGCCGAACCTCCCGCCAAGCGGGGGCTCACGATGGTCTTCCAATCCTACGCGCTCTATCCCCACATGTCGGTCCGCGACAATATGGGGTTTTCCCTGAAAACCGCCGGGGCGCCGAAATCGGAAATCGCCGAAAAGGTGAACCATGCCGCCGGGGTCCTGAAACTCGAACAATATCTCGACCGTCGGCCGAAAGACCTTTCGGGCGGACAGCGCCAGCGGGTGGCCATCGGGCGTTCCATCGTCCGCGACCCGACGGCGTTTCTCTTCGACGAGCCCCTGTCCAACCTCGACGCCGCCCTCCGGGTCGAGATGCGCTACGAGATCGCCAAGCTCCACCAGAGCCTCAAAACGACGATGATCTATGTCACCCCATGGCCAGGTCGAAGCGATGACCTTGGCCGACAAGATCGTTGTACTTGAGTTCGGCAAGATCGCGCAGGTCGGGGCGCCGCGGGAGCTCTATGAGCGGCCTTACAACCTCTTTGTGGCCCAATTCATCGGCTCACCGAAGATGAATGTGATGCCCTGCCGTGCCGCGGGGGCAGAATATGCCCTCGAAGGCGGCCGTGGAGGCCCGTACCAACGCAGCCAAGAGGCGGTCCATCTCGGTATCCGACCAGAACATATCCAAATCGGCGCTGAAGGGTCCGGAGCGCTCGACGGGACGGTGGACGTGGTCGAATATCTCGGGGCCGATTGCTTTGTGATCCTCGATTGCGGACCGTCGGGCCAGTTGACCGCGCGCGTGGGCGGAGAAACCGAGCTTCAGCCAGGGCAACGGGTCGGGCTCACATTCCCTCCCGAGCGGCTCCACTTCTTTGACAATGACGGGCTGGCCGTCCGCTGACCGCGAAGGAAAGTCACGTCGGCGACGTCCGGGCGGACGTCCCGACCAAGTAAGGTGGGGTATTGAGGGCCCCTCCCCGACATTTCCGCGGGCTTATTCCAGGCTGCCCTGCCCGGTTTCCTCGGATTTAACGTCTGGGCCTTAAGGCCAGGGTATCAATCGGGGATCCACCGTGCGGCTCGAGAGTTTTCTGCAGTCTTTCGCTCGGCTCACGCAGGACAGCGTGATCGTTATCTACAGCCCTGCGCCGGACGTGGAGGGTTCCATCGTCTGGTGCAACGACGCGTTTTCTAAAGCCTTCGGACACGACGACGTCGATACCCTCGGCAATTCCATATCGACCCTCTTCGAGCCGGTGCGATACCGGGCCATGCTCGACGAAATACGCCCCGATATGATCGAAGGCGAAACCGGGGCTAATGCGGAAGTGTCGTGTCTGAGAGCGGATGGCACGACCTTCTGGGGCAATTTGCAGATCCTCTATGCGCCCCGTGACGAAACGGGCGGACGCTCTTCTGCCGGCATCATTCGCGATATTTCCAATTTGAAGCAGCGCGAAGCCAAGGCCGCCGAAGCGCTTGATGAGCGGGAAGCTATGGCACGCGAGGCCGAAGCGCTTTGGTCACGGCTCCTCTTGGCCATCGACAGTCTCGATGCGCCCATCGGCATTTGGGACAAAAACCAGAGGTTGGTGATCTGCAACAAGTCCTTTGGACCGCGGCTGATGGGCCGCCCCATGCCCTCCGAACCCGACCTCACTTTCCAGGACTTTCTCCGGGAAGCCGCCTATGCCGGAACCATAATGTCAACGATCGGGCGCGAAGAAGAATGGATCGCAGAAGCAATCGCGGCGATGGAGACGGGCTATATCGACAACCTTGAGACATTCTCAGACGGCCGCGCCTTTCTCGCCAAGAGCGAATTGTCGGCCAATGGCGACATGGTCATCCACAATATTGAGATGACCGATGCCATCGCCCGGGAACGGGAGTTGAGCCAGAAGAACCAGGAACTGGCCGAGGCCGAACAGGACGCACGGCGCCGGGCCAACCGCGACGATCTCACCGGATTGGGAAACCGACGCTATATGGGCGCCTGCCTCGACATGCTCATCGAACAATACGGCGATGAGACCGGCGAGATCGCCCTCCTTCAGATTGACCTCGACCGGTTCAAACAGATCAATGACACGTTGGGACATGCCGCCGGGGACCATGTCTTGGTGGTCGTGAGCCAACGGCTGACGGCGCTCTTAGGCGTGTCAGACCATTTGGCGCGGATTGGCGGCGACGAGTTTGTCATTATCGGGTCCGGGCAGAACATTGAGGACCGTGCGCGTCGGCTCGGAGCCGAGATCATTGAGGCCCTGTCTCGCCCGATCCTTTTTAACGATACGAGCCTGAGGATCGGCGCAAGCGTCGGCATTGCCACGACGCCGATCTCGAGCGGCCGCGATCTTTTAGTTCACGCCGATGTCGCACTTTACCGGTCTAAATCGGAAGGCCGAGGCCATGTCCGCGTGTTCGACCATACCGATCTGGACAAGCTCCGGCGCTCGAAGGCAGTTGGCGATGAGATATTGATCGCGCTAGAGGCGCGTCAATTCGTGCCTTGGTTTCAGCCTCAAATCGATGCCGCGACGGGCCAGATCGTTGGCCTCGAAGCCCTAGCCCGCTGGAACCACCCCGAACGCGGTATCCTGCCCCCGGCGATCTTTATCCAGCAGGCGGACGATTTGAACGTCCTCGGCGAACTCGACCGATTGATCTTTGAGACCGCGATTGAAGCCTGCTCGAAGGCGTTCGAAGGTATCCCGGCTTTGGATCTGTCGATTAATGTCAGTGAAGAGCGGCTGATGAGCAGCGATATTGACACCTTCCTCAAACAGGCGGCCGCCTATCCCGGCAAGATCGCGATGGAGCTTCTCGAGACCATTTTCCTCGAAGACCGGGGAGAGACATTTCGGTTTCAAATCGACAGGCTCCGCGACGCCGGTATTGGCATCGAGCTTGATGATTTTGGATCTGGCCGGGCCTCGATCGTGGGCCTTGAACAGATTGCCCCGGACCGGCTGAAAATTGACCGCCGTCTCGTGGGATCCGCGGCCACATCGGAGCGCTCGGCGCGGCTCTTGCGCGCCATTGTCGACATTGGCGATGCCCTCGACATCAAGGTGACGGCCGAAGGCATAGAGACCGCCGATCAGGTGAAAGTCCTAACCGCGCTTGGCTGCGAGAGGTTACAGGGCTTTTGGTTTGGACCGCCCATGCCGCTCGACGATGTGATCCGGCGGTTCGATCTCCGCCCCAGCCTCCAGCGACATACCGGGTCCTGATCGAACCCGTGGGACCTGCTCCGGTGCGGGCCATATTTTGTCCACGCACTTGACCTAGAATTAACCCAATTGCCTGCATTATCGCCGGGATGAGAACAATCTTACTCACCGCGATTTTCCTCTGCGGCATCCTTGTGGGCCCGGCCGCCACGTTGCCTTTGCCGAGCCAATCGACGGATTTGCTCCACCGCACATTTGCGGCCTGTGTCGGGCGCTACTCGGCGGAAGTTGAACATAGCTGGCTTTTGCCCCGGCGCGACCAGTCTCGGTATGAGAGCCAACGCAGTGCGTTTCTCTCCCTTCTCGACGCAGTCACGCCCGACGCCCTGCGTCCGGCCACGTTGAACCACCGGATCGACGCCAAGATGGCCCATGCGGCGCTCTTGAATTCAGCGCTCTTCAGTCTCGATGCGCGTCAGGCCGAATGGGCCCAGCGCCGGGCCGCCGAAGAGATCCAGCTTTGCAGCATGCTCCTCCTCGAAGGCTAGGCCCCGCCCTCCATCGGATCGCTGGCACACCGCAAGCGTTTCACCGGAAAACAAGCTTGCAACCCTTGGAAGAATTGGCGCCGATCTCGGGCTTCCAGCGGAACTGCCGCAGCGGGACGACGTCTGCCTAGGCATTAGGCAAAGACGCCCGAACTGCCCCAAGTTCGGGCAAGAAGCTGCAAACGCCCAAAATTCCGGCTGCCGGAAGATGCAGCGCCCGACCTTCACGATAGGCACAGCACGGGCGTTCGCGCCCGCTCCATGGTGCGTGAAGGTCAGGGTGCAGAAGCTGCCCGTTTGTTTTCGCACTTCGACAAAGCTGCGTCGGGGGGGATTGGACCGCTGGGACCAATCACATTGCCCCTGCGCATAACAGGGATGACACATGTCTAGAGCTCTTCTTGCCACTTCGGCCGCCGTTTTGATCGCAGGCGCGGCCCCTAGCTTTGCCCAGGATTGCCCGATCAAGGTCGGCGTTCTGCATTCGCTGTCGGGCACAATGGCGATCTCCGAAACCACCCTCAAAGACACGATGGAAATGCTCATCGAACAGCAGAACGAAGCCGGTGGGCTTTTGGGCTGTGATATCGAAGCCGTCGTGGTCGATCCGGCCTCGGACTGGCCGCTCTTTGCGGAGAAAGCCCGCGAGCTTCTCACGGTCCATGAGGTGGACGTGATCTTCGGCAATTGGACATCGGTGAGCCGCAAGTCGGTGCTCCCGGTCATCGAAGAGTTGAACGGTCTTCTCTTCTACCCGGTCCAGTATGAAGGCGAGGAAAGCTCGAAGAACGTCTTTTACACCGGTGCCGCCCCCAACCAGCAGGCGATCCCGGCGACGGATTACTTCCTCGAAGAACTCGGCGTTGAGAAGTTTGCCCTCCTCGGGACCGACTATGTCTATCCGCGGACCACGAACAATATTCTCGAATCCTACCTCCAGGATTCGGGCATCGCGGGCGAAGACATTTTCGTCAATTACACGCCCTTCGGCCATTCCGATTGGTCCAAAATCGTCGCTGACGTCGTCGCGTTGGGTGCGGATGGCAAAAAGGTCGGTGTGATCTCCACGATCAACGGCGACGCCAATGTGGGCTTTTACAAAGAGCTCGCCGCTGCGGGCATCTCGGCCGATGATATTCCGGTCGTGGCGTTTTCGGTGGGTGAAGAAGAGCTTTCGGGCCTCGACACGACTAACCTCGTTGGCCACCTCGCTGCATGGAACTACTTCCAATCGGCCGATACCGAAGCCAACGAAAGCTGGATTGCCGCCTGGAAAGAGCGGATGGGCGAAGAGCGGGTCACCAATGACCCGATGGAAGCCCACTACATCGGCTTTAACATGTGGGTAAACGCGGTGACCGGCGCGGGCTCAACCGATGTCGATACGGTGCGCGAAGCCATGTACGGCCAGGAATTCCCGAACCTTACCGGCGGGACGGCTGTGATGCTGCCGAACCACCACCTGGCAAAGCCCGTCCTTATCGGTGAGATCCAGGAAGACGGGCAGTTCGACATCATCAGCCAGACCGAAGAAGTGCCTGGCGATGCCTGGACCGATTTCCTTCCGGACTCAGCGGTGCTTGTGTCCGACTGGCAAGAGCTTGGCTGCGGGATGTACAACACCCAGACCGAGACTTGCGTCCAGCTCAAGTCGAACTACTAAGTCGTCGGACTTTGAAAGTGGCGGCGGGCCTTCCGGCCCGCCGTGCGCCTCCGGCGGGAGTATTTGAGCCAGGATGAAGGGAGCGGGGATGATCCTTCGTTGGGGTATGGCGCTGGTATTCGCGGTGTTTGGCGGGATTGCATCGGCCCAGGAGGCTGAGGCGCCGATCCAGCTTGTGTTGCAGGAACACGGCGAGATCATTGCCAAGTCTTCCCGGCGAACGATTGGCCCGGCCATCGATGCGCTTACCGAAAGCGGCCTGCCCGAAGCCCAGACGGTCCTTGAGAAGTGGCGCGCCAAGGAGATGTGGTTCAACAAAGAAACCGGGCTTTTTGTCTACGGCGAAAAGGACGGACGGGAGCTTGCCGCCTTTGACTTCGCCGGCGGGGCGGAGCTTGGCACGTTCACCGCGCGCGACTTCAAGCAGCTAAAGCCAAATAGCGGGATCCGAGGGCTCATCGATGCCGCCCTCGTGAAATTCCAATTGATCGACCCTAATCCTAGGGCTCGTGCCCGGGCCCTGAATGCCATCGCCCGCGACCCGCAAGAAGCCCATCTGGCAGCGCTCCGGGATGTCACAGACACCGAAGAAGATCCGACCCTTTTGCCCCGCATCCTTCGGCTCGAACGGATTCTCACGATTTCCTTTGGAGAAAGCGACGAAGCCCGGATCGAAGCGATCGAGAGTTTTAAGGGCGATCTCGGCGTCGATGTGCGCGCCGCATTGAACCCCCTTGTGACCACACGGCTTGATGTGGCCGGGACCGAGCCCGAGGGCGATGATGTGGCTCGGGTCGTCAAGCCCGGCGGCGAAGAGCTGAGCCGCCAAGATGCCTACGCGCTCCTGGTGTCAAAGGAGCTCGCCCCACCGCAGCTGACCTTGGACGCCAAAAAAGCTGCACTCGTGGCCAATATCGACGGCGGCCAATTGGCCGGGATCGAAGTGGCCGCCCTCAACACCGATGCCGCGCGGGACGAGGCCTATGGGCTCTTGGTGGAGGCCGGGCTCGCCGACCCGGCGGCCACGGAAGCCGAGATTGACGCCGCCCTCGGCGCCCATGTGTTTTTTGAACGCTATGCCGCAGCGCCCCCGGCAGTGGCGGTGGCCGCGGCGGCGGCCCTTTCTGGCATCGAGACCAAGGTCGCCCTGAACCAAGCCGCCGATCTCGCACTCGACGGGCTTTCGCTGGCGTCGATTTTCTTTCTCGCCGCGATCGGCCTTGCCATCACGTTCGGCGTGATGGGGGTCATCAACATGGCCCATGGCGAATTTATCATGATGGGCGCCTATACGGGGTTCGTCGTCCAGCAATTCGTGGCCGACCATACGCTTTCGATCCTCATCGCGATCCCTTTGGCCTTCATTGTCACGTTTGCCGCCGGTGTAGCTTTGGAACGGCTGGTGATCCGTTGGCTCTACCACCGTCCGCTCGAGACGCTTCTCGCGACCTTTGGGGTATCGATCGCGCTCCAGCAGATCGCGAAAAACATATTCGGCACCCAGGCCCGCCCCCTTACGGCACCGGGCTGGCTCGACGGGTCGCTGGTGTTTAACGATATCGTCTCGATCAGCTATATTCGCATCGCGATTTTCGTCCTCGCGCTGATCTTTCTCGGGCTCTTTCTTTTTGTGATGAACCGCACACGGCTCGGCCTTGAAGTGCGCGCGGTCACACAAAATCCACGGATGGCCGCGTCGATGGGGATCAATCCCGACCGGATTAATATGCTGACTTTCGGGTTTGGGTCGGGGATCGCGGGTATTGCCGGGGTCGCCATCGGGCTTTTTGCCAAGGTCACCTCGGAGATGGGGTCGGATTATATCGTCCAATCCTTCATGACGGTCGTTGTCGGCGGGGTCGGCAATATATGGGGCACGCTTCTCGGCGCCACGCTGGTCGGGTTCCTCCAAAAGGGGATCGAGTGGCTCAACCCGTCCAACACCCTGGCCGCGCAGACCTACATGATCCTCTTCATCATCCTCTTCATCCAGTTCCGTCCCAGGGGCATCATCGCCCTCCGGGGCCGGGCGGCGGAGGCGTAAGGGCGATGGAGATCATCCAAACGAGTGCGAAAGATCCGCGGCTGGCGACGCTGTTTGCGGCCCATCTGGCCCATTCGGCGGCGTGGAGCCCGCCCGAAAGCTGCCACACCCTGTCGCCCGACACACTGGCCGAAGGTGATGCGCTGGTGTGGGCGGCCATGGACGGGGGCGTGCCCCTCGGCATGGGTGCCCTCCAAATCGACGGGGCAGAGGGCGAGATCAAATCGATGCACATTCTCGAAAATCAGCGCGGAAAAGGGATCGGACGGGCGCTCCTCGATGCCATCTTGGCGGAGGCGGAGCGACGGGGTCTTTCGGTGTTGCGATTGGAAACCGGGGCCCACGCCCCCTATGCCGCCGCCCGGGCGCTTTATGAGGGGGCGGGCTTTGAGGTCTGCCCGCCCTTTGGTGCCTACCACCTCGCCCCCTATTCGCAGTATTACGAAAAACGGCTTTTGGCTGCGGCAGAGCTGGAGGCCAGCCCATGAGCGATGCGGCCCTTTCCTCCGGCAATGGGCGTCGGCCTTTTGCGCTGAAGCATCCGTCGCTTTTGATCTTCATCGCACTTCTCGCGCTTTTTACATTGGGCGTGACGGTGCTGGCCGAAGGCTTCGGGATCGGCGTGATCTCGACGAGCTTTGTCAAAACCCTCGGCAAGACCCTTTGCCTCTGCCTCGTGGCCTTGGCGATGGATATGGTCTGGGGCTATACGGGCATCCTCTCCCTTGGGCATATGGCGTTTTTCGGGATCGGCGGCTACGCGATCGGCATGTGGCTGATGTATGCGCGGACCGAGCTCATCGTCGCAGAGAGCCTCGCGGCCGCGCAATTGCCGCCCACGGCCCAGGAGATATCCGACGGGATTGCCACCCAGATCTTCGGCGTGGTGGGCGCCTCGGAATTCCCACCGATCTGGGCCTTTGCCCATTCCTTGCCGTTGCAACTGGCCGCGGTGGTCCTCGTGCCGGGGTTTTTGGCGCTTGTCTTTGGTTGGCTGGCCTTTCGGAGCCGGGTGACCGGGGTTTATCTCTCGATCCTCACCCAGGCGATGACGCTCGCGCTCTCGCTTTATCTTTTCCAGAACGACAGTGGCCTTCGCGGCAATAACGGGCTTTCGGGGCTTCAAAACCTCCCGGGCCTCGACGCGGTACCCCAGTCAACCGTGTCGATGTGGTTTTTCTGGGCCTCGGCCCTAGCCTTGGGTCTCGCCTATTGGCTTTGCTCTTGGATGGTGTCGGGAAAGTTCGGGTCGGTCATCCGGGCGATCCGGGATGACGAAGCGCGGGTGCGGTTCCTGGGATATCCGGTCGAGGCGTATAAGCTCTTTATCTTCACCTTCACGGCCATTCTCGCAGGCATCGCTGGCGCGCTTTATTTTCCCCAAGCGGGCATCGTGAACCCTGCCGAAATTGCACCCATCGCATCGATCTATCTTGCGGTCTGGGTCGCCATTGGCGGGCGGGGACGGCTCTATGGGGCCGTGATCGGGGCGGCTTTCGTATCGCTTCTCTCAACCTGGTTCACCGGGGGCCAGGCGCCGGATATCAATCTCGGGTTTTACCGGATCGAATGGGTCGATTGGTGGATTGTTCTTCTCGGGCTCTCCTTCGTCCTCGTCACGCTATTTGCGCCGAAAGGCATTGGCGGGCTGATCGATCTCTTGACCGAACGCCGCACACCGGACCGGAAAGGTGAACCGCTCGGCCCCGATGCAGGGTCCCTCCGCGAGAAGGAGGCCGAAGTATGAGCGCCCTTCTCGAAGTTTCCGGCGTCTCGGTCTCCTTTGACGGGTTCAAAGCTATCAACAACCTCACTTTCGAGATCGGCCAGCGGGAACTCCGCGCCGTGATCGGGCCGAACGGGGCCGGCAAAACCACGTTCATGGACATCGTCACTGGCAAGACCAAACCCGATGAAGGCCGGGTGGTGTGGGGCGAGACGTCGCGGTCGCTTCTCGCCATGAGCGAAAGCCAGATCGCGCGGGCCGGGATCGGGCGAAAATTCCAGCGCCCGACCGTTTTCGAAGATCAGAGCGTTGCCGAAAACCTCATGCTGGCCCTCAAAAAGTCGCGCAATCCCCTCCAGGTGCTCCGCTTTAAGGCCTCCGATGCCGACCGCGCTAAGATCAAGGAATTGGCCGAGGAAATCGGCCTGGCAGCCGCTCTCGATCGGAAGGCCGGTGAGCTCTCCCACGGACAAAAGCAATGGCTCGAAATCGGAATGCTCTTGGCCCAAGACCCCAAACTTCTCCTCGTTGACGAGCCCGCCGCTGGCATGACCCCGGCCGAGCGCGAACACACGACCGATCTTTTGGTCGAAGCGGCCAAAACCCGGGCCGTGGTCGTCGTCGAGCACGATATGGAATTTGTCCGGCGCTTGGGCTGCAAGGTCACCGTGCTCCATGAAGGATCGGTCCTGGCCGAAGGCTCGATTGACCATGTGACGTCCGATGAGAATGTGATCGAGGTATATCTTGGCCGGTAATTTCATGGAGATCGACGGGCTCACGCTCCATTACGGCGGCAGCCAAATTCTTCGCGGCATCGACCTTACCGCAGCGACCGGCGAGGTGACTTGCGTGATGGGGACCAACGGGGTCGGCAAAACGAGCCTTCTCAAAGCGATCTCAGGCACCCACCCCCGGTCGGGGGGCACGATGAAGCTCGACGGCGAAGAGATTGGCAAAGCCGGTGCCCATGTCCTGGCCCAAAAGGGGGTGGCCTATGTGCCCCAGGGACGGGAGATCTTCCCGTTCCTCACCGTCAAAGAGAACCTAGAGATCGGCTATGCTTGCCTCCCCCGCGAAAAGCGCCGGATCCCGGACGACATTTTCGATCTCTTCCCGATCCTCAAAGACTTCCTCGGTCGCCGCGGCGGCGATCTGTCCGGCGGCCAGCAACAACAGCTTGCAATCGCCCGGGCGCTCGTCACCGAGCCCAAACTCCTGTTGCTCGACGAGCCCACCGAAGGGATCCAGCCCAACATCATCAAACAGATCGGCGAAGTGATCCGCCTCCTCCGCGAACGGGGATCAATGGCGATTGTCCTCGTCGAGCAATATTTCGACTTCGCCTTCGATCTCGGCGACCGGTTCGTCGTCCTCGAACGCGGCGCCGTCAAAACCCGCGGCAAGGCGGGCGATATCGGGCGGGACGAGCTCCTCGGCGCGGTGTCGGTCTAGTCCGGGCGGGAAGGTCCCGGGGCTTCATCTCTTCAAAAATACGCATTTGATGCGCTGCGCGCTTGTCCCAAGTCCGGCAGAGGCCCCGCAGGCGTGAGTTGCGTATTTATAAAGAGATGAAGGCAAAGAGCGGGGTCTCGCCGGCCCGCCGTTGCACCGCCCGGAATCCGCGCCTAGATGGGCCCATGGCCTCGCGGATGCTCTTTTTCTACATATTCCGGCAGCATCTTTTGCTGACCGCGCTGGTCCTCTTCCTTTTGACTTTCGTCGTCGGTGTGGTGCAGTTCGCCGAAAGCTCCCGGTTTCGGGGCGACGGGGGGTGGAATGCGCTGGCTGCCCTCAGAAAGATCGCCTTCGAGACGCCCGCCTTTCTTCAATCCATGCTCCCTTACGTCCTCCTCGTTTCAACCGCGCTCCTCGTCTACCGGATGGGCAAGCAATATGAGCTGGCGATCTATTCCCAAATCGGGCGGCCCTGGCGGCGCGTTCTCGTGCCTTTGATGGTGTCGGGGGCGGTAGTGGGCCTGGCCTACACCTATCTTCTCAACCCGCTGGCGAGCTATTCGGCCCATTCGGAGGCGGCCGGGTCGGCCGTGGCTGCCGGGGCGACCGAGCTCGGCGAAGGTCGCGAGGTCGTCCTCCGGGACGAGGAAGGCTACCATTTCCTACTGATCGACGCGATCGACGAAGAGGCCACAGCGCTCGAGGGCGTCACGTATCTGAGGCTCGACCGGGACCACCGGCTCCTCAACCGGGTCAACGCCCCCCGGGCGGCTTGGCTCGAAGGCGAGCTCGTCTTTACCCAAGCCGAAGACCTGGGGACCGGGCTCGGCGATCCGATCGTGGCCGACGGCGAGCTTCGCCTGGCCTTTCCCCAAACGGTCCTTCGCCACAAGGCACGCGACCGGTTGAGCGTGTCGGTCTACGAGCTGCCCTCGGTCATTACGGCCACGCGCATGGTCGGCGCCTCGCCGTTCGGGCTCCAAAGCCATTTCCAAAGCCTCATCGCCCTGCCGCTCCTTCTCGGGGCCGTGGCGTTTTTGTCGGGCGCATTGGTTTATCATCCGGTGATCCGCGACCAATGGCGGCGGGACGTTATGGCGGTCTTGGGGGCCGCTTTCGTTCTTTATTTCTCGCTAACGTTCAGTGAGGCCCTGGGCTCGAGCGGGGCCGCCCCGGCCGCCCTTCTGGCCTGGGGGCTGCCCCTGGCCACTGGCCTTGCGGGCTGGGCGACGCTTTCGGTTCGCTCCAAAAGGCGTTAAGAACCTCAAAACCGTTCGACGAAAGCGGTGGCCGTGGCCCAGACGATGCAGTATTTGCCCGAGATCCATGACCTCCAACCCGGCATGGCTGATCGGCTTGACCAAATGCTAACCGCCTTTCCCGAACCGGCGCGGCCGTTTATCGCTTGGAGCGTGGTCCCCAATTGGTTGGGCACCGCCCCCCTCACCGCCGCACCGGATTTCCTGGCCCGGATCAAGGAGCTTCCCGGGCTCAAAATCCTCCATGGCTGGACCCATGAACAGGGGCGAAATTGGATCAATTGGCTTCTATACGGCCATGAAAATCGGTCGGAATTTGCCGGATTGAACACCGCGGCGACCGAAGATCGGATCGCCCGCGGTGAGGCAATGTTCGAGGCTGCCGGTCTCGACCGACCCCGATGGTTTTGCGCACCGCGCTGGGCACCGTCGGCCTCGCTCGACCGGGTCCTCGCCGCCCGGGGCTATCATGGGATCTTGGCGCGCGACAGGATCAAGCTTTTCGACAAAGCCCCCCTCCGGCTCCCACCCTTGAATTTCGACGAAGGGGAACGGGCGTTCAAAACCGTGCCGGGACGGATGCTCCGGGAAGGCGTTATTGCCGGGCTGTTGCGCCGGAAAGCCCCGTTTCGCCTGGTCCTTCACCCGGACGATCTCGACCATCCGGCAACATTCACACAATTCGAGCGCACGGTCCGGCGGCTTGAGGGCGAAGGTTGGCGCCCCGTGGGGCTCGAACAATTGACCGAGGCGCTCGAGCCATGAACGGGCCGGATCCAGAGCTTTTGATTGTCTCGAACGGCCAGGGCGAAGACGAGATTGCAGGGCTTTTGCTCGACCGGCTGGCGCCAGGCCCCGAGCGTCGCGCGAAAATCGCCGCCTGGGCCCAAGTGGGCGACGGGGCCCGCTACGATGCAAGGGGCATCGCGCGGATCGGCCCCCCCAACATCCTCCCCTCGGAAGGGTTTGGCACGGTGAGCCTTCCGGCCTTTCTCCGCGATCTTCGGGCGGGGTTTGTCGCCACCTATCTCCGACAAGCGCGCTTTGCCCTGTCGCTTCGCGGCCGCCGGGCGCTGGTTCTGGCCATCGGCGATATCGTCCCCTTGGCGGCCGGCATTCTTTCGGGGCTGAGGACGGTGTTTCTGTCCTCGGCCAAATCGGCCTTCTATGGCGGCTACGACGGGCATAACGGGTTCGAGCGGACGCTCATGGCCCGGGCCGAACGGGTCTATACGAGAGACGAAAAAACCGCGCTTAGGCTCGGCAAACGCGGGGTCAAAGCGGCGTTTGTTGGCAATCCGATGATGGACGGTCTCGAGGGCGCCGAAGACCCGGGCTTTAGGAGGCCAGGCATTCTCAACGTGGCTTGCCTTCCGGGGTCAAGGGCCGATGCGCCCGCCAATGGCCGGCTTTTGCTGGCCGGTCTCGCCGTCGCGGGCCCCGGGTTCCAAGGCCTCTTCGCTCTGCCCCCGGGCTTTGAAACAGAACACTTTCTTACCGCACCAGGACCGGGCTGGACCCCCTCGGACGACCCGGCAGGTGCCGGGGCGCTCACCCACAAAGACGGGGCCCGCGCGCTCCTCGTCGAACACCGCTTCGGAACGGTCCTCCGCTCCGCTGACTTGGCCCTCGGCATGGCTGGCACGGCCAATGAACAGGCCACGGGCCTCGGGCTTCCCTTGGTCGCGGTACCTGGCTCTGGCAACCAAAACGCGGCCTATGCGGCTATGAAGGCTCGGTATTTCGGCCAAGCTGCGATGACGGTCGCTCCGCAAGCCCAGACCATCGCCCAGGCCCTCCAAGCCCTCGTCGGGGACCCCGCCCGACAAGCGACCATGGCCGAAGCCGGGCGCGCATTGATGGGACCACCAGGTGCAACTGCGGCCATCGCTGCCCATATGGAAGATCTACTCGGCTGGGAGCCCGCCCATGGATGACCCCTTCGTCAGCATCGTCATCACCACCCATAATGAAGCGGTGGGCATTGGTCTGACATTGAGGAGCATCGCCGCCCAACGGGATGCGCCGGATTTCGAGGTTGTCCTCGTCGACGACCGGAGCAGCGACGGCACCATTGAGGTGGCCGAAGCCTTAGACCTCGATTTTCTCCGCATTCTCCACTCTCAGCCCGATCCGGCCTCCCCTTTGACGACGCGCCAACAGGCCCTGGACTTGGGCTTTCGCGACGCAAAGGGCGAAGTCATCCTCACACTCGACGGAGATTCGGCAGTGCCCGGGGGGTGGATTTCGGCCATGGCAGGCCCGATCCTCAATCGCCAAGCGGTGGCCATGGCAGGGCCCATCACGTTCAACCCATCGCTCACAACGATTGCGTCCTGGCAGATCGCCGATGCGGCCTATTACTGGCAGGTCTCGGATCTTCTCTCTCGCTGGGGCGGCGCGGGTGTCTTTTTCGGCAATTTCGGCTTCCGGGCAGATCTTTACGAAGAAGTGGGCGGGTTTGAGGCCATCGGCCCCACCCTGACCGAAGATCTCGCTTTCGCCCAAGCGATCCAGGCCAGGGGCTACAAAATCACCTTCCGCCCCGATGTGGGCGCCGTGGCGGTGGCGGCCTGCACCGATGTCGAAAGCCTGATCGACCGGACCATGCGCGTCTCGGCGGGCCCGCCGTCTCTCTTGGCGGCGACGCTGACACTCTGGCCACTCTCGCTCCTTCTCGTCTTTCTCCTCATGGTCTTTTTCGGCGGTTGGTTCATTGCCCTTTTCATTTCTCGCTTCGCGGTGGGGGCCTGGTTCGTCCTTTCGGCCATCGAGCGGGTCCGGACCCATCCGAGAGAACTCAACTGGCTGACCTACGAGGTCTTCGCCTTCGCGCTCGCCCTCCGGGTCATCCCGCGCGTCCTCAAGGGCGAGCGGTCGCAATGGGGCGGCCAGAGCTATGAGCGATGACGCTTCCGCGGCAGGTCCGCTGATCCGGCCTTACCGGCCGGAAGACAGGGACGCAGTCCGCGAGATCTGCTGCGACACCGCCTATCGCAACAAGGGCGCGGAACACTACTTCGAAGACCGCGAGATCCATGCCGATTACTGGTCGTCCTACTACACGGATGTGACACCCGACGAGGTTTGGATCGCCGAGGATAAGGGCGAGGTGATCGGTTATTTCTTCGGCTGCCCCGATACGCTGCGGTTCCGCCGTGCCATGGCCCGCCGGATCGTGCCCTGGTGTCTTTTGCGCGCCGTCTGGCGCTTGGCCCTCGGGCGCTACAAAAACCCGGTCACGCGGCGCTATCTTTGGTTCATGGTCACCCGCGGCCCCGGTGAGGAAGCCCCGCTCGATATCTCCAAATACCCCGCGCACTACCACTGCAATATCGTGGAATCCGGCCGCGGCCACGGGCTTTACACAACGATGACATTGGATTTTCTCGACCGGCTCGACGCCGCGGGCATCCACCGGATCCACGGCCACATCACAGAACCGGCGAAAAAAGGGATCTGGGATATGTTCGACCGCCAATATAGCGGTACGGCGAAACCGACCGACGTGTTCCGATCGGAAAAACCCACAAAAGCGGGGGAATACATCCGGGGTGAAACCAAAGCGATGGTCAACCGCGCCTGGGGCACGAGCACGGCGAGCTTCCGCGAATATGTCAAATTCCTCCGCGACAAGATGCGGCTCTGATGGGCGCGCCCTTGAAAATCGCCGCCCCTAGGCCGAGGTGAAGCTCCCATGCGGCAGGTGATCATCACTGTGAATGGACCGGGCGAGATTTCCGCCTGGCTGACCCCGTTGAGCCGGGCGCTCAAAGCGCGCGCGCCCGATCTCCATATCGCGGTCTGTCTCCAGCCTTGCGTGTTTTCCTCCGGCGCCGAGCGGAGCGTGGTCGACGCCATCGAAGACGTCGATGCGGTCTGTTCGATCGCAGAAGGGCTAGATTTGATTGCTCGGAGAAGGTTCCCGCCGGGATTTCAGACCGAGGCCGACACGCTCGTGGTGCATTTGGGGGGCGAATTGGCGCTATCTGCCCTTCTCGCCCGGCGCTTGGGGGCGCGGTCCATGGCCTATGTCGAATACCCGGCCGGCATCCTCAAACGCTTCGACCGGGTGCTTTACAACGGCTTGGGTAAAATGCCGAAAAAAATAGGCCGGATCCGCCCGGACTATGTGGGCGAGATGATGGTTGATGCGGCCTTGGCCAAGGCCGGTCACCGGGCCGACGGCGCGCCCTTGATCGGCGTCTTCCCCGGCAGCCGGACCTATATGATCGAATTCCTCCTCCCTTACTTTGCCGCCGCCATAGACCAGATCGCTGCTAAACGCCCGGACATCGAATGGGCCATGGCTCGGTCGGATTACACGTCCGACGACGTCCTCCGCGCCCTAAAACCACCCCCCGCAGACCGGGACTGGATTGCGAGCCCGGTCACCTTCCGGGAAGACGGCGACGCCCGATGGTTTGAAACCGAAGGCGGCGTGCGGATAGATGTGTTTCCCGGGGCAGAGGTGTTCCAACGCGCCCGGGTCGCACTCACCCTGCCCGGCACCAATACCGGCGAAATGGCCGCCCTCGGGATCCCTATGGTCACCGTGATCCCCACCTATGAAGCCTGCGCCGACCAGGTGCCCTTGCCGGGGCTTGCGGGCCACGTGGCGCGGATCCCATTGGTCGGTCCTTGGATCAAACGGAAAGCCGCTCGCCTGGCTTTACGGGGGATGAACATGGTCGCCATGCCGAACCGGCGGAAAGGCGAAATGATCGTCCCCGAGATCGTCGGCCAAGACCTCCACGGCGCGATCGAAACCGCCCTTCTCGGCCTCTTCGACGATCCCAACCAGGGCGCCGCCCAAGCTGTCCGAGAGGCGATGGGCCCGCCGGGCGCGGCCGAAAAGCTCGCCGAGGCCGCCCTGGCGCAATTCGCCCCCGCCCCCCGTGCCGCCCCGGTCAGGGCAGCGATCTAACCCGGCCCCTTCATCCTGGGAAAAATACTCTCGCCGAAGGCCGATCGGCGCCAGCCGATATCCTGCCTTGGCTACCTGGAAACGCCCGTGCCATGCTCCATCCCATGCCAGAGCCCATCTCTTCGATCCGCAATCTTGGCCCGGCCATGGAGACGGCATTCGCGGAAGTTGGCATCCACTCCGCCGAGGAACTCCGCGCCCTCGGCACCGACCGCGCCTATGCCAAGCTCTTGGAAGCGGGGCAAAGGCCCCACTTCATCGGCTACTACGTCATTGAAATGGGGCTCCAGGGTCGGCCTTGGAACGATTGCAAGGGCAAGGAAAAGGCCGCCCTCCGCGTCCGGTTTGACCGGCTCAAAGCAAAAAACAAGCCGGCGGCGAACCACCGGCTTGAAAAGGTCTTCGACGAGATCGGGCTTCTGGCCCGGTCTGATACCGCTCAGCCGACGAGTTCAGTCCCGGCAAAAAAGTAAGCGATCTCAACCGCCGCGGTCTCCGGCGCGTCCGACCCATGGACCGAATTTTCGCCGACGCTTTCGGCAAATTCTGCCCGGACCGTGCCGGGATCGGCATCCGCGGGGTTGGTCGCGCCCATGACCTCGCGGTTCTTCGCGATAGCCCCTTCGCCTTCGAGCACCTGCACCACCACCGGAGCCGAAGCCATGAACGTGCAAAGCTCGTCGTAAAAAGGACGCTCGGCATGGACTTTGTAGAATTCCCCGGCCTGGCCTTTGGTCAGATGGATCCGCTTCTGCGCCACGATCCGGAGCCCCGCCTCTTCGAACTTGGCATTGATCTTGCCGGTGAGGTTACGGGTGGTGGCGTCCGGTTTGATGATGGACAGCGTGCGTTCGAGGGCCATGGGCGTTTTCCTTGCGAGAACACGGCGGGGCGGGCCCGCCGCTTAGATCGCCGCTCGCCTAGCATGGGGGTTCTAGGATGAAAACCCATCGGCGCGCGGGTTTCATACACCTGTGAAAAAAGGGCTCTTACCCGTCGCCGGACGCGCCGGGATCTTGGTAGACCCCTTGTTCTTTGAGGGCGTCAATGACCTCTGCGGGCATATAAGTTTCGTCATGGCGCGCCAGAATTTCAGTGGCCCGAAACACACCGTCGACGAAGCTACCAGTGCCTACCATACCTTCGCCTTCGCGAAAAAGATCCGGCAAGACACCGGTATAGGCCACCGCCACGCTCGCCCCGCCATCGGTCACTGAAAAGGTCACCGTTTCCCCCTGGCCCCGAATGAGAGTGCCCTCTTCAACGAGCCCCCCCAGCCGGAACACTTCGGACGGTAAGGGCGGCTCTTCGACCACCTGGCTCGGCGAGCGGAAAAAATTGATGCCGTCCCGAAGCGCATAGCCGATCATCGCGGTCGACACCGCGAGGGCCACGAAGGTGACCAGGATCACCTGGATCCGGCGCTTTTTCTTCAAGGACTTCATGGCCCAGACTTATATCACGGAAAGACCGGGACGAGGGACAGGCACATGGTCTCTTCAAGACCCAACATGACATTGGCATTCTGCACGGCCTGGCCTGAGGCACCCTTCACGAGATTGTCCGTAACCGAGACAAGGATCACCCGCCCGGGTGTCCTGTCAGCCACGACCCCGATCCGACAGAGGTTAGACCCCCGCACCGATTTGACCGAAGGCACCTCTCCAAGGGGCAGAACCTGAACGAAAGGCTCGTCCCCGTAGCGGTTGCTCAGAACCGCATGGGCAGTCTCGGCGTCGCCCGACCCATAGATCGTGGCCATGAGCCCCCGGTCCATCGGAATAAGATGGGGCGTGAAGCTCGCCGTCACCCGCTCCCCGGCCGCGCGGCTCAGCTCCTGGTCAAACTCGCCCATATGCCGGTGATGGGCGAGACCATAGGCCGCCACCCCGTCGTTGACCTCTGAAAAGAGCGACCCTTCACGGAGCGCCCGTCCCGCCCCGGAAACCCCTGTCTTTGTGTCGATAATGATCCCGTCCGTGGCGACACTTCCCGCCTCCAAAAGTGGGATCAGCGGCAAAAGCCCGGTCACCACATGGCATCCCGTATTGGCGGTGATCCGGGCGGCGGCGATGCTGTCGCGGTAGATTTCGGGAAGCCCGTAGGCCGCCTCCGGTTGGAGATCCAACGCTTTATGGGGCGCGCCGTACCACTTTTCATAAGCCGACCCGTCGCGGAGCCGGAAATCAGCGGAGAGATCAACGAGCTTGAGGTCCTTCGGCAGGGTCTTCGCCAGGTCCTGGGTCACGCCGTGGGGAAGCGCGGTAAAAACGAGATCGAATGCGCTGAGGTCGAGGTCTTCGATGCGCTCCAGGGGCGGCAGATCGAGATGGGCCAGATGGGGAAAGACCGCGCCCATGGGTTGGCCCGCCTTCCGGTCAGCGGTGAGCGCTCGGATCTCAAGCTCGGGATGGCCCGAAATGAAACGAATGAGCTCGGCGCCCGTATAACCAGACGCTCCAAGGATGGCGATGGGATGGGCCATGGCGGCCGCTCCTTTGTCAGATTGTGCTGTGGATCTAGTGAGTTGGCGCGCTTTGCGCAATTGGGGGCTTTGCATTAGGCATTCTATGAACGGGGGCTTTGCCCCCCGGCCTCCGGCCCTCCCCCAGAGTATTTTTACCAGGATGAAGCCCTAGGCCGTCTCGAAGGCCACGCTTCGTCGGAGAAACCGCGTGGCTTGGTCGCCGACCCGGCGCGGATCACCGGTGGTCAGGAACGCCCGGTCTGCGCCGGGGCCCTTCATTTCAGGATGGCGCTCAAGGTAATCGGCGAGGCTTGCGGCCACGAGATCGGCCTGGGAATAAACCTCGACATCCGCCCCGAGCGCGTCCTGGAAGACGCTTTCGAGCAAAGGGTAATGGGTGCAGCCGAGGACTGCGGCATCCGGATGGGGCATTTTCCGTTTGAGCGCTTCGACATGGGAGCGAACAAGGGCTTCGGCCAGGATTTCGTCGCCTTCTTCGATCGCGTCGACCACCCCGCCACAGGATTGGGCTTCGACGTCGACGCCGATGGCCCGGAACGCCAGTTCGCGTTGGAAAGCACGGCTGGCCACCGTGGCGGGTGTGGCAAAAAGGGCCACGTGTTTGACCGCCACTTCCCGCGGCGGGGAATTGTCCCCCCAGCGCCGCTCGGTCAGGGCCTCGATCAGGGGCACAAAAACACCGAGGACGCGCTTGTCGCCCGGGATCCAGCCTTCCTGCATCCGCCGAAGGGCCGCCGCGGAGGCCGTATTGCAGGCGAGGATCACCAGATTGCAGCCCGCATTGAAAAGCCGCTCGGTGCCGGCGCAGGTCAGTTCGTAAATGTCTTCGGCGTCACGGGTCCCGTAAGGTGTGCGGGCATTGTCGCCGAAATAGACCAACGGCACGTCCGGGAGCCTTCCTTCGACGGCGCGGAACACCGTGAGACCGCCAAGTCCTGAATCGAATATTCCAACCGCCATTAGGAGGAACGCTTCATTCGATTTTTTTCTTCGAATTCATACCCATATCCGGTCGACTTCAAGGGCGTCGGCGACAGCGCATAGGTCTCCTGGCGGAGAAAATCCATCAGTTCCTTCGGCGAGCCGTTATGCGCCAGGATCCGGTTTCTTCCGATGGGTTGGCCGATCACGACGTTGACCGGCTCGTCGACCCGGCGCCGGAACTCCTTGATAAAAAGCGCGGTTCTGAGCGTCGAATGGATGTGGCTGGCAAGCTGGAACAGACGGGAATTCGCACCGCTGAAATAGATCGGCACCACCTCGGCGTCGGATTTGGCGATCATGCGCGCGGTAAAAGACCGCCAGGCCGGGTCGAGGGCCTGGGAGAAGGGTTTGAGAGCCGTTGACACCGTGCCGCCAGGAAACACCCCGATCGCGCCCCCATCGGCCAGATAACGTAGCGAGGCTTTCCGCGTGGCGATATTGAGGGCAACGGCCTCTTTCGTCTCGTCGAATGAGATCGGGAGGATGATCCGCTCCAGGTCCTGGGCTTTCCGAAACACCCGGTGGGCCAGAATGCGAAAATCGCCGCGGGCGACGGACAGGATATGGCCCATCATCAGCCCGTCGAGGATCCCGTATGGGTGGTTGGAGATCAAAACCAAGGGGCCGGTCTTGGGGATATTGTCGAGCTGGCCCGAAATCACATTGAGGCTGAGCCCATAGCGCTCGACCATGACCTCCCAGAAATCCCGGCCTGCCGCGACTTCTTCTTCATAACCCTTTGCGCGTTTGATCATGCGCAGCCGCCCGGTGGCGTTTTCCAACACCCGGATCATCGCCCGTCCGCCTTTGGTCTGGGCGGAACTCGCGTAGCTTATGTCTCGTGCAACTCGACCTTTCGACATTTTCTCGCACTGCCGGTTTTTCGAGTAGCTATTAAGCGCGTCGAAGCGGATTTTCCAGCATACTCCAACTAGGCTGCGGCAATTATCGCCGTTTCTTGCGGCCGGGTCGGTTTCTCCTCGCCCCTGGCCACCAATCCTTTACACGGAGGCGGAGCAGCGAGGCGGACGAGGTATGGATTGGGATAAGTTGCGGATTTTCCACGCGGTGGCAGATGCGGGGAGCCTCACCCATGCCGGGGACACGCTCCATCTCAGCCAATCCGCCGTTTCGCGCCAGATCCGAGCCTTGGAAGAAAGCCTCAACACCGTACTCTTTCACCGCCATGCCCGGGGCCTGATCCTCACCGAACAGGGCGAGCTGTTGTTTGACGCCACATCGGCGATGTCGCGGCGGCTCGAAACTGCAGAGGCGCGGATCCGGGATGCCGAAGAAGAAGTGTTCGGGGAGTTGCGGGTCACGACCACCACCGCTTTTGGCTCGCTTTGGCTCGCCCCGCGGCTTTCCAAGCTTTATGACCGGTATCCCGACCTCAAAATCGACCTCATGCTGGCTGAAAACGTGCTCGATTTGCCCATGCGGGAGGCGGATGTGGCGATCCGGATGAAAGAGCCGAGCCAGGCCGACCTGATCCGGCGCCGGCTCATGAGCGTGAGGATGCGGCTTTACGCGACGCCCGATTACCTCGCCAAAGCGGGTCGGCCCGACACGATGAAAGATCTCTCAACCCATCGGCTGATTTCGCAGAACCTGAATGCCACCCAGGTCCAGGCCGGGGCCACGTTGGTGAAACAAATCCTGTCGACCGACATGCCTTTGATGCTGACCGTGAACAATTACTTCGGCGTGCTGCAGGGTGTCATCGCAGGGCTCGGCATCGGGGTTCTGCCCGATTATGTGGTCCAAGATTTCCCCGATATTGAGCGGGTTTTGCCGGATGTCGAATCTGGAGAAGTGCCTGTTTTCCTTGCCTATCCTGAGGAGCTTCGCCAATCGAAGCGGATTGCGGCCTTCCGGGATTTTGTCACTGAAGAAATTATCGCGCACCGAAAAAAGCAGAAGCTCGCGGCCACGGAAGGTGTTTGATCTTTGCAACGCTTGCCCTGGGCTTGAACGAAAAAGACCTAACACCCGCCTTGATGGCGCCACACCCGATCACTAGTTTGGAATTGTCAACGCGGCGCTTCGTGCTGCATGACAACCTCCCTGTTGGACTAGGGCCGAGCTTAGTGCTCGGCCTCTTTTTGTTTGGGGTCCCCCCATGCCCGTGCGATGCTTGGGGATGGCCCTGAAAAACCCCGTTCCGGTCCGGGCCTTAGGCGAGATCGCGATCCGCTGTTCGGACCTTCCAACCATGCGCGCCTTTTACCGCGACGTGGTGGGGCTCGAGGTGTTGCGGGACTTTTCCGAAGGAAGCGGCATCGTCTTTTTTCGAATCAGCGAGGGGTTCGGCGGCCATACGGCGGTCTTGGCCCTCTTTAGTGCGGACGCGGAAGACCGTCGCGCGCTCCACCCGACCGGAGCCAAGCCCGAGACAGGCGCGCGCTCGTCGCTCCATCATCTGGCCTTGACGGTCGCGCGCGACCAACAGGGGGCGCTTGAGGCCTATTTCACCGAAATCGGTCTCGCCTACCGGGTCGAAGTCTTCGATTGGATCGGATGGCGGGGCACTTTCGTCACCGACCCCGAAGGCAATACGGTGGAGTTCGTGGCCGGCCCTGCATGAGGCCAACTCCAATGCGTGGAAGCCCGGACGGTGCCGCGGGCCCGGCTACCCTTCCGCCCCCGCCCCCGATCCCGTAAGACCCCGACAAGACGGGGGATGAGTATGCAGGATCCAGAAATCACGCCGGAATTGATTGAGGCCCACGGGCTCAATCCCGACGAGTATCAAGACATCCTCCGCATCCTAAACCGCGACCCCACCTTCACCGAACTCGGCATCTTCTCGGCCATGTGGAACGAGCATTGCTCGTACAAATCCTCGAAGAAATGGCTCCGGACGCTGCCCACCGAAGGGGACCAAGTCATCTGCGGGCCCGGTGAAAATGCCGGGATTGTCGACGTCGGTGAAGGCCCGGACGGCACGCCCTTGGCAGTTGTCTTCAAAATGGAGAGCCACAACCACCCGTCTTACATCGAACCCTACCAGGGCGCTGCCACCGGCGTCGGGGGCATCCTCCGGGACGTGTTCACCATGGGCGCGCGTCCCATCGCAGCGATGAACGCCCTCTCCTTCGGCGAACCGGATAACCCTAAAACCCGCCGCCTCGTTGCCGGTGTCGTCCAAGGCATTGGCGGCTACGGCAACGCTTTCGGGGTGCCCACCATAGGCGGCGAAGTCCGGTTTGACGCCTCCTACAATGGCAATTGCCTCGTCAATGCCTTCGCCGCCGGTCTCGTTGAAGCCGACCGGATCTTCTATTCGGCCGCCTCTGGGGTTGGGATGCCCGTGGTCTATCTCGGCGCCAAAACCGGCCGCGACGGGGTCGGCGGCGCCACCATGGCCAGTGCGGAATTCGACGACACAATAGAGGAAAAACGCCCCACCGTGCAGGTGGGCGATCCTTTCACCGAAAAGCGCCTTCTCGAGGCCTGCCTTGAACTCATGGCCACCGGTGCTGTCATCTCGATCCAAGACATGGGAGCTGCGGGGCTAACGTGCTCGGCCGTTGAGATGGGCGATAAGGGCGGGCTCGGCATCCGCCTCGACCTTGACCGGGTCCCGGTGCGCGAAACGGCCATGACCGCCTATGAAATGATGCTGTCGGAAAGCCAGGAGCGGATGCTCATGGTACTGCGCCCCGAAAAGGAAGCCGAGGCCAAGGCGATCTTTGAAAAATGGGACCTCGACTTTGCCATCGTCGGGGAAACCATCGCCGAAGACCGTTTCCTCATTCTCCATGGCAACGAAACCCGGGCCGATCTGCCGCTGTCAAAACTCGCCTCCTCAGCACCCGAATACGACCGGCCCTGGGTGCCGACGCCTGTGCCCGAGCCCCTCAGCGACGTGCCGGAAATCGACCCCATCGACGGGCTCAAAGCGCTGATTTCTTCACCGAATTACGCTTCTAAGACATGGGTCTGGGAGCAATATGACAGCCAGGTCATGGCCGACACGATCCGCCCACCCGGTCTCGGAGCAGGCATTGTGAGAATCCACGGGACCAGCCGGGCGCTCGCCTTCACCTCCGACGTCACCCCGCGCTACGTGGTCGCCAACCCGGTCGAAGGCGGCAAACAAGCGGTCGCAGAAGCCTACCGGAACCTCACGGCCGCCGGCGCGAGGCCGCTCGCCAGCACCGACAATCTCAATTTCGGCAATCCCGAACGGCCCGAAATCATGGGCCAATTCGTCGGCGCAATCGAAGGGATCGGCGCGGCCTGCCGGGCGCTCAACATGCCGATCGTGTCGGGCAACGTCTCGCTTTACAACGAGACGGACGGTGCCGCGATCCTTCCTACCCCCACCATCGGGGCCGTGGGGCTCATCGACACTATCGAGAACATCATCTCGGGCCGCGCCGCGGAGGGCGATCTTGCGCTTGTGCTCGGCGAACCGGGCCCAGGCCATCTCGGGCGCTCAGCGCTCCTTTGGGAAGTCTTCGGCCGGGCCGAAGGCGATGCGCCTACCGTCGATCTCGACGCTGAGCGTGCTGCCGGGGACTTCCTCCGCGCCCGGCCCGACTGGGTGACCGGCGCCTGCGATATCTCCGATGGCGGGCTTGCGCTCGCCGCATTCGAAATGGCGGCCGCCTCCGGGATCGGCATCCGCCTCGACCCTGCCCCGATGGCTGCGCTTTTCGGCGAAGACCAGGGACGCTATCTTCTCGCCTGCCCGTTTGACTGGGCCGAAGGGCTTATGGTCGAAGCCGGAAAGGCCCGGATCCCGCTCAATTACGTGGGCCGTTTCGGCGGCGACGAGGTGCGCTTGGGCACGAGCAGCGCACCGCTTGAGGACCTCACGCAGACCTACAATAGCGCCTTTCGGGACGCAGTCGGCTGATGGCCGGGCGGCCCATCGACCTCGACACCTGGGAACGGGCCGAGCAATTCCGCTTTTTCAAGAGGTTCGACCGGCCCCATTATGCCACCACGGCCCGGGTCGACGTGACCGCCGTTATGGCCGCGAAAGAGGCCCAAGGCCTCTCTCCATTCCGGGCCGCGCTCTATGCCATCGGCGCCGGTGTCGCGGCCGTCCCCGCCCTTCGGATGACTTTCGACGGCGAGAATGTTACCGCCTATGACAGCTTCGCCCTCTCACCGGCCATCGATGTGCCCTCAGGAGAATTCCGCTTCGCTTACATCCCCTGGACCCGGGACCGCGGCGCGTTCGATGCCGCCGCCAACGCAAATATCGACGAGGTGCGCGCCGGGGGCGCCCTCGAGCCCAATGTCCAGATGGACGGCATGGCGGTGATCTATCTCTCCTGCCTTCCCTGGCTCGATTACACCTCTCTCAATAACGCGCTCCAGGGGCCCCAAGACTGCGTCCCGCGCATTGGCTGGGGCAAGATCACCGGCGACGGGTCCGGCGCCTCGATGCCCTTGACCATCGAAGTCCACCACGCCCTCGTCGATGGCCGCCATGTGGGCGCGTTTTTTGGCGCCACCGAAACCGCCCTGGCCGGCCCCTGGTCCTGAGCCTTGCCGGAGCCCGGCCCCAGACTTACACTTTCAAAAGACGTTGCCCAAAGGACCACCGCCCATGCCCATGGCCGCCCAGGAGATCGAGGAACTCATTCGCGAGAGCTTTCCCGAGGCGAAGATCACCATCACCGACCTGGCCGGCGACGGCAATCATTACGCCGCCGAAGTGATCGACGAGAGTTTCCGAGGTCAAAACAGGGTGCAGCAGCAGAGGGCGGTCTATGCAGCCCTCAAAGGCCGGATGGACGGTGCGGCGGGCGAACTTCACGCCCTGGCCCTCACCACCAAAGTGCCCGAATGAGCACCTGGTTCAGTCTCCCGGTCTTTCTCCTCTGCCTGGCCATCCTTATCGTGCTTTTGGTGCGCGCCGCCTTGGTGATCCGCTCGGAAAAAGACAAAGGACGGGGGTCTTTGCCCGGCACGGGCGACCATGTGATCGACGCCAATTACAATTCGGGCCTCGGCGGCCAGGAAGGCACCTTTCGGGTGCCGAAAGACCCCGACGCCTATGCTCGCCGGTTCGTGCCGAAAGGCCGCCGCTAAGACTGTGAGGGGCCCGCACCGCACCGGCCCTTCATCCTGGGTAAAATACTCCGGGGGAGGCGCATCGCGCCGGGGGCAGAGCCCCCAAATTCGCCCGCTGGAACTCTCCCGCGTGAACGATTATCTCTTCCCTAACGGCCCCGAGGCCTTTTGAGAGGATCCGAGATGACCGAGACGACCGACGCCCAGACCCAGATCAAGGAGATCGTGGCGGGCAATGACGTGGTGCTTTTCATGAAAGGCACCAAGATGATGCCCCAATGCGGGTTCTCCAACCGGGTGGCCGGGGTGCTGAACTATATCGGCGTCGAATATCAAGACGTGAACGTTTTGGCCGATGACGGGATCCGCCAGGGGATCAAGGATTACTCCGACTGGCCCACCATCCCCCAGCTCTACGTCAAAGGCGAGTTCGTCGGGGGCTGCGATATCGTGACCGAGATGACGCTCTCGGGCGAACTCGATACGCTTTTTGAGAATGAAGGCATCACCTTCGACACCGACGCCGCCGCAAAGATCCGCGACGCCAACGGCTGACCCTTTCAGGGCTCTCTGGGCCTAATGGGCGGCTTCTTTGCCGCCAAACACCGCGCGGAAGAGCGGGACGATGCCTTTGGTGACCACCGGGATCAATAGGAGCCCCACGGCAAGGCCGAGGATCCCGTCGAGGGCGGCGGTGACCGCCCATTCCAGTAAGCCCGATCCCCCGGAGGCCGCCACGGCAATATCGTGGATCACATCGAAAGGCGGGTGAAACCCGAGATCGTGGAGGCCGTGGACGAGGATGGATCCTCCAACCCAGAGCATGGCGGCCGTCCCCACCACCGAGATCACTTTAAGAACCGACGGCATCGCGCGCACGATCCCGTTGCCAAAAGCCCGGCCGCCGGAAGTCTGCGCGTTGGCCGCCAGCGCCAGGCCCACGTCGTCCGCTTTGACCAAAAGCGCCACCGCGCCGTAAACCAGGGTCGTGATGCCCACGGCCACGACGGCCAGAACGACGGCTGAGATCGCAAAATCATCGCTCTCGATCACCGAAAGCGCGATGGTCATGATCTCGGCCGACAGGATGAAATCGGTTTTGATCGCACCCGCCACGCGGGTTTCTTCAAGATGGGCCGCATCGAGGGTCTCGGCATCCTTGGCCTGGGAGTGGTCCGGGCGGTGGAAGAACACATGGGCCACCTTTTCGGCCCCCTCAAAACAGAGATAGCAGCCCCCGAGCATAAGAAGCGGCGTGAGGATCCACGGCAGAAAAGCGTTGAGCAAAAGTGCCGCCGGCAAAAGGATCACGAGTTTGTTGAAAAACGAGGCGCGGGCGATCTTCCAAACGATGGGAAGTTCGCGGGCCGCGGGGAGCCCAGTGACGTATTTCGGCGTCACAGCCGCGTCGTCGATCACCACACCGGCGGCTTTGGCACCGGCCTTGGCCGCATCGTCAATGACCGTCCCGGCAATCTTGCCCCCGACCTTTGCCGCCTGGCCCGCAATGTCGTCGGCCTGGGCTGCCGCCAGTTTGGCAATCGCGGCCACGTCGTCCAAAAGTGCCAGTAACCCGCTCATCGACCAAACCTTCCCTTCGTGGCTGAAGACCTAGCACCGCTCGGATACGGGGCCAACACGGGGGGTAAAACCGGGCCCCACCTTCGGACGTAGTGGCTGCCAAAGCCACGCAGCCTCCGACCATCCGTTCAAATTGTCCGAAAATTCCCGCGGTGCTCGTCGAGAAGGTCCTGTCCAAAAAGACAAGTTGTTTCTAGAGTTTAACCTGAGATCATTGCATGGAACTTCCGACGCGAGAAAGATGCCAGCGTCTGCCGTTACGTCAGTTTCGCAATCCCCGACGGAGCCGAGCTTCGTCCAAAACCCCTATCCATTTTACAAACGCGCGCAATCTCTCGGAGATTTCGTGTTTTGGCAGGAATATGACAAGCCGGTCGCGGTCAGCCACCGGGCGGTGACAAAACTCCTCCGGCATCCGAGTTTCGGCCGGCAAATGCCCGAAGACCTTCGCCCGCCCGTGCCGGACCATCTTCAAGACTTTTATGGGATCGAAGAGCATTCCATGCTCGAGATCGACGGCGCGCGCCACTCGAAGCTCCGCCGGATGGGCATTAACGCTTTCCGAAGGGACCGGGTTGCGGCCATGGCACCGGAAATCTCCATGATCGCATCTGATCTGATCGCGGCCTTCCCCGAGGGCCCGTTCGATTTTCTCAGCGCTTTTGCCAATGTGCTGCCGGTCCGGGTCATTGCGCGCTTCATTGGCGTTCCCGAAGACATGGCCACGCAATTTTTGGTTTGGAGCCATGCCATGGTCGGGATGTACCAGGCCGGGCGAAGTGCTGCGATGGAGCGGTCCGCCAATGACGCAGCCTTGGCGTTCCGGACCTACCTCGAAGATTTCATATCCTATCGGAGGGCCAATCCCGATGACGACCTCCTGTCACAGCTCATCGAGGCAGAAGCCAAGGAAGCAACGATCAGTCAGGACGAATTGATCTCAACGATCATTCTGCTCCTCAATGCGGGCCATGAGGCGACCGTCCATACCCTTGGAAATGGGCTCCACACGCTTTTGCGCCTCAATCAGCCCTATGAGGCGATGAACCCCACCAATGTCACAGCGGCGATCGAAGAGATCATCCGCTTCGACCCGCCGCTCCATCTGTTCGATCGGATTGCCCAGGAGGATACGGAACTTTTCGACCTAAAGGTCAAACGCGGAGATCGTGTTGCCGCCTGCCTTGCTGCGGCCAATCGGGATGCGAGGGTCTGGGCCGCGCCGGATCGCTTCGACCCCACCCGAACCGGGAGCATCCCGGCGAGTTTCGGGGGTGGCGCACATTTTTGCATTGGTGCGCCCTTGGCGCGTCTCGAATTGCAGATCGCCTTTCCGGCCGTCTATCGCCCGACCTCGGAACTCCGCTTAGTCGAACCCGCGCGCTACGCCGATATTTACCATTTTCACGGGCTGGAGCGGTTGATGGTTGAGCGCGTCCTCTGACATCGCGAAATATCAAATTATAAAATAATTACTTGATATTAAGAGGCGACGTTCAACGGGAGCTCTGTGGTCGACTTGATCTCTTCCATCGAAAGAAGTGCCGTCACGTTGTAGATCGACACATCCGAGATCAAGGCCTGGTAGAAGGCGTCATAGGCCCGGGCATTGGTAACGCGCACTTTGAGGATGTAGTCAATTTCGCCCGCGAGCCGGTGGGCTTCCTGGACCTCCGGGCGCCGCCGCAAGGCCGCCAGAAAGCGCTCCTGCCACGTGGCTTCGTGGGACGCGGTTCGGATCAGAACGAAAAAGCAGGCCTCATACCCCAAAGCCTCCGCGTCGAGTTGCGCGGTCGTGCGCGCGATCACGCCGCTCTCGCGCATCTTCCGGATCCGGTTCCAGACCGGGGTTTTGGACGAGCCAACACGTTTGGCGATCGCGTCGAGGGATTGGTCGGCATCCTTTTGGAGTTCAGAGAGAATTTTCCGATCAAGACCGTCTAACTTGGCCGCCATGGTCGATCCTTTCGAAGGCGGGGGGCGCGCGAGAACGATTTCCCGGAACCCACCGTGTCCTATGGCGCGGAGCGACCGCCGCCGCAAGCCCCGGGTCAGAGGGCCATTCCAACCCCGGCGGGGGCGGGCTAAAGAACCGGGGCTGAGCTCAATGGACCGAAAACCGCCCCCGTGACCGACCAACGCCTCACCCATCTTCCCGACGCGCAGACAGTGACAGCCGTGCGCCATTATACGGATCGTTTGTTTTCCTTCCGCACCACCCGGCCCCAAAGCCTGCGGTTTCGATCGGGGGAGTTCGTCATGATCGGGCTCATGGGTGACCCCGACCCCAAAACCGGGCGCCAAAAGCCCATTCTCCGGGCCTATTCCATTGCCAGTCCGGCCTGGGACGAAGAGCTCGAATTCTACTCGATAAAGGTCCGGGACGGGCCGCTGACCTCGAAGCTCCAGCACATCAAACCGGGTGACAACGTCATCCTCCGCCCAAAGCCCGTGGGCACGCTCGTCCATGATGCGCTTTTGCCAGGAAAGCGGCTCTGGCTCTTCGCCACGGGTACGGGGTTTGCGCCGTTTTCGTCCCTGTTACGGGATCCCGAGACCTATCACCGGTTTGACCGGGTGATCGTGACCCATACCTGCCGCGAGGTGGCGGAGCTGACCTATTCAGGTGAGATCGTCGAGAAGGTGCGCACCGACCCCGACCTGGCTGAGCTGATCGGGGCCGAGCATATCGCCAAGCTCACATACTACCCGACCACCACCCGGGAGAAGAGCGCCAAAATGGGCCGGATCACCGATCTTTTGGCCTCAGGGACGCTTTTCGAAGACCTGGGCATACCGGGGATCAACCCCGAAGACGACCGGGCCATGGTCTGCGGCTCGATTGGGCTCAACGCGGATCTCAAAGACATCCTCGAAGGCTTCGGGCTTCGCGAAGGGGCGAATTCCGAACCGGCCGAATACGTCGTTGAACGGGCGTTCGTCGGCTAAGGCGCGCCCCGGTGTGACCCGGGGCTTTCCTATATGGATCCAAAGGCCCTGGGGCGGGATCGCAGGGCCCTAGCCCCGACCGTACACCGCGCGGTGAGCGATTTTCTTGATGTCGCCTCGGTAGATGTCGAGGTCGAGGGCCGTGTCGAGGGGCATGCGCCGAAGCTCGGATACGGTTTTCAGATAGGCCGAGTGCTGGGCGGCACGGTGGCGGATCCGGTCAATGATATCGTACATGTCTGCGCTCCTTCAGAGGGCGGGTGTCTGCTCTTGCCCCAGAGTTGGGACAGAGCCCGGAACGAGCAAGATCCACATATGCAATGCCGCATTGCAGAAATTGCATGGCGCATTTTCACTTGGGCCCGCAGCTGAGAGGCCATGGCCGAAACCGTTGCCAACGGCAGCCAACAAAATCAGCATATATTACTGTTTTTAAGTGTTAGTTTTGGATTTTGTAGGGCCGAGCATAGCCGACCTGCCCACTTTCGATGCGCCTCTGCCACCTGGCTGAGCACCGGGTGTACGGCGCCAATGCACCGAAACCGCATCAAATTGAGGAGAATTTTTGCCGCGTTGCAGCATTGCCACGGTAGCGCTAACGCAAGGCGCGCAATTTCCAGGCAATTGGAGCGGCGAGAGAGGTTCCCGCCGCTCCGAATCTCAAGCCGCGTTCAGATGAGTTTGCCCATCGCCACGGCCGTATCCGACATCCGGTTCGAGAAACCCCATTCATTGTCATACCATGTGAGGATCCGGCACATCGTGCCTTCCATCACTTTGGTCTGGTCCGTGTGGAAAACCGAAGAATGGGGGTCGTGGTTGAAGTCTTGGCTCACGAGTTTTTCGTCCGTGTAGCCGAGAATGCCCTTTAGCGTCCCGTCCGCGGCTTTCCGGATCGCGCCGTTGATTTCGTCGACGCTAGTCTCACGGGCCGCCTCAAATGTTAGGTCGACCACCGAGACGTTCGGCGTCGGCACCCGGATGGCCACCCCGTCGAGCTTGCCGTTAAGCTCGGGCAAGACGAGGCCCACGGCCTTGGCTGCACCGGTGGAGGTGGGGATCATCGACATGGCGGCTGCACGGGCGCGGTAGAGATCCTTGTGCATCGTGTCGAGGGTCGGTTGGTCGCCGGTGTAGGAGTGGATCGTCGTCATAAAGCCTTTGACTATGCCAATCTCGTCGTGGAGCACCTTGGCCACCGGCGAAAGGCAATTGGTGGTGCAAGAGGCGTTCGAGACGATGAGATCGTCTTTGGTTAGGGCGCTGTCATTGACGCCGTAGACGATGGTTTTGTCCGCATCCGAGCCCGGCGCCGAGATCAGGACCCGCGACGAGCCGTTTTCGAGATGGGCCTGGCACTTTTCCTTCGAAGTGAAGATCCCGGTGCATTCAAGCACCACGTCGACGTCGCTCCAGGGGAGGTCCGCGGGGTTCCGCATAGCTGTGACTTGCATCGGGCCACGGCCCACATCGATCGTGTCACCGGTGACGGTGACGGTGCCCGGAAAGCGACCATGGACCGAATCGTAGCGCATCAAATGGGCATTGGTCTCCACCGGGCCCAAATCGTTGATCGCCACCACTTCGATATCCGTGCGCCCCGATTCAATGATCGCGCGGAGCACGTTCCGCCCAATCCGTCCGAATCCGTTGATGGCGACTTTCACGGCCATGGCTCTTCTCCTAAAAATTATTGGCGGAGCCCTCAAAGGAGATCGGCGGCCCAAGGTCAAGGGTATTGCCCGACTTGAGCGGTTTGTTACGGAAGGGTTACCGGTCGTTGTCGGGCCTTGACCTTCCAGTTACTGGAAGCCTTATGTCACTCTGACATGGCCCTCAGACATCCCCTCCCCCAGGACGGCCCGCCCCACCCCACGCCGTCAGCCGGTGCCCTGCCCCTGCCGAACGATCCGTCGGCTCGGCAGGTGACGCAGTTTCATATTGAAGGGCTCCATTGCGCGTCTTGCGTGGCCCGGGTGGAAGCGCGGTTTAAGGCCGAGCCCAAGGTGCTAAATGCCGAGGTCAACCTCGCCACCGGAACAGCAACGCTCACCCATAGGGCTGAACCCGACCTGGCTCAGCGCATCGAGAGCGCTGCGCGGGAAATCGGATACGAGGCGAGGCTCCGTGCCCCAGAAGAGCAAGCAGGCGCCGGGGCGGACAAGGTCGCCAACGCAAAACGGCGCGCCTTGGTGGCCTTGGCCCTGGCGCTGCCGGTTTTCGTCACAGAGATGGCCCGCCATTTTGTGCCGGGGGCCGAGGCGATGTTCGCTCGGCTCCCTGGCCCCCTGTCCCTCGGTATCCTGCATTTTCTGCTGACAACTGCGATCCTCCTCGGCCCGGCACGGGGCATTCTCGTCTCAGGCTTTCAAACGCTCCGCCGCGGCGCTCCGGACATGGACAGCCTCGTTGCCCTGGGAACCGGTGCTGCCTGGATCTATTCGACTGTCGCCTTGGTGGGACCTGGGCTTTTCCCGCCGGGCCAAGCAGTCCTTTATTTCGAATCCGCGGCCATCGTGGCGGCGTTGATCCTGCTCGGGCGCTGGTTTGAAGCCCGCGCCATGGGCGAGACCGGGAGTGCCGTGGCCGCCCTTTTGGATCTCCGCCCCAAAGAGGCGCGGGTGCTGTCCGGCGACCGGGTTGTCAGGCGTCCCGTCGAGGACATTCGGCCTGGAGATATCATCGAACTTCGCGCCGGGGAGAGGGTGCCCGTGGACGGAGACGTGGTCGAAGGCGAGGGTCTCGTTGACCAGGCGATGCTCACTGGAGAACCCCTGCCCATTGGCCGGGGGCCTGGCGATCCAGTGGTCGGCGGCACGGTCAATGGCGAGAGCCTCCTCCGCATTCGGGCCAGCGCGACGGGTGAAGACACAAAGCTCGCCGAAATCCTTCGAATGGTCGAAGCGGCGCAAGCCTCGAAACTCCCCGTCCAGGCTTTAATCGACCGGATTACCGGCGTTTTTGTCCCGGCCGTTTTGGCTCTCGCGGTGCTGACCGGGGCGGTTTGGCTCGCCCTTGGCGCGGGCCTGGCCCAGGCGCTTGTGGCGTCGGTATCGGTTCTCATTATTGCCTGCCCCTGTGCGATGGGTCTGGCCACGCCAATGGCCGTTCTTGTGGGCGTCGGACGGGGTGCGGAGACGGGCATTCTCTTCCGCACCGGAGCGGCGATAGAGAGCCTCGGCAAAGCGACGTGGATGCTATTTGACAAGACCGGCACCCTGACCGAAGGCCATCCCCAGGTGAGTGCGATGGTTGGGCGCGGAGCCAATCCCGCAGCCGAGGCGGCACTTTCGGCCCTCGCCGCACGCTCGAACCACCCCTTGGCGGCCGCCATTGGCCGCGCCATGCCAGAGAGCGGCACCGCCCTCACCTCCGTCGAAACAACGCCCGGCGGCGGAGTGTCGGGCATGGATCAGGGCACCGCGGTTCATCTCGGATCGGCGCGGTTTCTTGCCGAAGCGGGCATCGATACGGCCGAACTGGCGCGCGAACTGCCCGACAAGGGCGAGACCCAGGTTTTTGGTGCCTATGGCGGCGCGGCCGTCCTCGGGTTCGCCCTCACCGACCCCTTACGCGCCGGTGCAGAGGGCGCCGTGGGCGATCTTCGGGCCGCCGGGGTCAAGACCGCCCTTCTCAGCGGGGACCGCCGCCAGGCGGCGGAGATCGCGGCGGCTGCCCTTGGCATCGAAAAGGTCGAAGCTGAACTTATGCCGGAAGACAAAAGGGCCCGCCTCGACGCCTTCAAAGCGGACGGAACGGTGGCGTTCGTGGGCGACGGGATCAACGACGGGCCGGCCCTCGCCGCGGCCGATGTGGGAATTGCCATCGGCACCGGCACGGATGTGGCCATCGAAGCCGCCGATGTCGTCGTGATGGGCGCCGATCCTGGCCTTCTGCCCCGCGCGCTTCGGCTCAGCCGTGCGACCATGGGCAATATCCGCCAAAACCTCTTCTGGGCCTTCGCCTATAACGTAGCACTCATTCCGGCCGCGGCGTTGGGGCTTTTGAACCCGATGCTTGCGGGTGCGGCCATGGCGGCCTCTTCCGCCTTCGTGGTGGCCAACGCGCTCCGGCTAAAACGGGTGGATCTCGGATGAATATTGGCCGCGCCGCAGCACTTTCGGGCCTCCCGGTCAAAACGATCCGGTACTACGAGGAGATCGGCCTCGTCCGCCCGGACCGGTCTTCGAACGGCTACCGCGATTACGGCGAAGCGCATGTCCACAAGCTGGCCTTTCTGGCGCGGGCCCGCTCGCTCGGCTTTGGCATCGACGATTGCAGGACGCTCTTGGCGCTTTACGAAGACCGTTCCCGCGCAAGCGCCGATGTGCGCGAGGTAGCTACCGGTCATCTCGGCGAGATCGACCGCAAGATCGCTGAACTTCGCGAGATGCGGGAAACGCTCAGCGGGTTGATCGCGGCCTGCGCGGGCGATGACCGGCCCGATTGCCCGATCCTCGGCTCCCTTGCAGCAGAGCGCGAAACGGAAGCCTTGGGGGCAATGCTTGACCCCGGGCCTTAGCTGGCTCGGTCGCGCCCTTCGAACTGGGCGTAAAGCTCCGCATAGGCCCCGCCTCGGTCCAAAAGCGCGTCGTGGCTACCTTCTTCGACGATCCGACCCCGGTCGAGGACGATGATCCGGTCCACATCCCGCACCGTCGAGAGCCGATGGGCCACGATCACCGTGGTCCGGCCCGCACCGGCCGCGCGGATCGCATCGGCCACATGGGTTTCTGAACCCACATCGAGGGCGGATGTCGGCTCATCGAGCAATAGGATCGGCGGGTCGCGCAGCAAAACCCGGGCAATGGCCACGCGCTGGCGCTGGCCGACCGAGAGGTTCGCCCCGCCGGGCTCGAGGATCGTCTCGTAGCCCTCCGGCAGACGCGCGGCAAATTCATCGACCCTTGCATCGCGGACAACCGCATCGAACCGGTCGGGCGCAACATCGGTCTGGCCCGCCAGGAGGTTTTCCCGGAGCGTGCCGCGAAAGAGAAGCGGCACTTGGAGCACGAGCCCGATCCGACGACGGAGATCGGCCAGGGAGATCTCGCCGATCGGGACGCCCCCGATCTGGATCTCCCCGGCTTCGGGTTCATTGAAACGGGGCAATAATTCGAGAAGCGTCGACTTTCCGGCACCGCTCGGCCCTACGACCGCGACGCGTTCGCCATCGGCAATCGCGAGGCTGAGATCACGGATCGCAGGGGCGTTCCCGTCATAGGAAAACGACACGCGGTCGAGGGTGATCGCCGCCCCGTTGGGCACCGCACCGTCGGTCACCCGGTCGCGCTCCGGCGGAAGGTCGAGCACCCGGTCGATCCGCTCGCGCCCGGTAAAAAGCTGGACTGCCTGGCCGAGCGACTTGGAGACTTCTTGGATCTGGGGATAGAGGAGCGCCAAGCACGTAAAAAACCCAGCAAGGCCCCCGGCCTCGACCCATTCTCGGTCGAGAAACGCTGCGCTGACGAGGATCACACCGCCCAAGCCGAAGGCGACCACGAGGGAAATCACGAAGGGGTGGATTTCCGAGATGAGGTCGCGGCGGAGTGCAGCCCCAAAGGCTTCTTCGTTGACCCCGCCAAAGCGGGTAATCAGCAGCCGTTCGAGGCCAAAAAGCTTGATTTCTTTCGGGGCCGACAGGGTTTCGGCCAATTCGCCCAAAAGCTCCGCCTGGCGCGCTTGGGCGGCATGGGCGGCGGCATAGATCCGGCGGGCGAACATGTTGGTAATGATCGCCATAGGTACGAAAACGAGGATTAAGAGAAGGGCGAGACGCCAGGAAAACCAGAAAAGGGCCAAACCGTAGATCGTCGCGAGAAAGGCGCTCGGGACAAGCTGACCAAGGCTCTGCTTTAGAGCCATGTGGAGGGTCGAGAGATCGGTCGTGAAGGCGTTGGTCACCTGGCCGCCTTCGGTGCGGCGAAGCTCTCTGGGCGCGATGGCCAGGATGTGGGTGAAAAGCGCCTGGCGGAGATCGGTCACGATCCCGAGGCAGAGCCGGGCCATCAGGAACCGGCGCACGGATGTGAGCGAAAGGCTTAAGAAAACGATGACCAGGAGCATCGCGATCTCACCGGCCAATTGGCCGAGCTCAAAGGGGGCACCCGAGACCAGGTTGTCGACCTCCCGGCGAACCGTGAGCGGGATTAAGAGCCCGACAATGGGCGAGACCACCGTAACGCCGAGAACCAAGGCGAACTCGCCCCGCCGCTCGGCGAGATCCTTCCGGAGCCAACTGAGCCCGTCGACGCCAATGCGCCGCGCCCGCGTCCGGGGCGGGGTCATGGTGCTGCTCTCGGTCTCACCCATTGGGCCCGTCTCTCCTGCCCGATTGGTCCGGCAGTAGCTTCTGGGGCGCTTTGGGTCAAATACGGGGCCGCTTGCAGAAGTCGCGTTCTCCGTGGTCTAAGCGCCCGCGGCGCGAGCGAGGGCCCCGATGACCACCACCGAAATCGTGTGTTGCTTGAACCGCGGGCTGATGCGGCCCCTTGTGACGCTGATCAACTCCGTCCAAGCCCATGCGACGCGGCCCGATGCGCTCCGCTTCAATCTCATCGTACCGCCCCGGCCGGAGGATCTCGACGCGTTCGAGCGTCTAATCGAGGCCGCATTCCCCGAGCGGCGCTTCGAAATCCGCATCGTCGGCGGCGACCTCTCGCCACCGGTTTGGGAGTACCTCCAGGCCAGGAGCAGGCTCCCAGCCAAAAAAGAAGGCGCCCAGACGATGAATTACGCGCGGTTTGAAGTTGCCAGGCTCTTCCCCGGTCTCGGCCGGTTCATCTATCTCGATTGCGATATCGTGGTTCTTGCCGATCTGGAGGATCTGGTCCGTGATTTCGACCCGTCCCGGCGGCTCGCGGCCGTCCCCCAGCTCTTCACGGGCCTCTTTTATTTCAGAAAACCTTGGGCCCATTGGAAAGCGGGCCTCTCCATGCTTCGCCCGTTCAATGCCGGGGTCTATGTGTCGGACGCGGCCGCCTGGGGCGAGGATCTCGCCCGGGAACTTCAGTCAATCTTCGATTGGGACAGCCGGAACGCCTACAGGCTCTTTTCGCTCCACACCGAGCCTTTGATGAACCTTCTGTTTAAGGATTACGCACCGCTCCATCGGCGCTGGAATGCCAGCGGTTTTGGCAACCATCCCGTGGTGGCCGCGGCGCTGAAGCGCTGGCAAACCGACATCGGCATTGTCCATTGGTCAGGCGGGCACCGGAAGCCCTGGCGCGACCGGACCATCGCCTTCGCCGATGAATGGTGGCGCTACGACCTTGGCCCGGTTCCAAAAGAGGTGCTCAGCCCCTACCAGACATCGCCTTAAGGGCGCACCACCCGCCCGGTGGGCATTTCTTTGCCCGGAAATGATCTTCGGACTGGGGCTCGGCCCAAGGATGTGCAATCCAGACCGAAACGAAGGCGAAACTCCGAAACCGTGACAGACAATGCCGCCGCGGGACGCGTGAAAAGGGGCCGGTCGGGACCGGTTGCGAGCCATTGGGGCCCGGGAATTGCCGAGGTCGAAGATGGCCGGATCGTTTCTGTTGAACCGCACCCTTCCGACCCCGATCCATCCCCGATCAACGGCAATATCGCCCGCGCCTTGTCGGGAGGGACACGGGTGCTCCGCCCGGCGATCCGGGCCGGCTGGCTCGAAAACGGCCCAGGCAGTGCGACCCGGGGCGAAGAGCCCTTCGTCGAGGTGTCCTGGGAGCGTGCTTATGACCTGCTGGTTGGCGAACTCGGACGGATCAGGAGCCAATTTGGCAACGAGGCCATATTCGCCGGGTCCTATGGCTGGTCGAGCGCGGGCCGGGTCCACCATGCCCAAACGCTCCTAAAGCGCTTTCTCAACACCCAGGGCGGCTTTGTCCGGTCCAAGGGCAATTACAGCTACCAGGCCGCAATCGTCCTCATGCCCCATATTGTGGGGCGCTACGCTGACCATGTGGCCCAGGCCACCCGTTGGCCGGTGATCGCAAAAGAGAGCGATCTTGTGGTGATGTTCGGCGGTATTGCACCGCGGAACAGCCAGGTTTCCGACGGGGGCCTTTCCAAGCACCGGATGGGGGATGCGTTCCGCGCCTGTGCCGAGAACGGGGTGCGGTTCGTCAATGTGAGCCCCGTAAGGGACGATGCAGCCACGGTGATCAACGCTGAATGGCTCGCTCCCCGGGCCGGGACCGACACGGCCGTCATGATGGGCTTGGCCCATACGCTCCTTGAGGAAGATCTCCATGACCGGGCCTTTCTCGACCGATACACAACCGGGTTTGACCGGGTCGCGGCCTATCTTCGGGGCGATGTCGACGGGACAACGAAGGATGCAGCCTGGGCCGCAGAAATTGCGGGCCTCCCGGCTGAAAGGCTCAATGCATTGGCCCGGGAGATGGCCAGCGGACGGACGATGCTGACTTGCGCGGCCGGATTGCAGCGGGCCGATTACGGCGAGCAGCCGCTTTGGATGGTCGTCACCCTGGCCGCGATGCTCGGCCAGATCGGCCTTCCAGGGGGCGGTTATACGATTGGCTACGGGGTCAATGGCAATATCGGCCATGTGGCGCGCCCGTTCCGCTGGGGGGTGATGGAGCAAGGCGAAAACCCGGTGGGCGAGGCGATCCCGGTGGCCATGGTCGCCGACATGCTCCTCGATCCCGGCGGGACTTACGCCTTCAACGGCGAAACCCGGGTCTTTCCAGACATCAAAATGGTCTGGTGGGCAGGGGGAAACCCGTTTCACCATCACCAGGATCTCAACCGCCTTCGCCGCGCTTTCGCCCGGCCTGAAACGGTGATCGTCAACGAGATCGGCTGGACGGCGACGGCGCGGCATGCCGATATCGTCCTCCCCGTGGCGGCACCGCCCGAGCGGGAGGATTTCGCCGGAGGGAAATCGGACAACGGGCTTTTGCCCATGCCCAAACTCGTCGACCCGCCCGGAGAGGCGCGGCTCGAATACGACATTTATGCCGATCTTGCGCACCGTTTGGGCGACGGGGCGGCGTTTACCGAAGGTCTCGATGCGGAGGGGTGGAGCATGAGGATTTGGGCGGAAACGCAGCGGGCCGCCGAAGCGGCGGGCCACGCGCTTCCCGATTGGGAGAGTTTTATTACCGGCGATCTCGTCCGCCTTCCGGACCCGTCGCCTGATCAGGTTTTCCTCGCCGAATTTCGAGCCGATCCCGGCGCCCATCCCTTGCCCACCCCGAGTGGGAAGATCGAGCTTTTTTCCGAACGCATTGCGACCTTTGGGTTGGAGGATTGCCCGGGCCAGGCCACCTGGTTTCCGCCCCGGGACCGGGCGGCGGGGATGGGCTCGCTCGATCTTTTGTCGGGCCAGCCCGGCACGCGGCTCCATTCTCAGCTCGATGACGGGGCCTTCAGCCTCAGCGCCAAGATTCAAGGCCGGGAACCGGTGCTGATCCACCCCGACGACGCCCGCGCCAGGGGAATCGAGGACGGAGATGTGGTGGAATTGTCAAATGCCCGCGGCCGCTGCCTGGCCGGGGCTCGGGTGACGGAAGGGATCCGCCCCGGCACCGTGTTTCTTTGGACCGGCGCTTGGTATGACCCTGATTTTGACGCGCCGCAGCACTGCGACCGGCACGGCAATCCGAATGTTTTGACCCAAGACGGGCGCACGTCGCACCTGGCCCAGGGGCCAGCTTCCCATTCGGCTCGGGTCGATCTCGCCCGCTTCGAAGGAGATGTGCCTGAAATCGAGGCCCATCGCCCGCCGCGGTTTAAGACTTAAGATACGCCGATGGGGGCGCTGCCCCCGGCGCTCCGCGCCTCCCCCGGAGTATTTGAACCAGGATGAAAGAGCCTTCGGCCGGATTAGCCGTCGGGCGGCCTCCGTTCGAGGCGGATCGGGCCATAGACGGTGTCGACATTGGCTTCGTCCACGGCCCAGAGCCCGTCCGCAATGGGCGCGAACACCAAGTCGAAACCAAAGGTGGGGCGTTCGGAGAGCTCCTCGGCTGTGAACCCTTCGACCCGACGATATTCTGCGTCACAAATTACCCGTCTGCCGTCCGCTTCCCGGGGGGCAAGGGAGAGGCGCGTCCGGCGCACCCCGTCGAAAACAAATGCATCATACCCGCAAACCTCGGGCTCCGGCACGCCGCGGAGAAGCGTGTAAAGGGCCGTCATCAGGTCGAGCGCATCGCCCTGACGCCCCAGATCGACATCGTTCTCGCCCGGCCGGGGCGGGTTGAAGACCGGCGCGCGGGGCACGCCGTTGTCATAGATGATCGAAAGTTCCGAGCTTTGGGCACCGATTTCGGCCCGCTCTTCATAGGAAGACGGCACGTACCGCGCGCCGCGGACCCGACCTTGGGATTTGGCGTCGTAGCGGACATTGGCAAAAAACCCGACGACACCGGTGCTTCGTAGAAGGCCGGCCGTGGAATAGCGGCCCTGGGCCTCCACCCCGGAAAACGCAAAGACACCGACTTTGAGATTGCCGAGATAGATATCGAACACGCCGCGGTTTGGGTCCGCCTCGGCCGAGGAGGCCCAAAGGGCAAGGCCAATGACCAAGCCAAGGCTTTGACGGAGCGGCGACATGATGAAGGTTCCTTCGGGGCGGCTGGCGGTAAAATGGCGCCGGGTGGCCCACCCTGTCAAATTGGCCGGACCCCGACCGGCCTGGATTTGCCGTTCCTTTGCCTTCCAGGACACGGTAGACGGCCCCTGCGGCAAGACGGCTCGGAGCGCCATGGACATCGAGACCACCCCAATCGATGGTTTGTTGATCATCACCCCCAAGCGCCATGGCGATACCCGGGGTTATTTTTCAGAAACTTGGAATGCTAGGAGCCTGCTCGACCGGGGCCATGACTGGAGTTTCGTTCAAGACAACCAGTCGCTTTCGGCAGAGAAAGGCACGCTCCGGGGGCTTCACTACCAGGCTCCGCCCCATGCCCAAGCCAAGCTGGTGCGCTGCGGCAAAGGGACGGTGTGGGATGTGGCGGTTGATGCGCGGAAGGCGAGCCCGACCTTCGGGCAATGGTTCGGCGTGGAGCTTTCGGCCGAAAACGGGCGCCAGATCTACGTGCCCGAGGGCTTCCTCCATGGGTTTTCGACGCTCACGCCCGATGCCGAGCTCCTTTACAAGTGTTCCGATTATTACAACGGCGCCGCCGACGGGGCGGTGCATTACGCCAGTGCGGGTCTCGGGATCGATTGGCGGCTCGAAGGCGAGCCGGTCCTTTCTGATAAAGACGCCGCTGCACCGGATTTCGCAGAATGGGCGTCGCCTTTTTGAAAGCCCGGGCAGGGTGAACGCCGACCTAAGCTGGACGCCAAGCGAGACAATGAAAAAGGGCGCCGTCAGGCGCCCTTCTCCATAATTTACAGCCCGTTACACGCTGTAGTACATCTTAAATTCCATCGGGTGCGGCGTGTGCTCGTAGGCGTAGATCTCTTCCCATTTGAGCTCCATATACCCTTCGATCTGATCCTTGGTGAAGACGTCACCGGCCAGGAGGAAATCCATATCGGCTTCGAGTTCGTCCATGGCTTCCCGCAAACTCGCGCAGACCGTCGGGATCCCTTCGAGTTCTTCCGGCGGGAGATCGTAGAGGTCTTTGTCCATCGGCTCGCCGGGGTCGATCTTGTTTTTGATCCCGTCGAGGCCGGCCATAAGGAGTGCCGCAAAGCAGAGATAGGGGTTAGCCGCAGGATCGGGGAAGCGCGCCTCGCAGCGTTTTGCCTTGGGCGATTCCGCCCATGGGATACGGACACAACCCGACCGGTTCCGCGCCGAATAGGCCCGGAGGACGGGCGCTTCGAAACCTGGGATCAGACGCTTATAGGAATTGGTCGACGGGTTGGTGAAGGCGTTGAGCGCCTTGGCGTGCTTCAGAACGCCGCCGATATACCAAATCGCTTCCTGGCTCAAATCGGCATATTGATCGCCGGCAAAAAGCGGTTTGCCATCCTTCCAGATCGACATGTTGACGTGCATGCCGGTGCCGTTATCGCCCGCTATGGGCTTTGGCATAAAGGTTGCTGATTTGCCGTAGGCGTGGGCCACGTTGTGGATCACGTATTTGTACTTTTGAAGCTCGTCGGCTTGGGTCGTGAGGCTATTGAAGATCAAACCCAATTCGTGCTGACAGCTCGCCACTTCGTGGTGATGCTTGTCGACCGTCATGCCCATGCGTTTCATGGTGGAGAGCATTTCGGAGCGGATGTCCTGGCCGTCATCGATGGGCGGGACCGGGAAATAGCCGCCTTTGACACCGGGCCGGTGGCCCATATTGCCCATCTCGTATTCGGTGTCGGTGTTCCAAGAGGCGTCGGTCGCGTCGATCTCGTAGGCGACCTTGTTCATCTCAACCGAGAAGCGCACATCATCGAAGAGGAAGAACTCGGCTTCCGGCCCAAAGAAGGATTTGTCACCGATGCCAGACGAGATGAGGTAAGCCTCGGCCTTTTCGGCCGTCCCGCGGGGGTCGCGCTCATAGGCTTCGTTGGTGTCCGGTTCGAGAACCGAACAATGCACCGCGAGGGTTTTCTCGGCATAAAACGGATCCATGTACGCCGAGGCGGTGTCGGGCATCAATTTCATGTCGGACTGGTCGATCGATTTCCAGCCCGCGATGGAAGAGCCGTCGAACATGAACCCTTCGTCGAGGAAGTCTTCATCGACTTGGTCCGACATCACGGTCACATGCTGGAGCTTGCCCCGGGGGTCGGTGAACCGGATGTCGACATATTCGACATCCTCATCTTTGAGCGTTTTCAGAACGTCGGCTTTACTCATGGATCCTTCCTGTCTGTCCTTTGGTTCTCGTCCTGGCGCGTCTGCCGGAACTTCGTGTTATGTGGGCGGGATGGCCCCGGCGGGCGGGGCGGCTTTCTTAAAGGGCCTCTTCGCCGGTCTCACCGGTTCGGATCCGGACGGCCTGTTCGATGGGAGACACAAAAATCTTCCCATCGCCGATTTTGTCGGTCTTGGCGGCGTCGGAAATCGCGGAGATCGCAGCATCGACCTGGTCGTCGGCCAGAACCACTTCAATTTTCACTTTGGGTAGAAAGTCGACGACGTATTCGGCACCGCGGTAAAGTTCCGTATGGCCCTTCTGGCGTCCGAAGCCTTTGACTTCCAGTACACTGAGGCCCTGAACGCCCATTTCCTGGAGTGCCTCTTTCACCTCATCGAGCTTGAACGGCTTGATGATCGCTTCGACCTTCTTCATGGGGTCCTCCCAGTGGCGCTTCGGCGGCGGTGAGAACAGGGATGGCGGGCAGCGACAATCGACCGCCGAACCGGGCGCAAAGACGGGACGGCGCTTTCAGGTATTTTGCCTAATTTTTAATCACTCCGGCGCGGCTTTGTGCGAAAAATAAATTGCAGCACGCTGTCCCCGCATCACACCCGTTTCCGGTCCGAAATTGACCGCGATCGCCTCCGGTCCGAGGTCTGGCGGCGGCCCCGGTTCCCGGCTAGGCAAGCGTCGAGAGAGGGAAGCGCCCATGATCTATGACACGGCCGATGCCTGGCGCGCCGCCGCTGCCAAAAGGGTGCTCTTTTTCGGCATGTCGGGCCTCGGAAAGACCCATCTTTCCGCGATGCTCAGGCGCGAAGGTGGCTGGTTTCACTACTCCGTCGATTACCGGATCGGGACCCGGTATATGGGCGAGCACATCGCCGATGCGTTCAAGGCCGAGGCGATGAAAGTGCCCTATCTCGCGGACCTTTTGCGCTCGGATTCGATTTATCTCTCGTCGAACATCACGTTCCACAACCTCGCTCCCCTCTCGACCTATCTTGGAAAGCCAGGTGATCCGGCCAAGGGCGGGCTGCCTATAGAGGAATATCGCCGCCGTCAGGGCCTCCATTATGGCGCCGAGCGGGCCGCGATGCAGGATACGACCTTCTTTATTGAGCGCGCCAAGAGGATCTATGGGATCGAGCATTTCGTCTGTGATGCCTCCGGCTCGCTCTGCGAGGTCGTTGATCCATCCGATCCCAAAGACCCTCTGCTCGGCGCCCTCGCTGAGACGCTCCTTCTCGTCTGGATCGAAGGAAGCGATGCCCATACGGACGCTCTGGTTGCCCGGTTTGATCGGGATCCAAAGCCCATGTGTTACGACCCGGCCTTTCTCGATCGGGCCTGGGCCGATTATCTCACAGAAACCGGGGCGGCCGAAGACAAGGTCGATCCCGACGCCTTTGTCCGCTGGACCTATGCCCGGGCCCTCGCCCACCGCCAGCCCCGCTACCGGGCCATGGCCGAAGGCTGGGGCGTCGCGGTCGCGGCCGAAGATCTGGCAAAAGCCGAAAGCCCCGACGATGTCGTTGAGGTGATCGCCCGCGCCCTTGAGGCTCGCGCCGTTAAAGCCTAGATCCGGGGGCCGGCCCCCAGATTTACCGACGGAGCCCAAAGATGCCGATCACTTTGCCCCGCGACCTTCCCGCCTTCGACGTTTTGTCGGATGAGGGCGTGATGGTGATGGGCGATGAGCGGGCGGCGCGCCAGGACATTCGCCCGTTGCGGATCGGGCTCCTGAACCTGATGCCGAAGAAAATCCAAACCGAGACCCAGTTTGCCCGGCTAATCGGTGCCACGCCGCTTCAGATCGATTTTCATCTGATCCGGATGTCCGAGCACCAGACGAAGAACACGGCACCGGAACATATGGAGGCTTTCTACCGGCCCTTCGACGAAGTGAAGGGCGAGAAATTCGACGGGCTCATCATCACCGGGGCTCCGATCGAACACCTTCCGTTTGAGGAGGTGACCTATTGGGACGAGATGGTCGACGTCATGGAATGGAGCCAGAGCCATGTCCATTCGACCTTCGGGGTCTGCTGGGGCGGGATGGCGATGGCCTACCATTTCCACGGGCTCGAAAAGCGCATGCTCGACACAAAAGCGTTCGGCTGTTTTCGGCACCGTAACCTTGCCCCCGCTTCGCCGTTCCTCCGGGGCTTTTCGGACGATTGCGTCATCCCGGTCTCGCGCTGGACCGAGATCGCCCAGGGCGACATCGACGGCACGGCCGGGTTGAAAACGCTTCTGGGTTCCGGAGAGGTCGGCCCGTGCCTCGTTGAAGATCCCGGACACCGGGCGCTCTACATTTTCAACCACTTCGAATATGACAGTTTCACCTTGAAAGAAGAATACGACCGGGATGTCTCCGCGGGGGCGCCGATCAATGTGCCGGCGAATTACTATCCCCTAGACGACCCCGCCCAAACGCCACAGAACCGGTGGCGGAGCCATGCCCATCTTCTTTACGGCAATTGGATCAACGAGATTTATCAGACCACACCATTCGAGATCGATGCGATTGGCCGCTAGCCTTATTCTTCTTCTTTTGCTCGGTGTCGCCGTGGTCCAATGGCGGGCGGCGGCGCGGGAAGCCTCGGCCCGGGCGGCGTTTCCGGCCGAAGGGGTCTTTGTTGAGGTGGACGGCCGCCGGGTCCATGCGGTCCAGATGGGCGCCGGCCCGGATGTGGTCTTGATCCATGGCTCTTCGGGCAATTTGCGCGATTATACCTTCGCCCTGGCTCCGGCCTTGGCGAAGAAATACCGGGTTACGGTGTTTGATCGCCCGGGCCTTGGCTGGTCGGACCGTCTAGAGCCCGGTGCGGAAGGCAGCGGCGCCCAGGGGCGGCACTTAAAGCAAGCCGCCGATGCGCTCGGCGTAGAGATGCCCGTGGTCCTCGGCCAAAGCTACGGGGCCGCGGTGGCCCTGGCCTGGGTCCTCGATCATCCGGGCGAGACCCGTGCGATGGTCTCGGTCGCCGGTCCGTCCCATCTCTGGGAAGGCCCCCTGCCCTTCGTCTACCAAATCAATTCGTCCTGGTTCGGGAGCCGGTTCATCGTGCCCATCCTCACGGGCTTTGTGCCCGACAGCTATTTGCAGCGAAGCATCGAAGGCGTGTTTGCCCCCCAAGCGGTGCCCGAGGGCTACTCGGCCGCCTTGGGCGCGGAATTAGCACTCACCCGGACTGCGTTGCGGGCCAATGCCGCCCAGCGGGCGAGCCTCAAGGGCGAGATCGCCAAATTGGTGCCCCGCTATGGGGGTTTCCCGGTGCCCCTAGAGATCGTCCACGGCGACGCGGACACCCTGGTCTCCGTCGAGATCCACGGCAAACTCATGGTCAAGGACACGGACAAGGCGAGGCTGACGACCTTGGAGGGCATTGGGCATACCCCCCACCATGTGGCGGTCGAGGCCGTGGCCGCGGCGGTGGATCGGGCGTTTGAACGGGGTGGTAGATAAAGACCCAACGCACCGGGCCATCGCCGTTCCGCCGGGGCGGCGATCAACCGATGACGATCGGACTTTATGGCTGTCAGGCTGTTGTGAGATCCGAAAGAGGCGTCCACCGCACCAAATCGCCGCCCCGAGGGGGCGGGACGGCGATGGCCCGGTGCCTTCGGCTTGGTTCCGGGCCAGGAACGATCCTAGCGAAGCTGCGCCGCGCCGAGCACAGGACCCGTATTGGGGCCTTGCACCACCACGGCAAGGGGGGTTCCGGCGCTCACATTCAAGACCGCCTCATAGGCCCCGTCGCCAGACCACTGTCCCAAGGTCTGCCATTCGGTCACGATGTGGTGGTAGGTCAGGGTCCGGCCCGCATTCTCGCCCCGCCGGATCGCCCGGCTCGCCTCTTCTTCATAGGTAAAAAGCTGGATTTCCATGCCCCGGGGCACCGAGCCTTCCGCCCGCGCGGTCACGCGCACCCGGTCGCCTGAGCGCACCAGGTCAATGGCGACAGGATCGGGCCGCGCACCATGCTTGTTGAGCGCATCGGAAAGATCCATCGGCTTTGACCCGATCACATGGGTCTGGCCATCGATCACCATCTGGGGAGTATAAATCATCCGGCTGCCCGCCGCCCGGGCATAGGCCCGTTGGCGCTTGGTGTGGGACGGATCGGCAAAATCGTCTTTCCAGCCGATGTAATCCCAATAATCGACGTGGAGCGCCAAGGCGATCACGTTGTCCCGATCGGCAATCTGGCCCAACAGCGCATCCGCCGGCGGGCAGGACGAACAGCCCTGGGATGTATAAAGCTCGACGACGACCGCCCGCTCCCCGGCATTGGCTGAGCCGAGGGCAAAGAGGCAGGCGGCAGCGGCAATCGCTAAGAATTTTGGCATGGCCGGTTCCCTTTCGTTCCCGGGACCTAGACATGGCAGAGCTCAAACGCCAATCAAGGTTTTGCGAGAGAACCTTAACGGACCGAACCAATTTTGGTGCGCATTGGTATACCGTTTGCCAGCGGACCCCTTGAAAACGACCCGCCAGGGAAGATATCCGAAGAGAATAGCCAGCCTTGTGCCAGTTAGGAGCGCCCCATGCCCATCACGGTCGGACAGGATTCCGCCAATACCCGGAAATCCCTAAACGTCGGCGCAAAATCCATCGCCTATTACTCGATACCGGCCGCGGAAGCGGCGGGGCTCGGCCAGTTCGACAAACTCCCGGCCAGCCTGAAGGTGGTTCTCGAGAACATGCTCCGGTTCGAGGACGGCAAAACGGTCGATCTCGACGATATCCGCGCCTTTTCGGACTGGGCCGCAGCGGGTGGCAAAAATCCCCGGGAAATCGCCTATCGGCCCGCGCGGGTTTTGATGCAGGATTTTACCGGTGTACCGGCGGTGGTCGACCTTGCGGCGATGCGCGACGGCATCGTCTCCCTCGGAGGCGATCCTGAAAAGATCAACCCTCTCAACCCGGTAGACCTCGTTATTGATCATTCGGTGATGATCGACGAGTTCGGCAACCCCCGGGCGTTTCAAATGAATGTCGACCGGGAATATGAGCGCAATATGGAGCGCTATACCTTCCTCAAATGGGGCCAATCGGCGTTTGACAATTTCCGTGTCGTGCCCCCGGGCACCGGGATCTGTCACCAGGTCAACCTCGAATATCTCGCCAAAACCGTCTGGTCGGACGTGGACCAGTCAGGCGAGTTGGTGGCCTATCCCGACACGCTCGTCGGCACTGACAGCCACACGACCATGGTCAACGGCGCGGCGGTACTGGGCTGGGGCGTGGGCGGGATCGAAGCCGAAGCGGCCATGCTCGGCCAGCCTATCTCGATGCTCATCCCCGAAGTGATCGGGTTCAAGCTGACCGGCGCCTTGCGCGAAGGAACGACCGGCACTGATCTCGTGCTCAAAGTGGTCGAAATGCTCCGCGCCAAGGGAGTGGTCGGAAAATTTGTCGAATTTTACGGATCGGGGCTCGACACGCTCCCCCTCGCCGACCGGGCCACGATTGCGAATATGGCGCCGGAATATGGGGCGACCTGCGGGTTCTTCCCCATCGACGGTGAAACACTGCGCTATCTGAGAAATACCGGCCGCGAAGAAGACACGCTCGCCCTCGTCGAAGCTTACGCCAAAGAAAACGGGTTCTGGCGGGGTCCAGATTACGATCCGGTCTATACGGACACGCTCGAGCTTGACATGGGCACGATCGTCCCCGCCATTTCGGGGCCCAAACGGCCCCAGGATTACGTGGCCCTCGACGAAGCAAAAGTCGAGTTCCGCCGCCAGATGGAAGAGACCTTCAAACGGCCCATGGGCGAGGAAGTGGCCGTCGAAGGGGAAGATTACGCGATGGAATCGGGGAAGGTCGTGATTGCGTCGATCACCTCCTGCACCAATACGTCGAACCCTTACGTGATGATCGGCGCGGGGCTCGTGGCCCGAAAAGCGCGGGAATTGGGGCTTGATCGGAAGCCCTGGGTCAAGACTTCCCTCGCGCCGGGAAGCCAAGTTGTCAGTGCCTATCTTGAAGCGGCAGAGCTCCAGGACGACCTCGACGCCATCGGCTTCAACCTCGTCGGCTACGGCTGCACCACCTGCATCGGCAATTCCGGCCCGATCCAGAAAGAGATCTCCGACGCCATTGCGGAAGGCGATCTGGTTGCCACGGCGGTTTTGTCAGGGAACCGAAACTTCGAAGGCCGGATCAGCCCCGATGTGCGGGCCAATTACCTGGCCTCTCCGCCCCTTGTGGTCGCCTATGCGCTGGCTGGGACCATGGATGTTGATCTCGCCAATGACGTCATCGCCGTCACGCCCGACGGCCGCGATGTCTATCTCCGCGATATCTGGCCCGACCAGCGGGAGGTCGCGGCCCTTGTCGAGGCGACGGTGACCCGCGAAGCGTTCCAGGAAAAATACGCCTCCGTTTTCGAAGGCGATGAAAAATGGCGCTCTGTCCGCACGCCTGAGCAATTGACCTACGATTGGCCACCAGCATCAACTTACGTCCAGAACCCCCCGTATTTTCAGGATATATCGCCTGAACCCGGGGTGATCGAGAATGTCGAGGACGCCCGGATCCTGGCCATTCTAGGCGATATGATCACGACCGACCACATCTCCCCGGCGGGCTCATTCAAGGACACCACACCGGCAGGGCGCTACCTCACCGAACGCCAGGTGCCGGTGCGCGAGTTCAACTCCTACGGCTCTCGCCGCGGGAACCACGAAATCATGATGCGGGGGACCTTCGCCAATATCCGCATCAAGAACGAGATGCTCGATGGGGTCGAAGGCGGCTATACGCTCGGGCCCGACGGCGAACAGACCTCGATCTTTGAGGCGGCGATGGCCTGGAAGGCGCTGGAAAGGCCCCTCGTCATTTTCGGCGGCGAGCAATACGGGGCGGGCTCGAGCCGCGACTGGGCTGCGAAGGGGACCAATCTTTTGGGCGTCAAAGCGGTGATTGCGGAGAGTTTTGAACGGATCCACCGGTCAAACCTCGTCGGCATGGGGGTGATCCCGTTTGAGTTTACGGGCGGCGAGACGCGGAAGACCTTGGGGCTCAAGGGCGACGAGGTGGTCAGCATCACCGGGCTCGATGACGTCAGCCCCCTAGAAGAAGTGCCCTGCCGCATCACCTATCCGGACGGCGAGGTGAAAGAGATCGCCCTAAAATGCCGGATCGATACGGCCGTGGAGATCGATTACATCGAACATGGCGGCGTTCTCCATTACGTCCTGAGGAACCTCGCCAAGGCGGCCTAATCCATGGGCGAGCGGCCCCAAAAGCACCGTTTCCAAATCGCAGACAAAGGTGTCTTTACCCGAAGAGTGTTGAAACTCGCCCACAGCGGCGTTTGAAATCGCGCTGTTTCCTCGCCATTTCGCCCCGATTTCGGCATTGATTAAGGATCGGTGCCTAGGGGGGCATTCATGTTTATCGATCTGCCATCCGCGCTTCTCAAGCGCGTTGCGAAATGCGTGCCCGAAGGGCTACCGCCCTTTGAGACCGCCATTTTTCTGGCGGCAATAGCCCTGCCATTCTTAGGCTAACGCGCGCCTCAGCGCATCGCCTCTTCGATGGCGGGCCGGATCCGGGCGGCAAGGGCGCGCTGGGTGACGGGGCCCTGAAATCTCAGGATCACCTGGCCATCGCGGCCAAGCACAAAAGTCTCGGGCACCGCCGAGACCCCCCATTCAAAAGCATTTCGTGCCGTCGGATCGGCGCCGATGCCAGCATAAGGGTCACCAAGCTCCTCTAGGAACGCAAGGGCATGGTCGGGGTCGTCTTTGTAATTGACCCCGTAAAGCGGGATCCCCTCCTCGGCCAATAGCGCGAGGTTGGGGTGTTCGACCCGGCAAGGGGCGCACCAGGAGGCCCAAAAGTTCAAGAGCTTGACATCGCCCGCCGCGAGATCCTCAGCGGTGAAAGTCGCTTTCCCCTCAAGGGGATCGAGCGCCAAAGCCGGGGCGGTCTGGCCTTCGCGGGTGGACGGCAACGCGCCCGGATCCTCTCGCATAGTGCCCGAGAGAAAGAGCCCCGCCAGGGCCGCGAAAAGGAGGGGCGGCGCCAGCGCCAGGGGCTTGATCTTCATTCCTGTCGCCTCTCTCGGCGCCCCACGGCCGCGTCAAGCTCCCGTGCCACCCGGCGGGCCCGGATCACGCTCAAAAGAATGATCCCGCCCAAGAGCGCGAGAGAGACCGCGTAAGCCAGCCCCACTTCGGTGGCATAACTCCCAAGATCCGGCATCACGCCATACGCTCCCGAAGCGTCATGGCCTGGAGCCGGCGGGCGCGGATCTCAGTTCGGGTCCGGTAAAGCACCAAAGCAATGAAAAGGACGATAAATCCCGCCAAACAGATAAGCAGCGGATACCAGAAGACATCAGCGATGTTTTCGTCCGCATCAAGCGAGAGCGTCGCCCCCTGGTGGAGCCCCTGGTTCCAGAAAAACACCGCATAGCGGGAGAGGACTGCAAATACCGAGCCCACCATGCAGAGGATTGAGGTGAGATCGGCGGCCTGATCGGGGTCTTCGATGGCCGCCCAGAGCGCCACATAGCCGAGATAAAACAAAAACAGGATGAAAAACGACGTGAGCCGCGGCTCCCAGGCCCACCATGTCCCCCACATGGGCTGGCCCCAGATCGCCCCTGTGAAAAGCGCGATGAGTGTCATGGTGATGCCCACGGGCGCTGCGGCTTTGGCAACGAGTGCCGAGACGTGGTGGCGCCGGACAAGCCAGATGAGTGAGGCGACAAGCATCATGATCCAGGCGTTGATCGCCATGAAGGCCGAGGGCACGTGGAGATAGATGATCTTGACGGTCGAGCCCTGGCGGAAATCGTCCGGGGTGAAGAAAAACCCCCAGACAAGGCCCGTGGCCAGAAAGAGGGCGGCGATCCCAAAGAGCCAGGGCAAGACCTTCTCGGTCCAGCCCATAAAGACCCGCGGATTGGCGAATTCCCAAAACGTCATGGGCGGAAACTAGGGGTCATGGTCCCTCCTCTCAAGTCAGGACGCCCGAAGCATTGCGCGGAGTACGCCCGCGGTGGCGAAGGGCAAGAGCCCCAGGGCCCCTGCGGTGATCCCGGCAAGGAAAAGGAGCGGTGTGGCCGGATCCGCCCCCTCCACGGCGCGCCGGACGGCTTCGGCGCCAAAAAGAAGGGTCGGCACGTTGAGCGGCAGAACCAAGAGCGACAACAAAAGCCCGCCCCGCTTGAGACCCACGGTGAGCGCTGCACCGAAGGCGCCGATGAGCGAGAGAGCGGGTGTGCCAAGGGCCAAGGTGAGCGCGAGCCAAAGGTGACCGGGCGGGTCGAGGAAGAGGAGCGGCCCGAGGGCGGGCGCGGCAATCGTGAGAGGCAGCCCCGTTGTCACCCAATGGGCCGCCGCTTTGCCCAAAGCGACCCCTTCGAGGGGTATTGGTGCTGTCGCCAAAGCATCGAGCGAGCCGTCCTCCCAATCGAGGGCGAAGATCCGGTCAAGGGAGAGGAGTGCGGCCAAAAGGGCACCCACCCAGAGCATCCCAGGCGCGATAGGAGCCAAGGCGGCGGGTGCCGGGCCAACGGCGAACGCCACGAGGGAGACGAGGATGAGAAAGAACGCCAAGGCGAGCCCGAACCCGCCTCCGGCGCGGACGGAGAGTTTAAGATCCCTTAAGAAGAGGGCGATCATTCTCTGCCCTTCATTCGAACGCCGCCTGGAAGGTGTCCGGCCGGGCCTTGGCGGCATGGGACGCGACGTCAAAATCGCGGATCTCAAAGGCAGAGCGATCAAGGCCGATTGGGGCGTGGCTTGCGATGACCGCCGTGCCGCCCGCTTTGAGATGGTTGGCTAAGAGGGCCTCAAAGGCGGCGGTCGATGCCCGGTCGAGCGCCGTGGTCGGCTCATCGAGGAGCCAGATCGGTCGAGCGGCCACCAAAAGCCGTGCCAGACCCAGGCGGCGGGATTGGCCGGCCGAGAGCGTGCCGGCCGCGCGGCCTTGAAGGGGGTTGAGGGCAAGCGCCTCCATAGCCCCATCGATGCGGCCGGAGCCAAAGATCCGGGCCCAAAAGGCAAGGTTTTCGGCCACCGTCAAGGTCGGTTTGATCCCGTTTCTGTGGCCGAGATGGGCCATGGCGTCAGACCCCGGCGTGACACGGCCCTCCGGCGCGGACAGAAGGCCCAAAAGCGTGCGGAGAAGCGTCGTCTTGCCCGACCCGTTGGGGCCCCGAAGGACCAATGCGCCCCCGTCGGGGACCTCAAAGCTCACGCCTTCCAACACCGCCACTCCGCCCCGGGCAACGGTTAGGTTCTCGGCCCTCAGCGCCATGGGCCTGGCCGCCTTTCTGGCCCCGCGGACGGACAGCACCGGCCGGCATATTTGGAGAGATATGAAAGAGTTGGCTTGCCCATATGCGCGCGATCCTAGCCCCAGAGCGGGAGGCTCGAAAGGGCTGAGGCGGCGATGATCACATAGGCCGTGCTTCGGTAAAGACTGGCCCGTTCGGGGTCGAAATACCGCCGCCCGACCCAGGAGCCGAACGCGTAGACCGGCAGAAGAAGCGCGCCGGCCGCCACGGCCCGGGCTGGGGCCGCCCCTTGAAGGATCAGGAGGGGGAGCGTGGCAAAACTCGACACCGTCAAAGGCACGATCGTATTGGCCCGGATCACGGCCGTTTTGGCCTTGCCTGCGAGGTTGAAAAGGATCACCGGCGGCCCGTTGATCCCGGTCGAGCCGCCGAAAAACCCCATGAGCGCGCCCACAAAGCTCCAAGACCCCGGGCCCGGCGTGAACCGGTAGCGCCAACCGGTGATCATCAAGCCGAGCGTCCCGAGGACGATGGCGGACACTGCCCAGCGGAGCGCCACCGGGTCACCGAACCGGAGAACGAGAATGCCTAAGGGCAGAAAGAGAAACGCAGCCGCCAGGATCCAAAGGCTCGCCCGCCGATCACAGACCGCCCAAGCGCCCGGAAGGACCGTAAAGGCCGAACCAAGCGCGGTGAGCGAGAACGCCGCGACGGCCGTGAGCGGATCGGTCAGCCGCGCTGCGAGCGGCATGAAAAAGAGGGCCGCGCCAAAGCCTGCGAACCCGTAAACCGCGCCGGCGATAAAGGCCGCCGCTCCGAGCCAAGGCAGCGCCGGAAGAGCCAGCGCCGCGCCAAGGGCGTCAAGCATCTATGTTGGCGTATTGGTTGCCTTGATTGGCGTCCGGTTTCGACCAATCGCGCTTGACCCCGAGCAGAAGAAGGATCGCCGAAGCCACAAAGATCGACGAATAGGTCCCGACGATCACGCCCCAGATCATCGCAAACACAAAGCCCCGGATCACGTCGCCCCCGAGCACGTAAAGCGAGATCAGCGCCAGGAGTGTGGTCACCGACGTCATGACCGTCCGGCTGAGGGTCTCGTTGATCGAGAGGTTCAAAACCTCCTGGAGGGGCTTTTGTTTGTACTTTCGAAGGTTCTCCCGAACCCGGTCGAAGACGACCACCGTGTCGTTCAGCGAATAGCCAACGATGGTCAAAAGGGCGGCGATGATGGCCAGATCAAACCGGATCTGAAGTTCGGAGAAGACCCCGATGGTCAGGATCACGTCATGGATCAAGGCCGCGACCGCCCCCAAGGCGAACTGCCATTCAAAACGGAGCCAAATATAGACGAGAACGGCCGCGATCGCGAGGATGACCGCGATGGCGGCGGTTTGGATCAACTCGCCTGAGACCTTGGGCCCAACGCTTTCGACGGAGGGGAACTTGATCTCGGGATCGATCCCTCGAAGCGCTGTTTGGACCCGCTCGACCACCTCGACAGAGACGCTTTCTTCGCCTTCCTGGGCCTGGATCCGCACCATCGCGACGTTCTGTTCGGGCCCGAATGTGGGGTCGAAGACCTCGGTGATGGAGACATCGCCGAGCTCGAGGGGCGCGATTGCGTCCCGGTAGGCGCCCACATCAACGGGGATCGCACTTTCGGTCCGGATCGTCGTCCCGCCTCGGAAATCGATGCCGAAATTCAGCCCCTGGATCAAAAAGCTCACGAAGGCGAGCACCATAAGAACGGCGGAGATGCCGAGCCAAAGCTTTGACCGTGCAAAGAAGTTCCAGGATGTCTCGGAAGGAACGAGTTTCAGCCGCACCGCTTAGACCTCCACCGCTTTGGGCCGACGCCGCTCGAACCACATAATGATCAAAAGCCGGGTGACGAAGATGGCCGTGAAGACCGAGGTGAGAATCCCGAGGCCCAGGGTCACCGAAAAGCCCTTCACCGGCCCGGAGCCCATGGCAAAGAGAATAACCGCGGTGATGAAGGTGGTGATGTTGGCGTCGATGATGGCCGAGAGCGCCTTTTCATAGCCAAGCTCAATCGCCCGCGCCGGGCCCTTGGCGGTTTTGAGCTCTTCCCGGATCCGCTCAAAAATCAACACATTGGCATCCACCGCCATCCCGATGGTCAGAACGATCCCAGCAATCCCCGGCAGCGTCAGCGTCGCGCCGATGAGTGACAGAAGCCCGAAAAGAAGCCCCACATTGATAATGAGGGCGATGTTCGCAAAAAGCCCAAAGAGCCCGTAGGAAAGCCCCATAAAGACCAGCACTGCCGCGAAGGCGACGATACAGGCGATCGTACCCGCATCGATGGAATCCTGACCGAGCTCGGGGCCGATGGTGCGCTCTTCAAGGAAGGTCAATTCCGCCGGCAGCGCCCCGGCGCGAAGAAGCACGGCAAGCTCGGTGGCCTCTTCTACGTTGAAATTGCCGGTAATCTGGCCCGACCCGCCGGGGATGTGGGACTGAATGACGGGGGCCGATATCACCTGTTCGTCGAGAACGATCGCGAAGGGCTGGCCGATATTTTCGAGGGTATAATCACCGAATTTCCGCGCGCCCGACGTGTTGAACCGGAAATTCACCGACGGAAACCCGTTCTGGTCAAAGCCCGGTTGGGCGTCGGTGAGTTCCTCGCCGGTGACCACCGGGGTCGCGTCGAGAATATAAAACAGCCCCGGCTCGTCGAGGGAGGGCAAAACGATGTTGCGGGGGCCGGGATTTTCAGTCGCCTCCGCGGCGCGTCCTTCGACCGGGTTGAACGTGAGTTTCGCCGTTGTGCCGATGAGCGCTTTTAGTTCCTCTGCCGAGCCGATCCCTGGCACTTGGATGAGGATCCGGTCTTCACCCTGGCGCTGGATCGTAGGTTCGCGGGTGCCCACCTCGTCGACCCGGCGGCGGATGATCTCGAGGCTTTGCTCGATCGTCCGGTCATTGGTGGCGTTGATCTCGGCCGCCGAGAGGGTCACGGTCAGGATGTCGCCCGCGCCCGACACCTCGATGTCGTTCTGGGCCACGCCCGTCAGTGAGAAAACCGGCGTCCCGATCGTGCGCACCAATTGGACGGCGCGGGCCATCCCGTCGGGCTGGGAGATCCTGACGCGCAACTCGTCCTCCGGCCCGTCCTGGCGGCGGATCGAGCCCACCACTGCCCGCTCGTCCCGGAGGATGTCGCGCACTTGGGGCCAAAGCGAATTCATCCGTTCCGCATAGGCGTCTTCGAGTTGGACCTCGGCCAAAAGATGCGCCCCGCCGCGAAGATCGAGGCCCAAATTCACCAGCGTTCCGGGCAGGATATCGGGCCAGAGCGTCCGGTCGGCTTCGAGGGTCTCGTTGGTGGTCCCCGTGGCCTCGATCACCGCTTCGGCGTCGTTCGAGGTCTCGACCCGCTCGTAGAAGAAATTGGGCATCGCAAAGAGGAGGCCCAAGGCCACCGTCAGCCAGATCGTGACGCGTTTCCAGCCTTCGATTTGGAGCATCCGCCCGCGCCTCGCTTAGCTCTCGCTCACCGGTTCGGTCTTGCTTTTCACCGTCGCGATCGTGTTTTTGACCACCCGCACTTTCACGCCTTGGGCCAATTCGACTTCGACTTCATTGTCTTCCTTGACCTTGGTGACCTTCCCAATCAGCCCGCCCTGGGTGATCACCTCATCCCCCCGGCGGAGGGCTGCGACCATTTTCTGGTGATCTTTCAGCTTCTTCTGCTGGGGCCGGATGAGGAGGAAATACATGATCGCGAAGATCAGGATGAGCGGCACGAACTGAATAAACGCACCGCCCGATCCGCCGGCGGCCTGGGCATAGGCTGGGGTGACTAGCATGCTCTGTCCTTCGTCTTGCCGGCGTCATCCGGGTGTTTTGGCGGGCGTTCGGGCAGCGCCGACCCCACGCCCGGGCTTCTATCTGTGGGCCTTTTGCTTGGCAAGCAAGGGGCGGGCTTGTCAAAGGGCAAGGTATCTTCGCTCTAATGGACTTTTTGACATCGGGAACCAAAGACGCGAACCGGCCCATAACCATGTGTTTTGGCCAGCCGGTTTGGCGAATGGAATGGCGTTTGCCGATGAAAGGTTCGGTCAGACTGCCTGTAAAAGAGACCCCAACAATGCCGCTGGCGCGTCCTCTTGGACAATGTGAGACGCCTCATGGATGGGCGTAAAACTCTTTGCCCTTAGCGCAGTTTCGACTTCCCGACCGTGCTCTGACGGAATGAACGTATCGCGCATGCCCCAAGTGATATGCACGTCAAAGTCAGGCGGCGCATAGCGCTTCTGCGCCTCCTCGATATTGCCGAGATCGGCTTGAGCGATCTGACGATAGAAGGCAGCTTTCCCGACCTCCCCCGTCCATGGGGCTAGGTACATCTCGGCCGTCTCTTCGCGCAGTTCGTAATGGGCAGCGGCCTGAATGTACGCCCGAAAAAGTGCGTCGTGGGCGTAGTCCGGCAGGCCCGCGAAAGCCGGCTCGTAATTCGCCACATGGGCGTAGAACGGCGAGCCGGACGGAAGCACTGCCACGGCGTTTACCAAATGCAACCTTCCGTATTCGATCCCGTTCACGAAATGGCCGCGCAGCGCGCAAAGGCCGCCGAAGTCATGGCCCACGACTTGAGGGCGCGTGAGGCCCCAGTCGCCGACCAACGCCTCCAAAAGATCGCTTTGAACAGATTCGGTGACGTTTTGGGTGGGACCCTTTTCGGAAAGCCCGGTGCCCAGCATGTCAAAATAGTAGACCTTGTGGGTCTTGGCCAACCAAGGCGCGATGGCCCGCCAGGATTGAGCGGACCACGGGAAACCGTGGATTAGGATGATCGGATCACCCTCTCCCATTGCTCCCCATGCCACCGACTCGCCATCAAATGAAAATCGCTCGTTTAGGTCTAGCATCGAGACTCCCCACAATCTCATTGACATTTAGCTACATAGCTATTTGACTATTCGTATGAGCAATAGGGAAGATCAAGTCAAGGCCCTGGCCAACGAAACCCGCATCGAAGTGCTGCGGCTCCTGGACGATCCAAACGCTCACTTTTCAAAGCAAGAGTCAGCGGATCCAGTGAAGATTGGGGTTTGCGTTCACTTGATCGCGGAGCACTTCGGCGTCAGCCAACCGACAATGAGCCGTCACATTGACCTCCTTCGCCGCGCCGGTTTCATCAACGCAAAGCGGCAACAAAAGTGGACCTATTGCTCCCGTAACGAGGCGGCCCTGGCCGACTATGCGGCTTGGCTCAAAGCATCATTGAACATCAAGGAAGTTACGGATCACGGGTCCGGCTAGAAACCCATTCATCCTAACGACGCGCCGGTCCGCCCGCGTCTTTGGACGAGCTTTTCACAGAACGCGCCCTCCAAAAAACGCCAGTCATTTGTTTAAACCAAAGGCGCACCAAGAGGAGTGCTGCAGAGCCCCGGGGCTTTCATTTCGACCCTGCCCTGGTATGGGAGACCTCGCAAAACTGGACGAGCCCAATGCACGACATTCGATATATCCGCGACCACCCTGACGCGTTTGACGCCGCGATGGCGCGGCGGGGGCTCTCGGGTGTCTCGGCGGAGGTGCTCGCCATCGATGGGGCACGGCGGGCCGCCATCGGAGCGGCAGAGGCCGCCCAGGCCGAACGGAATGCGGCCTCGAAAAATGTCGGCGCGGCCAAGGCCAAGGGCGACGAGGCGGAGTTTGAGCGGCTGCGGGCGCTTGTGGCCGAGAAGAAAGACGAGATCGCCCGGCTTGAAGGGGCCGCAAAGGCCGAAGACGCCAAGCTCACTGACCTCCTCGCGGGGTTGCCCAACATCCTCCTGGGCGAGGTTCCCGAAGGCGCCGACGAGGACGACAATGTCGAGATCCGCCGCTGGGGCGAGCCGAAGGACTTCGCTTTTACCGCGAAGGAGCATTTCGAGATCGAAGGCGTCAAACCGGGGATGGATTTCGAGGTGGCCGCCAAGCTCGCGGGTTCACGCTTTGTGCTCTTGTCGGGCGCTGTCGCCCGGCTCCACCGGGCGCTGGCGCAGTTTATGCTCGACTTTCACACCGAAGAACACGGTTTGACGGAGACGATCACGCCGGTCCTGGTGCGCGAAGAGATGATGTTTGGGACCGGGCAACTCCCGAAATTTGGCGAGGACAGCTACAAGACCACCAATGGGTGGTGGCTGATCCCCACATCGGAAGTGACACTGACCAATATCGTCAACGATCTCATCGTGGCCGAAAGCTATCTGCCGCGGCGCTACACGGCCCATTCCCAGTGTTTTCGTTCCGAGGCGGGATCGGCGGGGAAAGACACCGCCGGCATGCTCCGCCAGCACCAGTTTGAGAAAGTCGAGATGGTGACGGTTTGTCGGCCAGAAGACCGCATGGAGGAACACGCACGGATGACCCGCTGTGCCGAGGCCGTGCTCGAACGGCTGGGACTGCCTTTCCGGACGGTTGTCCTCTGCTCGGGCGATACCGGATTTGGCGCCGAGAAAACCCACGACATCGAAGTCTGGCTCCCGGGCCAGGGCACCTATCGCGAGATCTCTTCCGTTTCGACCTGCGGGAGTTTCCAGGCCCGGCGGATGAATGCGCGTTATCGGCCCGAGGCGGGCGGCAAGCCCGAATACCTCGCCACGCTCAATGGGTCGGGCCTTGCGGTCGGGCGCTGCCTGATTGCGGTACTCGAAAACGGCCAAACGGAAGCGGGGGAAGTGGTTTTGCCCCAGGCGCTCGGGCCTTGGATCGGCGGCAAGAGCCGGATCACCGCCAAGGGAGAGCTTGTCTGATGGTCAAAGCCGTCCTCGTTCTTCTCGCAACCCTCGCTTTTTCGGCCGGGGCCTATCTCGTGACTTTCACCGGCTTTGCGCCGGAGCAATTCCCGGTGCCCCAGGTCAACCCGCCCGTCCAGCCGGCGGGCTATGCCTTCGCGATCTGGGGGGTAATCTTTCTTTGGCTCCTCGCTTCGGCGGCTTTCGGTGTGCTCCGCCGGGCCCATGACCCGGTTTGGGATGCCACCCGGTGGCCGCTCTTTGTCAGTTTCGTCATCGGCGCGGGCTGGAATACGGTGGCACTCCAAAGCCCGGTTTGGGCCACCGTGATGATCTGGGCGATGCTCGTCACGGCCCTTCTCGGCCTCTTCGCCGCCGAAAAGTCCGACCGGCCCTGGCTCGCCTGGCCGATTGGGCTTTATGCGGGGTGGCTGACGGCGGCCTCGTCGGTGGCGATTGGGCTTTTGCTCGCCGGATACGGGATTCTGGGCGAGATCCCGGCGGCTGTCATGGCGATCCTGCTCGCAGTGGGCCTTGCCGCAATCTTCCTCTCCCGAACCGGCAATCCCGCCTATGGGGCCGCGGCCGCCTGGGCGCTCATCGGCGTCATGGTGCAAAACCTCGGGAGCGACACGCTCTTAGTTGTTGCAGGCGCGCTCGGGATCCTCGCCCTCGCCGCCGCGCTGTGGAGCGGACGGCGGAGCCTCGCGTAGATCAGCCGGCTTTCGCTTCCACCGCGGGGCTCAGGAAGTCGCCAACGAGGCGATCAAGCGAGTCCCAATCGGTGAATTCATGGGGACCTTCGTTCGGATCGTAGGCGTGCTCACGGAGGACCACGTGGCGGAGGACTTCCGATTGGAAATAGTCGTAGGCCCCACTTCGCACCGCCCCGGCCACCAGCGCCTCGGCACTCGGCTCAAAGAGGGTCCGCATTTTAAGCTCGGTTAGATAATCCCCGGCTTCCTCTTCGCCTTCTGGAAAGGCGGCCTTGAGGCTGACCGAGAGAAGAAGCGTCTTCCGCGCTTCGAGCTCTTTCCGATGGGCCGTGATATAGATCTCAAATACTTCCGGGTGGCGACGCTCGTGAACCGAGGCCGCCAAGATCACCGCATCCGCCTCGTCAATCGGCGGTGGCTCGTCCGACCCGGCCAGGTTCACCACCCGCACCCCATGGCCCGCCTCCGTTGCCTGGGCTCCAACGGCCCGCGCAATCTTTGCGGTCTGACCTTCAATGGATTGAAAGACGATCATGACATTCATGGGGCTCTCCAGGGCGTCGGCGCTACACTCACTTGGCCGAGCTTAACCCGCCGAAGCAGGGATCAATTTGCGCTGGGTCAAATCGGGCGATGGAGGTTGTCCATAGACTGCACGCTTTCGGATGACCGGGATCGGGCGACCAACCGCGTCCCAAAATCCGCGAGCCACAGCCATGTTAATTCGGCATACGTCAGGAGGATTTACGATTGCCCCAGCCTTCACTCGGGCAATTCGGGCAGAACAGCATACCCCATCCCGCTCGCTCTACGGCACTTTATATAAGCTCATGGTGGCTTTGCGCCGGCAATCGGCACTCATTCCCTGACGATCGACGCAGCGTTACTCACGCATCTGCGAGTTCGTCATTGGCCATTACAGTGTCCGCGCTGTCTTTATTGCCTCAACCATAGCGTCAGCCAATTGCGTTGGAGCTTGAGGGGAGCGCAGGATTGAACGGAGCGACACGGGAAGGTCCGGAAACCCATCCTTCTTTTTCAAGGTGACCAACGCGTCGTCCACACAAGATCCCGGCAGCAATCCGACGGCGAGGCCGGATCGAAGCGCAGCCTTTAGACTTGTGAAACTCCCGCTTTGAAACGCAATTCGGAAATCCCTGCCCGATTTTTTGAGCGCCTCGGATGGAAGGTCTCGCCAATAACACGGCCGGTCAAGCAGAGCCAAGGGCACCGGGGCATCTTTCGGCCAGACCGCACCTTGGCGGGCGGCCCATACGATTGGCTCACTGCCAAGGGGCTCTCCTCCTAAATCGTCAAGACCGGAGCAAACGGCGACATCTAAGTCCCCGGAGTGAAGAGCGGCGGGATATCCTGACGTACAGCCTGAGCGGGCCAAAACCTGAACGCCGGGATGGGCATCTGCGAACAGCGACAAGATGCGTTCGAGCATATCCTCGTCGAAATCATCCGGAAGGCCCACGCGGATTGCGCCGGTCAAAGGTTCAAGAAAGAGGTCTGCGGCATCCCTGATGGCAGAGAGGATTGGCTGAGCACGCATCAACAAAGCCTCTCCGGCCGATGTCAGCGCCATGCCCCGCGCGCTTCGAACGAACAGCGTTGTTCCTAGGCTCTCTTCCAGCTTTCGGAGTTGAACACTGATCGCCGATTGGGTCCGTCCCAAACGGTTCGCCGCACCGGTGAGGGTTCCACATTCCGCGATAATCGCGAACGTATGAAGAAGGTCAGAGCCAAGTGGCAGACGTTCGATTTTATTCATGGGACTTATCGTATTTATTCGTTTTTGCTAAAGCAATGGCCAACCTAAGGTCCCTTAGAACCTAAGCGACCGAGGGATGGGAATGGACGCTGCGCAGGCTTCGATGTTGGTCGTCATTGGCCTTTTGGGCGGCATGTGGAACGCGATTGCGGGAGGGGCGACGCTCTTTACGTTTCCGGCCCTGATGGCGGTGGGTCTGCCGCCTGTGGTGGCGAATGCCACAAACTATCTCGCGCTCTTGCCGTCTAATGCCGCGGCACTCTTCGCTTATGGGGAAGAACTGCGGGGCCTCGGGCGACGGATCATTCCCCTCTTGGTCATTTCAGGTCTCGGGGCCATCACAGGTTCGGTCCTGTTACTCGTATCCGATCCCGCGCTTTTTGAAGCTCTCATTCCCTTCCTGATCCTCTTCGCGACGATCCTTTTTGCATTGGGTGATCGTTTGCGATCATGGCTTTTGCGGAACGTCGGAGAAAGCGGTGGGCGCCTTTCCATTTATTTGGCCCTCTTTTTGTCCTCGATCTACGGCGGCTATTTTGGCGCCGGTCTCGGTATTATTCTGTTGGCAATCGCTCAAATGCTGGGAACCGCCGACTTCCATGTCGCGAACAGCATCAAGAATCTCCTGGCGACAAGCTTTACGATCCTGAGCATTGCTGTCTTTGGGATTGGCGGCCTTATCGCATGGCCCGAGGCCGTCGCCATGATGGTGGGCAGCACGATTGGAGGCTATGTCGGTGGCCGCGCAGCGAAGCGTGTGAATACGCAGTATCTCCGATCTATTGTGATCTTGTTCGGTCTCGTGCTTTCGCTGGTCTACTTCCTGCGCGGCTTTAGCGATTAGGAGTTGCTCGACCGCGAGGCTTTTCAACGGCCGGATCGCGCGGTCAGGCCACGTCTTGGTCGAAGGTAACGATCCGGTTGCGACCGCGTCCTTTGGCTTGATAAAGCGCCCAATCCGCCTGCTCTAAAATCTGATCTAAGCTATCGTCAGGCGAAACCTGCCGTGCAATTCCAATACTTAAGGTCACTGGAACCGCGCCGCGCGACGTCGCGAAAGGGTTGATCTCAATGATCTTTCTTAGGCGTTCCGCCAACGCACTGGCACTCGATATCTCGGTTCCGGGCATTGCAATTGCGAATTCTTCACCGCCGAGACGTCCAAAGAGGTATCGCTCGGGGAGGAGTTGCGAGACGCGGTCTCCCAGTTCTGCCAAAACCTCATCGCCAACCTTGTGCCCATAGCCATCGTTGACTTGTTTGAAGTGATCAATATCGAGCATCATGACGCTAAAGGGCCTGCGGTGAATCCTTGAGGTCGCCAATTGGATTTTGGCTTCTGTATTAAAGCTCTGGCGCGACCGTGCCCCAGTCATCTCATCGAACAAAGCGATCGATCGCATTTCGATTTGTTCGATCACAATAGAAGTGAGGTCCTTTACGAGCTGCACCTCCTTTTCTGAGAACTCGCGCGGATGCGTGTCCACGCAGCATACAGAGCCGATCCGATGGCCGTCTGACATCTGAAGTGGAACGCCAATATAGGCCCTCACATACGGGGGGCCGGTCACTAAGATATTGTCCTGAAACCGCGGATCTTGATGGGCGTCCGGCACAACCGTCGGCATCGGCGATTTTATCGTCAGGTTGCAGAACGACTCTTCCCGGGGGAGTTCACCGCGTTTTCCGCCCGCGACCGATTTGAACCAACGGCGTTCCGCATCAATGAGCGCGATTGCAGCCATAGTCGAGTCAAGCGCGTTTCGGATGATCCGCGTGATGCGATCGAAGGCCTCCTCTTCTTCCGTGTCGAGGATCTGGTAGCGATAAAGCGCTGCCAACCGCTGCACTTCGGCATCGTCGGCGTCTTGGACATTATCACCGGGCTCGCTTTCGAAAGGCCCGTTGACCTGATAGCGACGCGAAAGGTCCGGCAGATCAACGCGACCCGCGCTTGCCTCCGGTTTCTCACCATGGATCCAACCGCTCTTAAATCGCTCTACAAACTCGTCGGCCGGAAGCGGTTTAGACAGGAGGAAGCCTTGAACGTGGGAGACATCGGCGGATCGCAGGGTCGCGAGTTGCGCCGAGGTCTCAACACCTTCGGCGACCGTCTGCATGCCGTATCGGGCGGCAACGGAGACAAACATGTCGACCATCACCCGCGAGCGTGGGTCATCCTCGATATGATCCACAAAGAATTTATCGATCTTGATGGTATTGGCAGACAATCTTTGCATAGATGCCAACCCGTTATGGCCCGTCCCTGCATCGTCAATCGCGATCCGGAACCCCGCCGCCGAAAGGGCCGCTGTCTCTTCCGCGGCGGTCTCTACCGAGGACATGATCTGGCGTTCGGTGATTTCGATACAGACTTGCTGAGGCGGCATCAGGTGTTTGCGCGACAGGGCAATCATCGCCGCTGCAAAACCTTCCTGGCTGAGTTGATCTGGGGTGACGTTGAAACTGACATAGAAGTCATCCTCCGCCTCGATGATGGGGCGCAACGCTTTTGCGGCATGCTCCATCATGATCGACAAAAGATCATCAGCCAGACCATGCTCTTCGATCAGCGGAATAAAGCGCCCGGGCGAGACAATCTCTCCGTCTGGTTTGGTCCACCGCGCCAACGCCTCGCATCCCACAACCTTCAAAGACCCGGTCTCAAAGAGCGGTTGAAAATGGGCTGTCATCTGTTGATGCGTCAGCGCCCGGACGACATCCGCTAGGACCTGATCGTGCCGACTGACGACGGCATAGGCCAAACCGCATGAGAATAAAAAACCGACGCCGGACCAAATTATGATCAAGCCAGGGGGGATATTGGCGTGCCATTGGTCCAGGTCATCGCGATCAACGCGCAGGGCCACGGAGATAGGATAGCGCGCATCGTCGGTCACAAAGACGCCCCAGTCGCCGCCCTCGATATCGGCCGCCGCGTCTCCAAGGAAAGCGCCGACGAACTCACCGTCTATCGCCAGATCTATCCGTCCCCGGTCTCGCAATTCAGCAGGCAGCGTGTCGAACACCACGGCTTCGGGGTTGATAAACGACACCAACTCCAGTTCCGTGCCAAAGCCCCAAGAAATCCCCAGATATTGGCTTTGATCAGAGCCAACGATACCAAATCTGAAGTTTGGATTGGTTGCTTGGCTCCATTGGGCACGGTCCACTTCTGAAGGGAGATCGATAGGACTTTCTTCAAAAGCCCGGCACGCGCCATTTGGCGTGACAAGGAAGGCTTGGATGGATTTCCCCGTTACGACGATCGATTGTCGAAGAACTTGTTGTGAAGCGATACTGCAATCGGTCTGTCCCGATATCAGCAACTCAGTCGCCGCAATGACAACGAAATCCACAGATTTCTCAACGCGCCATGCGATTTGTTCGGAGATGCCTCGCAGCTGAACGGCGTTGTTTTCGCGGACGGCGACGCCGTAGGTCCATATGCCAGCGCCCGTCCAAAGGGCCATCACTGCGAGAAAGACTAATCCTCCTCTCGCAGGCGGCCAATTTCGTATCGGCAACATCACACCCATCGGAGTGAGCGAATAGCCCACAACACCTAATTTCCCGCTAACCGCTTTCCTCAGGCCCGGTGAAGACCGGTGCTTCACCCCGGTTGGAACACTTCGCTGAAGCTATGGAAATGTAGCCGCAAGATGGGGCGCACGATCGGATGGTTGTTTGATGGAGCGACGAGGCGACGCACGCAAACAGGGGCATACTCGCGCCGCCAAATAGCCATGACAGCACCTTTAGGCCGAATGGGTCAGGCCTCCCATCAGCCTGCCCAGATGTCGCCTATGGTGAAGCCAGTCTGAAAAGGGTCTGTGGGGTCTAGGAGGTACTGGCTGAGCCCGGTTATCCAGCCGCGACCCGAGAGGCTGGGCACGATGGCATCATACGGGCCAACTTTGGTTTTCTCTTCAATGCGGCCGGTAAAGGCGGTGCGCAATGGCCCCGCATTCACGTAGTCCTGGCCAGGCGCGAGAAGACCCTTGGCATGGAGCACCGCCATCTTGGCAGAGGTGCCGGTGCCGCAAGGGGACCGGTCGAGCGCGCCGGTGAGGCCGTCCGGTTTGTAGGCTCCGCCGGAGACCGAGACGGCGCTGATCCCGTCATGGCCATCCATGTCGGGCGGAGCCGTGAGTTGCGATATCGTCGGGCCACTGAACTCTGGGTCTGTCGGATGGGTGACCGGGAATTGAGCTTTGCTCGCGGCAAGCATTGCTTCGCAGGCGCGCACGATGGCCGCTCCTTCTTCGGCCTTCAGCGACAGGCCAAACTGCGCCGCATCGGCGATGACATAAAACATTCCTCCCCAGGCGATATCCGCGGTGATGGGGCCAAAGCCCGGCACGTCGAGTTGGATGTCGAGATGCGTCGCGAAGGCAGGCACGTTGAGGAACTTCACCCGTTCGACCTTCCCGTCGTTGCAACACGCCTCGACACGGATCAGCCCAACCGGGGCTTCCAGCGTCAGATGGGTCACGGGTTCGGCCATCGGGATAACGCCGGTTTCCAAAAGGACCGTCACCACGCAGATCGTGTTGGAACCAGACATGGGCGGATATTCCGTCTGCTCCATGATGATGAAGCCCGCTTCGGCCTCAGGATGGCAGGGCGGCACGAGCGCGTTGCAGCAAAGCGCAGGATTGCCGCGGGGTTCTTGCAGCATCAAAGTCCGAATGTCGTCGTGATGCTCGTGCATATAAAGCATCTTTTCCTTGACCGACGCGCCCTTCAAAAGCGGCATGCCGCCGGTGATCACCCGGCCGCCCTCGCCTTCGGCATGGGCTTCGACCGCGTTGATGACCCTTCGTGCTCTCATCGGCCTCCCCCTTGGGCTAGGGCGTCGCGCAAGGCCAGCTCGGTCTCCGATATGACGGGCACCGCAGAGATCAACGACCGCGTGTAGTCGCTCTTAGGTGTGGCAAACAACACCTCGGTCGCCGCCAGTTCCACCAACCGGCCCCGCTGGAAAACCGCGACACGGTCGGCAATGTTGCGCACGACCGAGAGGTCGTGGGTAATAAAGAGGTAGGTCAGCCCGCGCGTTGCGCGCAATTCGTCGAGCAATCGCAAAACGCGCGCCTGCACCAGAACGTCGAGGGCCGAGGTCGGCTCGTCGAGGACGACGATCCGCGACTGGCAGGCGAGCGCGCGGGCAATCGCGATCCGCTGGCGCTGTCCGCCGGAGAGCCCCGCAGGGGCGCGGCGGGCGAGCCCCGGCTCGAGGCCAACCTCTTCCAGGAGCGCTGCGACCATTGCGGGACGTTCCGCCGGGGCGCCGTGACCATGGACATCGAGCGCCAGACGAAGCGAAGCCCCAACCGAGCGGCGTGGATTGAGAGCCGAAAGCGGGTTTTGCTGCACGAGCTGGATTTCGCGGCGATGGGCCTTGTTCCTCTTTGCCGGAAGAGGGATGCCTCGATAGGTGATCTGACCGGCCGATGGCGGGTAAAGCCCGAGGATCATGTTGGCTAAAGTGCTTTTGCCGGAACCGCTTTCGCCGACGATTGCTAAACACTCGCCTTCAAACACGTCCAAAGACACGTCGTCCACTGCATTCACTTGCGACTTGCCCACCGTAAAGGTCTTCGAAAGTGACACAACAGAGAGGATCGGTTGGGACACTACGCCCCTTCCCCATGCACAGCGATCGGATCGTCGAAGCTCAGCGAGCGCTCTTCAATCTCCGGCACGCCGCCCCCGGTCAGGCGCGGGATCGCGGCCAGTAGCGCTCGGGTGTAGGGGTGCTTGGGCTCAGCAAAAATGGCGTGTGTCGGCCCGCGTTCCACGATGCGTCCGCGATAGATGACGTAAATCCGGTCAGCGAATTCGCGCACGACGCCCAAATTGTGGGAAATCAAGAGCACGGATGTGCCCAGACGCGCCACCAGATCCCGCATCAAGCTGAGGGTCTGGGCCTGGACCGTGACGTCGAGCGCGGTGCCGGGCTCATCTGCCAAAAGAAGGCGCGGTTCGTTGATCAAGGCCATGGCGATCATCACCCGTTGGTTCATGCCGCCCGAGAGTTGAAAGGAATAGCTGTCGAACACGCGCCCGGTGTCTTCAATGGAGACGTCCCTTAGGATCGACGCCGCGCGATGCCGGGCTTCGTCCAAGGAAATGGTTGGATGGCGGCGCTTTAGAACCTCGTGAAACAACGCGCCAATACGAAACACCGGGTTCAGCGCGGAGGTCGGGTCTTGAAAGATCATCGACATCTTACGTCCGCGGAGATCGCGCCGCGCATTGACCGAAAGCTCGGCGAGGTTTTGGCCTTCAAAGCTGACCCGGCCCGATACCTCTGCCGTGCGCAGCTCCTGAAGGGTGCCGAGAACGATGCGCGATGTCACCGACTTACCAGAGCCACTTTCGCCGACCAGTGCCACCCGCTCCCCGGGCGCAATGGTCAGGTCAATGCCGTGCAGCACCTCCGACCGGCCCGCCCAATTCCGAAAGGACAGGCGGAGGTCGGCGATATCAAGGGTCGGAACCATCAATCGGGCTCCAAGACGTCACGGAGGACGTCGCCCACCAGATTGAAGCCGAAGACGGCCACAACGATGGCGAGCCCAGGAAACACCGTCATCCACCAGCTGTCGGGGAGATACCTCGTGCCTTCAGAGACCATGGAGCCGAGGTCCGGCGTTGGGGCTTGTACGCCGAGCCCCAGAAAGCTCAGCGAGGACGCGATGAGAATGACGAAGCCGAAATCGAGCGTCATCTTAGTGACGATGGCAGGCACACAATTGGGCAGGATTTCTCGGAACATGATGTGGGCCTTGGACGCGCCGATCACCTCGGCGGCGAGCACATAGCCTTCGACCTTTTCGCCGCGGGTGATGTTGTAGACCAGGCGCGCGTACCAGGGCCACCACATCGCCGTCACCGCCAGCATGGCATTGATCAGAGTGGGTTCGAGAAGGCCCATGATGGCAAGCGCGAGGACCAATGGCGGGATCGACAGAAAGATATCGGTGATCCGCATCAGGGCAAAGTCTACAAAGCCCCCGATATACCCCGCGATCAGCCCCACGGTGACACCGATGGGGGGTGCGATCAGAAGGACAACGAGTGCCATGCCGAGGGCGACGCGGTAGGCGTAGATGATGCGGGTCAGGATATCACGGCCCACCACGTCGGTCCCGAGGAGGTAGTCCAATGACGGGGGTTGATTGGCGAAAGCGAAGTTAATCACCGCCCCCGCATGGTCGGGATGGGGGGAGATCACGCCGGCGAAGGCGGCGCAAAGAAACACCGCGCCCACCAGCAAAAGGCCGATCACCGACAGCGGGTTCGACAAAAGGATGTAGGCCGTGCGCCTCAAAGACCGTCCTCGGACAATCGGATGCGCGGGTTGAGCACGGACACCAAAATATCGACGATGATGTTGGCAATGAGGAACGTGGCCGAGATGATCAGCACCGTGCCGACAATGGCGTTGAGGTCCTTTTGTAAGATCACGCCGACGCCGTAGCGCGAGAGGCCCGGCCAAGCGAAAATGAGCTCCACCAGGAAAGCGTTGCCCAGAAGGGCCGCGAAATCGAGGCCGATGATCGTCAGTGACGGGATCAAGGAGGGCTTGAAGGCATAGCGCCGTGCGACGCGGCCTTCGGGAAAGCCGTAGGCTTGGGCCATTTCGACGGCCGGCGTGTCGTAAGTGGCGATCATATTGGACCGGGTCAGTCGCGCCGCTTGCCCGATCCCGGAAAGTGCCAGGGCGAAGGCGGGCAGGATTAGGTGGTGGAGCGCGGAGGCAAAGGCGTCGAGCCGCCCCGCCGCCAGGGTATCGACCAGCAAAAACCCGGTCAGGCGTGGGATTTCCATCGTGTCGCTCAACCGACCGGTGATCGGAAAGAGCGGCAGGATATAGGCAAACACCAGGACCAGTCCGATGGCCCAGACAAAGGCGGGCGCCGAGACCGCCAGGAGCGTTATGACCCGCAAGAGGTTGTCGGGCCATCGGCCCCGGTAGCGGGCTGAGATGGCGCCGAGCGGCAGGCCAAGCGCCACCATCATCAGACCCGAGAGCAGGACCAGTTCCAAGGAGGCGGGCAGGTATTCGGCCAAATCCGTCATGACGGGGCGGTTTGAATAGAGCGATATGCCCAAATCGCCGCGCACCAGGTCGCCCATGAAGAGGGCATATTGCACGACAATCGGTTCATCTAAATTCAGCGCTTCGCGCATTTGCGCGACTTGGTCTTCGGTGGCGCGGGGACCCAAAGCAATACGCGCCGGATCGCCCGGAATGATCCGGGCGATCAGAAAAATCAGCATCGACACGCCCGCAAGCACAATCAGAGACGCGCCGAGGCGCCAGAGCAAACGGCGGAGGATGGTCACTCTTCGTCCTCAAGAAAGGGCGGGTCCGCTTCCAAGTGATGCGGACCCACCCCTAGGTAACACTTACTCGGATTCCGGAACCGAAACATCCGCAAACCGCATATTAAAACCAGCGGTCGGGTAAGTCCGGCTGGGGTCTGCGAGGTTATGGTAAGTCACGCCTTCTCGCACAGCGAACGGGCTCTGCAGTTCGTAGGCGAAGATATCGGGCACCGCCTCGGCAAGGATGGCATTGGCTTTGGCATAGATCTCTTGCCGTGCGCTCGGGTCCGTCTCGACCCGACCCTGGTCGAGCAGCGCATCAAGTTCCGGGTTTGCGTAGTAAGACGACGAAATCCAGGTCGGCGGCTGCGAGGAATGATACATCGCGTAGAGAAGCGAATCCGTATCCGGCGAAGCGGCGCCGATCGCGATCTCGACCACATGCGGTGCTGTGGGGGGCGCGGTGACTTGCTCGGTCAAAAGCGCCCAGGGCGTGCGGGTGATTTCCACATCAAAGCCCAACTGGCTGTATATCGCCTGCATCATCAACGCCCCGCGCTCACGCGCCGGCGTCTCGGCGATGAACACCACATCCAAGGGGTTCTCAGCCGGGTCATAGGCGCATTGCTCAAGCTCTGCCTGCGCAAGGGCCATATCCTGGGCGAAGACCGGTAGATCGGGGTCAAAGCCGACCATGCCCATGGGTATCGCGCCCGACATTGGCACGCCGGTGGAGGTGTCATCGTTGATCTGCGTTAACTGCGCCATGGTTGCGTAATCGAACGCATAGGCGAGGGCGCGCCGGCAATGGACATCATCAAGTGGGGGCCGCTGGGTGTTAAGCTTGAAATATTCGCCCGTCAGGCCCGCCTCCGTCACCAGGGTCGCGCCGTCCTCGGCCAGGCCCGCATAGACTTCGGGCGGCATCCACTGACTGGAGATATCATGCTCTCCCCGGCCCATGAGCGCACGCACGGTCGCTGGCTCCAGGCCGTAGCTCATACGCACGGTTTCCGGGTACCCGTCCACCGGCTCAAGGAAGTAGTCGGGCTCGTATGCCAAGACGGTTTCCGTCTGAGGGTCATGGCTAACAATGACGTAGGGGCCGGAGCCTGCGCTGTTCTGCGACATCCAGGAAGAGGCCCAATCGCCGTCGACCTCATTGGCCTGGACCGTCGCCATATCGACGATCGGCATGCGAACCAGCGTGGCCAAGAACGGGGCAAATGGCGAAGAGAGGTTGAAGACGACGGTATTGTCTCCGGTCGCCTCGACGCTGTCGACGACCCCGTCGAAAAGGCTGCTGTTGCCCTGGCCCAAGGCCATCATCCGCTCGAACGAATAGACCACATCGGCCGCAGTAAGCGGGTTGCCGGAGTTAAACGTCACATCGTCGCGCAGCGTGAAAATGTAGGCCGAGCCGTCAATGGCCCATTCCGTGGCGAGGTGGGGCTGCACACCCGATCCGCCCTGGTTTGGGTAAACGAGCGTGTCGTAGAGGTTGATGGCCAGGATCGTGTCGGCATAGTCGGTCGCCTTGGCCGGGTCGATCTCGCCAACGGCGACTTCGTCGATCCGGAGGATGCGGTCGGCGGCGGCGGGCGCGGCCAGTGCGGCTGTGGCAAGCAGCGCCGTGCCCATGATCATGTATTTCTTGGTAGGCATTTTTGAGGCTCCCTGTAGTGTCGTTCGCAAACGCCATCGAAATCGCCGCGCAGTGGCATCCGGCTGGAGATGGCCGATCATTTTTTAGTGCTGCTTCATTTATCTTGACAGGGCGCGGCGCCTGTCAACATAATTTTAGCTATGCTAAAAGTTGAGCCGCCCCTTACCACCGAGACCGCCACCGATTTGGGCAAGAAGCTCCGCCAGAGGCGCAAGGCCCTCGGGCTGACCCTCGAAGCGGTGGCCAAAACGTCGGGCGTGACCACGGGTTTCGTCAGCCAGGTGGAGCGCAATATCACCTCGCCGTCTTTGGCCTCGCTCACGGCCTTGGCCGACGCATTGGGGGCACATATCTCCGACTTCTTCGACCCTCCTCCGCGGCCGGAGGAAACCAGCCGGGCGGAGATGCGCGAACTCTACGCCTCCCCCGGGGGCGGGTTCGAGTTCGAGCGCTTGTCGACTTCATTCCCGGGTAGCATGGTAAATAGCCTTTTGGTGCATCACCCCCCGGGCTTTGTGATCGATGAAATGGTCCACGAAGGGGAGGAATTATACTATGTCATGGCCGGCGCGCTGACCCTGGTCGTGGACGGCAAGCGCACCGTTCTTGGGCCGGGGGATTCCATTCATTTCTCTTCGATGCGCCCGCATTCGGTCCTCAATGAGACCTCCGACACCGTGACGGTCTTGGTGATCAACACGATGGAACTATTCGGTGAAAAGCGGGAGGGCGCGGACTTTGTTGTCTGACCCTGCCCCGTTGGTTGCCGCACTTGCCGAGCCCAACCCTTTGGAAGGCGCGTGCCGGGCCTTGAGGCAATTGGCCAATGACCTGCTGGATCTCAAGCAATTCACGATGATGACCTTTGACCATGACCGCGGGGTGGCGCAGCGGATCTTTTCCGATGATCCCGGGCCCTACCCAATGGGGGGCGAAAAGCCGATCCTTGCCAATGCTTGGACGAAGACAGTGCTTGAGGGGCACGGGACGTTTGTCGGAAACTCGATCGAAGATTTGGCCGAGGTTTTTCCGGATTGGGAAGTGATCCGCTCCCTCGGCCTCGAAAGCTGCCTCAACCTGCCGATCGTAATCGATGCCCAAGTGGTGGGGACGCTCAATTGCCTGAACGGGGCCGGCCATTTTACCCCGGAGCGGGTACAGGCGGCGGAGGAATTGAAACTGCCCGGAGCGGCGGCGTTCCTTCTCGCAGCGAGAGCCAAACAATGAGCGAAACGACCCGCCGTGTGGCCACCGATGTGGGCGGCACCTTTACGGATCTCGTGGCTTTTGAGACCGGACCGGATGGGATCAAAATTACGACCGCGAAGTCAGACACCACGCCACCCAATTTTGAGGCGGGCGTGCTGAATGTGTTGGACAAAGGGGGGATCGATCCCAGAAGTGTCGACTTCATGGCCCATGGCACAACGGTCGTGATCAATGCCCTGACCGAGCGGAAGGGCGTCCCCGTGGGTCTGATCACCACCGAAGGGTTCCGGGACGTGCTCGAAATCGCGCGGGGCAACCGGCCGGATTTCTTCAACCTCCATTACATCAAACCGGCGCCTTTCGTGCCGCGCCATCTCCGTGCTGAACTGCCGGGGCGGATGACGTATCAGGGGACGGAACGCGTCGCGTTGGACCTTTCGGGCCTCCCCGGCATCCTCGATGGCTTCCACGCCGAGGGGGTGGAGGCGGTGGCGATCTGCTTGATCCACGGTTACGCCAACCCGGCCCATGAAAAGGCCGTACTGGCGGAGGTGGCGCGGCTTTGGCCCGAGGTCTCGGTCGTGGCCAGCCACCAGATCACCCGGGAATGGCGCGAATATGAGCGGACGAACACCGCCGTCCTCTCGGCCTATGTGCAACCCGTCGCGGCACGCTACCTCAGCCAGCTCGACCAGGGGCTGACGGCGCGCGGTCTGCCCAACGCACCCTACATCATGCAATCGAATTGCGGCGTCGACAGTCTGGCAGCGACCTCGGCCATTCCGATCACGATGGTCGAAAGCGGCCCCGCCTCGGGCTTTTGGGGCGCGGCGGAGCTCGGCAAGCTGATCGGAGAGACCAATATCCTAGCCCTCGATATTGGCGGCACCACGGCGAAATGCTCGCTGATCGAAGGGGGCGAAGTGAAGATCATGACCGATTACTGGATCGAGCGCAGCCGGACGTCGGCAGGCTATCCGATCATGGTGCCGGTGGTGGATCTGGTCGAGATCGGCAATGGCGGCGGATCGATCGCGCGAGTCGACGATTTTGGCAAGCTACATGTCGGTCCGCAATCGGCGGGCGCCCTGCCCGGCCCCGCGTCCTATGGCAAGGGCGGGACGGAAGCGACGACCACGGATGCCAACCTCTGGCTCGGTCGGATCAACCGCGGTTATTTCTGCGGCGGTGAGATCGACGCCGATATGGTGGCGGCAGAGGCGGCGCTGACGAGGTTGGCGGGCAAGCTGAACGTGTCGGTCGATGACGCCGCGCGCGGGATTATCCGCATCGCCAATGCCAACATGGTCAATGCGCTGAAGCTCGTCAGCCTCAACCGCGGCCATGACACGCGGGACTTTACCTTGCTGGCCTTCGGCGGCGGCGGGTCGATGCATGCGATCGCCCTCGCCCAGGAGCTTCAGATTAAGAAGGTCGTGGTGCCCGCGGCGGCGAGCGTCTTTTCCGCCTGGGGCATGATGATGTCTGACCTCCGCCGGGACTATTTCGCGACGCATCTGATGGACCTCGATGGGGGCGCCGGAGCGCGGATCGAAGCGGTCTTTGAGAGCATCGAGGCCGAGGCGCGCGCGACGTTCGAAGCCGAGGGTGTGGCGCCGGAGAGGATCAGCTTTCTCCGCTACGGCAAATTCCGTTACCAGAACCAGGAACATACGACCGAGGTTCCTCTGGACGGCACCGTTGACGACGCCGCCCTGGGCAAAATTGTCGAGGATTTTCAAGCGCTCTACGAAAAGGAATACACCTATCGCCTCGGCGCCCCGGTAGAGATGGTGGGCATTCACCTCGTTGCGCGGGCCGAGGTTGGAAAGCTCACAATGGCGCCGGCCGAGCTGGGCTCCTCCGACGCCTCGGCTGCGATCAAAGGGAGGCGCCGGGTCGACTACGCCCTGGAGGGGATGCACGACGCCCCGATCTATGACGGCGATGCGTTGCGTCCCGGAATGGCATTCGAAGGCCCCGCGATCGTTGAAGACAGCGGGTCAACGCTGGTCATTCACCCCGGCAACCAGGTGTCGGTCGATGCTTATTCCAACATCCACATCACGCTGGAGCCTTAGGCGATGGCCAACGATCCGATCACGCTCGAAATCATCCAAAACGCGCTCCAGGCCACCGCCGACGAGATGTTCGCGGCCATGCGGAAAACGGCGATGTCTTCGATCATCTACGAGGTACTCGACATGGGCACCGGCATCACCGATGCGGAGGGCCGCATCGCCTCCAGCGGGGCGGGTATTCCCGCCTTTGTCGGGGTGCTGGATAAATCGGTGCAGTTCATCCTGTCCAAGCATCCCGATATCCGCCCCGGCGACGTTTTCATCACCAATGATCCGTGGCACGGCGGCGTGACCCACCTCAATGATTTGGTTCTCGCGATGCCGGTCTTTTTGGAAGGGGATCTGATCGCATGGACGGCCAACATCGCCCACAATTCCGATATCGGCGGCATGGCCCCCGGTTCGTTGTCGGGGGATGCGACGGAGGTTTTCCAAGAGGGTCTCCGCCTCCCGGCGATTAAGATCATCAACGAAGGCGTCACCGACCAGGCGGTCATGGATATCATGACTTGTAACAGTCGCATGCCAGATTTCCTGAGGGGCGATGTCTGGGCCGCGATCGCGAGCGTTCGCATAGGCGAGCGGCGGCTGAAGGGCATTGCGGAGAAATACGGCACCGCAACCTTCCTGGCGGCCATGGAAAGCTTTATGGATTTCGGCGAAGAAGCCGCCCTGGCGGAGCTTGCCAAACTGCCGAAGGGCACGTTTGAACTGGACGAGACCCAGGATGACGGTCAGGTCTTCAACGTCAAAGTCACCATCAGCGACGAGACATTTCTCGTCGACTTCCGTGACAACCCCGACCAGATGAACGGGCCCGGCAACGCGACGCGCGACGGCACCGTCATTTGCGCGCAAATGATCTTTAAGGCGCTGACCGGTCCGGACAGCCCGGCCAATGAGGGCAGCTTCCGCCCGCTCAAAGTGCTGACTCGGGAAGGTTCGATTTTTCACGCGCGTGAGCCCGCCGCGATCGGGTTCTATTATGAGACCGAGATCCGCTCGAACGACCTGATCTGGCGCTGCCTCGCACCCCATATCCCCGAAGCGCTGCCTGCGGGTCATTTCAGCTCGATCTGCGGGACATTCATTGGCGGCATCCACCCCGATACCGGACGCCAATACACGATCATTGAGCCGCAATTGGGCGGCTGGGGCGCAGGCCAAGACCATGACGGCAATTCCGCCATCTTCTGCAATTTCCACGGCGAGACCTACAATACACCTGCGGAGATTTCCGAAGCCCGCAATGGGCTCTATGTCGACCGCATGGCGCTGAATGACGCGCCGGGCGGCGAAGGAGAGTTCACCGGCGGACGTGGGTTGATCCTCGAATACCGCATCCGCACCGAACAGGGGTTTCTGACAATGGGCTATACCCGCTTTAAGGAAACGCCATGGGGTATGGAAGGCGGGCGGAACGGCTCAGGGAATTATGTCGATGTAATCAAGCCGAACGGCACGACCACCTACAATTTCGTCTCAGGCCTGGCGCTGACCACCGACGACGTGGTCCGCGTAGTGACCTCCTCTGGGGCGGGATTTGGCGACCCGGCCAAGCGCGACAGGGCGGCCGTGGCCGCCGACATCAAAGCGGGGTTGATCAGCGCCGACCGGGCGGCAGAGATTTACGGAACGTAAGACATGTCAAGCGACCGGATGATCGAAGACAAGGGCTATGGCGTGCTGCGTCCGAACGATTACGACGTGGAGCCGGCCCTCACTGAGATGCGGCTGGCGATCGAGGCCTTTTTGCTAAATTGGGGCGATATTAATTTGATGATGGACCGGTATTTTTTGCGCTTCTCGACCTTCCCCGCTGACGTCGGTGTTGAAACCGTGGGTCGACAAAGCCTGTCCGATGGAAGACGCCACCAAAACCGGAGCCTGACCCATGGATAAGATCGCGGCCCTCCGTGAGAAAATGGCTGAAGGCGGCATTGACCTTGTCGCCCTCGGGCCCGGCGCACATCTGGCTTGGCTCACAGGCATGCATCCCCATGCCGACGAGCGGCCGCTCATTTTCTGCCTCACCGCAGATCATGCGGGCCTCCTTATGCCGTCACTAGAGGCCGAAAGTGCGCGCCGTCAGACCAATTTGGCGTTCTATGAATGGTCCGACGCCGATGGCCCTTCTGGCGCTCTTGAGGCTCTTTTGGACGCAACAGGGGCCACGGCCGCGCGCTCTCTCGTTTTGGACGAAACCATGCGCGCGGACCACGCCGCACTTCTCCAAGACCGGCTAATGAACGCCAAGCGCCAGTTCTGTGAAAGCACCGTAAGCGCGCTCCGCGCCCGGAAGAGCGCCGAGGAATACGCGGCACTCAAGGCCAACGCGCTGATCGCTGATACCGCGATGCAAGCTGCATGGGCCGCCATGGCCCCCGGCATGACGGAAGCGGAGGTCGCCGAAGTGGCGCGCGATACTTTCGCTTCCCAAGGGGCCAAACCGCTTTTCACCATCATCGGCACCGGCGGCAACGGTGCCATGCCGCACCATCACACCGGCGAAACAATCCTGGAGCACGGCCAGGCCGTCGTCATGGATATCGGGGCGGGCAAAGACGGCTTTAGCTCGGACATCACGCGGATGGCGGTCATGGGCGAACCGCCGGAAGGCTTTATGGAGATCCACGCGATCGTCGAAGCCGCAGTCGCGGCCGCCATGGAGGCCGCGCGCCCAGGGGTGAAGGCTCATGTTATCGACGATGCCGCCCGCACCGTGATCACCGACGCAGGTTACGGCGCCTACTTTATGCACCGGACCGGCCACGGGATGGGCGTGGAAGTCCACGAACCGCCTTATATCTCTGGCTCTTCGCAGGCGGTTCTAGACGAGGGCATGGTTTTCTCGATTGAACCCGGGATATACCTGCCGGGGCGCTTCGGCATCCGTTTGGAAGACATCGTGATCCTGCGGCCCGATGGGCCCGAGATACTGTCTCAGCTCCCCAGGGATGTGAAAGTGATCGCCTAGCTCGGGCCTAGGGCAAAGGAACCGGCCGACCGGTTGTCATCGGTCCTTATCCCCTTATTCATCGCGCAGCGTCCTGAACGAATCAAAGTTGGGTCGCACGCCCTTTGGCCGGCAGGCGGATTGCAAAACAAATCTGGGGAGAGATGCGGAACTTGCCGCCGAAGGTCCTCAGGGACGCGTTCTGCGCCGGTTTGCCGTTCTCGCTTCACCCGGGGCAGAGACCGGTCCGCTCGGGAGCAGGTGAACCTGGCCTACATGGCGGCCTCCGGGACGCAAAGCAGGAGAATGGCAGCAGGACCAATCCGGCCTCATGCCATGAAACCGCGGGAGATGGGCTGGATTGACCGGTGGATCCGCACACATATAAATCCGCTAAGCATCTGCTAAACAAAATTTTTCATAAAGTTTGGTGCGGGTGAGAGGACTTGAACCTCCACGCCTTGCGGCGCCAGAACCTAAATCTGGTGCGTCTACCAATTCCGCCACACCCGCTGGATTGGCGCTCCTTATGGCGAATCCTTCGGCCCGACAAGCCAAGTGGTCAATCGCGCCTGGAACAGACCCGCAATCCAGACTATCACGCCGGCCATGCTCAAGATCCGCCTCATCCCCTGCCTCGACGTCGCCGAGGGGCGTGTCGTGAAGGGGATCAACTTCGTCGATCTCGTCGATGCCGGTGACCCGGTCGAGGCAGCAATTGCCTATAATGAAGCCGGGGCCGACGAGCTATGCTTTCTCGACATCAACGCCACCCATGAAAACCGGGGCACGATGTATGACCTTGCGACAAGGACGGCAGAACAGTGCTTTATGCCGCTGACCATCGGCGGCGGGGTCCGGACGGTCGAAGACGTCGACGCGCTGCTCAATGCTGGCGCCGACAAGGTGAGCTTTAACTCGGCGGCCGTGGCTGACCCCGATGTGGTGGCCCGCGCCGCCGACCGGTTTGGTGCCCAGTGCATCGTGGTTGCTATCGACGCCAAGACCGTCGCTCCGGGACGCTGGGAGATCTTTACCCATGGCGGGCGCCGCTCCACCGGGATCGATGCGGTGGCTTTCGCCGAAACCGTTGCCGGGAAAGGGGCCGGCGAGATCCTTCTGACCTCGATGGACCGGGACGGCACCAAAGAGGGCTTTAATCTTCCGCTGACCCGGGCGATCTCGGACGCCGTGGACGTGCCGGTCATTGCCTCGGGCGGCGTGGGCACCCTCGACCACCTCGTCGAAGGGGTGACCGAAGGCGGCGCATCGGCCGTTCTGGCCGCATCGATCTTCCATTTTGGGGATTTCACGATCGGCGAGGCCAAGGCCCATTTGGCCGAAGCCGGGTTGGCGGTGCGTCTCTCATGAGCGTCCTTGAGCGATTGGCCGCCACCATCGAAGCCCGGCGTGGGGCGGATCCCAAATCCTCTTGGAGCGCCAAGCTCTTGGCCAAAGGCCCGGCGAAAGCTGCGGAGAAATTCGGCGAAGAGGCGGTCGAAGCGATCATCGAAGCGGCTCGCGGCGACAAGGCCGCTTTGACGGCCGAGGCGGCCGATGTGCTTTACCATTTCTTAGTGATGCTCGCGGCATCGGACGTGCCGTTCAAGGCCGTTCTGAAAGAACTTGAGCGCCGGGAAGGCCAGTCCGGCATGGATGAAAAAGCGTCCCGTAAGCGTTGATATTGTTTTATAAAAATGCGCCCGGATGCGGATGCACCGGGCGCAAGTACGGAACGAGGGACAGTGAAGTATAGGCCGGGAGTTCCATCTCCGGCCACCTCATGCAAATAGGCAACAGGTGCTGCCGGTTAAGAGGGTGTAATAGAGATGTGAACAGAAGGTTAACGCTGGGAGCCCGGCGCGGGCCTGTTGCAGATTAATCGCCTTTTTGCGGCACATCGCCAAGAACCACCGGGCGAAACCGGGCAAAACCCTCATTTGCCTCAAAAAAAGCGCCCGGCGGTCAAGCACCCGTAGCGCCCGTCGCCCATGCCAATCGGCGGCTCGCCAAATTCCCGGATCATTCGGCATCCGTTAACCTCAGACCGCCTAGGAACGAACCATGAAAGGTTCGCCTTGCCCAATGATCTGAGCTTTCCGCCGCTTGACGCCCTCCCCGACCTTCCGGGCGCGCCCGCCCTTGGGGGCGGCGATAGCGGCCCTGTGCGCGCCTTGTCTCAACCCCAAAAAGCGGCCGTCATTGTCCGGCTCCTCCTCGAAGAGGGCGTGAATCTCTCGCTTCGCCGGCTGCCGGACGAGGTGCAATTGGCGCTGACCCAGGAAATGACCCAGCTCCGCTCGGTTAATTCTGCGACCCTCGACGCGGTGGTCGATGAATTCCTCGCTGAGATTGACGGGATCCGCCTCCGCTTTCCCAACGGCCTCGAAGGGGCCCTTGGGCTTATCGGCGACAGTCTGACGCCCACGGCCGCGGCCCGGCTGCGGAGCGAGGCAGGCGTCGATTACGAAGGCGATCCTTGGGAGGTGCTCCAAGATCTCGACCCGGAGCGGTTTATTCCTGTGATCGAACGCGAAAGCGTGGAAGTGGCGGCGGTGATATTGTCGATGCTGAAAGTCTCCACGGCGGCCGAGCTTTTGGGCAAGGTCCCAGGCGCCCAGGCGCGGCGTATCGCCTATGCAGTGAGCCAGATTGGTGCAGTGAACCCCGCGACCGTGCGCCGGATCGGTGTTTCCCTTGCCGATGAGCTCAACGCACGGCCGGCCCGCGCCTTCGATGACGAACCGGTCGCCCGGGTGGGGGCAATGCTCAACTTCGCCACCGCCGGGACCCGCGACGATGTGCTGGCTGGGCTCGACGAGACCGACAAAGCCTTCGCCGAGGAGGTCCGGAAAGCAATCTTCACCTTCGCCAATATCCCCGGCCGGGTTGCACCGCGCGACATTCCGAGGGTTATGCGGGATATCGATCAGGAGGATCTTGTCACCGCGGTCGCAGCGGCCAAGGGTAAGGACGAAAAGGCGGCGGATTTCATCCTTGAAAACATCTCCCAGAGGATGGCCGACAATATTCGCGGCGAGGCCGCCGAGAAGGCGGATGTCAGCACCGCGGACGGGGAAGCGGCCATGGGGGCCGTGGTTGGCGTTATTCGCCAGCTCGAAGCCGACGGAGAGATATTCCTGACCGTGGAAGACGAATAGGCGAAGGTCAAGTGGCAGTCCCATTCTCAAACACTGCCCAGGCTCAACCCCAGGCCTCCGCCTCGCCCTCCGACGAAAGCCCCCGAACGCCGCTCTCTTTCCCATTGCTTGTGGCCCCGGATCAAGTTCTGGACGCGATTTCGGTGTGACCGCGGCTCCACCCGTCGCCCACCTCCCGCGAAGCTGCCCCTATGCGGAGGCACGCGCCGTACCTATCTCACGTAGATGGACAGCGCTGACATTCCCCGCCTCGCCTATCTCGCCCTCCTTGGCCTAGCCGTCGCCGGATGGTTTTTCGCCGAGGCCAGGCAATCCATGGGAAAAACGCTCCGCCAGGCGATGGTTTGGGGGCTCATCTTTCTCGGCGTCATCGCCGCCGTGGGCCTTTGGGAAGACATCCGCCGAGATGTGGCCCCGCGCCAGGCGGTGTTTGAAGATGGCAGCCGGATCGAAGTCCCCCGGAGCCCCGACGGACATTACCATCTCACACTCCGGCTCAACGGCGCACCGGTGGACTTCATCGTCGATACCGGCGCGAGCAACCTCGTTCTGTCGACCGATGACGCCCGGCGGGTCGGGATCGACGCCGACGCGCTTCGCTATACCGGCTTTGCCAACACGGCGAACGGCACGGTGCGCACCGCTGACGTGCGGCTCAACGAGGTGTCTCTCGGCGGCGTCGAGGTCCGAGATTTCCCGGCCTCGGTCAACGGAGGAGACATGTCGTTTTCGCTTCTCGGGATGGATTATCTCGAATTATTCGACCGGATCGAAATCTCCGGCGGGCTTTTGGTTCTCGAACCCTAAGGCGTTCGGCGCTCAAGCGGCCCGGAAATGGGCCGATGTTTCGGCGACAAAGGCCGCACGGATCTCCGGCACCTCCATCATGGCCTCGTGGCGTGCCCCTTCGAGCCGGGACACCCGCCCAGCCGACCAACGCCCGGTGAGCGCGACAATATTGTCCGCATCAACCACGCTTTCCTCGGAGCCCACAAAGGACAGTGCAGGCACTGGAACGGCCGGAACCGTCATCAGCGCGGCGGTTTCCTTGAAGGCCTCTGCTAGCCAAGTGATGCTCGGCCCGCCGATCCCAAAACGGCGTTCAGCGCTGATATGATCTTGGAGAAACCGATACATATCAGGGTCATGGGTCAGGGCATTGCCGTCAAATGCCTGCTTTAGGGGATAGGGCGTGGGGCCCGTCGCCGGAGCATAGGCCAGCCCCAACCCCATCGCACAAGCACTTCCGACGATTGCGTTCCGAAACGGCGAGATCAAGGCAGGCAGCGCGATGCCCCACATCGGTGCTGAAAAGGCCGCGGCGCGTACCGGAAGCCCGCCAATAAGGGCCCGAAGCCCGATCGCCCCGCCCATGGAATGGCCGAGAAGATAATAGGGCTCGGGATAGGCGAGCGCCTTGGCCGCCGCCAGAAAGGCCGCCGCATCTTTTTGGTAATCGCTAAAGGCCGGCACGTGGCCAAGCCGGGCGTCAGACGCCACCCGGTCAGCCATACCCTGGCCCCGCCAATCGACCGAGATCGTTGACAATCCCTCGTCCGAGAAGGCCCGGGCCGTGGGGCCGTACTTCTCGATATATTCCGTCCGCCCGTTGAACAGGAGGATCGTGCCTTCCTTGCCAGCCTGCCAGCCCCCGACCCGGATCCGCACACCGTCCTCGGCCCGCACCCAGTAGGCCTGGCCGCCCTCCGGACCGTCGGCCAAAGCGTGATGCAGGGGAGCGGCCTCCAATTCAGGCCCGGTCAGACCAGGATCGAGGCCAGGCGCATGGCCGCGCCCATGTCACCGTCGACCTTCAATTGCCCACCCATGAACGCCGAGGTGGGGTTCACATCGCCCGATAAAACGCCCTGGAACGTGTCCACATCCGCCGTCAGCGTGACTTCAGCCTCGTCATCGCTGGCCCGGACACCGTCGCTGTCGACGATGACACTGCCTTCGTCCTCGATTATGAATTTTACCACCCCGTCGAACCCTGAGGGCATTTTTGCAGCCAAGGCCTCAACGGCTTTGGCGATCACATCGGACATCACTCTTTCTCCCATTTCCGGGCGCGGCGACCATTGCGGGGGTGCATTTGGCGGCGACCACGCTAAGATAAGCCGAGTTATGGGCCGAGCATCCCCAATCGTCACGCGTTTCGTAGCGTCCACAATGTCGCTCCTCCTCGCGGCCCCCTTGGCGGCTGACGAAACGGAGCTCGACGATCTTTTTGACAATCTCCGAGACGTCGGTCCCGAAGCGGCCGAAGCGATCGAAGGAAAAATATGGGCGGAATGGTCGAAATCCGGCTCGCCCACCTTGGATCTTTTGCTTGAACGCGGCCGCGAGGCGCTCCAGGCCGGGGACGCGGAATTGGCCATCGAACACCTGACCGCGCTGATCGACCATGCGCCGGACTTCGCAGAAGCCTATAATGCGCGGGCAACCGCCTATTTCCAAACCGGGCGGTACGGCCCCTCATTGGAGGATATCCGGGCCGCCCTGGCCCTAAATCCGCGCCATTTCGGAGCGATGTCGGGCCTTGGCCTGATCCTCGAAGAATTGGGTTACGAAGAGGATGCGCTGGCAGCATGGCGGGGCGTGGCCGAGATCAATCCCCACCAGGAAGGCGTCCGAGAATCGATTGAGCGGCTGTCGCGCGCTGTGGAGGGCCAGACGCTCTAGGCCGTCAGGTCTGGGGTGCGGCGCAAAGGACGACGATGTCGGGGCAACAAAAGCGGGTCACCGCGGTTCTCGGACCGACCAATACCGGCAAAACCCATTACGCCATCGAGCGGATGCTCGCCCACCGGACGGGCATTATCGGCCTGCCCCTCCGGCTTTTGGCGCGCGAAGTTTACGACCGGATCGTCGAGGCACGGGGGCCGTCTGTGGTGGCCCTTGTCACCGGCGAAGAACGGATCGTGCCCGACCGGACCCAATATTGGGTCTGCACGGTTGAAGCGATGCCCGAAGGCATGGCGGCGGATTTTCTCGCCATTGACGAGATCCAACTCGCCGCCGACCCCGAGCGGGGCTACGTTTTCACCGATCGGCTGCTCCGCGCCCGCGGGCTCCACGAGACCCTTTTTCTCGGCGCCGATACGATCCGGCCCATGGTCCGAGAGCTGGTTCCGGAAGCCAATTTCATGCGCCGGGAGCGGTTCTCGGAATTAAGCTATTTAGGTTCGAAAAAGATAAGCCGCATGCCCCCGCGCTCCGCAATCGTGGGCTTTTCGGTTGAAAACGTCTATGCGCTGGCGGAGGTTATTCGCCGCCTCAAAGGCGGCGCAGCCGTGGTAATGGGGGCGCTGAGCCCCCGCACCCGGAACGCCCAGGTGGCGATGTATCAATCGGGCGAGGTCGACTACCTCGTGGCCACGGATGCCATCGGCATGGGGCTCAATCTCGACATTGACCACGTGGCGTTTTCCGGCCTGAGGAAGTTCGACGGGCGGCGGATGCGCGACTTGATGCCCAATGAACTGGCCCAGATAGCGGGCCGCGCCGGGCGTCACCAAAAGGACGGAACATTCGGTGTCACCGGCGAGGCGCCCGCCCTCAATGACGGGCTGGCCGAGGCCATCACCGAGCACCGGTTCGCGCCGCTCAAACGCCTCCAATGGCGCAACCCCCGGCTCGAATTCGGAACGATTGACCGGCTGATCGCCTCGCTCGAAGCCCCCTCAGGCGACGAGCGTCTCGTGATGGCGCGGGAAGCCGATGATCTCCGAGCGCTCCGCGACGTTGCCGACCAGGCCGAGATCCGGGCGCGCGCGTCGGACGGCGCCTCGGTCAAACTCTTATGGGACGCCTGCCGAATCCCGGATTTTCGGGGTATTTCCCACGCCGAGCATGCGGGGCTCGTGGGTCAAATATTCGCGTTTCTCCACGAGGCCGGCCGGGTCCCGGATGACTGGCTTTCCCGCCAAGTGGCCCGCCTCGACCGGACCGACGGCGAGATCGACGTCCTTTCCCACCGCCTCGCCCATATCCGCACCTGGACCTACGTTGCCCAACGCCATGGCTGGACCGGGACGGATTTCCATTGGCGTGACGAGACCCGCGCTGTAGAAGACCGCCTGTCCGATGCGCTCCACCGCGCATTGACCCAGCGATTTGTCGACCGGCGCACATCCGTGTTGCTGCGCCGGTTGAAACAGAAGGAGCGGCTAGTGGCAGAAGTCAGCGAGGCCGGAGAAGTCAACGTCGAAGGCCAATTTGCGGGCCGGTTGGAAGCCTTCCGCTTTCACCAAGACCCGTCGGCCAAGGGCGACGAAGCCAAAACGCTCCGCTCGGCCGCCCTTGCCGCCCTGGCCCCGGAATTTCACCTCCGGGCCGACCGGTTCTACAACGCGCCCGATACGGAAATCGATTTTACCGACCAGGGCGGCCTGATGTGGGGCCAGCACGCCATCGGCAAACTCGTGGCCGGCCCCGAAGCTCTGCGGCCCGGTGTCGAGGCCTTTGTCGATGAAGAAGCGGGCCCGGATGTGGGCGCTAAGGTCACGCGTCGCCTCCAGCATTTCATCGACCGGAAGATCGCCACGCTCTTTGAGCCGCTCATGGCCATCCAAAAAGACGAAACGCTGTCCGGCATGGCCCGGGGCTTCGGCTTTAGATTGATCGAAAGCCTCGGCGTGATCCCACGCGACCAGGTGGCGAGCGATGTCAAAGAACTTGACCAGGACGCACGGGGCGCCCTTCGAAAGCACGGCGTGCGGTTTGGCCAATTCACGATTTTCATGCCGCTTCTCTTGAAGCCCGCGCCAACGCGGTTGCGTCTCGTATTATCGGCCCTCTTTGAAGGCCAGGCAGAGTTTCCCGAAAGCCCACCGCCGGGCCTCGTGACAATCCCGGTCGCCGGCGGCACCCCCGACACGCTCATCCGCGCGGGGTACCGGGCGGCCGGAGAACGCGCCATCCGGATCGACATGCTCGAACGCCTGGCAGATCTTTTGCGCGTCGAAGACAGCCGCGGCGGATTTGAAGCCAAGCCCGACATGCTCTCGATCACCGGCATGACGCTCGAACAATTCGCCGCTTTGATGGAGGGTCTGGGCTATAAAGGCGTACGCGGCGAACGCGAGAAGACGCGCATCACTCCGCCCGAAGCCCCGAACATTAGCGAGACGGCCGAAACGCCGGGCAGTGCGGAGGCGGCCGAAACGCCAGCTCAGGAAGAAAAACCGGGCGACGCCTCGGACGAGCCCGTTGCCAATCCCGAAGACCATGGCGACGCCGAAACGACCCCTGCCGCTGACGGCCAGGCCGAGGACGTTCCTGTCACCGGCGACGACGGCGAGGCTGAGGGCCCCGAAATCGAAGTGTTTTACACCTTCACTTGGGCCGGCAATCGTGGCCGAGGGCGCGCGCCTCGAAAAGATAGCCGGCCAAAGCCCAAGGGCCAAAAGGGCAAGCCAAAACGCGGACAGGCCGGCGGACCGGGCAAAAAGGGCGACGGAAAGCCTCGTTCGAAGTCCTTCTCGGCCGCCCCGCCGAAGAAAGACAAACCCATTGACCCCGACAATCCATTCGCTGCCGCGCTCATGGGGCTGAAGGACAAGTCCTGACCAACGCGCCAGGCCGGATCCGCGCCGATAAGTGGCTTTGGCAGGCGCGCTTTTTCAAAACCCGGTCAAAGGCAAGCGCAATGGTGGCGGCCGGTCATCTCCGCATCAATGGTGCCCGCGCGGCGAAGTCCGCCGCACCGGTGGGTCCGGGCGATACGCTGGTCTTTCCCCAGGGCCGCCTGATCCGGGTGGTGAAGGTTCAGGGGCTCGGCACACGGCGCGGCCCCGCCAGCGAAGCGGCCACGCTCTTTGATGATCTGACGCCCGAAGCACCGAAACCTCAGCCCCGCATCGGCCCAAGACCCACCAAGAAAGCCCGCCGCGACGCGAAATTCGACCGGGACGAGCCCCACGGCTAGCGGGGTCGGCAGCAAGGACGTTCCGTCATCTTGATTGACCGCGCCTCCTAAACTACGTCAAATTTGTTGGTGTTTCGAAAGAGCTTATGCCCTACGTCGTCACTGAGAATTGTATCGCCTGCAAGTACACCGACTGCGTCGAAGTGTGCCCCGTTGATTGTTTCTACGAAGGCGAGAACATGCTGGTGATCCATCCCGATGAATGCATCGATTGCGGTGTGTGCGAGCCCGAATGCCCGGCAGACGCGATTTTTCCCGATACCGAGCCCGACATGGAAGGATGGCTCGAGTTCAACCGGAAATATTCCGAGCAATGGCCGGTGATCCTGATGAAAAAGGATGCATTGCCGGAGGCGACCGAAATGGATGGCAAGCCCGGCAAGATGGAGCTTTTCTCCGAAACTGCCGGCGAAGGCGACTGACCCGACTGGCGAGGCCTAACGCAGGGTCAAAACCCGCCAGGCCCTTGAAGTCGGTGCCCCGCGCCGCCACCTTGGCTACACGCGCAAAATTTGTTATGGTTTGACCATAAGCAACCGCCTGAAAAGACCGAGGTGGGGTGAGAAAGCGTGGCTGACGGGGAGATGTGCGTGTCCCCGCCAGCCTTTTGTGCCGTAACCGAGGCAGTAAAGGACAGACCAGCCGATGAGCAAATCCGCCAAACTCGACTTCAGCCCCAATGATTTCGTGGTCTACCCCGCCCATGGCGTCGGACAGATCATCTCGATCGAAAAGCAGGAAGTCGCCGGGATCGAACTCGAACTTTTTGTGATCTCTTTCGAGAAAGACAAGATGACGCTTCGGGTGCCGACCCATAAGGCCACGGAAGTGGGGATGCGGTCATTGTCGTCGCCCGATGTGGTTTCAAAAGCAATGACGACGCTCAAAGGCAAGGCCAAGGTCAAGCGGGCCATGTGGTCGCGCCGGGCCCAGGAATACGAGCAAAAGATCAATTCGGGCGATCTGATCGCCATCGCCGAAGTGGTGCGCGATCTCCACCGGGCCGATGACCAGCGCGAGCAAAGCTATTCCGAGCGCCAGCTTTACGAAGCTGCCCTTGAGCGGCTCACCCGCGAGGTCGCCGCCGTGGCAGGTTCCGACGAGACCGAAGCGCAGCGCCAGGTTGACAGCGTGCTCGTAGGTCGCGCCGCCGCCTAAAGGCATCCTGCCACGGGTTTGACCCGGGGCCTCGCCAAAAGCGTGCATATCATCGACGTGTTGAATGACGCACGTCCCGGGTCGAGACCGGGACGCAATCAGATAGGCCATTGCGGAACACGCACGGCCGATACGGCCGTAATCAACGCGCGAGAGCGGCCCTGGCCATGGCGCTTTCCCTCCCCTTAAGGCCCGCGTATAAGCCCCAAAAACCAGAACGGGATTGGGGATAAAATGAGCAAGCCAACCCATGACGCCGACGTGGCCTTCATCCAGGCCCTGGCGGAATTGTTGCGGCAAAACGATCTCTCCGAATTGCAGGTCAAACGAGAATACGGCGAAGGCGATAGCCTGAACGTGCGGGTCAGCCGAAACCTTGTGGCCCCGCCCCCCGCTCCGGTCGCGGTTGCGCCGACCCCGGCAGCCCTGGCTCCAGCCGCTCCGGCGGCGGCCGAAGCGCTCGCTAGCCCCGCATCCATCCCCGAAGACCCCGCCGCCCATCCCGGCGCCATCACCTCGCCCATGGTGGGCACGGCTTACCTCTCCCCCGAACCGGGAACGGCCCCCTTCGTCAAGGTGGGCGACACGGTGTCCGAAGGCCAAACCCTTCTAATCGTCGAAGCCATGAAGACGATGAACCACATCCATGCGCTCGCCTCAGGCACGGTGAAACGGGTGCTCATCGAAGACGGTGCCCCGGTGGAATTCGGCGCGCCCCTGATGATCGTCGAATAGATGTTCGACAAAATCCTGATCGCAAACCGGGGCGAGATCGCGCTCCGCGTCATTCGCGCCGCCCGGGAGATGGGGATCGGCACGGTGGCGGTCCATTCCACCGCCGATGCCGACGCCATGCATGTGCGGATGGCCGATGAGAGCGTCTGCATCGGGCCGCCGCCCTCGTCGGCGAGCTATCTTTCGATGCCCGCGATCATTTCGGCTTGCGAAATCACCGGCGCCCAGGCGGTCCATCCGGGTTACGGATTCTTGTCGGAAAACGCCGCGTTCGTCCAAGCGGTCGAAGACCATCAGCTGACCTTTATCGGCCCCCGAGCGGAACATATTCGCACCATGGGGGACAAGATCACCGCCAAGGACACGATGAAGGATCTCGGCGTGCCTTGCGTGCCGGGATCGGATGGCGGCGTGCCCGATCTCGACGCTGCGCGCCTTGTCGCCCAAGACACAGGCTATCCCCTCATCGTCAAAGCAACCGCCGGGGGCGGCGGGCGCGGCATGAAGCTCGCTCGATCCGCCGACGATCTTGAGACCGCCTTCCGCACGGCCCGCGCCGAAGCCAAAGCCGCCTTTGGCAATGATGAAGTCTATATCGAGAAGTATCTCGGCAAGCCCCGCCATATCGAGATCCAGATCTTCGGTGACGGCAAAGGCCAGGCGGTCCATCTCGGCGAGAGGGATTGCAGCCTCCAGCGGCGCCACCAAAAGGTGTTCGAAGAGGCCCCCGGCCCTGCGATCGACCCTGCGACCCGCGCCGAGATCGGCCGGACCTGTGCCGACGCCGTGGCCAAAATCGGCTATGCCGGAGCAGGCACCATCGAGTTTCTCTACGAGGAGGGTCAGTTCTATTTCATCGAGATGAATACCCGCCTCCAGGTCGAACACCCGGTGACAGAAGGGATATTCGGCATCGATCTGGTGCGCGAGCAAATCCGCGTAGCGGCCGGGGAGCCCTTGTCGCTCAGCCAAGATGCCCTGGAAATCTCCGGGCACGCGATCGAGATCCGCATCAACGCCGAAAAACTCCCCGATTTCGCGCCGTCTCCGGGGCGCATCACCCAATATCACGCGCCCGGCGGCCTCGGGGTGCGCATGGATTCGGCGATCTATGACGGCTATGCGATCCCACCGTTTTACGACAGCCTCATCGGCAAACTGATCGTCCATGGCCGCGACCGACCGGAAGCCCTGGCGCGCCTCAAACGCGCATTGGGCGAATTGGTGGTCGATGGGATCGACACAACGGTGCCCCTCTTCCACGCGCTTCTCGAAGAGGACGACATCGTGGCCGGGGAGTATGACATCCATTGGTTAGAGCACTGGCTTGACGCGCATTTGAGTTAACCCAACCGCCCGCTGGTGGAGATGTGGGATTTGCGTATTTAGAAAGAGATGAAGCCCGTCTGGAGCACCCGTCTCTCTTCATCTCTTCGAAAATACGCATGGACTGACGTTTCAGAATACGTCGCCGCTCGGCGAGCGTTAGCCGGGACAAATTATAACATATCCCCAGACCGAAACCCGGCTATAACGCCCCCGTGACGAAACCCCGCCTCACAGCCGAAATGCTCCTTCGAGCCTATTCCTCGGGCATTTTTCCGATGGCCGAGCGACGAGACGATCCGGAAGTGTTTTGGGTCGATCCGCGCGAAAGGGGTGTATTGCCACTCGACGGGTTTCACATGTCGCGCACGCTTTCCCGGCGCATGCGCTCAGGAGTCTTCAACGCCACGGTCAATCGCGATTTCGAGACGGTCATCGATGCCTGCGCGGACCGCGATGAAACCTGGATCAATGCCACGCTCCGCGGGCTTTATCTCGATCTCCACATGATCGGCCATGGCCATTCCTTAGAAGTCTGGCGCGGGGCGGAACTGGTCGGTGGGGTCTACGGCGTCTCCCTTGGAGGCGCGTTTTTCGGCGAAAGCATGTTCTCAAAGGCAACGGACGGGTCGAAGGCGGCCCTGGCTTGGCTTGTCGATCACCTGGTCCGAAGGGGCTTTGTCCTCTTCGATGTGCAGTTTATCACCGACCATCTGGCAAGCCTCGGGGCCGTCGAGATCAGCCGGGCCGCCTACCGAACACGGCTCGATGAGGCGTTGGGCGTTGAGACCGATTTTGGCCCGCCCGGGCCCCTGCCTCCGGCTCAAGCGGTGGTGCAGCGGATCACCCACACGTCGTAGCGGGGATGGTCGAGGGCTGAAAGCGCGGGGCTAGAGGCCAACATCCAACCGGAAAAATCTGCGTCCTCGCGCCCAGTCGTGATGATATCGAGCCAGGCATAGGCCTCGCCGGAGGGGTTGTTGACCGGGTAGCGGCACTCGCCCAAGGTCACGGCGATCCGCCCGAGCGTCTGGCTTTCGCCGGGGGCTAGGGTCACGTCGCGCACATCGCCCGACACTTTATCGAGCCAGCGGACCACGGCCCCTGCCCCCGCCGTCACCCTTTGGCGGGGCTCGGCCGGCACCGGTTGAAGCTCGATGACTTCACCGGTCAAGGGGGCGACGATCCGGTTCGGATCACCAGCTGGTCCAAGGCCGCCATGGGGGTTTTCCCCCGGTGCGAGGTTCTCAACGGTGCCCTGGGCCATGGCGGAACCGCCCAAGCAAACGAAAAGGAGCGCCGCCCGGATCATTCCTCGCCTCCGCTGACGAATTTCAAGAGAAGCTGGAGGAAGCTCACCGAGCTTTGGGTGTCTATGATCTCACCGCCGGGCTCGATATTGAACGGTGACCCGCCAGGTAAAAGCTCGACGAAGGACCCGCCAAGCAGCCCTTCGGAAGAGATCAAAACGGCGGTGTCGTCGGGAAGTGCGATCTCGTCGTCGATAGCAAAAGTCGTCTCGGCCCGGAACGTATCTGCGTTGAGGTCAAGGGACGTGACCGTCCCCACCTTCACCCCGCCGAGGCGCACATCGCTTCCAACCCCGATCCCCTCGACTGAGCGGAACGTCGCGGTGAGATCGTAGGTCCCCGCTCCGCCGCCGCCGAAATCGGCGAATTGGGTCGCATAAACCAGAAAACCACCTGCCGCCGCGAGAACAAGGGCCCCGGCGACCACTTCGGTTGTCGTATTTTCTGCCATGGCTGCTCTCGTGTTTTCTCACGCCCGTTTGGCCGAAGATATGCCAGCCGAGGGCGCAAGCGTCCAGGGCCGGGGCCGCGCGACCTGCCCTCAGGCCGCGTTCGGCCGAAGGATCTCGCCTTCGGTCACGATAAGGTCGAGGGGCTGGTCGGTGGGCTCATTGGGGATCCGGGCGATCTTTTGGGCGCTGTAGGCGAAACCGATCGCGGTGATTGGACCCTCGGCCCGAAGAATGTCGAGGGTTCTATCGTAATGGCCGGCCCCGTAGCCGAGGCGATGCCCCCGCCGGTCGAACGCGAGGAGCGGGACAACAAGGGTCAGAGGGCGACTGTCGGGGCCCGCGGCAGGGAATTCGGTGCCAAAATCGTCGCGGGCCAGGGGGGTGCCCTCCTCCCAGGCGCGGAATGTCAGGGGCCCTGTCCCATGGGTCACGGGCAGGCACACCGGACCCCTGCGCGCCGCCCTTTCCATGGACGGGCGCGGATCAGCCTCGGTGCGGATCGGCCAGTAAAACGCCACCGGATGGGGAAGGCCTGAGAGGACCCGGTCAAGCTCGGCGAGGGCCGGGCCAAGGTCGACCGACCGGTGCGCTTCGGCGCGGCGCGCACGCGCCTCAGCCCGGAGGCGGGATTTTTCGGGAACGTCGTCCATCGCCTCAGAGAAGGAGCATTTGGGCGAGACCCAGGAAAGCAAAAAAGCCAACGACATCGGTGACGGTGGTCACGAACGCGCCCGAGGCGAGGGCCGGATCGATCCCGGCCCGGTCGAGGGTCAGGGGGACAAGGATGCCCGCGAACCCTGCCACAACGAGGTTGATCACCATGGCCGCGGCAAGGACGACGCCGAGCATGGGCGTACCGAACCAAATGATGCCGACAATGGCCATGAGGATGGCAAACGCGATCCCATTGAGAAGCCCCGCCCCCACTTCGCGACCGATCACGCGGAGCGCGTTGGCCGGGGTGAGGTCTTTCGTGGCCAGCGAACGGACCGCGACGGTGAGCGTCTGGGTTCCGGCATTGCCGCCCATGGAGGCCACAATGGGCATGAGAACCGCGAGGGCGACAATCGCGGCGATGGTCGCTTCGAACTGGGCGATCACAAGGCTCGCCAGGATCGCAGTCACAAGATTGACGAAGAGCCAGGGAAAACGACGCCCGGCAATGGCGACAGGCGTATCGCTCAGTTTCTCCTCGCCCACGCCGGCTAGGCGGAGAATGTCTTCTTCGTGCTCTTCGTCGAGAACGACCATGGCGTCGTCGATTGTGATCACCCCGATGAGCCGGCCGTCTTCGTCGACCACTGGGGCCGAAATCAGGTGATACTGGTTGAACGCATAGGCCACTTCGCCTTCGTCTTGGGTGGCCGGGATTGTCCGAAACGACGGCTCGGTGATGCTGCTCAGAGCCACCTCACGGCGGGACGACATGAGCTTTCCCAAGGTCACGTAGCCCACGGGCCGGTGTTTGGGATCAACCAAGATTAGATGATAAAACTGCTCGGGAAGGTCTTCCTGGGCCCGCAAGTAGTCGATGGCTTGGCCCACATTCCAGTGCGCCGGTGCGGCCACCACTTCGGTCTGCATCAGCCGGCCGGCGGAAAATTCCGGAAAGCTGAGTGCAGCTTCGACAGCGGCTCGGTCAGGCCGATCGAGGGCGTCGAGGATGGCTTCCTGCTGGCTCGCGTCGAGGTCTTCGACGAGGTCGACCACGTCATCGGATTCGAGATCGCGCACGGCGTCGGCAAGAACCTCGGCGGGCAGGCTCTCGATCACCTCTTCGCGGATCCCTTCGTCGATTTCCGAGAGGGTCTCACCGTCGATGAGATCGCCCGCGAGACCGAGAACCTCTCGCCGTTGGGCGGGTTTCAGCTGTTCGAGAAGATCGGCGATGTCGGCCGGGTGAAGGGGTTCGAAAAGGTCGTGGATCCGGTCGCGGTCGCCTGCGGCCACGGCGTCTCGGACCGCGGGTACAAGGTCGGCGTCGAGGGCGTAATCGGCCTCGGTGATCTCCTCTTCGCCCGTCTTCGGATGCTCTGCCATGCCCGCCTCCGCCGTTTGGCGCGACCATAGGCCATCGCCCGGCGGGGCAGAAGACGGGACGGGCGGCGGAGGACGGAATTTGCGTATTTTTGAAGAGATGAAAGTGGGGTTTCGAGGTATCGGCGGGCGGTTTCGCGCCGGCGCTGAAGCACGTATAGAGGTCCCCCGTGGACACGCTCATTTTCGGCCAGACCCTCGAGGCGCGCGGCAATCCGTTCCAGGACGGAGCGGGCGCCATGTATCACCGTTCGGCGGGGGCGGTTTTGGTGCGGGACGGGCGGATCGCGGCGGTCGGCGAGGCGGCCGATCTCCGCGCCGCCTATCCGGATGCAGAGGGTGTCGACCATGGCGCGGGGCTGATCCTACCGGGCTTTGTCGACGCCCATGTCCATTACCCGCAAACGGCGATCATCGCCTCCTGGGGCAAGCGCCTGATCGATTGGCTCAATACCTACACGTTCCCGGAAGAAATGCGGTTTGGCGACCCGGACGTGGCGCGAAGAACGGCAGATCAGTATCTCGACCTCGCACTCGCCCATGGCACGACGAGCGTTGCGAGTTTCTGCACGATCCATCCTGAAAGCGTCGATGCCATTTTTGGGGCGGCTGAGGCGCGTAACATGGCCGTTGTGGCCGGGAAAACCGCCATGGACCGGAACGCGCCTGAGGGGCTCTTGGACAGCCCCGAGCGCGCCTATTCCGAAAGCAAGGCCCTTATCGCGCGCTGGCACGGGGTCGGACGGGCGCGCTACGCCATCACGCCCCGGTTCTCGCCCACGTCGACGCCCGAGCAATTGGCCGCCCTCGGCACGCTTTGGGCGGAACATCCTGAATGCTTGATGCAGACCCATCTTTCCGAACAGACCGACGAATTGGCTTGGGTCGAACGGCTGTACCCGGATGCCCGCGATTACCTCGACACTTACGAAAAGGCGGGGCTCCTCGGGCCCGGTGCCATCTTTGGCCATGCCATCCATTTGACCGACCGGGAGCGCGACCGGTTGGCCGAAACTGGCGCCGCGCTGGTCCATTGCCCGACCTCGAACTTCTTTATCGGATCGGGGCTTTTCGATCTATCCCTCGCCCAGACCCACAAAGTGGGGCTCGCCACCGATATCGGCGGCGGCTCGTCGTTTTCCATGCTCCGAACCATGGCAGCGGCCTATGAAATCGGCCAGCTTCGTGGCCGCCCGGCCCATCCGGCCGAGCTTTTGTGGCTTGCCACGGCGGGCTCGGCCAGGGCCTTGGGGATGGACAGTGAGATCGGACGGTTGGAGGCCGGTCATATCGCCGATCTCGTCGTACTCGATCTGGCATCTACGCCGGCCATCGCCCAACGGGCCGCCCGGGCCGAGACCCTTTGGGAGTCGGTTTTTCCCACGATGATGATGGGTGACGACCGGGCGGTGGCGGCGGTCTATGTGGCCGGAAAAAGGGTCACGGGCCCAGGACGGGGGGTGAGCCGCCTGCCCTTTCCAACTTGACCGATCCGAGGCTAGCGATCGAGGAGCTTGTCGATCCGCGCCTTTTCTTCTTCGGTGAGCGGCGCTGTGGCCCCGCGCCCGGAGCGCCGGAGGAATATGATCGCGATCCCGAGAGCCAGAATGAAGAGGACCGGCGCCGTCCCCCAGAGCGCGAGATTGGCCCCTTCAGCCCTCGGTTTCATCAACACGACTTCGCCGTAGCGTTCGACGAAAAAGTCGAAGACATCGTCGTCGGTTGCCCCGTCCGAGATCAATTGACGGACCAGGAGCCGCGCATCCCGCGCCCAATCAGCATTGGACGAGGCGAGGCTTTCGGATTGGCACTGAACGCAGCGAAGGGCGTTTTCGAGGGCTTGGGCCCGGGCTTCGAGGGACGGGTCGGGCAGCATATCGGCCGGATCGATGGCCACCGCCGGGCTCGCGAAAATGAGCGCTAACGCCAAGGCGAGCGCGCGGATCATTCCGCCGGCACCTCGCCTGCGGGCCCCGTCCGCGCCGAACGGTCACGGGCAGATCCTCCCACCCGCATCCGCCGGTCGGTGAGCGAGACCACACCCCCCAGTGCCATGATGATCGCCCCGGCCCAAATCCAATTGGCATAGGGTTTTATGAAGGTGCGGAGTGCCCATCCGCCGCCCTGTTGGGGGTCGCCGATGACAAGGTAAAGATCGCGGAACACGCCGTTTTGGATCGCGGCCTCGGTCGTGGGCATCGCTGCCACTGGGTAGACGCGCTTTTCGGGGAAAAGCCGGGTGAATTCGACCCCGTCCCGGGCAATGGCCACTTCGGCGCGGGTGGCGATGTAATTCGGTCCTTCGTGGCGGGCGACATCGATCAAGGTGATCTCGTAACCAGACACGTCGAAGGTTTCACCGGGCCGGGCCACCCGGATGTCTTCGACCGTCCAGGAGGTGAGCGCGGCGACGCCGATAAAGGTGATGCCAAGCCCGCCATGGGCCAAGGCCTTGCCCCAATCGGACCGGGGGAGTTTTGCCAAGCGTCTCAACCGGGACGAAATGCCCCGTTTGCCCGTCCGCGCCCAGAGCTCGGTTGCCGCACCGAACACCAGCCAGGCCCCGAGGGCGATGCCAAGGGGGGCCAGGGCCGACCGGCCCGATTGGACGGCATAGGCCAACAGACCCACCGCAGCCGCGAGCACCATTGCGCCCCAAAGTGGCGAGATCGACCGGCCGAGCTTGGCCCGTTTCCACGGCAGCACCGCGCCGAGGGGCAGGATCACGGCAAGGGCCAGAAAAAAGGGCGTGAATGCAATATTGAAGAAGGGCGGTCCCACCGAAAGGCGCTGGTCCCACGCGATCTCGGCGACAAGCGGCCAGATCGTGCCCACAAAAACCACGAAACAGGAGACCGCCAAAAGGACGTTATTGGCGACTAGGGCGCCTTCCCGGCTCACGGGCTGAAAGACGCCGCTGGCTTCCAATTCCCCCGCCCTGGCGGCAAAGAGCGTCAGCGCGCCTCCCATGAAGATGCCCGTGATGGCCAAAAGATATACGCCGCGCTCGGGGTCATTGGCGAAAGCATGGACCGAAGTCAGTACACCGGAGCGGACGATAAATGCGCCGATCAGCGAGAACCCGAAGGCAAGGATCGCCAAGAGGATCGTCCAGCCTTTGAGGGCCTCGCGCTTTTCAACCACGATGGCCGAATGGAGGAGTGCCGCGGCGATGAGCCAGGGCATGAACGAGGCGTTCTCGACCGGGTCCCAGAACCAGAACCCGCCCCAGCCGAGCTCGTAATAGGCCCACCAGGACCCGAGCGCGATCCCAACGGTGAGATTGAGCCAAGCGAGAAGCGTCCATGGCCGGACCCAACGGCCCCAGGCGGCATCGACCCGACCTTCGATCAGGGCGGCGACCGCGAAGGAAAACGCCATCGAAAGGCCCACATAGCCGACGTAGAGAAAGGGCGGATGGAAGGCGAGGCCCGGGTCTTGGAGAAGCGGGTTCAGGTCCTGCCCGTTCATCGGCGGGATTTCGAGCCGGAGAAACGGGTTCGACGTGAAGATCAGAAACGCCAAAAAGGCCACGCCAATCGAGCCTTGCACCGCCAAGACCCGGGCCCGGAGCCGTTCGGGGAGGCCCGTCCCGAACCAAGCGCCGAGCGCGCCGAAGAGCGCAAGGATCAAGCACCAGAGAAGGAGCGAACCCTCGTGGTTCCCCCAGACCCCGGTGACTTTGTAAAGCATCGGCTTGTCGGTGTGTGAATTCAGCGTGACCAGGCGGAGCGAGAAATCCGAGGTGACGAAAGCGTAGGTGAGCACGGTGAAGGAAAAAGCGAGGAGGAGAAACTGCGCGGTCGCGGCCGGTTCGGCCACCGCCATCCACCCTCGCCAGCCGCGGGACGCGCCCACCATGGGCACCACCATCTGCGCGACGGCAACGGCGAAGGCGAGGATCAGAGCAAAATGGCCAAGCTCAACAATCATAAGCGAAATAATAGGGCCCGGAGCGGGCCCGGCCAAGACCCTGGGCCAGCCTGTCGCGGGACGGCTCGGTCGCCATCTCCGCCTGTCGTTTGGACGTCACCGGTCCGGGTAGGATTGACGCTGCCCTAGACCTCGATTTCGAGCGCCAGGGCATGAATTCGGCCGATAATGTCGTCGCCGATGGCCCGGTGCACCGCCCGGTGGCGCCCGATGCGGCTCTCCGACTGAAGGGCTGGCGCACGCATCCGCACCCGGAAGTGGCTCTCGCCGCCCTCTTGATAGCCCGCATGGCCCCGATGCTGTTCGCTCTCGTCGACCACATCGAGCGTCTCCGGCGCGAAGGCCTCCTCAAGTTTTCGGCGAATTTCATCCGCCACACCGGGTCGATCGGACACTTTTGGGCACTCCCCTCTTCACACGCGGCGCCGAAGATCTAAACTCGTGCCTCCGAGTCGGAAAGGTACGGCGATGTCGAAAGACGACCCCTTCGGATTTGATATTCGGGTCACTTCGGACAAGAAGAAGCGGCAGAAAGGCCGCCGGGGCATGTCGGGGGCATTCGAAACCTCAAATCGCAAATGCGATTTTCCGGGCTGCCAGGAAGGCGGCCAGTACCGGGCACCCCGCTCACCCGACACGCTCGACGAGTTTTACTGGTTCTGCAAAGACCATGTGCGCGAATACAATTTGAAGTGGAATTTCTTTCACGGGGCGACCGAGGAAGAGATGGCAGAACAGGTCGACAAGGACCGGGTTTGGGATCGACCGACAAAGCCGTTCAGCAAAACCGCCGAAGAAGCCCGGGCCTGGGCGCGCCTCGGCGTTGACGATCCGCACCAGATCCTCGGCGAAAATGCGACGCGGAACCCGGGAAAGTCCGTCACAGGCACCCGGCGCCTGCCGCCGAAGGAGCGCAAAGCCATTGAGATCCTCGAGGCGCGCGACCATTGGACGAAGACGGAAATCCGAAAGCAATACAAAAGCCTCGTAAAGGATCTTCATCCTGACATGAACGGCGGCAACCGCGCCGATGAGGACCGCTTGCAAGAAGTTGTCTGGGCCTGGGATCAGATCAAAGACAGCCGGCACTTCCAGGGCTGAGCGTCTTGCCATCGTGGCCGGCTCTGGTGAGCCGACATTGAGCGAACTGGACGCGGCACTTGACCCGCCAGACCTTCCTCAAGACCTATTCGCCTAGGCTAAATCCATCGAAGAAACCAGGCAGACACGGGCCGCGTTTGCGGTTACGAAGACTCGTGATGCGGCCTTGTTTAGGCCGTGGCGGCGACGGGACTTTCCGACATGTCCGGCTCAGGATCACGGAGCACATAGCCCCGACCCCAAACGGTCTCGATATAATTGTCGCCGCCGGTTGCTGTTGATAACTTTTTTCTCAACTTACAGATGAAAACGTCGATAATCTTCAGTTCCGGCTCATCCATCCCCCCGTAGAGGTGGTTGAGGAACATTTCCTTGGTCAACGTGGTGCCTTTCCGCAAGGAAAGAAGCTCGAGCATTTGGTATTCTTTGCCTGTGAGATGGACCGCGCGACCGTTGGCCTCGACTGTTTTTGCGTCGAGGTTGACGGCGACCTTCCCGGTTTTGATGACCGATTGGGCATGGCCCTTGGACCGGCGGATGATCGCGTGGATGCGGGCGACGAGTTCTTCGCGGTGGAAGGGTTTTGTTAGATAATCGTCGGCCCCGAACCCGAAGCCCTTGATTTTGTTCTCTGTATCATCGGCGCCGGACAAAATGAGGATCGGTGTGTCGATCCGCGCCAATCGGAGTTGGCGCAAGACATCATGGCCGTTCATGTCAGGGAGGTTCAGATCGAGAAGGATGATGTCGTAGTCGTAGAGCTTGGCCAGATCGATTCCCTCTTCGCCAAGATCCGTCGCATAGACGTTCAAATTGGCGTGGGTCAGCATCAGCTCGATACTGCGGGAAGTCGTTGGATCATCTTCTACAAGTAGGACGCGCATCGCCGTTCTCCGCAGGTTGCCAGTTCCGACACAATCATTGGCGGAATTTGGTTAACTGCCGGTTACCTCTGGATGAGAATATATAAACAACCTAAGGTTGTCTATAGCGCTGTAAAGCCGTCGCTTTGAGGGCGGACTCGCCGTGGCGCGAGACCGCAGCCGTCCACGAATCAAGCTCTTCACCGGAGAGCGAGTAGATGTCCAAGGCCGCATCACGGGTCAAAAGCCCACCTTCAACGGCGCGCACGACCGCTGCTTTCCGGCTCGCGACCCATCGCCGGGTCTTGGGATCTGGTAGGTCAGCCCGCGTCATCACCGTACCGTCTGGCAAGGTGACCGCGCGCGGACCGTCTACTTTCTTCAAATACATTCCAACACCCTGAGCAAGTGCAGGCCTACCATGGCGCGTTTCATTTAAAGACCCGTGAAGCCCATTCTTGCGAGTAGTTCGGATTTTCCTATATTCCCGGCATTCCCTCCTGGCTTAGCGCGGATCAATGGCCCTCGACCAGACAGAGTTGAATACGCTTGGTTTTGCCAAGTCTCCGGCGGAAACCCGCGTGGTCGTGGCCATGTCGGGCGGGGTGGATTCGTCGGTGGTGGCCGCGATGCTGGCCGAAGACGGCTATGACGTGGTGGGCGTGACGCTCCAGCTTTACGACCATGGCGCGGCCCTTGCGAAGAAGGGGGCCTGCTGCGCGGGGATCGACATCCATGATGCGCGGCGGGTGGCTGAAGACCTGGGCTTTCCCCATTACGTGCTCGACTATGAGAATGTTTTCCGAGACGCGGTGATCGACGAATTTGCGGACGCGTACCTGGGCGGCGCTACCCCGGTGCCCTGCATTCGCTGTAACGAACGCGTGAAGTTCAAAGATCTCTTGGAGACGGCGAAAGATCTCGACGCCGATTGCATGGCCACGGGCCACTATATTCGCCGGGAAATGGGCGCCCTCGGCCCAGAGCTTCACCGGGCATCCGATGGCGCCCGGGACCAGTCGTATTTTCTCTTCTCGACGACGCGCGACCAGCTCGATTATCTCCGTTTTCCCTTAGGCGGGCTTGGCTCAAAGGCCGAAACCCGGGCTTTGGCGGAGCGCTACGGCTTGGGCGTGGCCGCGAAGCCCGACAGCCAAGACATCTGCTTTGTACCCGACGGCGACTACGCCTCGGTCATCGAAAAACTTCGGCCCGGCGCGGCGGAGCCCGGCGAAATTGTCCATGCCGACGGGCGGGTGCTCGGCACCCATCCCGGCGTGATCCATTTCACCATCGGCCAACGGCGAGGGCTCGGCATCGGCGGGCTGTCCGAACCGCTCTACGTGGTCAAACTCGACGTCGAGGCCCACCGGGTCATCGTCGGCCCGCGCGACATGTTGGCTACCCGGACCGTGCCGATCCGCGAGATCAACTGGATGGGTGACGGGATTTTTGAGGACGGCACCCGGGAGGTTCTGGTCCGCGTCCGCTCGACGCGCCCCCCCGCGCCCGCCATTTTGACACCCCTCGGGCCAGACACTGCGGAGATTGAGCTCTTGGCCCCCGAACGCGGGGTGAGCCCCGGCCAGGCGGCGGTGTTTTATGACCCCGACAGCACCCGTGTCTTCGGCGGCGGGTGGATCTGGCGCGGGGCATGAGGCGATCGGCTCAGCCCGAACGGTCGATGACCCAGCATATGGGCTGTGATTGCCCCGTGGCATTTGCCCGTCATAGGCGCGATCGCCAAGCCATTTTCATATAGACGTCGCCTGCCTCCAGCTCGTCGCGCATTTGAGCGAGCCGCTTGTCCTTCGTCTCGTCGCGCTTTGCCCGGGCGATCCAGCCGAGATAGTCATTCCGCTGATACCAAGGCCGCTCTTGGTAACGTCCCATCAAGCCTTGGCGCTCCAAAGCGTCGCGGACAAAGGCCGGCATAGGATTCTCTGGTCGCTTCATTGGCCCTCTCGCGTTTCTTTCGGAGCCCTAAGGTACTCTAGGGTGGCGGAACTGGCCCACTCGCTGTGAATGAGAGCATCGAAGGACAGCATCAGGCCCAACCCTGTCATCGTGAATTCATGATGCGCACGGACGCAGCGCGAATAATGCAGTATGGCGGCATGAACGAAGGGCTCTATTCCCTCTGCAGCCTGAGAAATGGCCATTGTTACATCGCTCGACATCTTTGCATGCCCGCTGATGGCATCAAGTCGCTTCCATGGTCGGTCTCACATCTCGACGCGTCAGTACGGTCGGCCTGTCCGCGGCTGGGTGGTAGCGATTGGGTTGGAGCTAAGCGCATAAGACACGCATGCGCTCCGCCATACAAGAGCAGCGGTAATTTACCGAAAGGCTGGCAATCTCCGCGCAGTCCGACTGCTGCTTGGTCACACCGAGGTTTACCGCACAGTACGACACCTTGGCGATGAGCTCGAAGACGCGTCAAGTATCGTCAAGCGTATCGATATCTGACCTACCATGGCGAACGGCTTTGCCGTTTGTCATCCAAAGCAGATGTCCGTCCCCCATGCCCCGTTAGCTCCATCCGAGCCCAAAATGTCGGATGCCGCAATCGCCACCAATCGCTGCTTTTTACACAGAACAGGTTCTCGGAAATTAGTATCAAGAGAATGCGGAGGGACTTTGACCCTAAAGCTCCATAGAATTGCGGACCTTTAGGCAATACTCACCGCGTTTTGTCTCCAGTCCCGAAACAAAAGACCCCAGTCATAGGAATTGAGTGCGAATTACGCGCTCTTCGGACACGGAAATTCCTTAAGCAAACCCAACCCTTAACAAGATGTTCGATCACTCAAAAACACGACCAACCAGGCGGCGGCGGCCCTTAGAAACAGTCACCGCCCCTTGAGTTAATCGGTAAAATGAGGACTGTTCTATGAAGAAAGTAATTGCCGTGTCCGCACTGCTTTGCGTCGCCGGAACCGCAAGTTTCGCCTGCTCTGCGGAAGAGAGCCACTCTCTGTCGCTTGCGATTTCTGAAGTCACCCAGGCGGTGGTGGCAGCGGATGATGCGAACTTGGGCCGTGTGATGTCTCTCATGCAGGAAGCAGCCGTTAGCGAGTATCATTCTGAACCGTCACCGGTCCATTGCAGCCGACAAGTTCAGATACTCGGTGAACTTACGGCATTCGCTGACGACATGGGCGCAGACCAGTCGGCTTTGCTCAAGTAATTCTGGCGTTCTAGAGCTGCCGTTCGGTTTTCGAGAAGCCACATCACGGCAAAATCCGCGCTGGATCACCCCAGGCCCGTAGAGAATTCGTACCTAAAAATCATAGGAGCGGCTGCTGATGTCAGCCGCTCTTACGCTTTTTGCACAGAGCTTCTTAGCCGCCAATCGTGGAAATCAAATCTGGATTGATGACCAGATTTCTGACGCCATGGGCCGCCGTTTCTTCGAAGACGTTGTCTGAAAGCCAAGCTTCGACGCTCGTTATGGATAGTTTGATAACTTTCGGCCGAACACTCCAAGACACCTGAAGAGGCGAACCTGCTTCGTTGTAGCTCGGTCCCGTCGTCGACCCGTCATACTGAATGGGTTGACCGGTGTCGTTTGGTATGTTCACCGCTTGGTGGTAGCCATCAACGACCTCGATAGCGGTCAAGTCGACAAAATCTGCCGCAGTCTCATCATTCACAAGAACAAAGACCTGCGTTTCAACGCGCAATTGCGGGTTCGCGATGCTCTCAGAAAGGCATGCACCGAGTGTCGGGCCCGGCGTGATCTTAGCGGTCGAGTGAACATAATGAACTTCGATGGTATCGCCTGGCACGAGGTCACCGTGCTTCCCGGCTCCAATTGTACGACCTATCGAAGCCTTCTCTGAATCAGTGAGTTCTCCGTCGTAGAGAAAACCTGTCCCGTTGCCCTCGCCGTCGCCGTTACCGGCATATGTCGTAAATTCGCCTCCGCGATGCTCCGCGTTTTCGTGGAAATGAATGTTGCAGAGGTTCATTTCTTGGTACTGCGGGGCTTCCCCAAAAAATAGGTCATTGTTGCCTGTTACAGTGTCCAAATCGCGCGGTGACTGCGGCCCAAAACCCGCGCCTGCCGTATTTTCCGCCAGTGCGGCACGTTGGGCAGAGATAACGTCGTCACCCACTTGCTCAGCAGCAAAAGACGAAATCGGTACGGCCAACAGTCCACAAAGCGCCGTTCTGGCGAGCAGATTATTGGATTTCATGGTAATACTTCCCCACTAGATTTTCCCATTACAGTCCATCCTAGCACTTCGCAAGAAGTTGCCAAGCAACTTTCCCGAAAAGTTGACCCTGCTATGATCAACCTTGCTCGTTGGAATTTTGGTGGTAAAACCACTGCTTAGAGAGGCTGGTGGATGGCGAAAAAGGGCTGTTTTGCGGCAGTAGTGTTCTCGATGCTTGCAATGCCGCAGGCGTCAGCGCACCCTCATGTTTTTATTGATTCGAAGGCCGCTTTTCATTTCGATGACGAAGGCCGCTTAAGCGGATTGAGAATAACGTGGGTCTATGACCCGTTTACAAGTCTCAAACTGATCGCGCTGCTGGACTTGGATCAGGACAACGATGGCGTCCTTTCCGAAAGCGATATTTCGCTCATCGTAAAGGCGCAGACTGTTTGGCCTGAAGACTTCAATGGTGATGTCTATCTCGAAAAATTTGGTCAGCCGGTTGCCCTTGGACGGCCTATTAACGGTGATGCAGATTGGGTGACGGATCGGATTTCGGTCTCTTTTGAGCTACCGCTCGACGAGCCGCTAACCTCAACTTATGGGACCGAACTCAGGTTGTACGATCCTACATATTACTTTGCTTACTCTGCGACTGAGGTCGAACCGGCAGAGAACTGCCAGATTGAAGTAAAGCAGTTCAAACCCGATCAAGCGACGTCAAATCTGAGAAAGCAACTGGCGCAACTGTCCCGAGAAGAAACACCGGAACAAGATGACGTCGGCAGATTGTTTGCGGACGTCATTGGATTGCAATGCGCGTAGCCTCGTTTATTCCACTCTTAGCGGTTCTGGTTCTCGGCTTCTTCGCGCTCGCGAGTGTCCCGTGGTCATCGTTGGTGTTTTGGGCGATGGAAGCCCAAAGGCAATTTCAAGACAGTATGGCTCAAGCATTAGGCGCTATTCGTTCTGGTGACATGTCGGTCATTTGGGCCCTGTGTGGGGCTACGGCCGCCTACGGATTTGTCCATGCACTCGGGCCAGGGCACGGCAAGGTGTTGCTCGGCGGCGCGGCGATGGCGACTGGGTCCACGCTGAAACGAATGACGATGCTTACTATAATTTCGAGTCTGGCGCAGGCTGGAACAGCAATCCTATTCGTTGGAGGGTTAGCGGTTGTCTTTGGCCTAAGCGCGCAACGGCTCGGGCCAATCGCGGACAACTGGCTGGCGCCCGCCAGCTACACAGCCATTGCTGCACTTGGCGCGTACCTTGTTTGGCGGAGCTTGCAACATTGGCGCCGAATTTCTTTTTCCCGAAACCATGATCACGCCCATGACCACCATGGGCAGTGTTGCAGTCATTCGCATGGGCCCAGCCTGAGCGATGTCGAAGCACTTGGAGGTCTAAGAGACGCAGTTTTTCTGATCGTCTCTATCGCTATCCGCCCCTGCACTGGCGCTATTTTTGTATTGATTATCGCATTGCGATTTGACGTGTTTTGGGTCGGTTGCCTTGCGGTTGTGTCAATGGGTCTGGGGACCGCCGCATTTAATTTGATCGTGGCGGCTTCTGGCGTTTCGGCCAAACGTTTAAGCATGTTAAACGTGAAAGGCGATTATGGCGTCGCTCGTATTTCAGCCATTGTGCAATTGCTCGGTGGTTCAATGATTTTCCTATTTAGTGTGCTTTGGCTTATTCGCTTCTAATTTTTGCGAAGCCACTCTGCTTAGCGGCATCTTCGGCTGTTCAATTCGACGATCTCCGCCGTTTGCGGATATTCATAAATCATTCTCACTTAATGGTCCGACACAGATATCATCACGGACGCAGACCTGGGCGCAATCGCAGCTAAAACCAATTATAGTCCGCAAACCTGACAGCATGCTGCGTCTTGCCGACGGCTCCAACGGCTACCTTCGGGACCAACATTGGTTCAAGAGCGCGCGCTTGGACTTCGCTCCGACTGCGTAACGCAGACGAGCACTCAAACACGCGCCACCCACCGGGCCGATAGGGGCACCGCCAGGATGAGGAGCGCGAGGAGCCAAAACGCGGCGATCAGAGATGTGGCATTCGAAACAACACCGATGAGCGCCGGACCCAAGAGGATCCCTGCGTAACCGGTTGTTGTCACTGCGGCTATGGCAATGCCGGGTGGCATGACGCTCTGGCGGCCTGCGGCACTGAAGAGGACGGGCACGAGGTTCGCCGCCCCAAGCCCGATCAGGACAAAACCTGAAAGCGACACCCAGACGACGGGCCCGGCAATGACAACCCCGAGCCCCACCATGGTCGTCACTCCTCCGAGAACGAGCGTCGCAAACCCGCCGATCTTTGCCACCAGTCGATCCCCGGTGAGGCGGGCAACCAGCATCGCAGCCGAAAACAGGATGTATCCGATGCCTGCACTTTCTGCCGCAGTGAGGTTTCGATCGATAATGAGTAGTGCCCCCCAATCCAGGACGGCGCCTTCGACCAGAAACGTGATGCCTGTAAGAACGGCCAGCAGAAGAACGATGCCGCGCGGAAGGGCGAAGGGATCGGGGGCTTTCCCGGCAACGCTCAGTAATCGCGGTCGAGCCACCAACATGGCGAGAAGTACGGTGGCTGCACCAAGGGCCGCGCATACAAATACCGGCACGGAAAGGGACAAAAGCGCGGTGATAAGCCCCGCTCCGAAGAAGCCCCCAATGCTCCAAAACGCGTGGAAATTCGACATGAGGGGTCTTTTTTCAAGGCCTTCAATCTCCGCTCCATGGACGTTCATGGCCACGTCAATCGTCCCGAGCGCCGCGCCGAACAAAAAAAGCCCGGCCCCAAGCGCCCAAGGTGATCCGGCCAGGGCCAAAAGCGGGAGGACAGCGACCAGTCCAAAACCGCCCAAAAGGATCAAAGGCCTGGCTCCGCGCCGTGCCGCCATCACACCGATGGCCGGCATGGCGATGATCGAGCCAAGCCCGAGGCAAAGGAGTAAAAGACCGAATTCCGCTTTGTCCGCACCCACATTGTCTTTGAAAAACGGGAAGAGCGGCGCGCAACACGCCATCGAGAACCCGGCGGCAAAGAACGCAAGACGCGTTGCCAAACGCGCCGGGGCCGTCGCCGTGGCATCCGGCAAAGGCGGCGGACCAGCATGGATGACATCGTTTTCCGTCGAAGCCATTACAGAAGGATCCGTTTCGTGGCGGTTGCTTGCTGCGCGCCCGCTTGGCCGAGAGTTGGTTCGGAGATGATCGTATCAGTCTCTTGGCGGGCGGGCACGTAAGGCCTGACCCGTTGCCCGAGGGGCGCACCGAACGCTTGTGCAAACAAACTAGCCATTGAGGCGCGGCTCAGGAACAACGCTCCGAAGATGGTCGGCAAACGCAGACACCCGTCGGGGACGGGCCTTGCCTGGCGGAAACATCATCTGCAGCGGGTTGGGGGGCGGCAGCTGTTCCTCGAGAAGGGGCACCAAGTCCCCCGCACGAATATCGGCGCCAACGTCCAATTCAGATTTCAACACAATACCCTCGCCGGCCAAGGCCCATGACCGGATAAGCCACCCATCGTTGACAACGCGGTTGCCGCTCACAGTGACCTGAATGCGTTTTGCTCCCGCGTTAAACTCCCAGACATTGTCGAGTGTTTCACCAAAGCGCATAACCAAGCAATTGTGCTCTGCAAGGTCTTCGGCTTTCGTGGGAACGCCGTGCTTTTCAAGATAGCTCGGGGCAGCACAGACATATCGTAGGTAGCTTCCGAGACTGCGCACTCTCAGCGACGAATCCGTGATGTTTCCAAAACGAACCGCCAGGTCGAAACCCTGGCCAACCAAATCGACATATCCGTCCGACAAAGACAGTTCGATCGATACGGCCGGGTTCTCGGCCAAAAAACTCGACATGGCCTGGGAAACCACATTACGGCCGAGATCAATGGGAGCCGAGATACGGATCGGGCCGGAGAGTGTCTCCGCACCGTGGCGGATGCGCGCGTCGAGGTCAGCGACTTCACCGAGGAGCGGCTTGGCCCCGTCCAAGAGGGTCCGGCCTTCCTCCGTGAGGCTAATGGACCGTGTGGTGCGATTGAACAAAACCACACCGTAATGGGCTTCGAGTGCTGCCAATCGCTCGGATACGGTCGTTGTGGACATGCCGGTTTCGCGGGCGGCCGCGACCAGGCTTCCCTTCTCGGCGATGGTCATGAACAATCGGAGATTATCGAGGAGCATTAGCCGACTATACCGGATTATGTTTTCGTATCGGCCATGTTTATCCCGAATATTCGACTTAGTAAATTCGGCCTACCGCGTTCAAATGAAGGATGATTCCCATGGCCCGGCTGACCATTGTCGCCAACATCAAAGCCAACCCGGACAAGATCGATTTGGTGAAGGCTGAACTTGAAAAACTCATCGACATCACCCGCTCCGAGGCGGGATGCATCAATTACGATCTCCACCAAGACAACGACAACCCGGCACACTTCTTATTCTACGAAAATTGGGAGAGCCGCGACCTCTGGCAAACCCACATGGGAGCGCCCCATCTCGCCGCCTATATGGACGCCACCGATGGGGCGGTAGAAGAGTTCACGCTGAATGAGATGAGCGTCATCGGCTAAACGCCATACCGAAGGAGCATGCGATGAAAGCTGTGGGATATCTGGAAACCGGTCCAATAGACCGACCGGACGCCTTGATCGACTTTGAGGCCGAAGAGCCCACGGCTTCCGGCCATGACCTCTTGGTGAAAGTCGAAGCCATTTCGGTCAACCCGGTCGACACCAAGATCCGACGGCGCCGGGCCCCAAAGGAAGGCCAGCCGGAGATCCTCGGCTGGGACGCGGTCGGTGAGGTTGTTGCGACCGGCGATGCCGCCCAGAACTTCGCAATCGGCGACAAGGTATTTTACGCAGGCGCTGTGAACCGGCCCGGCACGAATGCCGAATTGCACTTGGTGGACGAACGGATCGTCGGGAAAGCGCCAAGCTCTAGCCCTATCGCTGCGGCCGCGGCAATGCCGCTGACCACGCTGACGGCCTATGAGATGCTCTTTGACAGGTTGTGGATCAACGAGCCGATCCAGGGTGGCGAGAACACTCTGTTGGTCATTGGCGGTGCGGGCGGTGTGGGATCGATCGCGATCCAGCTCGCCCGCGCGCTTTCCGATGTGACGGTCATCGCGACGGCCTCCCGGCCGGAGACGAAAGCCTGGGTGGAAGACCTCGGCGCCCACCATGTCATCAACCATGCCGACCCCCTCGGTCCGCAGATTGACGCCTTAGGCATTGGAAGCGTTGATTTCATTTATTCGACGACCCACTCCCATCTCTACGCAGCGGATGCGCCTGGGTTTATGACGCCACAAGGCCGGTACGGGTTGATCGATGACCCCGAAACCCTCGACATCATGCCGTTCAAATCCAAAGCAATTTCAATTCATTGGGAGTCTATGTTCACCCGCTCGATGTTTGAGACGGGCGATATGGCGCGGCAGGGCGAGATCCTGAATGAGGTCGCGTCGTTGATTGACACGGGCAAGGTCAAGTCAACGTTTGCCGAGAGCTTTGGTGTGATCAACGCGGACAATCTGATGAAGGCCCACGCCTTGCTGGAGAGCGGTAAGTCCAAGGGCAAGATCGTACTGGAGGGCTTTTGAAGTGACGATCCAGCGACTGGATCACGTGAACGTGGTCACGGCTAATCTCGAAGAGATGGTGGCTTGGTACGAGGCGATCTTGGGGCTTCGTTCGGGGTCACGTCCGGACTTTCCGTTTGGTGGCGCTTGGCTTTACGCCGGAGATGCGCCCGTGGTTCATCTCGTGGAGGATGGAAAGCAATCGCGTACGGGGTCTGAGGCCCCCTTGAAGCTTGAGCATTTCGCGTTTTCGGCGACTGGAGCGTCCGCTTTCGAGCGCAAGCTCGAAGAATACGGCGATCCGTTCACGAAGACCGAGGTCAAAGGCGCAGGCGCCATTCAATTTCATGTCTCCGATCCCGATGGGAATCATGTGCATATCGACTTCGACATAAACGAATAATCGGAACCTGGGATCGTGGCTGACCGTTTAGAGCATCTCAAGATCATCGAGCAGAGGCTTCTGTGGCTGAGCCATTGGATGATCCATAATGCCAATCACCTCCGCCCCAAGGCGGATGGGATCAAGGTCGGCGGCCATCAAGCGTCTTCAGCGTCGATGGTGTCGATCATGACGGCGCTCTATTTCTCGGCGCTTCGCCCTGAGGACCGGGTGGCTGTGAAACCCCATGCCTCCCCGATCTATCACGCGATGCACTATCTTATGGGCAACCAGACCCGCGAAAAGATGGAGAACTTCCGAGGCTTCGGCGGGGTGCAAAGCTACCCGAGCCGGACCAAGGACATCGACGACGTGGATTTCTCGACGGGCTCCGTGGGCCTGGGCGTAGGGATCACGGCCCTAGCCTCGTTGGTGCAAGACTTCATCGCAGCCAAGGAGTGGGGCCGCGACCTGCCGTTGGGCCGTATGGTGGCGCTCGTGGGAGATGCGGAACTCGACGAGGGCAACATCTACGAGGTTCTCCAGGAAGGCTGGAAAAATGACCTCCGCAACACCTGGTGGATCATCGACTATAACCGCCAATCCCTCGACGGGATCGTTCGTGAAGGTCTGTTTGAGCGGGTTGAGAAGATCTTTGATGCCTTTGGCTGGGACGTGGTTCGGGTCAAGCACGGTGCGCTTCAGCGGGCGGCATTCGAAGAGCCAGGCGGCGAGACGCTCCGGAATTGGATCGATGCGTGCCCGAACCAGGAGTATTCGGCGCTCACCTACATGGGCGGCGCGGTCTGGCGCCAACGGCTCATGGACGATCTAGGCGATCAAGGGGCTGTCTCCGCCCTCATCGACCGGAGAAGCGACGACGAACTCGCCGCTCTCATGGAAAATCTCGGCGGCAATTGCGTGGCCACGATGGCCGACACGTTTGCCGCCGTCGCGCATGACCGACCGACCTGTTTTCTGGCCTACACGATCAAAGGCTGGGGAACCCCGATTGCAGGACACAAGGACAACCACGGCGGCCTGATGACGAAGGCTCAGATGGCCGAGTGGCAAACACGAATGGGCGTGCCCGTGGGCCACGAATGGGAGCCTTTGGCAACGGTCGAGGACGTCGGAGCCATGCGGTCCTTTTTGAGCGATGTGGCATTCTTTAAGACTGGCCATCGCCGCTTCACCGACGACCGGCTCGATGTCCCGACGGTCACCCTCGACACGTCAAAAGAGAGCTCCACCCAGGCCACCTTCGGCAAGATCCTCGATGAATTGTCGAAAGGCGACAGCAACCTCGCGGCCCGTATTATGACGACGTCACCGGACGTGACGGGGACGACCGGTCTCGGGGCGTGGGTGAACCGGCGCAAGCTCTTCTCCCGGGAAACCCAGTCCGACGCCTTCATTGAGCACCGCATCCCGTCGACCGCCAAATGGCGTTTCGATGGATCGGGCCAGCATTTTGAGTTGGGCATCGCCGAGATGAACCTCTTTCTCTTGCTTGGCGCTGCGGGGCTTTCCCATTCGATCTTCGGCAAGCGGCTGATCCCAATAGGTACGGTCTACGATCCGTTCGTGTGTCGGGGCTTGGACGCCTTGAATTACGCAACCTACCAGGACGCCCGCTTCATGATCGTTGGCACACCATCGGGCGTCACACTGGCCCCCGAGGGCGGGGCGCACCAATCGATCGGAACGCCGCTGATCGGCATGTCCCAAGACGGGCTCGCCGCGTTCGAACCGGCATTTGGCGACGAACTCCTGGTCATCATGCACTGGTCGTTTGATTACATGCAGCGAGGTGGCGGCGCAGATCCCGATGAGCGCACCTGGCTGAGGGATGAAACGGGCGGATCCGTCTATCTGAGGCTCACGACAAACCCGGTTGAGCAGCCTGGCCCCCGACCCGATCCCGATTGGCGCCAAGGGGCCGTCGATGGCGGCTATTGGCTGCGGAAGCCCGGGCCCAATTGCGAGGTTGTCATCGCATACCAGGGTGCGGTTGCGCCCGAAGCCATTAAGGCCGCGGGCAGTCTGGCCAGTTCTCGCCGCGACGTGGGTGTCCTCGCGGTGACGTCGGCTGATCGGCTCAACGCGGGGTGGACCGCCGCCCAACGGGCACGGGCACGGGGCAACACCGACGCCGTCTCCTGCGTAGAGCGCTTGATGGCCGCCCTACCACCGCATTGCACGCTGATCACCGTCATCGACGGACACCCCGCCACGCTCGCCTGGCTGGGAAGCGTCGCCGGACACCGAACCGTACCGCTCGGGGTAGAGCACTTTGGCCAAACCGGGACCATCGGAGACCTCTACCGCCATTACGGGATCGACGCGCAAGGGATCCTTGAAAAGGTCGCAGGCCTCACCGCCGGACGACCTTTGGCGAAACCAATTTCTTGAGGCGGACGCGCATGAATGGGGGATTACATGAAACTTAAAGACGTCACTTCTGGAACGCCGGAGGAACGGCTCGCGGAACTCAGCCTAGACTTGCCGCCCGTGCCAGAGGCAGTGGCCGATTACGTGACCCACACCCAGATCGGATCGATCATCTACACGTCGGGTATGCTCCCCTGGATCGCAGGAGACTTGAAATACAAAGGCAAAATGGGGGCAGAGCTCACACTCGAGCAAGGTTACGAGGCCTTCCAACTCTCCGCGCTGAACGGTTTGTCACTGCTGCGGTCCATCACCGGCGATCTCGGACAGATCAAGCGGATCCACCGTCTCGAAGGAACCGGCGGCGCGACGCCAGACTTTTTCGACATGCCCCTCGCGCTCAACGGGGCATCCCATCTGATAAACACGGTTTTTGGTGAGAAAGGAGCACATTCTCGGATGATCTATTCCAACCCCTCAATGCCCATCGACTGTGCAACGCTCCTCGTCTTCTGGGCGGAGATCGAAGAATGAGTGCAGAACTAGACCTGACCCAGGAATTTATTGACCGGGCCGACAATGGCGAGGTGGGCGACACCCTCGTCTCCGAGACCGACGACGTGCGCGTATGGCATATACACGCCAAACCCGGAGAGCGCCTAAAGGTCCATACCCATGTGTTGAATTACTTCTGGACCATCCATGCCCCAGGCAAGGCTCGGAACCACCAATCCGATGGGACATATTTCGATGTCGAATACCAAACCGGTGACACCAAGCATTTCACCTTCGCATCGGGAGAGCGCATGAGCCACAGTTTGGAAAACATCGGGGAAACCGACCTGATCTTCACGACGGTCGAATTCAAGAATTCAGCGAATGATCCTCTGCCGGTAGACGTTGGCTAGACCAAACTCGCGCACATTAAACGCCGAGCAACCGCTCGCTTCCGAATTAATTGCGTTACTGACGAAAGACACGACGGACACGCGGCGGCATATCACGCAACAGCGGCCGACCGATCCAAACAAGTCTTAGATGAGTGCCAACCGGAACTGGCTCCATCAAGACTTCAGAGTGGCCACGCTCTTTGGCCATGGGTCAGCAAATGTCTCGCCGGCCTTCCAAGCCGCGATCTCGTCGTCGGTGCAAAAGCAGGTCCGCAAAGCCGCAACAAATGCATCAAGCTCAAAGTCATCGCCAATGACGGTGAGCTGACAACGCCGATCGCCGAAATCGGGATGGGCTTCTGTAAGTTTGGCGCGCATCGCTTCCTTCTCCCAATCCGACAGGTTCAAGCTATCGTCTTCCAAGGCACTGATTTTCCAATAATTTACGATCTCCAACCCGACGCTGCCGCCGGTTTGATTCCAAAGGAGCATCAGCTTGTCGCGTGTCGGCAGCCAAAAAAAACCTTTGCTGCGATAGATACCGATCCCGAGCGCCTCGGTATAAACGCCGTAGAGGCGTTGTGGATGAAAGGGGCGCGGATCGCGCAATATTCGGTTGCCAATCTTGTAGGTCTCTGGCTGCGCGATGGGCGCGGCGTCGTGGTCGGCGTCCCATTCGGTCAATTCTTTTCCAAACGCCTTGACCCGCTCATAATCGTAGAGCGGCATGGCGAGGATTTTCTCAAGGCTGACATTGCCCCATTGCATCGCCAGAATATCCGTTCGCGGATTTATCGGGTGTATGGCGCTCGCGACCTGCTGCAGCACCTCGCGCGAGACCTTATCGGATTTACTAAGGAGCAAGCGATTGGCAAACATCACCTGCTCGGCTAGCAAATTCGCCACCCCGCGCCGCCCTGCCCTTATATTGTCGCTCGCCGCAGGATGAATAGAGCGACCTAGGTCGTAATCCTGTTGCAGCACCACCGTATCCACGACCGATAGAAATCCCTGCAAACGCAATTCCGGTAGCTTGCGAATAGCCTCTAGAAGCGGCCAAGGATGTGTACTTCCGGACGTTTCAATCAAAAGATGTGTGACGGCGCCATCGGCGAGAACCTTTTCCACGGCCTCACGGAAAAGGGGCAGCCCCTCGGGGCTACTTAAGCTCGTTCCCGGGATCGACGCGAAATGCGGGCTCTTGCGCGAGATGACCTCGCTCGTGTCAAGAACGGAGCCATCCACATCAAGCGCACTCATCTCGTTGACGATAACGCCCAGTGTAACGTTCTGCATCTGCCGCGCTTGAACCGAGAGGCTCTGCAACAACGTCGTTTTTCCCGCGCCGAGGAAGCCGTTTATAATCGTGGTTGATACGGGCATCTGAGGTTTCCGGCCCCTCCTGTCGGCGTGTTACTTAGTAACACGACCGCCAAACCGAAACGCAAAACCGCACCTGGTAGAGCGTTTTTATTGAAGCGCGTCCCGCATCTCCAAGCTTCTGGATCCTTTGGGCCGGGTCATCACATCTTGGGTTCTCTTTTCATTCCAAATAACGCGGCGTTGAGGCTCCGAGGGCAATACGCGGAACCGGTAGCAAAGTTCACTCTTATCGATTGGCACCGCAGCGCAAACACGTGGTTGGATATAGCTTTGGCGCTTTTGACCGTAAGGGTATTAGGGCGTATCTGCGAGCTCCGGGCGCGCGCACCAGCAAGCGAGACGTGCTGCGACACTGGAAAAGGCATCGCGCCGGAAATTCTCCGGATTACGAAACCCATCCTGGGAAATGCTATGATCGAAGCGATCGGGGCATGTCTGACGGGATCGGATTGCCATTTCGAGAGCGCGCGTGGGCTCTGCTTTCAGCATTGAATTGCCTTTCTGAACCCCTCTAAGTCCCTCGGGGTCGCCTTTACAAATCCGCCTCAAACGCTTCGATAAGATCCGCCACCACCGCCCTTAGCGCCGCGTCATGGTCAGCGCCCGCCTCTTTGTTTATTTTGTAGACCTCGCGCTGGCGATCGGCGGCCGTTCCGGACGCGGCAAAGCCCCGCGCGGCCCTCACTTCAGCCACGCACCCCAGGGCCTCGGCATCTTCGGCCACAAGCTCGATCACCTCGTCGATCAGATCCGCGAAGGGCACGAGTTCGCGCCGGCCAAAATCGATGAGCCCGTCTCCGGTTCCAAACCGCTGGGCGCGCCAACGGTTTTCGGCCACGAGAAACCGATCATAAATGCGCCAGCGCTGGTTTTGGGTCGCGAGCCGCCAAAGCATGCGCGTGATGCACTGGATAAGCGCGGCCAGCGTCAACGTCCTCTCCAGCCGCGGGGCCACATCGCAGATCCGTGTCTCGATCGTGGGGTATTGGGCCGAGGGCCTCGGATCCCACCAGATCTTCGAGGTATCTTCAATGAGGCCGAGATTGATCAGCACATCCACCGAGCGGCGATATTCGCCCCAGGAGCCGAACTGGGGCGGCAAGCCGGTACGCGGGAGATTGTCAAATACACTCAAGCGGTATGACGCCATGCCGGTATCCTGGCCTTGCCAGAACGGCGACGAGGCCGAGAGCGCGAGAAGATGGGGCAGAAAGTAACTCAGCTGGTTGACCAGATCGATCCTCAGATCCTTGTCATCGACGCCCACATGGACATGCATTCCGCAGATCAAGAGCCGCCGCGCCACTCCAGCCAGGGCCTTTTCAAGGTCATTGTAGCGGGCCTTGTCGGTATGGACCTGGTCCTTCCAATGGGCGAAGGGATGGCAAGAGACAGCGATTGGCGCCAGGTTATGGGCCCGGGCGGCATCTGCCACGGCCTGTCGGAGCCGGCGGAGATCGGCGCGCGCTTCGCCAATATCGCGGCAGACCCGGGTGCCGATCTCCACCTGGCATTGCAAAAATTCCGGTGAAACCTGGTCACCCAATTCCGCCGCACAAGCCGCCATCAGCGCCGCCGGGGCCTCGGCCAGTTCCATCGTGTCGCGGTCAACGAGGAGGTATTCCTCTTCAATGCCGAGACTGAATGTCGGCGTTCGTCCCATCGCTCCCCTCGCCTCGCGAACCCGTGTTGCAGATAGGACGCAAGGTAAACCCACAACCCCTCAGCCGGGCCAAAAGGCGCAGGCCTTGTTTCCAGACCGGAAACACAACGTTGCCGGAATCGCCAAGAATCGCTTGAGAAATCTCAAGATTTACAACTGCGATGCGGTGTCCGTTTCCCCATGAGAAACGCTGCGTTTTGCCTGTCAATAGTGTGCAAATTTTTTGGCAAAGAACCGCTTATCTGCCATATTAATGCCGTGATCGACCGTGTGAGGGTCGAATTAACCAGTGCAAGTTGAGGGGGAAAAATGAAATTTCTCGCAGCTGCTGCGGCGTCTATTTTGTTGGCCGTTCCGGCCAGCGCAGCAACGATTGAATTCAACGTCAACGGGGGTTGGTGGACGTCCGACGCCCGTGTCTACGAAGGGGATGGTCATTCCGTGACTGTCACCGCGGGGCGCTACAGCAACAAGGGTGAGCCCGTCAGAGGCAAAACCATGACAATGAGCTGGGGCGGCCATGCGGGCGGCCTCGGTGTCTGTAGCCCCGGCACGCAATCGCGGAGCGCCTCAAGTGCGGGCTGCTGGCGCGATGAGCACACCGTGGATGGCCACGGCGGCAACGAAATGGTCTATTTTGATTTCGGTGATCACATGATGCGGATTATCGGCGTCACCATGGCCTACTGGGACCGCCACGATTCCATGGAAATGTACGCCTTTGACGGCGACGGCTACGTCGCAGGTCATGAAACCGTCTATGGCGCGCGTGGGGACGGGTTCGTCCACACCATTGGCGACCATGGTCTGAACACCGGCTACGTCTTTGGCATCGGTGCGAAAGACAAAAAGGCGGACTTCAAAATCAAGGCAATCCACTTCGAAAAGGTTGAAGTGGTTCCTCTTCCCGCGGCTGGCTGGCTTATGCTCGGCGGTCTCGGGGGTCTGGCGGCCATGCGTCGCCGGAAAAAGTCGTAACGAGTTCGAGCGATTTAAGAAGTGGAGGGGCGGCCCGGTTGGGCCGTCCCTTTTTTGTTGGGTCAGGGTTTAAGACGGGCGGGCGCGCCGCTCTTGTCTGGCAAACCAAACCAGCGCCACGGCCGCGAGGCTCAAAAGCGGCAACATCGCGAGATTGACCGCCGACCAGCCCGCCACCGGATCGGTACCCGCGCAGTTCATAAGCCCGCCCGATGCCAAGGAGGCCATCGTCACCGCACCGAAAACGATTGTATCGTTGAGGCCCTGGATCCGGCCCCGCTCTTCGGGTGAGTGGTAGTCCGCCAGCATCGTCGTCGCGCCGATGAACCCAAAGTTCCATCCAAGTCCCAAAAGAAAAAGCGCCCCGAAGAAATTCCCAAGGGCCACGCCCGAAAGGGCGGTCACGCCCGCACCTGCGAGGATCAAAAGCCCAGTCGCCACGATCCGAACGGCGCCGAACCGCCGGATCAACGACCCGGTGAAAAACGCTGGCGCAAACATCGCCAGCACATGTACCGAAACCACATTGGCCGCGTCGTTGATAGCAAACCCGCAGCCCACGACCGCGAGCGGTGTCGCCGTCATCACAAGGTTCATCAGCGCATAGGACACCGTCGCACATATGACGGCCACTGCGATCCCGTGGCTTGTCAAAAGCGCCATCCGGCTCCGCCCGCCGCTCGACCCTTCCTCGGCCACCGCTGTGGGCGCGAGAAAGAGAAAGATCACCGCGCCAACCACATTGAGACCTGCGACCGCCAAATAGGTCCCGAAATAAGGGATCACCCAGCTTTCCGCGGTCCATTTGACGATCTGGGGTCCCACAACCGCCGCCAAAAGCCCCGCGGCCAAGACCATGCTGATGGCCTTACCCCGTCGCTCGGGCGCGATCACGTCAATGGCGGCGAACCGGTAGAAGGCCTGGGCGGACATGTAGGTGCCCGACAGGAGCGAGCCGAGCAGCAGAAAGATAAACTCTCCCGCATAGAGCCCGTAGCTCCCGAGGGCGCCTCCGACGGCCCCGGCCCCTGCCCCCACAAAAAAGCCCGCGCGCCTGCCCCGGCGCTGCATCAACGAGGAAAGCGGTGTGGCCGATAGCATCGAACCCAAGACGATCAAAGAGATCGGCAAGGTCGCCAGGCACGGATGGGGCGCAAGCATCGCACCCGCAAGGCCGCCCACGATAAAAAGCGCGGACAGCTGCGATCCGAGGATCCCATTGGCCGCCATTAACACAGCAACGTTTTGCCAAGGCCGGTCGCTCAGCGCCGTCCCGGTTGAGGAAGTTACTTGGTCTGTCGGTGCCATCTCGGCCAGTCTCCCCCCTGCGACGACTTCACCACTGCAGGGCTTGCACACACTCGTATACCTTCCGGTTCTAAGCAAACGCTCGATTTGCGGGAACCTGAAGCGGCGCGCGCAATGGTCGCGCCAGCCCACGTGGAGGATTGGATGGCCGACGCGTCGTCTCTATTCCCGTCCGAGCGCCGAAGCCCGGACCGGCAGCGCCGCGCCAACCCGTTTCGTGTCCTCCTCCTTGCCGGTGCCCATGAGGCACGCCAGATCGCCTTTTCCCTGACGCGGGACCCCCGGATCGTCCCGATCGCCTCCCTGGCCCGCTCCGAACGCAGCCCCACCGGTCTCGGTCTTCCGTCCCGGATCGGCGGGTGGGGCGGGCGAAGCGCCTTTGTCTCCTACCTCAAAGCCAAGCGGATCGATGGCATCATCGACGCCACCCATCCTTTCGCGACGCGCATTTCCCACCGGGCCGCAGAAGTCGCCGATGCGGAACGGCTCGATTATATCCAGTTTCTCCGGCCTGCCTGGCGGCCAAAAGCCGATGACCGTTGGGTGTTTCTCAACCGCGAGGAAGACGCAGCCCGGCACGTCCCGGCCGATGCACGGGTGTTTCTCGCCACGGGCCTCAAACGGCTCGACGCGTTCGAAGGTCTTGCGGGCCGCGACATTCTTTGCCGGGTCCGCGACCTTCCCGACGACGCCTTTCCTTACTCGCCGGGCCGTTTCGTCGTCGATAACGGACCGAGAAGCATCGACAGTGAAATGCGGCTCTTCGAAAACCTCGACGTCGATTGGCTGGTCGTGCGAAATTCCGGCGGCCTTGAAAGCCGAACGAAGCTCGATGCGGCGCGCGAAATGGGGATCCCGGTGGCCATGGTGCGCCGCCCGCCACAGCCGGATGCCTCCCGGGCTGAAACCGTCTCGGAAGTCATCGCCTGGGTGCGCCGCCGCCTCTTGCCGTGAGCGTCGGCCGGATCATTGAAACGCCGGCCTGTGTCGCCGAAGGCGCGACCTATCTGGCCGCGCGCGAACCCCGCTTCGCCGCCGCGCTTGATCTCATCGGTCCTTTGCCACTTCGCCGCCGAAAGGATGGGTTCGAACCCCTTCTCTCGGCCATCGTCAGCCAACAGGTGAGTGTCGCGGCGGCCGATGCCATCTGGAAACGGCTCAAAGGCGCCGGCTTAACTGGGCCGCGGAAAATCGCATGGGCCAGCCATGACGATCTCCGGGCCTGCGGACTTTCGCGGCAAAAGATCCGCTATGCCAAAGCGCTCGCAGGCTCGGGGCTTCGTTATAGCGCGCTCCGAGATCTGGCCGACGAAGAGCTCGTCTCCGCCCTCGTCGAAATCCCGGGGATCGGGCGCTGGACGGCGGAGATCTACGGCATGTTCTCCCTTGGACGGGCCGACATATTCGCGCCGGGCGATCTTGCCCTCCAGGAAGCCGCCCGGCTCCTTTTTGAGCTCGAAACCCGGCCGAGCGAGAAAGACATCCGCGCCATGGCCCAAGACTGGTCGCCGTGGCGGAGCGTTGCGGCCCGGCTTCTCTGGGCGTACTACCGCGTCGCCAAGGCGCGGGAGGGCATCCGGTGAGCGAAAACCCAAAGGGCGGTCTAACATCCGAGCGAAAAGGCCCGGAGACGGCCCGGTCGGCGGTGGTGTTCCTCCACGGCTACGGGGCCGACGGGGCGGATCTTTTGGGGCTCGCAGCCCCCTTGGGTCAGATCTTCCCCGACACCGTCTTTTTTGCCCCCGATGCGCCGGAACCCTGCCGGGTCAATCCAACGGGGCGCCAATGGTTCCCGATCCCTTGGCTCGACGGCTCAGACGAGGCAAGTGCCGGCGCCTCCATGGCCGCCTCCGCCGACCTCCTCAACGCCTTCTTCGACCGGGTCCTTGCGGATGAAGGCCTCGCGCCCTCCCGGTTGATCCCCTTTGGGTTCTCCCAAGGCACGATGATGGCCTTGCATGTGGTCCCGCGCCGGGCTGAGGCCATGGCGGGCATCGTTGGCTTCTCGGGCCGCATGGTGCGCCCGGGATCGCTCGACGGCGAAGCGGTCGCCAAACCGCCGGTGCTCCTTCTCCATGGCAATGCCGATGACGTCGTCCCCTACGCCTCGATGGCCGAGGCCGAAACCGCCCTCAAAGGGGCCGCCTTCGAGGTCGAGACATTCACCATGGAGGATGTTGGCCACGGCATCTCTCCCGAAGGCCTCCAGAAAGCCGCTGAGTTTATCGCCAATCGGCTGGGGCCCTAGGGACTATTAGGTGGCTCAATCTTCGTCGTCGAAAGTAAGGCTATCGGCGACGGTCGCTCCAGTTCATCCTGGGCAAAATACTCCCGCCGGAGGCTCCGGCGCGCGCCAATGCCTCGAAACGCTAAGAGCGGGGCGGCCATAAGAGAAATGAGCCGAAGGCTCGCAATTCAATAGGCTCACCCGGCCTGGGGCAATTGGATCATGGCCATCAACTCGCATTCACAGGCCAGTTCCCCGTCCACCGTGGCCTTGGCCTGAAACCGCCAGACCTTGCCGCCGCCCCTGAGCGTCACAAGCTCCATCCGAAGCGTGTCCCCGGGCACTACCTTCCGCCGGAACTTCGCCTTGTCGATCCCCATAAAATAAACCAGCGCGCCGGTATCGATAAGGTCCTGGCCGAGGGAGACTATGACTGCGCTCGTTTGGGCCATGGCCTCGACGATCAAGACGCCCGGCATCACCGGCTCCACTGGAAAATGGCCGGTAAAATGCGGCTCATTGGCCGTGACGTTCTTGATTCCAACGCCCCGCTTTGTCCCATCGATCTCAACCACTTTGTCCACCAAAAGGAACGGGTAGCGATGGGGGATCGCCCGGAGGATGGTCTGGATATCGGCTACGCCTAGCTCTTCGCTCATGGTCTTTTCCGGCTCCTCGTTCCCTGCCGGCGGTCTCCTAGCAAGGCCCGATTGCCGCGACAAGCCAGGGGGTTAGTCCTCCGCGTCGTCCTCCCCCACGGCGCGGTTGATGCGAAGGATCGCCTCGTCCGTAATGTCGATGGCGTCGACCGACAAAAACACCTGACGCCGATCGAGGATCACAAGCGCACCCTTTTCGGCCACAAGATCCGTGAGGACAGGGCCGATGGCGGCGAGGAAGGTCTGGAACGCCTCGTCCCGGGCCACGTCGAATTCCCGCGACTTCTCGATCTGCTCCGTGCGCAACCGTTGGACCTTTTCGTCGAACGCGTTGGCAAGGCCGGTGAAGTCTTCAGGGCTCAGCTCGGCCCGACGCGCCGTGAGATCGAGCTCTTCCTGGCGGAGTTCATTCTCGATGCGCCGGCTCTCGCTCGCCAGGGCCTGACCCTCACTCTCCAGCCGGCGCCGAAAGGCAATGCCAAGATCACTTTCGGCAAAGAGCCTGTCCTGGTCGACGATCAGGACCGGGCTTTGTTGGCGTACAGGCGAATTCTCCTGGGCCAGGACGGGCCCGGCCAAAAGGCAAAGCGCCAGGAGGCTCGCCCCTATCGGCGCCCTAGAAACGCGCCTGAATGTCAAAGTTGAAGCTCCTCGTCACATCGGTGGCCTCCTCGCTCACCGGCACGGCGAAGTTGAACCGCAATGGCCCGATCGGCGTCTCCCAGAGAACCGCAAAGCCCACCGAAGAGCGCAGCGCGAAGCCGTCATCGACCGGATTTATGCAACCCACACAGGTCTCATCGAGCCCCCAAATCGAGCCCGCATCGGCAAACACACCGCCGCGGATCCCGAACTCTTCGGGAAGGCCCAAGGGAAACTCCGCTTCTAACCGGAGGAAGGCCTGGTAATTCCCACCGAGGAAGTCTTCATCGGCCGCTTCGGTGTCGCGCGGTCCAATGCCACGCGGCCGGAAACCCCGGATCTTCCGGCTGTTGTTGAAATAGCGCTCATTGGCCCGGGTCGGGTCATCGCCGTAGCTAAAGACCGCCCCAAGCTCCCCCGCGGCCCGGAGAAGCACGTCACCTTGGAGGACTTCGCGCTCAGTCACCCCTGTCACGCTGGTGCGCACAAACTGCGCCGACCCGCCCACGCCAGCAAAGTCTTGGCCGAAGCTCAAACGATAAAACCGGCCAGGGTCTAGGCCCCGGCGGCGGCTGTCAAAGTCGAGCCGGTAGCCCACTTCCGATGTGACAACATCGTCATCTTCGGCCAAAATGATCGCCGACGTGGCGGGCGAGGTCCCCGATAGCGTGTCCTGGGCCAGGCGATAACTTAACGTAAGCCGGGTCTGGTCGCTGATCGGGAAATTCGCCGAGGTCCTAAAGCCCAACTCGCTGGTCGTGAAGTTTTGGTCGTCAAAATCCGAGGTTTCATAGAAGACCGAGAAACTCACCGAAAGATCCCGGTCGAGGAAAAACGGTTCGGTGAAGGTCACTTGCGTGTTCTGATCTTCCGCTCCAATCGTGAGGTCCAGGCTGAGTGATTGGCCCCGGCCAAGGAAGTTCCGCTCGGAAAAGCCAAGGACAAAGCCCGGCCCGCTATCGGTCGAATACGTCGCGCCAAAGCTCAGTGTGCCCGTGAGTTGTTCTTCCACATCCACATCGACGATGGCTTGGTCAGGCCCCGTGCCCTGGCGGCTTTCAACCTCGACATTGGAGAAAAAGCCCAAAGCCCGGATCCGTTCGGCAGCATTCCTGATCGCCCGTGGGTTTAAGGGATCGCCTTCGACCGTGTCGAATTGGCGACGGATCACCCGGTCGAGCGTGGTCTCATTGCCTTCAATGTCGATGCGCTCGACGAAGATCCGGGGGCCCCGAATCACGCGGAAATCGATGTCGAGTTCCAGATTACGATTGTCGCGCGACACGACCGGGTCGATCCGCACGAAATCGAGCCCTTCGATTAGTGCCAGTTGCTCAAGCCGGTTGATCTCGTTGTCGAGGGCCAGGGGCGAGAAAATCTGGCCCTGCCGGATGCGGACCGCATCACGAAAGATACGCGCATCGACACCGGAGATCGTAGACGACGCCGTAATCTCACCCACCCGGTATTGCTGCCCTTCGGCCAAGTTAAAGGTGATGAAGGTGGCACCCCGTTCCCGGGAAAACTCGCTCGAGACGTCCAGGACCTGGAAATCCACGTAGCCGCGGGACGCGTAGAAATCTCGCAGAAGCTGTTGGTCAAACCCGATCCGGTCGGCCACGAAGGTGTCACGCCGGATGATATTGCGCAGCGCCCCAGCCTGTTTCGAATCGATCACCCGACGCAAACGCCGATCCGAAAAGGCGCGATTGCCCACAAAACCGATCCGCTCGATCTCCACCACCCGGCCTTCAACAACCTCAAAGACGAGGTCGACCCGGTTGTTCGACCGGCGGATGATCGACGGGGTCACAGTCGCGGCAAACCGGCCTGCCTCGGCGTAAGCGGCTTGGATCGTCAGCGCGTCCGCCTCGGCCTGTACGGGCGAGTAAATCTGGCGGGGCTCCGACGATAGGGCGGCCAACAGAGTATCATCGTCAATCGCCCGATTGCCTTCGATATTGATGATGTTGATCGACGGCCGCTCGACCACGCGGATCAACAACCGGTTGCCCTGGGGCACGAACTCGACCGATTGGAAAAAGCCCGAGGCCTGGACGCGCTGCTGGCTATCGGCAAGCTCGGACGCTGAAAGGCTCTGGCCCGGCGCGACGCCCGCCAGATCGACGATCGTCGGGCCCTCGATGCGGGAATTGCCCTCCACGGCCACCGAAGAGAAGCTGAAAGTCTGGGCAAGAACCGGCAAGGTGCCGGACAAAATGAAAAGGAATAAAGCTAAAAGGACGGCCACGCCGCCGCTCGGTTGACGTCTGACCCGTCCCAAAATGTGCCCCGCCCTGCTCTGTTTTGCCCGTTGTTAGACCCCGGTTAGGCGAACGAGGTCGATTTGTCAAAAGGAGCCGTGGGGCAATATGGGGTATTTAGGCGAGGATTTGCGTCCAGGGATAGTATCTGGACCCGTCAGGAGCCGAGCATCGTCAGGAGCGTTCCGAGATAGGCGCCAAACCCCAAGGCGAAGATGAGCGTTGCGACATAGAGGATGCGATCCCAGTTGAGATCAAACAAAAGGGTCAAACCCTTATATCCAGTGGCAATCATCTGCATGGTTCACCCTAGTCGACATTCACTCCTACGCTGAAAGAGCTAACGGTCGAATATGACAACATTGGGGCAACAACCGCGCCCCGGGCGATCAAGGGGCGTCAGGGACAGAACAAATCGTTCGAAACTGCAAAAACCATCAAGCCCAGCATTAGACCAAGACCCACGGTCATCATCACATTGAGGGCCCGGTCCGAGGGGGGGCGCCCGGTCACCGCTTCGAAAGCGTGAAAGACAAGATGACCGCCATCAAGGACCGGAATAGGCAAAAGGTTCAGAAAACCCACTGCCGTTGAAATCAAAGCAACGGTGCCGAGGAACGTCAAAAGTCCACGGCTCGCCGCCTCGCCTGAGACTTCTGCAATGCCGATGGGCCCGGAAAGGTTGCAGGTCGAAATCGCGCCGGTGGCCATGTGATAGAGTGCTGAGACAGAGGAGGTGATGACGAAAAAGACCTGGTCCACCCCGTATTGCAGCGTCTCTGTGAGGCTCGGCAATTCTGGCGCGGGCACAAAGAAGAGCCCGCCCGATATCCCGATAAGATAGCGGGTCTCAAAGCCGCCATTGTCCCCGACAATGTCCGTCCGTCGCGGCGTAAGCGTGACGGCGCTGGTCTCCCCGCTCCGATAAATTGTGAGGTTGAGCGGCGCCCCTTCGCTCTCGGCGACGGCGTCGCGCAATTGAGAAAACGCAAAGATTTCCTGACCATCGACCTCGTAGATCACGTCGCCCGTTTCGAGGCCGGCATCCTGGGCAGCCCCTTCAAAGCTCAAGCCCAGCACGTGGGATGGGTATGGATAGGGGCCAGGCACGGTGATCTCGTCGCCCTCCCGACGCACGCGGTAATCAAGAAGCCGCTCCCGAGGGATGGTCTCGATATAGTCGTCAAATTGGTCCAGCGACGGCGTCGGTTCCCCACCAATCGCGAGGATCACGTCGCCCACTTCAAGCCCCACCTCTTCGGTGACACTTGGGTCAAACGAGCGGATCTCGCCGATTGTCAGGGGGTCCGAGGCGACGCCGCGATACATGAGGAGCGCGCCGAAAATGACCACAGACAATACAAAATTGAATGCCGGGCCGGCGAACACGGTGATCGACCGGGCCCAGAGAGGCGCGCCGTGCATCGTCTGGCGGCGTTCTTCCGGGCTGAGTGCTCTTATCGCGTCGCCGTCGACCGTGGCCGAGGCTGCATCGGCGTCGCCCTTAAATTTGACGTAGCCCCCAAAGGGCAGCGCGGCGATCTGCCATTTGGTACCCCTTCGGTCTACCCGGCTGGCCAGAACGGGGCCGAAACCGATCGAGAACACATCGGCATGGATCCCAGACCACCGTCCGACGATGTAATGGCCGTATTCATGGACCGCGACGATGATCGACAGCGCGATAACGAACGCGACGACGTCCCAAATCACCGTTCCGAGTGAGGGGATGAGCCCCAGAATGTCCATTTATGCCAATCCCCGGCGGTTCCGAGCGCGTCTACATTATCGGTGCGAGATGGGGCACCAAGGGTCAGCTATCAAGGGCGATCTGGGCAGGGCAATGGCAAAGGCCAGACAATTTGAAGCATCTCTCACCCTTTGCCGCAGCCCCAAAGCGCTCAAACGAGGCCCGGTGTCGGCGTGATCTGCGCCACCGCCAACATGAAGATTGCGGCCCCGAGGACCCCGTCAAACCGGTCAAAGAGCCCGCCATGGCCTGGCAACAGATCGGAGCTGTCCTTCACGCCCAAATGCCGCTTAAGGGCACTCTCGGCCACGTCGCCAAGTTGGCTCGCGATCGAAAGCCCCACGGAGAGGGCGATCACCAGGGGCCCGGCTTCAGTGAATAGGTAAAAACCCTCCCCGACGGCCGCGGCGCCCAGCCACCCCGCCAACGTGCCCGACCAGGTCTTTTTCGGGCTGATCGTCGGCCAGACCTTCGGCCCTCCGAGCCACCGGCCCGCAAAATAGCCCGCCACGTCTGTGACAATCACCACGAGCAACAGCCAGATCAGCCATTTGACCCCGAAGTCCGAGCGGAAGGCGTTAAGCTCATAGGCCGCCATTTGAACGGCCACGGCAAAAATGAAGAAAAGCCAACGCTTTGGCCCGAGCGTTAAAAGCCCGAGAATGGCCGGGAGGACCGCAAGAATGATCGCCCAGCCAGCGTCAAAATCATGGGCCATGGCAACGGCAAGGGTGGAAAGAAGTGCAAAGATAACCGCGCGGTTGTTCACTTCGGGTGCGATCATCCGAGTGAGTTCCCAGACAAGGATCCCCGCCGCAAGGGCCGTGACAAAGAGAAAGAACGTGCCCCCAAGGGCGATCGCCAGGGCGCCGGTGGTCGCCAGCGCCGCGCCGGTGAAGATCCGGGCGCGAAGGTCAGACCATCGCGCCGCGTCACTCATCCAGGAACGGCGCCGTAGCGACGGTCACGCTGGGCATAACTCTCAACCACATTGCCGAATTCCTCTGCGGTGAAGTCGGGCCAGAGCGTGTCGATGAATTCATATTCGGCATAGGCGGATTGCCAGAGAAGGAAGTTCGAGATCCGCGCCTCTCCCGAGGTACGGATGACCAGGTCTGGGTCAGGAAGAACGTAAGTGTCAAGGAACCGGGCCAGGGTTTCGACATCCACCGCTTCGGGATCGATCCGGCCGGCGGCCACTTCCCGGGCGAGACGCTTGGTGGCGCGGGCCACTTCGTCGCGTCCGCCGTAGTTCAGCGCGACGGTCAGATGCACCCGGTCATTGTCGGCCGTCATCAATTCGAGATTGTCCATCAACTCGACCAGGGTGTCTTCGAGCCGGATCCGGTCGCCGATAAAGCGCACGCGGATCCCGTTTTCGCGCAGGGACTGCGCCTCGCGCGTCAGATAGCGCCGGAAGAGCTTCATCAGCCCAGAGACCTCGGCTTGGGTCCGCTTCCAATTCTCTGTCGAGAACGCGAAGATCGTCAGGTACTTCACCCCAAGATCGGGGCAGGCTTCGACGATGCTCCGAACCCTTTTGGCGCCTGCATGGTGGCCAAATAGCCTTGGCTTTCCGCGTTTTTGCGCCCAGCGCCCGTTCCCGTCCATGATGACCGCAACATGGCGCGGTCCTTTACCCTGCTCGATTTCGGCCATCACTTGGCTCCCATATCACCTTGCCCGGCGGTCCCGGGCTAGAACTCACTTGTCAATATGACGTTACTGTGGGCGGAAACGGGAGATATCCGGGCAAACCCCGCTCCCGTGTCGCCCGGCTTAAACTTGCATGATCTCCGATTGTTTGGTCTCCAGCGCGCTGTCGATTTGGCCGATATAGCTGTCGGTGAGATCTTGGACCTCGCCTTCCCAGAGCTTCTGGTCGTCTTCTGAAAGACCGCCGCCTTTGGCCTTTTTGATCTGGTCCATGCCGTCGCGGCGCACGTTGCGGACCGAAACCCGGGCATTTTCGGCATAAGAGGCCGCAACCTTGGTCAATTCGCGGCGGCGCTCTTCGTTGAGTTCGGGGATCGGCAACATGATGATCGTGCCGTTGACCTGGGGATTGATGCCGAGCCCGCTTTCGCGGATTGCCTTCTCGACCTTGCCGACGAGCCCCTTGTCCCAGACATTGACCGTCAACATCCGCGGTTCGGGCACGTTCACGGTGCCCACCTGGTTGACCGGCGTCTGTTGACCGTAGGCTTCGACCATGACCGGTTCGAGCATCGCCGCCGAAGCCCGGCCGGTCCGAAGTGAGGCAAACTCTGTGCGAAGATTGGCGATCGCGCCATCCATCCGGCGGGTCAGATCATCCGTATCGAGATCGAAATCGTCCATTCGGGCCCCTCTCCCGCCTGTTCTCCGACGGTGCGGCGTCTCTATAGCCCGGGGCTGACCTGAATGTATAGGCCAGTCAATTGCATGGACGACGCGCGGTAAGGCTTGCCCAAGTCCCGGCTTGGCGGCCAAAAGGGGACATAGTCCGATAAAAGACTTTTCTGCGACGAGGGGATTTGAGAATGAATGAGACGTCCGAGAACGCTGCTCGGCTCCGAGAAGCCTTTGCCGCCTGGGCGGCCGACGGGGGCGCTTCAATTGGGATGTGGCGCGATTACATGCATGACGACATTCGCCTGTTCTCGCTCGCCGATGGAGAGACGGGGCTCCAGTTCACGCGCCAGCGCCGAGGTTATTCCCAAGTGGTGGTCTACCTCGAAGGCTTGATCGCGAATTTTCGGATGAATTCCTGGGAAATCTTCGAGACTGTTTCCGAGGGCGACCGGGTGGTTGGGATCGGGCGCTGCGGCTGGACCCATCGGATCACTGGCAAGAGCTTTCTCAGCCCGATCGTCGTCGTGACCCGCTGGCGGGACGGAAAAATGACCGAATACGGCGAATACTACGATACCGCCCAGGTCGCAGGAACTCTGCCCGACTAGGCTGTTTCGGAGGGTTTGGCGCCCCGAACTTCGGTAAACGTGCCTTTACCCGCTAGAATGCCCCGAAAGCCGCCTTCCTCATAGAGGGAGAAAACGATGATGGGGAGGTTGTTGTCGCGGGCCAGGGCGATGGCGGACGCATCCATCACACCGAGGTTCTTTTGTAAGACTTCATCATAGGTTACGGTCTCATAGCGCTTGGCGTCGGGATGCTTGATCGGGTCTTTGTCGTAGACACCGTCGACCTTGGTGCCCTTGAAGATCGCCTCGCAATCCATCTCCGAGGCTCGGAGCGTGGCGGCCGTATCGGTCGTAAAGTAGGGGTTCCCCGTGCCAGCGGCGAAAATGCAGACCCGCTGCTTTTCCAGGTGCCGGATGGCCCGGCGGCGGATATAGGGCTCTGCCACTTCGTTCATCGTGATCGCCGAGACAACGCGGGTATAAACGCCGATGGCTTCGAGGGCCGACTGCATGGCGAGGGCATTCATCACCGTCGCGAGCATCCCCATATAATCGCCGGTGGTCCGCTCCATGCCCTGGGCCGTGCCTGCAAGACCTCGGAAGATATTGCCGCCGCCGATCACCATGCAGATCTCGACCCCGAGATCGTGGACGGATTTCACCTCTTCGGCGACGCGCGCGACCGTGGGCGGGTGCAAACCGAACCCCTGGTCGCCCATCAAAGCCTCGCCCGAGATTTTCAGAAGCACCCGTCGGTAAAGCGGTTTTGCCATATCGGCCGCAGACATAGCCGCCCCGCTCATTGGCGTCTCGTCATTGCCCATGGCCCCTCGCATCGGTGATTTTGCGTCCGGGCGCAAAATGTCGGAAAACGGCGCCGGATACAACGGCAGGTCGAGCGACAATTGACGGGCGCATTCGAGACGGTGATCGGGTCGGTGCCGGCGGCGGATCCGGTTCTGATTGCCGGGCCAACCGCCAGCGGAAAATCGGCGCTTGCCATGGGGTTAGCCCGGGCCCAGGGCGGCAGGATCATCAATGCGGACGCTTTGCAGGTCTTTGCCGATTGGCGGATCCTGACCGCGCGACCAAGTGCGGAAGACGAAGCCGCCCTGCCCCACGGGCTTTACGGCCATGTACCGGGCGATGAGGCTTATTCGGTGGGCGATTGGCTGAGGGACCTCGCCCCGCTCCTCGAAGACGGGCCGCGTCCGATCATCGTGGGCGGCACAGGGCTCTACTTTACGGCTCTCACCAAAGGTCTAGCCGACATTCCGGCCATACCGGCCGAGATCCGCGCGGAAGCCGACGCCCGCCTCCGCAAGAAAGACGGGTTGGACGATTTGGCGGCCGAGCTTGACCCCGAAAGTCGAGACCGGGTCGATCTTTCAAACCCCGCCCGGGTGCAGAGGGCCTGGGAAGTTCTTCAAACCACCGGACAGGGGATTGCCGCCTGGCAGGACGCCACCCCGCCTCCGCTCCTTCCCCTCGAGCGCACGACGGCGCTGGTCCTCGCCGCAGCCCCCGATTGGCTTTCTCCCCGGATCGAAACGCGGTTTGATGCGATGCTAGGGGCGGGCCTTCTCGATGAAGCCCGGGCCAATCGGGCAACCTGGCGCCCGGATCTTCCCTCGGCCAAGGCCATCGGCGCCGCTTCGGCCATGGCCTATCTGGAGGGGCGTCAAAATCTTGCTGAATTTCGAAACAATGTCGTCACCGAGACGCGACAATACGCAAAACGGCAACGAACTTGGTTTCGGAGCAAGTTCAACGCGTGGCGCTGGATTGACCCCGACGACCGATAGGATCAGATTGCCGTGCAGCCGGGTCTCGGCACGCTGCGATTTGGGGGCATCTGGATGGGACGACTGCATCTGGCACCGCACGGTGCCGGTGTGGCGCGTGGAACGCGCCCACCGGCCTCGGTGGAGGTGATCGGATTGCAGAGGATGGCCCTTGGCGGGCGCTGGCGCGTGGAGGCCATGCGGAGTTACGCCCGGCCAGTGCTTTTGTGGTTCACCCGCGGATCTGGCCGGATCACGATCAACGGCTCGACGCGAGGCTACGGTCCCCACAACGCCGTGTTCCTGCCGCCCGAAACCACCCATGGCTTTGACATGTTGGGCCGGGTTCTCGGCTTTGCGGTGTTCCTGCCCGCCGATCCCGAGATCGATTGGCCAGAAGAGCCGGTGCATCTCAGATGCCGCGAAGGGCAATACCAGGCCGAGCTCACCGCACTGATCGAGCTACTCGAGCGGGCCCAAGGGGCCGATGATGCCCATAGCCCTTCGGAGCTTTTTCATCTTTCAGGCCTCGTGGCAGTCTGGCTGCAGCGCCGGGCCGCGGTGGACGGGCTCGAAAACCCAGCCGCCCAACCAAAAGCCGCCAATCGGCTGGCCGCGGCGTTTACCGCCTTAGTTGAGAGGAATTTTCGGCGCTCTAAGGGGGTTGCAGATTATGCGGGTGAGCTCGGCGTAACCCCTACCCATCTCTCACGCGCCTGCCGAAACACCTCGGGCCGATCGGCCCTTGCGCTTTTGATGGACCGCCGTCTCTACGAAGCGCGCCGCCTTCTCCGCGACACGGACCTGCCGATCCATACGATTGCTAAAGAAACCGGTTTCGGGTCCGCGGCCTATTTCTCGCGGGCGTTCCGGAGCGAGGTCGGGACCTCGCCGAGCGAATTCCGCCACGCTAAAGGGGGTGGAATGCAGCGCTTTTAGAGCGCGCTTTATGCAGTAAATGGCTGAAACAATTTGATAAATGCCGTTGCGACAGAAATCCACTTGGAATCCGACCCCCAGCGTACGAGGATTAGAGTAATCCACAATCAATCAATAGCTCATGCCAAAAGGGAGCAACTATGAGCAATCGGGAGAACGAAATAAAACTTCAAGCGATCATTGAGGCTGTCCGGCGCCGACGCATTGGCCGCCGGGGTTTCATGGAAGGGGCCCTGGCGACCGGGGCTGGGATCGCTGCTGCAAACACGCTCTGGGCCACCAAAGCCCAGGCCCAAACGCCAAAGCGGGGTGGGACCTTCCGGGTCGGCATCCATGACGGAAACACGTCCGACGGGCTCGATCCCGGCACCTGGCAATCGGTGCTGCAGATTCAAATCGGGTGCTGCGCCTATTCCTACCTGACCGAAATCACCAACGAGAACGGCCTCGGGCCCGACTTGGCGACGGAATGGGAAGCGTCACCGGACGCGAAAATCTGGACCTTCAAGCTGAACCCCAATGCGAAGTTCCATGACGGAAGCCCCGTCACCGCGAACGATGTGATCGCATCGATGAACCATCACCGGGGCGAGACGACCTCGGCCGCGGCCGCGCTTTTGAACGTCGTCGACGACATCACAGCGTCCGACGAAAATACCGTCGTCTTTACCCTGGCCACCGGCACCGCCGACTGGCCATACATCATGACCGACTACCACCTCATCATCGTGCCCGCCAATGACGACGGCACGGCGAATTGGGGTGAGATCGGTTCCGGTCCTTACAAGTTCGTCAGCCACGATCCGGGTGTGCGCTCGGAATTTGTCCGCCACGAGGAATGGCACCGGATCGACGAAGGCGCTTGGTTCGATGCGGTGACAATGATCACCCTCAACGACGCCAATGCCCGCCAGACGGCCCTTGTGACCGGCCAGGTCGACGCGATCAGCTCGGTCGACCTCAAGACCGTTGGCATGCTGGGCCGGGCGCCGGGCATCGTGATCGACAACCTGCCATCGGGCTCCCACGTCACCATTCCTGGGATGGCCGACCGGGCACCGATGGACAATGTCGATGCGCGGCTGGCGCTCAAATTTGCCATCAACCGCGAAGAGATCGTCGAGAAGATCTTCTTCGGCAATGCCTCGGTGGGCAATGACACGCCGTTGAACGAAACCTTCCCGTTCTTCGAGCCGATTGAGCAACGGCCATATGACCCCGACCAAGCGAAGTTCCATCTGGAAAAGGCCGGGCTCTCGTCGATGGACATCACGATCCACGCCTCGGATTCGGTGTTCTCGGGGGCGGTCGATATGGTCACGCTTTTCTCAGAGCAGGCCCGACCCGCCGGCATCAACATCACGCCGAAGCGCGAGCCCGCGGATAACTTCTGGTCCAATGTCTGGCTCCAGCAGCCCTTCCCGGTGGTCCAGTGGGGCGCGCGTCCGACGCCGGATGCGATCTTCTCGCTCGTCTACCAGACCGGTGTGGACTGGAACGAAGGGCGTTGGGGCTCTGAGCGCTTCGACGAGTTGCTCTTCGCCGCCAAGGCCGAGCTCGACGGGGCGCTCCGGACCGAGATGTACACCGAAATGAGCCAGATCTTGGCCGACGAAAGCCCGGTGATAATCCCGCTCTTCGTGAACCGGATCATGGGCCGGCGCGACAATGTCATGCGCGTCGATGCCATCGCCTCGAACTGGGAACTCGACGGGGCCCGTGGCTACCAACGCTGGTGGTTCGCTTAAGGCCTATTCGATATCCTACGGAAAGGCCCCGCTTCGGCGGGGCTTTTTCTTTGGGACGGTCCTGGACGTTCGCCGCCTCACCCCGCATTCGCCTAAAACTCTCTCCGTTTCTCCCGGCCGGCCTTAACGAAATCAAAGATCGATTGACGCATCTTAGCGCCCGATTGGGAGAGGTCAGATGTACGGATTGGTCAATAACGGGGTCAGGACTTTCGTGGTCAATGCCCATGGCGAGGACACGTGGCGCACCATCTGCCGAAAGGCCGACGTGCCGGACGAGGAATTCGAGAACCTCACCGCCTACGACGACGCCGTCACCTATGCGCTGGTCGGCGCGATCAGCGAAGAACTCGACTGCCCGGCCGAACAGGTCCTTGATATCTTTGGCAGCTATTGGGTGGGCTTTTCGAAATCGACCGCCATCGGAAAGCTCGTCGACCAAGGGGCGGAGACCCTGATCGACCAGATCCGAAGCCTCGATGAGATGCACCAACGCGTCCAATTGACGATGCCCCATCTCGATCCGCCATCGTTCGATTTCGAAGAGCGGCCCTGCGGCACCCATCGCCTGCACTACATGTCAAACCGAGAGGGTCTGGCCCCGATGGTGATCGGGCTGCTACGAGGTATGGCAGAAGATCACGGGGTCTCGATCGACGTCACCCATGAAGAAAGCCGGGCCGAGGGGGCAGCCAACGATGTTTTCGCGATCAAAATAAACGCCGCGTGAGCCGCGGACGTGAGCCACAGACAGGCGGAGACGTGTTAGGCGCACCCGGAACTGAAGACCCCTTGGCCATCACCGTGTCGCACCAGATCCTGGCGCGGCTCTTGCCGTTCCATCTTCTGCTGGATCCTGCGGGCCTCGTCCTTGCCGCCGGCCCGTCGCTTGCAAAACTCGTCGAACCCTCCCCTCTCATTGGCGCTCCGGTCTTCGATGTTCTCCGGGTCGTTCGGCCCCAGCGTTTCGACGCAAGCAAAGGATTTCAAACTCTCTTTGGAAAACGGCTGAGCGTCGAAATCCGTGCCTTGGGCGATGCCAAATCCTCGCTGATCTTTGGTATCGCTTTGGAACTCGACCATGGCGGGAGCCCGCATATCTTTCTGGCCCTCACCCCAAGCGTAAATGCGAGGACCTTTATCGAAGAACACGGTCTCAAAATCTCCGATTTCGGCCCCGCCGATGGGAGCGCGGATATTGCCCCGCTTTTGGCCATGCAGGAGGACATGCTCGAAGACGGCAAAAAGAAATCCCTCCGCCTCGAAATGGCCCGCGATGCGGCCGAGAGACTGGCCAACCACGATGCGTTGACCGGACTTCCGAACCGCCGGGCGCTCATGGAATATCTCAACGAAATCCTGTCCCAGAACGCGGTTACGGTGCTCCATCTCGACTTGGACAAGTTCAAAGAGATCAACGATTCCCTCGGCCATGCGGCCGGAGATGCGGCGTTGAAACACACCGCGTCGGCAATGGTGAAAACTTTGGGCAGGGAGGCGCTTTGCGCGCGGCTGGGCGGAGACGAATTCGTCGGCGTTCTCAACGGCCAATGGCCCGCAAGTCAGCTCCATGCCTTAGCGGACCGGTTGATTGCCGAAATCATGGAGCCATTCGCATGGTCCGGTGAATTTTTGACGGTGGGTGCGAGTGTTGGGATCGCTTCCGCCAGGCCTGAAGCCGAAATGAATGCCGACAAGATCCTCCACCACGCAGATCTCGCGCTTTACGAAGTCAAACGGCTCCGGCGCGGCAAGGCGCTGATCTGCACACCGGAGCTTCTCGCGGCCCAAGACAGCTTTCAAAACATGTCCGCAGACATCCGGCGCGGGATCCGCGAACGGGAATTCGTCGCCTATCTTCAACCCCAAGTCATGGCGGAAAGCGGCGAGATCGTTGGCATGGAGGCGCTCGTCCGGTGGCAGCATCCGGAACGCGGCTTGCTCACCCCCGGCGACTTTCTCGCCGTTGCGGAGCGGGCCGATCTCATCCAAGAGCTCGACGGAGAAATGCGCCGATCGGCCCTCGATGCGCTCGTCAAAAGCGACCACGAAGGCACGCCTATTCCAAAAGTCAGCCTCAACGCCACTATCCGGGATCTTACGGCGCCGATGTTTAGCGAAAGCCTGGTCTGGGAGCTCGACGCCCGGAACCTCCATCCCTCACGCGTCTCGATTGAAATCGTTGAATCCGTATTTTTTGACAAGAACGCCACCCAGATCACCGAGGCCTGCAAATCACTTACCAAGGAGGGGTTTTCCCTTTCGCTTGATGATTTTGGCACGGGCCACGCCTCCGCGCTCAGCCTGGTCAACCTGCCGCTTTCAGCGGTTAAGATTGACCGGGCCTTTGCGGCAGGCGTGGCAGCCGACCCGCAGCGCGAGGCGATGGCACGCTCTTTGGTCGGCATGGCCACGACGCTTGATCTCGAAGTGATCGCCGAGGGCGTCGTGGACGATGCGGATGTGAAGATTTTCCAAGATATGGGTTGCAGGCGGTTTCAAAGCTTCCACTTTGCCCGGCCCATGGAGCGTGAGGCTGCCTTCGCTTGGATAAAGGCCAGGACAGGCGGCTCAGCGGCGAACCTTGAACGGGACTTTAAGGATGCGCCGCGCGTCGCCCTCGGTCAGCGTGCCTCATAAGCAATAAAAAACCTCATAAACCATAACTTTTTCAGATATTTGCTTAGCTTTCTTTACCTAACAGGAATTGGCCGTCGCCAAGCTCTTAAGTCCGCTCCGTGGAACCACAACGTTAAGCGGCGCCGGTGCCAAAACCCAAACGCAGGATCAACCAGGCCGCTGCCACCAGCGCCACGACACCAAAGGCGACCGAGCCCCACTTTCCGACCCGTCGAACCGTGAGCCGTTGGACCGCCAAGGCGGCCGCCATCGGCACTAGGATCAAGAGAATGAAGCTCGGAAGGTTAAAGTCCATTGGGGTCGTCCATTTGTTACGTCAGGCCGATTGGTGCCAGGCCTTTGGCAAGGCGGTGAATTGGGAGGCCGCAAAGTCATATTGGGGTGCGAGCCATTCACGCGCCAGTCGGCGCTGCTCTGGGGAGATTTCAAGGCGTTGGCCGCGATGGACCACCGCGCCAGCCGGCGCCCGGCGATGCTTGATGCCGAGATGGGCACATATGGATTTGATGGCACCGCCCCGGAACAAATCCTCGAAAAAGACCACGAGCAACCGGTCGCCCGCCGCGCGCTGGAGCCGCGCAACGATCTTTGCGTAATCCGAGCGTTGGGAGATTTGCGGCTCCTCGCCCCTCAGCGTGCGCCGAAAAATCCTGTCGGCCCGATCGGACGTCAGCTTGTCGTCGGGGTCTCGGCGGACCGCCATCATCCGCACATGGGACCAGAGCCGATCCACGGGATCGCGCATCAAAAAGATGAACCGCACTTCGTCTCGGAGCCCAGCCATATTCCGAAGGCGTTCTTCGGCGAGAAGACCGTAGGCAGGGGTGATGTCGCCGATGATCTTTTCCTGGGTCCGCCCCCGCTCAAGGTAGTCGAGGTAAGAGGCAACGTTTTCCTCGCCTTCACCAAGAATGTTCAACCATTCGGTCCGGTCCCGGAGCCTCTCTGCAAAGTCGATAATCGCACTCCCGCCCGCAACCGAAACTTTGTGGACGAAAAAGGATTGGCGTTCCTCGTGTTTGTGAATTTCTCGGTCAACGGTCCCCCAATCGAGAGCGTCGAAATAATGGAGTTCCTTGATCGAACGGAAATGGCATTCGGGGTGGGCGGCGAGATATTCATAAAGCCAGCCCGTGCCCGCTTTGGTGGCTCCGGCACCGAAAACGAGCGTGGCTTCGGTCATTCCTCTCGGTCCTCCAAATCGGGTTTGAATGCCACGATCCAAAGGAGAACGAGAGCGACCGCCGGCAAGGCCGCGAGCAAGGCGAAGTATTTCGAAATCCCGTAGCGCGGCAGCATCTTCCAAAAAGGGATGACGATCAGAAGCGGGACGAGGAGCCACCAAATGGTCATGGGCCAGCCTTTGGGTTGAATTGCCCATTGCCTAGCCCTTTAGGTCAAAAAGGTCGACTGGATCCGGTTGAACGCTGACGCCCTCGCACCCGAAAGTCGCGCTTTTGCCTCGCCAAAAAAGAGCTGTTGCGGGAGGCTCGACATTTTGGTAATAATTTCTTACCAATTTACTGCCTTCAAGGAGGAGCGCGCCGTGGGCCTCAACAGATGCCACAATTTCCAGGATTTCCGGCGCCTCGCCAAGCGCCGCCTGCCCTCTCCGATTTTCCACTATATCGACGGTGCGGCCGACGATGAACAGACCTACCGGCGCAACACCGAGGCTTACGGCGACTGTGATCTTGTCCCGAACGTGCTCGCCGGCGTCGAGGACGTCGATATGAGCGTCGAGGTGATGGGCCAAAAGCTCGACATGCCGGTCTATTGCGCGCCGACCGCCCTCCAGCGGCTGTTCCACCACGAAGGGGAACGGGCCGTCGCGAAGGCCGCAACGAAGCACGGCACGATGTTCGGTGTATCGTCCCTTGCCACGGTGCCCGTCGAAGAGATCGCCAAGATCGCGCCCGGCCCGAAAATGTTCCAGTTCTACTTTCACAAAGACCGGGGGCTGAATGACGCGCTCCTCGAACGGGCGCGGGCCGCGAATTTCAACGTCATGGCCTTGACCGTCGACACGATCACCGGAGGCAACCGCGAGCGCGATCTCCGAACGGGCTTCACGTCGCCTCCGAAACTCACGCCCGCTTCCGCGCTGAGCTTCGCGACCCATCCCGCTTGGGCATGGAATTTCTACACCAAGGAGAAGTTCGACATGCCGCATCTTTCGGGCCATGTGGATGCGGGCACCAATTTGGCTGTCTCGGTTGGCAATTACTTCTCGACCATGCTCGACCAGTCGATGAACTGGAAAGACGCCGAAGACCTCTGTGCA
>JBCCTQ010000003.1:0-172715 GCA_039198225.1 Pseudomonadota bacterium
AAAAGAAAAAGAAAACGGCGTAGCGCCGGACCCGTCTCTGTCACGGGAACCACGCGCGGAAACTGTGCCTCATCCAACATTTTACAGGAGGCCGTGGAGCGGGCAGCGGGAATCGAACCCGCACCAAGAGCTTGGAAGGCTCGTGTGATACCATTTCACCATGCCCGCGAGGCAGGTTTTGCCTATTTTACGCCGCCCCGCCGGTCAAGCGGCGAACCGCAACCCGCCCATTGGCCTCGCAGCCCGCTTCCCTTCCTTGCCTATGGCGCGCGTTCGGATACCTATAGGAGGGGACAGCCAGCAAACCCCGCGCGCAACCCCGCCATCGTCCCTCTTAGGCCGGTCTCGCCTATGTCCTTGCCCGATCCTGCGGCCCTTCGCGCCGCCCTCGACAATCCAACCGGTGCCCGCCCGCGGGATCTAGCCGCGGAACTGGGCGTGTCCGAGGCCCATCTGGTGGCCGCCAATGTGGGCCGTACCGTCACACGGATTGCTGCTGCGCCGGACATACTGCTCCCCAAACTGGCTCCGCTCCGCGATCTTATGGGCCTTACTCGAAACGACTGCGCGGTCCATGAACGGACCTCGCCCTACGAGACCTTTGAACATAATCGCCTGACCGGTCCGGAAATCGAGCTTCGCATTGCGCCCGAACACTGGGTCCACGGTTTCGCGATCAAGCGGGCCGAAGGCGCCAAGGGCCCGGAGAGGAGCTTTCAGGTGTTCGACGCCGAAGGCCAGGCGGTCCATAAGATCTACCCGCGCTCCCGCACCGATCTCGCCGATTGGGACCGGGTCGCTGCCGAACTTGCTACCAAAGATGGGTCGGACGTGTTCGATGCCCGCGCCCTGCCCAAACCCCAGCCCGCCACCGCCGCCCGCCTCGCCGATCTGGTCGCCGCCCAGCGCCTGGACCGCGTCGCTGCCCTCCGCGCGGCAGGACAGGATGAGGCGCGCGCCCTCGCGCCCGAGGCATTGAACTCCGCCCTCGAAGCCCTTGGCGGATCAAAGATTTCCATCGAGCTCACCGTCGCCAATCGCGGCGTGTCCCAAATCCACCGGGGGCCCGTCGAGCGGATCCAACCCATGGGTCCCTGGCAAAACGTCCTCGATCCCCGGTTCAACCTCCATCTCCGCGCTGACCTGGTCGCCGCGCTCTGGAGCGTCCCTCTCGCCGCCGGCCATCTCGCCCTAGACGCTTTCGAGAGCGCCGGCCAACCGATCCTCACCTTGAGCAGCCACGGCGCCGATCCGAGCGCCTTCGCCGAGCTTGTCTCTGCCCTGCCCCTATTGGAGCCCGTTCCATGATCCGCACGCTCGCCGTTTTCATTGCACTTCTGACCGCTCCGGCCTTCGCCGAAGACAAGGTCCTCTCCATAGGAGGGTCGGTCACCGAGATCGTTTACGCCTTGGGCGAAGGCGACCGTGTCATCGCTCGGGACACCACATCGAGCTTCCCGCCGGAAGCAAATGATCTGCCCAATGTGGGCTATATGCGCGCCCTCTCGCCCGAAGGCGTGTTGTCGGTCGGTGCCGATATCGTCATCGCCGAAGAAGGCTCGGGCCCGCCCGAAGCGATCGCCGTCCTCGAACAGGCCAGCATTGATTTCGTGACGATCCCCGACGGGTTCGACGCCCCGGCGGTGATTGCGAAAATCGAAGCCGTTGCCGAGGCGCTCGGTGTCCCGGAGAAAGGCCGCGAACTTGCTTCTGAAGTCGAAGCCGATCTGGCCGCAGCCATGGCAAGTGCGGACAACGGCGAGAAAAAGCGCGTCCTCTTCGTCCTGTCTATGGCCGGGGGCCGGATCCTCGCCTCGGGTACGGACACCGCCGCCGATGGGATCATTACGATGGCGGGCGCGGAGAACGCGGTCACCGAATTCGACGGGTATAAGCCCCTTACCGATGAGGCCGCCCTCGCCGCGCGGCCGGACGTCATCCTAATGATGGACCGGGGCGGCAATCACGGCGCCGACAACGCCGATCTCTTCGCCCATCCAGGCCTTGCCGCCACACCGGCGGCGGAAAACCAGTCGGTCGTGCGCTTTAACGGTCTTTTGCTTCTTGGCTTCGGCCCGAGAACACCCGAAGCGGTCGAAGCCCTGTCGAGCGCATTAAACGGCACACCAAGCTAGGTGGCCCTTCTAGCCGAGACGGAAGGCCCGGGCGGGAGAAGCGCGGGCGACCGGCGCGCTAGGGCCGCACGAACCTCCGTTTTGCTCCTGATCATTCTCGTCGTGATCGGCACGCTCAGCCTGAACGTGGGGGCCGCCAGCGCGTCGCTTTGGGACACCCTGGCCGCCCTCCTCCGCGGCGAAGAGATCGACCCGACCGCAAAAGTCATCCTTTTCGACATTCGGATCCCACGCCTCATGATGGGGGTCTTGGTGGGCGCCGCCCTCGCCGTGTCGGGTGCGGTCATGCAAGGGCTCTTCCGCAATCCCCTGGCCGATCCGGGACTTGTGGGCGTGGGCTCCGGCGCCGGGCTCGGCGCGATCGCCGCCATCGTCCTTGGGGCGTCCTTGCCGTCCGGGATCGCATTGGCGATCGGGAATTATCTCGTCCCCATTGCGGCTTTCCTCGGCGGTTGGATCACCACACTCGTGCTTTACCGGGTCTCAACTCGGAACGGGAAAACGTCCGTTGCCGTCATGCTCCTGGCTGGCATAGCACTCGGGGCCCTGGCCGGAGCGCTTTCGGGTATCCTCGTCTACCGGGCCGATGATGCTCAGCTTCGGGATCTGACCTTTTGGGGGCTCGGATCCTTGGGCGGCGCGACCTGGGCCAAGGCCTTTGCCGCCGCGCCGTTGATTATCCTATCCTTGGCCGTCGCCCCGTTCCTGGCGCGCGCGCTCAACGGCCTCGCCTTGGGGGAAGCCGCCGCGGCTCACCTGGGCATCCCGGTCCAGCGCATGAAATCCGTCGCGATCCTCACCGTTGCAAGCGCCACCGGCGCGGCCGTCGCAGTGTCGGGGGGGATCGGCTTTGTGGGCATTGTCGTCCCCCATCTTCTTCGGATCGCCGTGGGACCTGACCACCGCTACCTCCTCCTCAATTCAGCCCTTCTTGGGGCGGCGCTCTTGGTCGGAGCCGATATGATCAGCCGCTCCGTCATCGCTCCAGCCGAACTCCCGATCGGCATTGTCACCGCCACCCTCGGCGGCCCGTTCTTTCTTTGGATCCTCCTCCGCAACCGCGGGCTCCTCGATCTCTGATGCTCGAAGCCTCCGCAATCTCCGTGCGCCTCGGCAAGCGCGACGTCCTCCACGGGATCGACTTTCAAGCCCATGCCGGAGCCGTCACCGCGATCGTCGGGCCCAACGGGTCGGGGAAGACCACGCTTCTGCGTGCGCTCACAGGTGAGATCTCCTATGGCGGGGAGGTGTCTATGGACGGTGATGATATCGCCAGCCTCAAACCTTGGGCCCTCGCGGCGCGCCGGGCGGTCCTTCCCCAAGCCACCCGCCTCGCCTTTCCGTTCACAGTGTTCGAAGTGGTTCGGCTCGGCCTTTCAGCTGGCCTCGATGCGGGCCGCGAGCATCTGGTCCAAGCCGCCCTCGACCGGGTCGGGCTCGGGGGCTTTGAAGGCCGGTTCTACCAGGAGCTGTAGGGGGGCGAACAGCAGCGGAGCCAGTTGGCCCGCGTGCTCGTTCAAGTCTGGGATCCGGTCGTCAAGGGCCGCGCTTCATGGCTCTTTTTAGACGAGCCGGTTGCCAGCCTCGATATCGGCCACCAGCTCGATGTGATGGGGCTCGCCCGCGACTATGCGCGCGCCGGCGGCGGCGTGGTCGCGGTGATGCATGATCTTAACCTTACCGCCATGTTCGCCGACCGGGTCGCGTTGATGCAGGACGGGTCCATGCTCCGCCAAGGCCGGCCGACCGAGGTCCTTGAAGACGGGCTCCTCTCGGCCGCCTATGGCTGCGATCTCCGGGTCAACCGGGTCCCGGACGGCCCGGTTCCCTACATCCTCCCTCAATCGGCCCACCTCCCCTAACAGGCAAATCCCCTTCATCCTGGGAAAAATACTCCGGGGGAGGCGCAGAGCGCCGGGGGCGGAGCCCCCACCCAGTTTCGTCGTGCGGAGCCCCAAATGAATGGATTGGCGCGCAGCGCCTCCACTGCTTCAATTGGCGCCTCGCCATGTGTCAATTCAGATGGACATCCGCCCCCCTTTCCGCCCATAATCTTGCCCAGCGCGACCGTGCCCAGCCCTCGCATTCTGTCAGCCAGAGCCCGGTTCTTTTCGAAACCTGAGCCGATCCGGCGAGGCCCCATGACCGCAAAACCGCTGCCCTCCCCCGGGTTCGAGAGACTTTTACCGTGAAGCGCATTGACGCCAGATGCTGCGGCCGAGGTCCATCGAACAAAGAGAGCTCCATCGACGGGGCGGGTTATGACGGGATCGAGACAGCGATCCTCGAAGTGGCCCGCTTCTATTGGCAGACCTTCGCCATGCCCGAGACCCAGTCCTGGTTGATGGCCCATCACCGGTCTGAGGTCCGGTTTGGCCAAGAGATGGGCGGCCTCCTCGGTCTCGACATTTTGAGCGCAGTTCAAGCCATGCGCATGGCCCGGACGTCCTGCTTTAAGTTCAACAATCCCGGCTGCCCCCATTGCGCGGAGATCGTCAGCGAACACGAGCGCCAATTCATGAACGTGCTCCAGTCGATCCGAGCCAAACGGATGGGGGCAACGATCACCCACGCAATGCTCCTCTGCGAAGGCAACGACGCGTCGGCCTTTATCCAGCGGATGGCTGAAGTGGCTGAGCGGGCGTTCCGGGATCCGGGCATCGGCATGGCCCTGCGCGCCCATCCGCAAATCGCCATCGGGCCCGATATGGCATAGCAGCCGGCCCGAAGCTAAATTCGGAACGCGAAAACAGGCGCTTACGCGCGCCTCCCGGTGGCTGAACATAGGTTCGGGCGCCGGACTTTGCGTATTCAGCACCGCGACCCCCAATTCCTTGAAATATCAGTAAAAAACCGGTGAGCTAGCGCATTTTGACGCATTCTGTTGGACTTTGCGCCTCTAGCGGTCTAGGTGACCGGTGCCCCGTTGTGTACCGGCTTTAGGAAGCGCGGCGGGGCAGAGAGAACAACAATCGTAAGGTGCCAAATGTCGATTAAACTTAACCGCCGGAGCTTCGTTGGCGCAGCGATCACGGCCGGCCTGATCACACCGTCCGTTGCCTTGGCGATGGGCACGCGTCACGAAATCCAAATGCTGAATGCACACCCCGACGACAAGAAACTCCGTCAGGTGTATCTGCCACGCATTCAAGTCGTCAAACCGGGCGACACGGTGGCGTTCCTGTCGGTCGATAAAGGCCATAACTCAGCGGCCGTAAAGGACATGTTCCCGGAAGCCGCCGAAGGCTGGAACGGAAAGATCAACGAAGACATCGAAGTGACCCTCGATGTGCCGGGCTTCTACGGCTACCAGTGCACGCCCCACGCCTCCACCGGCATGGTGGGCCTGATCGTCGTCGAAGGCGAAGGCATGATGGACAATCTCGAAGCTGCCCAAGGCGTACGCCAGCGCGGCAAGGCCAAGGCGGTTTGGGAAGATATCTGGGCCGAGGTGGACGGCATGGAATTCGCCATGAGCTAAACCGCGCTTCGCGACGGTTTGAAATCTCCGCAAAGCCCCCGCCCCGGGGGCTTTGTTCGTTTTGGGACCCGCGTCGTTTTGTTTGCGCCGCCCCCAAAGGTGGCGCGGCGGAAAGCGCGCAGCACTTCCGTCTTCTTTCCGGACCGGACGGAGATGCACAAAGTTGACAAATCTTTCATCCTTCGCCATCTCCCCCCTACCCGCAACCGGGCGTTCCGTGGGCGCCGAACCGACGAGGAGATGAGCAATGGCTCAAATTTCCCTGACCTTTCCCGACGGCGATGCGAAGTCTTACGAGGCGGGTATAACGCCTGCCGAAGTGGCCGCTTCCATCGCCCCGTCGCTGGCCAAGAAAGCGATTAGTGCCGCGGTCGATGGCCATCACTGGGACCTCCAATGGCCGATCGACGCCGATGCCGCGATTTCGATCCACACCCTGGCCGATGAGAGCCCCGCCCTCGAACTCATCCGCCACGACCTGGCCCATATCATGGCCCGCGCCGTCCAAGAGATCTGGCCGGACGTCCAGGTCACGATCGGCCCTGTGATTGAAAACGGCTGGTATTATGACTTCGACCGCCAAGAGCCCTTCACCCCGGAAGATCTCGGCGCCGTCGAAAAGCGCATGAAAGCAATCATCGCCGCCCGCGACCTGGTCAAAACCGAGGTCTGGGACCGCGCCCGCGCCACCCAGCATTACAAGGACAAGGGCGAGCCTTACAAAGTCGAACTCATCAAAGCGATCCCCGGCAACGAGCCGATCCGGATGTACTGGCATGGCGACTGGCAGGATCTCTGCCGCGGCCCCCATTTCCAGCATACCGGTCAAGTGCCGGCGGATGCGTTCAAGCTAATGAGTGTCGCCGGCGCCTATTGGCGGGGCGATTCAAACCGGCCCATGCTCCAACGGATCTACGGCGTCGCGTTCAAGAACCGGAACGACCTCAAAGCCCATCTGACCATGCTCGAAGAGGCCGCCAAACGCGACCACCGAAAACTCGGGCGCGAAATGGATCTCTTCCACATGCAGGAAGAGGCGCCGGGCCAGGTCTTTTGGCATCCCAATGGCTGGACCGTTTACACCCAGCTCCAAGACTATATGCGCCGGAAGCAGAAGGCGGGGGACTATGTCGAGGTGAACACCCCCCAGGTCGTCAACCGAAAGCTCTGGGAGAAGTCGGGTCATTGGGAGAAATACCAGGAGAACATGTTCATCGTCGAAGTCGACGAAGATCATGCCCGCGAAAAGGCGATCAATGCGCTGAAACCGATGAATTGCCCCTGCCATGTGGAGATCTTCCGCCAGGGGATCAAAAGCTACCGCGACCTGCCCTTGCGGATGGCGGAGTTCGGGTCTTGCGCGCGTTATGAGCCCTCCGGCGCCCTCCACGGGATCATGCGGGTCCGCGGATTTGCCCAGGATGACGGCCATATCTTCGCCGAGGAATTCCAGATCGAAAGCGAATGCGCGATCTTCATAAGATTCCTTGCCGAGATTTATCGCGACCTCGGCTTTGAGAGCTTCAAGGTAAAGTTCTCAGACCGGCCGGAAACCCGGGCCGGGTCGGACGAGGTTTGGGACAAGGCCGAACAGGCGCTCCTTTGGGCCACGCGGGCAGCCGGGATCGAACCCGAAATGAACCCCGGCGAAGGGGCGTTTTATGGCCCGAAGCTCGAATTTGTCCTCACCGACGCGATCGGGCGCGATTGGCAATGCGGCACCTTCCAGGTCGATTTCGTCCTGCCCGAACGGCTGGACGCGAGCTATATTGGTTCGGACGGTGAAAAGCACCGCCCGGTCATGCTCCACCGGGCCTGTCTCGGCTCCTTCGAGCGGTTCATCGGGATCCTGATCGAAGAGCATGCCGGGAAACTCCCCTTCTGGCTCGCGCCCCGCCAGGTTGTGGTGGCCCCGATCACGTCGGATGCCGATGGCTACGCGGTGGAAGTGGTTAACGAACTTCGGGCGGCGGGTGTGCGGGCCGAGGCCGATCTTCGGAACGAAAAGATCAATTACAAGGTCCGCGAGCACTCGGTCGGGAAAGTGCCGGTGATCCTCGCCGTGGGCGGGCGCGAGATTGAAGAGCGAACCGTAAGCCTCCGGCGCTTGGGCGAAAAGGCGACCCGGACGGTAGGCCTCGACGAGGTTGTCGGTGAACTGCGCCATGAGGCCCAGCCGCCGGATCTCAGAAATTCCGAAGCAAGCGATGCCCCAAAGGCCGCTGCGGAGTAGACCGCGGTCTTAAAGACGCGGCTCCCGGGTTCTGATCTGGGAAAACGTGGCGGAGGTCCCGGGTCAAGCCCGGGACAGGGCGGGCTCCACGGCGCCTCTGACACCGTCCCAGGCCCCTCGCACCAAGGCGCGGCCCAACACCCGTTCCGGATTGGTCGGGGGCGGCATCTCAACCTCGGAAAGCTTCAAGAAACCGAACCGCCCGTAATAAGGCGCATCCCCCACCAAAAGGACTCGGGCCCAGCCCGCTTTGGTCGCCGCAGCGAGGCTTTCTTCTATCAAAAGCGCACCCCAGCCTTCGCCCTGGTGGATCGGATGGACCGCAATCGGGCCTAACAGCAGGGTCTCCGCACCGCCGACCAGAACGGGCCAAAACCGTACCGCCCCTACAACGCTGCCGTAATCATCTTTGAGAATACGCGCCAAACCCGCGACCGGCTCCCCTTGGTCGCGGAGCCGGTAGGACGACAGGGCATGCCGCCCCGGCCCGAACACGGTGTCAAACAGCACCTCCACCGGCCATGAATCTTCGGGCCGTTCCCGATCGAGCCGCACTGTCTTCCCCGCTTTCGACTGGCACGCGGCCTACCATGGGGCTAGGAGGCGGGCAAATCCGAGAGAGGCCAAAGATGTTTTACCGCCCCGAAGACGGCCATGGGCTCCCGCGGAACCCGTTCTCGGCCATCGTCGCACCGCGCCCCATCGGCTGGATCTCAACGCGGGCTGCGGACGGGAGCGAAAACCTCGCCCCCTATTCTTTCTTCAACGCGGTGGCCTATACCCCGCCCCAGGTCATGTTCGCCTCCGTCGGGGCAAAGCCCGACCGGAACGGGACCAAAGACACGATGGAGAATATCCGCGAAACCGGGGTGTTCTGCGTCAACCTCGTCTCCGAGGATTTTATCGAACAGATGAACACCTCGAGCGGGGGCTGGGATCGAGAAACCGACGAATTCGCCCATTCCGGCCTCGAGCGCGCAGCATGCGAGACAATCCCCTGTTCACGGGTCGCAGGCACCGCCGCGGCGCTCGAATGCAAACTTTCGGCCATCCATCGACTTGAAGGCGCGCAAAACCTAGTGGCCTATGGAACGGTCACCGGCATCCATATCCGCGACGATTGCTTGGAAGACGGGTTTTTCAACCTCGAAAAGGTCCGCCCCGTCGCCCGCTGCGGTTATCTCGACTACGCGACCGTCACCGAACTCTTTAGCCTGGAGCGGCCAAAGGCTTAGCGGGCCCGACGCTGGCCCTTTTTCCCACGACGCCGTCCGTGCCATAGGGTGCCATGACCCGCCTCCCGAGCCCCACGACGATCCATCCAATCCGCCTTTCGGACGGCTCGGCCCATAAGGGCACCGTTTACCTCAACGCGGTTCTCGATCATCCGAACATCGAGGTGGGCGACTACACCTATTATTCCGACCTCGACGGCGACCCGGCCGAGGATATCGCCCAACGCCTTGCGCCTTATCTTTATCTCGGCGCGACGGACCGGCTGGTCATCGGGCGCTATTGCCAAATCGCCTCTGGAGTTCGGTTCATTACCGCAGGGGCAAACCATGCCACCGGAACGTTGACCGCTTTTCCGTTCCCGGTATTCGACCCCGCGACCATCCTCGATTTTCACCCCGACACGCGAGACACATTTGTCGGCCACGACGTCTGGCTCGGCTACGGCGCGCTGGTCTGTCCCGGAGCCCGGATCGGGTCGGGCGCCATTGTTGGTGCGGGCGCGGTGGTTCGGGGCGAAATTCCGCCCTACGCCGTCGTCACCGGGAACCCTGCCGAAGTTCGTCGCCTTCGCTTTTCCGACGCACATATCGCGGAGCTCCTCGCACTTGCGTGGTGGGATTGGCCGGCAGACCGGGTGGCCGCTGCCTGGCCCGCACTATCAAGCGGTGATGTTGCGCGATTGGCCGAATATGCGCCCTGACCCCCGTTTCGCCGCCACGGCCTCCGCGCTATGGCGAAAGGGCATGAAAGGAGACGGGCATGGCGGATCTCAAAATCGGTATCATCGGTGGATCGGGCGTCTACGAGATCGATGGGCTGGAAGATGCGAGGTGGCAATCGGTGGACACGCCCTGGGGCGCACCGTCCGATGAAATCCTCACCGGCCGCCTCGCCGGTGCCGAATTTGCCTTCCTCCCCCGCCATGGACGCGGCCACCGCCAAAGCCCCACGAGCGTGCCTTACCGGGCCAATATCGACGCGCTGAAGCGCATCGGGGTTACGGATGTGGTGAGCGTCTCGGCCTGCGGGTCGTTCCGGGAAGAGATGGCGCCCGGAGATTTCGTGGTCGTCGACCAATTCATCGACCGCACCTTTGCCCGGGAAAAGAGTTTTTTCGGTCCGGGCTGCGTGGCCCATGTGAGTGTGGCCCATCCCACCTGCCCTCGGCTCGGTGCGGCCTGCCTTACGACTGGCCGCGCGGCAGGTGTGACCATGCATGACGGCGGGACCTATCTTGCCATGGAGGGTCCCCAATTCTCGACCCTGGCGGAATCGAAGCTCTACCGGGATGTCTGGGGTGCGGATGTGATCGGGATGACGAATATGCCGGAAGCCAAACTCGCCCGGGAGGCCGAGCTTTGCTATGCGAGCATCGCCATGGTCACCGATTACGATTCCTGGCACCCCGACCACGGCGAAGTGGATATATCCGACATTGTCCGGGTGATGGGCGGGAACGGCGAAAAAGCCCGCGCCCTGATCGGCGGCCTCCCGGACGCCATTGGCGAGCGCCCGTTTCCTTGCCCCCACGGCTGCGATCGGGCGTTGGAATATGCGTTAATCACCCGCCCTGAGGCCCGGGACCCTGCACTTCTGGCCAAGCTCGACGCGGTGGCAGGACGGGTCCTGCCTTAGGGCCGAAGGCCACCCCGCCGCCCGGACGATAATCCATGCGGCGGGGTGTTTTCGAGACTATGAACCCAAAGCCTGGGACAGGGTCATCGCATTGTGGCGCATCATGTCGATATAGGTCGCAGCGGGCCCTTCCGCGCCCGACAGGGCGTCCGAGTAAAGCGTGCCCCCCACAATCGCCCCGGTCTCGCTGGCGATCTGCTCGATCAGACGATTGTCGGTGATCGTTTCGACGAAGACCGCTGAGATACTCTCTTCGCGGATCTGGGTGATGAGCTCGGCCACATCCGCCGCTGACGCTTCGCTTTCGGTGCTGAGACCCTGGGGCGCTTCGAATTCCAATCCGTAATGGGCCGCGAGATAGCCGAACGCATCATGGGAGGTGACGATGGTGCGGCGCTCTTCGGGGATCGCGGCCATCATCAGATCGATATCGGCTTCGAGCGCTTCGAGTTCGGCCACGTATGCGGCCCGGTTCTCATAGAAGGCGGCCGCGTTGCTCGGATCTTCTTTGGCAAGCGCGGCGGTGATGTTGTCGACATAAACGAGGGCATTCTCAATGCTCTGCCAGGCATGGGGGTCAAAGGCCCCATGGTCGTGGCCGGCATGGGCATCCCCGTGGTCGTCATGGTCGTCGTGATCCGACAGTTCAGCCTGCTCTTCGCCATGCTCGTCCCCGTGGTCGTGGTCGTGCTCGGCAGAGGCCTGCTCTTCGGCGTGCTCATCCCCATGGTCATGGTCATGCTCGGCCGACGCGTGATCTTCGTCGCCGTGTTCACCCCCATGGTCGTCATGGTCGGCATGCTCTTCGCCGTGTTCGTCCCCATGCTCATCGTGCTCGTCGAATTCCAAAGGATCGATCCCGGCGGTGGCCACGACGAGTTCCCCGTCAAAAGACGCCGCTTCTGCAAGGCGCTCGAGCCAGCCTTCGAATTCGAGGCCATTCATAAACAAGACCTCAGCCCCGCTTACCGCCGCCGCGGCCTGGGGTGTGGGCTGGTACACGTGGGCGTCGCCATCGGGCCCCACGAGCGTAGTCAAGGCGATGTGTTCTCCCCCGATGCGCTGCACCATATCGCCCAGGATCGAGAACGTGGCGACAACGGGGATTGGCTCTTCGGCCGCGGCCATCCCCGGCAATGCGAGAGAAGCCGCGACGAGGGCAGTGGCAGATTTCAGATATGTCCGGCGCGATGACATGGTCGTCCTTTCAAGTTTTGAAGTGGCGGCGCGGCAGGGCTTGGGCCAACAGCCCCCCCACCGGTCCAATGAAAACGGAAGCGCCATAGGCAATTCCCGCGACCAGAATGATCGCAGGGCCCGACGGCAGACTGTAGTGATAAGAGAGCAAGAGCCCGGCGACGCAGGACACGGCCGCAATAAGTGCCGAGACCATGAGCAACCCGCCGATGCCGGTTGTCCAAAACCGCGCGGCGGCGGCCGGCAGGATCATGATGCCCACTGCCATGAGCGTCCCCAAGGCGTGAAAGCCCGCTACGAGGTTCATCACCACGAGGCTCAGAAACACAAAATGGGTCACGGCGCTGAGTTTGCTGACCGAGCGAAGGAATTGCGGGTCGGCGCATTCGAGAACGAGGGGCCGAAACAAGAGCGCCAGGGTCAGAACCGACAGGCTGGCGATCGAGCAGAGAAGGATCAAAGCCGCATTGTCGAGAGCCAAGACGGTCCCGAAGAGGACATGCATGAGGTCAACATTGCTGCCGCGCGTCGACACGATGAGCACGCCGAGGGCCAAGGAGATGAGATAGAAGGCGGCAAGGCTCGCATCTTCTTTAAGCGCCGTTGCCCGCGACACGAGCCCCGAAGCCAGGGCCACCACCATGCCGGCCACGAGCCCGCCGATGGTCATGGCACCGAGCGAAAGCCCCGAGACCAAGTAGCCGATGGCCGCACCGGGCAAAATGGCGTGCGCCATCGCATCGCCGGTCAAACTCATCCGCCGGAGCATCAGGAACACCCCCACCGGCGTCGACCCGACCGAGATGGCCAAACAGCCCAAAAGGGCGCGGCGCATGAAACCGAACTCCGCGAACGGCAAAAACAGGGCGTCCCAGATCATGCGGCACTCTTTCCGCAGATATGGGGCGTGCTGGCACAGGCTTCGCACATGGCCCGGGCGCGGGCATGGTTTTCAGGGGTCAGCACCTGCCCGGTGGGTCCGTGGGCCACAAGCTCCCGCGCGAGCATCAAGGTTCGCGGGAAATGGGCGCGCACGGTTTCGTGGTCATGGAGGACAGCGATCACCGTCCGCCCCTCCCCGTGCCAGGATCGCACCACGCCTAGGAGATCGGCCATGGTGCGGGCATCGATGGCCGAGAAGGGTTCATCGAGAAGGACGAGCTTGGCGTCTTGGAGAAGCAGACGCGCGAAGAGGACGCGCTGCATTTGACCGCCCGAAAGCGATCCGATGGGGCGCTTCTCAAATCCTGTGAGCCCGACTGCGGCCAGGGCTGCGTCGATCCGCCTGCCCCCACTCCGACCGAGCCAACCAAATGCGCCGATCTCATGCCAAAGCCCCATGGCCACCAGATCGACCACCGACATCGGAAAGCTCCGGTCGATATCCGATTGTTGGGGAAGATAGGCGATGTCTTCGCGGGTGATCCCGCCAAAGGAGACGTGGCCCGCCAGCGGCGACAGCGCCCCGGTCACGCCTTTCAGAAGGGTAGACTTGCCCGCCCCGTTGGGGCCGACGATGGCGGTGAGGCTGCCGTCAGCAATCTCCGTCTCAAGCTGGTGGACCGCCGGGTGCCGGTCATAGCCAAGCGTCAGGTCTTGAAAACTAAGCGCTGCCATCAGAGCGCCCCCGGCGTCGCGGTGGCCCAAAAGAACCCGACCCAAAGGGCGGCCACGATCAACGCGGCTCCGGCCAGCCTCGGTCCTGCGCCCGCGAGGAGCAAGCCAATCGCGCGTCCCCGGGTTTTCATGAGATCGTCTGCTCGGGCCCGCAATCGGCGCAGATCCCGTGGACCTCGATAATGTGGCGCACCGGTGCAAAGCCCGACTTTCCGACCGCCCGCGACATGGTCGCCACGACCTCAGGGGCCACGGTCTCTTCGACGAGCCCGCACCCATCGCAGATCGAGAGGATGGCTTCGTGGCGTTGGTCCGCGCATTGGCAGAGCATGTAGGAGTTGAGCGATTCCAACCGATGGACGAGCCCCTGGTCCGCCAGCGTGTTCAATGCGCGGTAAACCGTCATGGGGGCGGCCTTGGGGTTTGAAGCGCGCATTTCAGCAAGTATGTCATAAGCCGAAAGAGGCCCCTTGGCCCGGCGCAGTGCCTCGAGCACCTCTAAGCGCAATGCCTCGCCTCGCTTACCCATGATCTGAAACGCACCCCCATAATAACCCGTCAGGTTGTTATAGTATAACGACTTATGGGCTCGCAAGGCCCGCCGGTTTAGAGCAGCGGCAAAATTTAGAGGGCATTTGGGACCCGGAATGGCCCCTTGGATCTGCAAAAACTCCGACCCGTTCGGTCGTTCAGGAATTCCGCACGGCACTGCCCACTTGAACGCAAGTGCCCAGCGGACCGCATCGCGGCGCGTTGGTGCGCCCAGGGCGCCGTGAGAAGAGTATCCGGCGGATTGGGCGAACGGGACGCCGCTAAAGGCGTCCAAACTGGCAATCGCCGTCCCAACACCAGTGGTCAGGCCGAATGGGTCTGCCAGTTGGGCTGTGGCCCAACGGTCTTAGCGGGCACCGGACCGGGCGCTCCTACGATCGTCGGTCAGAAAAGACTGCTCGTCCGACGCGCTGTCTCGTTCAGAGTAAGCAGGCAAGGCGAATGGCCGGGCTGCGCCTCGCGCCGCCCGGCCCCGTGACCCCGGTTGCTCCCAGGGCTTTAGGAGGCTTTCTCAGCCGCCGCGCCGTTGCCGACGGGCGTCCGCGGAAGCGGTTTCGCACCCGAGACGCCGGTGCTCAGCGGATCTTCTTGGCGCTGAACCGAACCCTCGAAATGGGCACCGCTCTCTATGGCGATGGTCTTGTGGATGATGTCACCCTCGACCCGCGCCGTAGACGTCAAGCGGACCTTGAGGCCCCGCACCTTGCCGATGATGCGACCGTTGACAACCACGTCGTCAGCAATGCACTCGCCTTTGACGATGGCACCTTCGCCGACAGTGAGGAGATGGGCGCGGATATCGCCTTCCACATTGCCTTCGATGTTGACGTCGCCGCTCGTTTTGATGTTGCCCGAGATCGTCAGATCTGCCGACAGGACACTCGCGGGCGGCTTGGCCTTTGGTGTCGAGGACGGCGCGAAATCGGTCGAAGTCTTCGCTGTGCTCATGGTTGAGGGGGCCTTTTTCTCTGCTGCTGCCTCTGGTTTGGGGGCAGGCTCGTTGGTTTGCTTTTTAGAAAACATCTCTCGCAGCCTTGATGAACTTCATGGGATTGACGGGGTCACCATTTACGCGCACCTCGTAGTGAAGATGCGTACCTGTCGATCGCCCCGTGTTGCCCATATCACCAATGTGGTCTCCACGCGAGACCGTTTGCCCCACATCAACACGGATCTTCGACAGATGCGCGTAGCGTGTTTCCACGCCAAACGCATGTTTGATTTTGATGAGATTACCATATCCGGACTGGCGGCCGGCAAAAATTACGGTTCCGTCGGCGGTCGTATGGATGTCGAGCCCATGGGCGCCCGCAAAGTCCGTCCCGTTATGCATCCGACCCCAACGCGGGCCGAAGCCCGACGTGTAGCGGAAGCTCCCGAAGACGGGCATCGCAAAGGGCGTCTGTTGCACCGCAATCCGGTAAAGGTTCAGCTCATCTAGTTGTTTTAAAAGGGTTTGCGCGCGAAGCGTTTCCGCATCCGGCGGCGCGCCCTTGGTGGAAAATGCGATCTCAGTCAGCGGGCCACCCTGGCCCGAATAGGCCGCGCGGACCTGATCAATGATGCTGTCCGCTTGAAGACCCGCATCGCTGAACATGTCGGCCAAGGGCTTCATCGACACAGCTACGGCATCTTCGATTTGACTGAAGATCCGGTCGTTGCGTTCATCGAGAAGTTGGCGTTCGAACTCCATTTCGGCGAGCCGGGTTTCCGCTTCGGCAACGAACTGTTCCATCCCGTCCCGCTCGGCGGCCGTGTCCGCGAGGGCTTGGGCGACAAGATCAAGGGCACCGGTCGCCGCACTTGGAGCAGCGGTGCCGGCGGCCGTATTGCCGTCCAGACGGGCAACGAGGCTCCGGTGCTGATCGCGGGCCGCATCGCGGTCTTTAACCGCACGGCGGAGCGTGGCTTGAATCACTTCAATGCCCCGGTCGAGTTCCCGGCGCCGCTCTTCATTGGCCAAAAGCCGGGTCTGCATATCGGAGACTTCACCCAAGGCAGCGGCGAAACGGGCCTGGGCCTCCTGGGCGGCCTCCGCGGCTTCGTTGCGCTGGGAGGCAATCGTGTTGAGCCGCTCTTCGTAGATCTGGCGCTCACGCTCGGCCTGTTCCCGGGCATTCCCGGCGGTGATCGAGTCCATCAGGAGGATGGCCGAGGCAATGATCGTCCAACCGATGAGGAGAGCCGAGCCGGAGACAGCCACAAGCTGGGTCCGCGGGCTCAGACGGATGAAACGGGTTTCGGTGGACGAACGGAGAAACAGCCGCTGTTCTGGGAACAGACGCTCTAGCCGCGCATTCATGCGGATGGCAAAGGGCTGTCGCAACATTCTGTCCTACGCTGTCCCGGGCGTTGAATCCGTGGTCCATTCGAACGCTGGATACGCCGCATTTTGTTAACCTTCAGTGCAGGCTGTCGCAACAAAATCGGACAAAATCAGGGCATTGTTGCGGAAGTTGCGACTTATTGGCGAATTTTTGCCGACAAAACCGCACTTGTTTTTGGGCCCTGTCGGGCGGGCCATCGGCCCACCCTCTGTAGCGTTTCGGTCGCCGATTGCTCGGCCAAGGGCACCCCCCAACGCGGCCGGGCTCTCGGAACTAAAGTCCTTCGACGGCCTCCAAAACCGTCTCCACATGGCCCGGGACCCGAACCTTGCGCCAGGCCTTTGCGACCTTTCCGTCCGCCCCCACCAAGAACGTCGATCGCTCGATGCCCATATAGGTTTTGCCGTACATGCTCTTTTCGGCCCAGACCCCATAGGTCTCGCAGACATCGCTTTCCTCGTCGGAGGCCAGGATCACGTCGAGACCGTGCTTTTCCTTAAACTTGTCGTGCTTCTTCACCGGATCTTTGGAAATCCCGATCACCTCTGCTCCGGCGGCGCGGAACGCGTCGATCTTGTCGGTGAATGCCACCGCCTGTTTGGTGCAGCCGGAAGTGTCGGCTTTAGGATAAAAATACACCACCACCGGCTTACCTTTGAATGCGCCAAGGCTCACCTCTCCACCCCCGTCCCGCGGCAATGTGAAATCCGGCGCCGCTTTACCTTCTTCAACCATGGTCCCTCACCCTTTTTTCGTGCAGTCCCGCGTGGTTTTAGGTCTAATGGGGGGAAGTCAAAGCCTTAAGGTGCGACAGCGAGGCTAAGGGCAGTGGAAACGGTCGAAGACGAGATCGACAATGTTGAGGCAGAGGCGGAGACACGCCGGCGCCGGGGCCCAAAACCCTGGACGGTGCTGGCTGCAATCATCGCGCTCAGCCTCGGCGTTCTCACCGTTCTCTCCCTGGCGGGGCAGACGGTTGCCTTGCCGAATTGGGTCCGCTCAAGTGTCGAGAACCGGCTGAATGCGGGGCTGACCGAAGGCTCGCTGAGCCTCGGGCGGGTCGAACTGGCCGTGGGCACGGGCGGGCAAACCGAGATCCTTCTGCGTGACATCAGCCTCGGCGACCCCACTGGCGCGAAACTCGCCGATCTCAACCTAATCCGCGCTCCGGTCCCCCTGGGCGCCTTGATCCAAGGCGATTTCGAGCCCTCATCGGTGACGCTTTCAGGAGCGCAGATCACTGTCCGGCGCGATACGGCGGGCCGTTTCACGCTCACATACGGCGGAACCGCATCGAGGCGAGCCGTCGATCTCGGCCGGCTCTTTGACGAAATCGAAACCGCTTTCGACGCGCCCGCATTGGCGAGCATCGACGAGCTGCGCGCCGAAGACCTCACCGTCACCCTTGAAGACGCCCGCGCCGGTCGGCTTTGGCAGGCCTCGAACGCGCTCTTGCGTCTAGGACGCAACCGCGACGGGCTGTCGCTCTCCTTGGCGAGCGAGCTTTTCAACGGCACCGATACCCTGGCCGAGGTCCAATTGAGCGTCCGGAGTTTCGCCGGATCGTCGCGCGCCAATCTCGGCGCGACCGTGGCGCGGGTGCCCGCGGCCGACATTGCCGATCAATCGCCGGCCCTGGCATATCTCGGGGTCCTCGATGCACCGATCTCGGGTGCGATCCGCACCACGATCGATGCGAGCGGTACCATGGACCGGCTCGCGGCCACCCTCGATATCGGCCAAGGTTCCCTCCGCCCCGACCCCGAGGCCCAGCCCATCCCCTTTGATGCGGGCCGGGCCTATTTCTCCTACGATCCGGCCAGCCAGCGTTTTGTCTTTTCCGATCTTTCCGTGGCCTCCGATCTTTTGTCGGTCAGCGCCGCCGGTCAGGCCTGGCTCGGCACGTTCGACGGGTCCTGGCCCTCTACATTGACCGGTCAATTTTCCCTCAGCGAGGCTCGGTTTCTGTCGCCGGAGATGTTTGCCGATCCGGTTGAGATCGAAGATGGCCAAGCCGATATTCGGGTCCATCTCGACCCGTTCCAGGTGGAACTCGGCGGGCTGTCGGCGCGGATCGGCACGTCGCGGCTCACCGCACGGGGACGCGCCGGCACCGGCATGGGCGGGTGGGACGCGGCCCTCGACGCGGCCCTCGACCAGGTCGATCAAGAAGACGTCGTGCGTCACTGGCCCCTTACCCTGGCACCCAAAACCCGGGGCTGGCTCGACCGGAATGTCCTCGCGGCAACCCTAAGCGACGTGCGGGCCTCGGTGCGCCTTGAAGCGGGCGCGCCACCGGTTTTCGGCGTCTCCTATGATTTTGACAATGCCGCCGTCCGCTATCTTGGCGAGATGGAGCCCCTCACCCGCGCCTCGGGCCGCGCTTCGCTTTTTGACCGGCGCTTTGTGATTGCGCTCGATGCCGGATCGCTCGACGGGCCGGAGGGCACGCTCGACATGGCGGGCTCGGTCTTTGCCGTCCGCGACACCGACGAGACGCCGTCGACAGTCGAACTGGACCTTGCTGCCAGCGGGGACGTGCCGGCCGCCCTCGCTGTCTTCGCGACCCCGCCTCTCAACTTTGCCGAAATCCCCGAACTCGCCCCGGAAAATTTCACCGGCACTTTCCGGGCCCGCTCCGACATTACGTTCCGCACGGTCAAAGACCTCAAACTCAAAGACGTCATCATTGCCGGAGAGGCGCAGCTTTTTGATGTGGCCACGGGCGCGTTGGCGCCGGGCAAAACGATCACGGGCCAGGAACTGGCCCTTGGTTTTACCAATGACGGCGTTTCGATCACGGGTGACGTGATGTTGGGCGAGGTGCCGATTTCGGCCACTTGGCGCCGGGCGCTTGGCCCCAATGCCCCTCCTGGCGGGGGCCAGATCACCGGGCAAGCGACCGTCACACCGTCACGGGCCGCGGAGTTCGGCCTTCGCCTCCCCTCTGAGGTGATGCGCGGCGCGACCGTGGCGAATTTTGAGATTGATCTGCCCAAAGACACTCGACCCCAGGCGCGGATCAGCTCCTCTTTGGCGGGCCTCACTCTCTCGCTCCCAGGACTGGGCTGGACCAAACCCAGCCCAGTCGCGGGACGTTTGGACGCGGCGGTCACACTCGGCGAGGTCCCCGAAGTCGAGAGCCTGTCCCTCACAGCACCTGGGCTTTCTGCGAAAGACATGAGACTTGCCCTAACAGGCGCAGGACGGTTCCAAAGCCTCGAAGTGCCCGCCCTTCGGATCGGCGATTGGTTGGACGCAGGACTGAGTGTGCGCCCGGGCGCCGATGGACGGGCAGAGGTCAGTATCAATGGCGGGGCGATCGACGTCCGTGCCATGGAACTTGCCACCCCCGGACGTGGCCCCGACAGCGGCGGGGCACCAACCTTTGCGGGCCAAGTGCGCATGGCACCCGACCGGGTGATCCTGTCCGATACGCTCAGCCTGACCGATGTAAGGGGCACGCTCACGCCCGCAAACGGGCTGTCGGGGAGTTTCGCGGCCCGGGTCAATGGTGGCACGCCGATCACCGCGCGGATCATCCCGGTGCCCGATGGCAGCGCATTCCGGATCGCTAGCCAGGATGCAGGCGGGGTGATCCGCGATGCGGGCTTCGTCAAGAACGGCTATGGCGGCACGTTCAACCTCCTTCTCGCCCCGCTCCAAACGCCCGGACGCTATGGCGGCGAACTTGTGATCGAGGACATCATCGTCCGCGATGCCCCGGCCCTAGCGGCCCTACTCGACGGCATCTCAATTGTCGGTCTTCTTGACGATGGCGGCACCGGCATCCGGTTCGACGAAGTGGATGCCCGGTTTAGGATGACGCCCGACGCGCTGGAACTCGTTCAATCGGCCGCGGTGGGCGCGTCTATGGGGATTTCAATGGACGGGCTTTTTGATCTCCGGTCCGGCCGAATGGATATGCAGGGGGTTATCTCCCCTCTTTATATGTTGAACGGGATCGGGTCGCTTTTCACCCGCCGCGGCGAAGGCTTGTTCGGGTTCAATTTCCGCATGACCGGCGACAGCAAAGCCCCGCGGATCTCGATCAATCCGCTTTCACTATTCACTCCGGGCATGTTCCGCGAGATCTTCCGCCGCCCGGCCCCTCGGCTCGACAGCCGAGCCGGAGGTGGGGAGGGCGAGGCGCCCCCCAGCCAATAGGCGATTTTCGCGGTTTCCCCAGCGTGAATTGGACGCTAGGGCCGGGCCCATGAAGCTCTCGGATTTCGATTTTGAGCTGCCTGAAAGGCTCATTGCGACCCGCCCCGCCCGGCCACGGTCGTCGGCCCGGCTATTGGTGGCGGGCCCCGAGGCTCTCACGGATGCGACGGCGATCGATCTTCCTCGTTTTCTCCGCCCCGGCGATCGGCTCATTCTGAACGACACCAAGGTGATCCCAGCACGCCTGTCGGGCGTTCGTCGGCGCGGCGCGGCGGAGGCCCGGATCGAAGCGACGCTTCTCGAGCCCCTGCCCGGCGGCTCTTGGTCCGCTCTTTTGAAACCGCTTCGGAAAGTTGAGCTCGGCGAAGAGATATTATTTTCCAATGACCTATCGGCCCGTGTTGAAGCCAAAGACGCGGGTCAAGCGGTCCTTTCTTTCAACCTTCGAGGCGACGATTTTGATGCGGCTCTGAACGCCGCCGGCGCCATGCCCTTGCCGCCATATATCGCCGGGCGTCGCCCGGCCGATGAAAGGGACCGGGAGGATTACCAGACCATCTGGGCCCGCCGGAGCGGCGCCGTCGCTGCACCGACCGCGTCGCTCCATTTCGATGAGCCGCTTCTAGGAGCCCTCGACGGGGCCGGGATCGCCCGGACCTATGTGACGCTCCATGTGGGCGCCGGCACGTTTCTGCCCGTGAAGGTCGACAACATCTCAGAGCACAAAATGCATGCCGAATGGGGGGAGGTCACAGCGGCGGCGGCTGCCGAGATTGCGGAAACCCAAGCGAAGGGAGGCCGGATTATCCCCGTGGGCACCACCGCCCTACGCCTGATCGAGAGTGCCGCGCGGATGACGGGCGCGGTGAACCCGTTCGAAGGCGAGACGGACATTTTCATCACGCCCGATTTTGCATTCCGCGCCGCAGACGCCCTCATGACGAATTTCCATTTGCCGAAATCAACTTTGATGATGCTCGTCTCGGCATTGATGGGTCCAGAGCGGATCCATGAGATCTATGCCCATGCGATTGCCGAGGAATATCGCTTTTTCTCCTATGGCGACGCTTCGCTCCTGATGCCGGGTGGGCGGCGGCTCTGAGGGCACGATGCGGGGGTTTCACACCCCCGCACCCCCGTGGAGTATTTGAGCCAGGATGAAGTTGCCTTTGTCGGAATGGTGATCGGCGCGATGGAGGTGCAGAGGAATTTGAACTCGGGCGTGAGGATCAGGCGCGGCGCCTCTGCATGGGTTACAGGACGGCGATCCAAGATTTCATTCTTCGGCAGCGTGTTGCTCGACCATGGGTTTGGCAATTGTCTCCCCCTTGACCCCATCACCTGATCGCGACAGAGGCGCGTCGCGATTTGAAAAGACCCGGGCGGAGATCCGGGACATGTTGGGCCAGTAGAAAGAAGGCAGAGGCTATGGCGCGGGTACTTATCGGGTCTTGGGCCCTCTTTCTCGGGCTCTTTCTCCTGATGATCGGCAACGGGATGCAGGGCACGCTTCTGGGGCTCCGTGGCGCGATCGAGGGCTTTTCGACGGTCGAACTTTCCTATGTGATGGCTGGCTATTTCCTCGGTTTTCTTGGGGGGTCTCGTCTTGCGCCCGAGATGATCCGGAGGGTCGGACATATCCGGGTGTTTGCTGCCCTCGCCTCGCTGATGTCGGCGATCCTGATACTCTATCCCTCGATTGCCGATCCCGGGGCCTGGCTCGGGCTCCGGGTCCTCTTCGGTTTTTGCACCTCGGCCGTTTACGTGGTCACCGAAAGCTGGCTCAACAATTCCGCCTCGAATGAGACGCGCGGCCAATCCCTGGCGGTCTATTCGGTGACGGTGATGGCCGGAACGGTGGCGGCCCAATACGTGGTCCTTTTGGGCGATCCGTCTGGATTTATCGTCTTTATCCTGCCCTCAGTCCTCGTCTCTTGCGCCGTGGCACCGATACTTTTGACCGCAACGCCCGTCCCGCCTTTCGAGACGACCAAACGGATGACCCTTCTTGAGGCGTTCAAAGCCTCGCCCCTGGCCTCAGTCAGCGCGTTTCTTCTTGGGGCGGTGTTCGCATGCCAATTCGGGATGTCGGCGGTCTTTGGTACCGAAGCGGGGCTCTCGGTCTCGCAGATCGCGATTTTCGTGTCGGCCTTTTACACGGGCGGGCTGATCTTTCAGTTTCCCATCGGTTGGATCTCGGACCGACTCGACCGTCGGCTGTTGATCCTGATCTTGGCCTTGTCAGGCGGGGTCTCGGCGATAGGCGCGATGACCTTTTCTTCCGTTTTTCCGTTGCTTTTGGCCTTTAGTTTTCTCACCGGCGGTTTCTCGAACCCGCTTTATCCTCTGATCATCGCTTATATGAATGACTATCTCGAGCTCGAAGATATGGCCGCTGGATCGGGGGCGTTGATTTTTGTGAACGGTCTCGGCGCCGTTCTCGGCCCCATCGCGGTGGGATATCTGATGACCGCCTTCGGTCCGGGCATGTTTTGGGCGTTTCTTGCCTCAATGCTTCTGGCCATGGCGGCCTATGCCATCGTTCGGATGCGCCAACGCCCCGATAGTTTCACCGTCGAAGACAATGTGAGCTATGCGCCCATTGCCCCAACAGCCACCGCCGTCGCCATTGAAGCGGCCCAGGAAGTCTATGCTGACAATGTCGAAAATACCGACGAGAGCAGCTAAATACCACGACCGGCCAATTCCCGCTTTGTCTATTTGCAACCCTCTTGTAACGTCCGACATAAGGCTTGTGTGTAACATGGGAGCGAGGGGCACCATGGTTCGTCCAGAAGATGTGTTGGCCTATTGGCTGGATGAGTTGGAACCGAAACACTGGTACGTTGCGGATCCAGCAATCGATAAAGCGATTACGGAACGGTTTGAAACGGCGTGGGACCGGGCCATGGAAGGGTCCCTGTCCCTCTGGCTGACTTACCCGTCGGGCACGCTCGCTTACATCATCCTCACTGATCAATTTTCGCGCAATATGTTCCGCGACACGGGCAGGGCTTTCTCGTCCGACATGGCCGCTCTGACAGCGGCGAAAATGGCCGTGTCCAAAGGCTGGGACATGCGGATCGATCCGCCCGCGCGGCAGTTTTTTTACATGCCACTGATGCATTCAGAGACTTTGGCAGACCAAGACCGGGCCGTCCGCCTCATTGCGTCACGCCTGCCGGAAGGCGGGGCCAATACCTTGCTCCACGCCCAGGCGCACCGCGAGGTCATCCGCCGCTACGGCCGCTTCCCGACCCGGAACGAAGCCCTCGGACGGGAAAACTGCCGGGGTGAGGCGGCCTATCTCGCCGAAGGGGGGTACGGTGCCGTTGTCCGCTCGCTGAAGGAAAGCGTGGCCTAGGGCGCGTGGCGTGGCGGGGGACCAGGTAGCAAGTCTCTGAAAGTAAGCGGAACCGATAGTGATCGGTCTCCTCTGCTATTTGGTGTGGCGACGCCCGGAAAGTTGTTCTTATTGCATATGTCCTCGGCCAAAGCTTCGGATCTCACAGTTTGACAGGCCAATATGTGGCTCTTTCTTCCCTTCTCGAAGAAAGAGCCATGCATCTGGCGCAACGCGGCTTTTCGGCGCGGCTAGGTGACAGATCCCCGCGCCCCATGGCACATAATTGGGCAGACGCCCGAGCCGGAGGAACAATTATGGCGGAGCAATCATTCGATACAGTGGTCATCGGTGCCGGCCCCGGAGGTTATGTCGCCGCAATCCGCGCCACCCAGCTCGGCCAAAAGGTCGCCATCGTCGAGCGTGAGCATTTGGGCGGGATCTGCCTCAACTGGGGCTGTATCCCGACAAAAGCGATGCTGCGCTCCTCGGAAGTCTTCCATCTGATGCACCGGGCCAAGGAGTTCGGTCTGAAGGCGGAGGGCATCGATTATGACCTCGACGCGGTGGTCAAACGCTCCCGCGGGGTGGCAAAGCAGCTTTCGTCCGGCGTCGGGCACCTGATGAAGAAAAACAAAATCACCGTGGTGATGGGCGCGGCGACGATCCCGGCCAAAGGTACGGTTTCGGTTAAGACCGACAAAGGCGAGGAGACGCTCAAAGCCAAAAACATCATATTGGCAACCGGCGCCCGCGCCCGGGAACTCCCAGGCCTGGAGGCCGATGGCAAACGGGTCTGGACCTACAAGCACGCGCTCCAACCCGCCCATATGCCGAAAAAACTTCTCGTCATCGGATCGGGTGCCATCGGGATCGAATTCGCGAGCTTTTACAATACGCTCGGGGCGGACACGACGGTTGTGGAAGTGATGGACCGGATCCTTCCGGTCGAAGATGCCGAAATTTCAGACTTCGCCAAAAAGAGCTTTGAAAAACAGGGGATGAAGATCCTTCAAAAGGCGACCGTCAAGAAACTGGACCGGGCGGCCGACAAGGTCACCGCGCATATCGAGATCGGCGGCAGGACGGAGACGCTCGAAGTCGATACCGTCATTTCAGCCGTCGGAATTGTCGGCAATACCGAGGGGCTCGGGCTCGAAGCGCTCGGCGTGAAGATCGATCGGTCCCATGTGGTGACGGACGAATATTGTCGGACCGGGGTCGAGGGGCTTTATGCGATAGGCGATATCGCCGGTGCGCCGTGGCTGGCCCATAAGGCCTCCCATGAAGGGGTCATGGTGGCTGAGTTGATCGCAGGCAAGAACGACGTCCACCCGATCAAACCCGAAGCCATCGCGGGTTGCACCTATTGCCACCCCCAAGTGGCCAGCGTCGGCTATTCCGAAGCCAAGGCCAAAGAGCTCGGCTATGACGTGAAAGTCGGCCGGTTTCCGTTCATCGGCAATGGCAAGGCGATCGCCTTGGGCGAAGCGAACGGGATGGTCAAAACCGTCTTCGACGCCAAGACGGGCGAGCTTTTAGGTGCCCATATGATCGGGGCGGAAGTGACCGAGTTGATCCAAGGCTACGTGGTGGGCCGGACGCTCGAGACCACCGAGGAAGATCTCATGAACACCGTCTTCCCGCATCCAACGCTGTCGGAGATGATGCATGAGAGCGTTCTCGAGGCCTATGACCGGGTGATACACGTTTAAGGGCTGCCAATGGGGTCTGGCGAAGGGCGAGGTTGGCCCCGCCCGACAGTTAAGGTTCCGGAGTAAATCTATGGGCCATCGTCGTCCCGCCGGGGAGGCGACCGCCCGCCGAGCAACGCGTTTTTATGGCATCCAAGCGGTCGCTTGGTAGGAGCCATCCCGTAACGCCACCAAATCGCCGCCCCCAAGGGGGCGGGACGGCGATGGCCCGGCGCCTTCGGCTGGATCCCGGGCCAAGCACCGCTCCCGCATATCGCCTATTGCGCCTTCGACTTGCCTTTGCGCCGGTTGCCACATCATACCACCCCCATGCGCCTCGCCGTCCTGTCCGATATCCACTCGAACCGCGCCGCCCTCGACGCAGTCCTCGCCGTCTGCGACCGGGAGGGCCTTACCGATATCGTCAATCTGGGCGACAGCCTCTCTGGCCCATTCGATGCGCCTGGCACGGCCGACATCCTGATCGCACGCGCCATCCCCTCGATCCGCGGCAACCATGACCGACTTCTTCTGGAAGAACCGGGCGGGCTCTGGGAAAGCTGGGCCCTTCCCAATCTGACTGACGCCCATCTCGGCTGGCTTCGGTCCCTTCCCGAAACCCTCGATCTACACGGCGCCCATCTCACCCATGCAGCCCCAGGCGACGATGCGGAAAACTGGCTTGACCAGCGGGGGGCCCATCACCGCTTGATCGCCCGCGACCGGGCGGATGTCGAAGCGCGGGCCGATGGCATCGCGGCAAACATCATCCTCACCGGCCACACCCATACGCCCCGCATGGTCCGGCTCTCGGACAACCGGCTGGTGGTCAATCCGGGCGCGGTGGGCTGTCCAGCCTATCTCGACACGCGCTCCGATCCGCCCTTCATCCACGAGACCGGCGCTCCAGATGCCCGCTTTGCGGTCATCGAGACCCATGGGAGCGCGGTCGAGGTCGTCCACCGTACGGTGCCTTACGATCCGTCTGAAATGCAGGCCCTCGCCCGGGCCAAGGGCGCCGATAGTTGGGCCGAAGCCATCGCGACCGGGTGGTTCAGCCCGGAGGGTCCAGCGTGATCTCCTGGCGAAGCTCCGCCCCGGACGGGTCAAAGACCAGGATCCGCCCATCTTCGGTGACCACGATAAGGAAATCCTCTCCCCGCGTCACAGCCTGGGGCACCGCGCCTTCCGGCAAGGCCATGCTTTCGGGGAACATGGGCGGCGCCGGGCGGTTCAGACGGAGCGCCAAAAGCACGACAATGGTCGACACCCCGACGATCATCACCGCCGTCAGAACCGTCACCAAGCGCCGGAGGAGCCTTAGCCCCCGCGCCTCACTTTCCGGCATCTGACCATCCATGTCGTCCCGCATCGCCCCGCGCATTATCCGTGTCGAGATCGGCCCCGACCCGCCCGGCCGCCTTGATAAGGCGCTGGCCCGCGATGTGCCAGAAAAGGAACATCTCTCGCGGTCGCGGCTGGCCAAGCTCATCGGCGCCGGGGCGGTGACAAGGGACGGTGCGCCGGTGGAGGATGGTGCGGGCCCGGTGGCGGTCGGCGAAACCTACGCCATCGCCATCGACGCGCCGGAAGAAATTGAAACGCGCCCCGAGGACATCCCCCTCGCCATTCTACACGAGGATAAGGACCTCATCGTCATCGACAAACCGGCAGGCCTCGTGGTCCATCCCGCACCCGGTACGCCCCAGGGCACGCTCGTTAACGCTTTGCTTCACCATCTGGGCGACCGGCTTTCGGGCGTGGGCGGTGCCAAACGGCCAGGTATCGTTCACCGGATCGACAAGGATACGTCGGGGCTCTTGGTGGTTGCAAAATCTGACGCCGCCCATCACGGTCTCGCCGCCCAATTTGAAGCCCATACTGTGGAAAGAAGCTACCGGGCTCTGACGTTCGGCGTACCGGATCCCGGTGACCCGAGGCTGCGCGGTATCGCAGGCGTGGCCATGGAGGACGGAGGTGAGATCCGGATCAGCGCCGCCCTTGGACGCCACCGGACCGACCGCCAGCGTCAGGCGGTCCTTCCATCGGGCGGACGCCGGGCAGTGACCAGGGTAAGGGTCCGGGCGCGGTTCGGCGATGATGCGGCCGAAGTCATGTGCCGCCTCGAGACCGGACGCACCCACCAAATTCGGGTTCATCTGGCCCATATCGGCCACGGGCTTATTGGCGACCAGGTCTATGGTGGGCGCCGGAAACTCTCGGCCAAAGCCCTCGGGGCAGGCGCGGCCGCGGCAGTGGCGAGCTTCCCGCGCCAGGCCCTCCATGCGGCAACGCTCGGGTTCGTCCATCCGGTGAGTGGAGAGGCCATGGATTTCACATCGCCTTTGCCGGAAGACCTAGAAGGCTTGATCGAAACACTCCGCTGAGCCGAACGTGAGCGGGCCAAGCCCACGGTGGCTGGCCAGACTGCGATGGGCCGCTGGGACGTCCTCGTCGGCTGCGCCCCCTCGAGTGAAGCGTGGCACATGCGTGTGACGCCACGTTCTCCGAAGGTTTCTCTTTCTGTGCAATTCCGCACGGTGCGCTAACAATTCGGTAACACACGCGTCATACGTCGGGACCTTGAACCAAACCGATCGGTTCACTACCTATGTTAAGCCTCGCAACATCGAGGCGGACAGGGAATATGTTGATGGCAAATTACGCGAACCTCCCAGCGCCGAGCCCTGAACAGGGGCTAAACCGGTATCTCCAACAGATCCGGAAGTTTCCCATGCTCGAGCAGGAAGAAGAATACATGTTGGCCAAGAGCTGGGTCGACCACCAGGACACTGAGGCGGCCCATAAGATGGTGACCTCCCATCTCCGGCTCGCGGCGAAAATCGCCATGGGTTACCGGGGTTACGGTCTGCCTCAAGCGGAAGTGATCTCAGAAGCGAATGTGGGTCTCATGCAGGCCGTGAAACGCTTCGACCCCGAAAAGGGCTTCCGTTTGGCGACCTATGCCATGTGGTGGATCAGGGCTTCGATCCAGGAATATATCCTCCGCTCCTGGAGCCTTGTAAAACTCGGCACCACCTCGGCCCAAAAGAAACTCTTCTTCAATCTGAGGAAGGCGAAGGCACGCATTGGCGCCTTGGAAGAAGGCGACCTCCGTCCCGAGCACGTTGAGAAAATTGCCAATGATCTCAATGTGACAGAGGACGAAGTTATCTCGATGAACCGGCGGCTTTCGGGGGGCGATGCCTCGCTCAACGCGACGATCTCCACCGACGGTGAGGGCGCGGCCGAATGGCAGGATTGGCTCGAAGACGAAGACGCCGACCAGGCGGCGGATTTTGCCGAACGCGATGAATTTGAGGTCCGCTCGACGCTTCTTGCTGGCGCGATGGACGTCCTGAACGATCGCGAAAAAGACATCCTCACCCAGCGCCGGCTTCACGAAAGCCCGGTGACCCTTGAAGAATTGTCGGGCCAGTACAATGTCTCCCGGGAACGCATCAGACAGATTGAGGTGCGCGCCTTCGAGAAGCTGCAAAAGCGGATGAAGGAGCTCGCACGCGAGAAGGGCATGTTGTCACCGGCGTAGTCCCCCCTCACGCAGCCGGAACGCTGCCCTGGAACGGTCCGCCCCTTCGCGGACCGTTCCGCATTTTAGGGCCCCGGAGTTTTCGCGAAAACTCCGGTCCGATTTTCGGAGCGAAAATCGGCACTGGGTCTCAATCCATCGCTTCCAATTCGTCGATGAAGCCGGAAATCATCGAGAGCCCTTTGTCCCAGAATTTCGGATCGGACGCGTCGAGCCCAAAAGGTGCCAAAAGCTCCTTGTGGTGTTTGGACCCACCAGCTTTGAGCATCTCAAAATACATCTCTTGGAACGCCGGATCACCTTCCTCGTAAACCGCATAGAGCGCGTTCACGAGCCCATCGCCAAAGGCATAGGCGTATACGTAGAACGGCGAATGGACGAAATGGGGGATGTAGGACCAGAAGGTCTCATAACCCTCCATAAAGGTGAACGCGGGCCCGAGGCTCTCGCCTTGCACGCTCATCCAGATGGCGTTGATATCATCGGGGGTCAGTTCGCCGCCCCGCCGCGCCGCATGGAGTTTGCATTCAAAATCGTAAAACGCGATCTGGCGCACCACCGTGTTGATCATGTCTTCGACTTTGCCGGCCAGAAGGACCTTCTTCTCAGCCGCATCCGCCGCGCCCTCAAGGAGCGAGCGGAAGGTTAGCATTTCGCCGAAGACACTCGCGGTCTCGGCAAGCGTCAATGGGGTGGATGACAAAAGCTCCCCCTGCCCTGCGGCTAAGACCTGGTGCACGCCGTGGCCCAATTCATGGGCGAGCGTCATCACATCCCGTGGCTTCCCAAGATAATTGAGCATCACATAGGGGTGGACGTCGGTCACGGTGGGATGGGCGAAGGCCCCCGGTGCTTTCCCAGGCTTCACGCCCGCATCGATCCAACCTTTCTCGAAAAAAGGATGGGCGATATCGGCCATCTGTGGACTGAAGGCCCCGTAGGCGTCCATCACGATGCCTTTGGCCTCGTCCCATCCGACGATCCGGTCGCTTTCCATCGGCAAGGGGGCGTTCCGGTCCCAAACCTCGAGTGTGTCGAGCCCCATCCAGCGACGCTTTAGCTCGTAGTAGCGATGCGAGAGTTTCGGATAGGCCGCAACCACCGCATCACGGAGCGCTTCGACGACTTCGGGTTCCACCCGGTTCGCCAAGTGCCGCCCGGTCTGGGGCGTGGGCATCGCCCGCCAGCGGTCTTCGATTTCCTTTTCCTTGGCCAGCGTATTGTGGACCCGGGCAAAGAGCTTGATCTGCCCACCGAACTCCTTGGCCAAGACCCGGGCGGCCGCTTCGCGCTTTGACCGATCTTTGTCGGTCAGGAAATTGAGCGTGCCTTCAAGGGGATAGGCTTCGCCTTCGACTTCGAATTGCATGCCCGCCATGGTCTCGTCGAAGAGCCGGTTCCAGGCCGCCGACCCGACGGTCGACTGGTCGTGTAGGAACTTTTCGAGCTCGTCGGACAACTGGTAAGGCCGCGAGATCCGGATCTTGTCAAACTCTGGCTTGTAGCGGGCAAGATCAGCATTGTCCTGGAAGAGCCCATCGAGGGCATCGTCCTCGATCCGGTTGATTTCTAGAGAGAAAAAGACGAGCGGTGTCGTGAACGTCGTGATTTTATCCTGCATATCGGCCATGAATTTGGCCCGGTCCGCATCGGTCGTGACCTGGTAGTAGCGGAGACCCGCAAAAGACATGAGCCGTCCGGCCACACCGTCGATCTTCTCATAGCGCTGGATGCATTCGAGCATGCCGGCGGCATCAAGCCCGGCGAGTTTGCCTTCGTAGTCGGACGCAAAAGATCTGCACGCCTCCTCGACCCAATCGAGATCCCGCGTCACATCCGGCGCGTCCGGAGCGGCGTAAAGATCGCTCAGATCCCAGTCCGGGAGCGGTCCTAGGTCTTGGCCACCGGTCACATCGGCGTCGTAAACTGGAGTTTTGGGGGTCATGGCGTCTCTCGCAAAGGGGGTGTCTTTGGGAGATAGGGCCTGAGCCCGTCAAGGTTCAAGGAAAAGCACAGCACCCGGGCCGAAACCCGGGCGCCGGTAGACCAGAGTGAGGTCCTTTCAGACGAAGCGACCCTTGGTCTCGAACTCGTCTTTGGCGAGTTTATAGCAAATCAACACGCCGATCAGGAACGTGCCGTGCTCCCAAAGCTCGGCCCGGTCGCCGAAGATCACGTCGAAGAACGAAAACCCGGTAAAGATCGCCGCGCTCCAGAAAAATCCGGTCTCAAAGAGCCGCCGGCTGACCACCCCCCGCAAAACAACCTGTTGGAGCACCAGCGCCATGGGAATGAAGACCAGAAACTCGACAATTCCGGTCAAATACAAAAGCGGGTGAAGAAGGCTTTCCGGCACGGCGGCCTTGTCGAAATAGCCGCCGAATTGCTCGGCCCGGTCTTTGCCGTACCAGGTGAAAATGCCGAGATCCGTGCGGTTGACGAATTTGTCGAGCCCATTCATCAGCCAATAAAGCGCCCAGTGAAACACGGCGAGGTTGCCAATCGTGAACAGCGCCGAAGCGTTTGCCGCGCCCTCCGTCTGGGTCGGGGTGTTTGCGTCATGAGCCATCCTTTCGTCCTCCTAGAAAGTCCTCTTTGGATCGCGGACGCGGCCATATGAGTCGTGCAATTGCTGGGGGCTGCGCGTTCGCTTTGATGAAGTCAGGATCGCAAATGGGCGCGCGGCGGAGTTGATTTGGCTCAATTCAACGGCAGCGGGGCGCATCGACCGGAAGGCCTAGGCGTCTTGATTTATCTCAAGAAATTGGTGCTGGCCCCGGCGACACAGGGCCCTCGGCACTCCCAGAATTGCCTAAAAGGGCGCGACAATACGTCAGAGATCTACATCTGCCGCGATCCCATTTTCGATGGCTTGGGCTAGAACGGCACCGGCCACCGCCAAGTCCTGCAGGCCGACCCCGGTTCCGTCAAATACGGTCACCTCATCGGCACTCGTTCGGCCAGGATGCTCGCCATTGATGACCCGACCAATCTCTACGAGATCTTCCGCCGCCATGAGGCCCTCTGCCACCGCGTGCTGTGCCTCACCCAGTGTTTTCGATTGGGCCAGCTCGTCAGTAAAGACCGTGGCCCGTCCGACGAGTGCGGGATCTAACTCTTGCTTTCCCACCGTATCGGTCCCCATGGCCGCAATATGGGTGCCGGGACGCACCATATCGGCACCAAGGACCGCCTCGAAACTCGACACGATCGTCACGATCACATCCGCCTCCGCGCCGAGGGCCTCAAGGCTCACCACTTCGAACGGAAGACCGACCTCCTCTGCCGCGGCTCTGAGACCGTCAAGTTTTTCGGGCGTCCGGTTCCAGGCGACGACTTTCTCAAAGCCGCGCTGCTTGGCTGCGGCGCGGAGCTGGAACGGAGCTTGGTGACCCGCCCCGACCATGCCAAGCACCCGGGCATCCTCCCGAGCCAGATGCTTGAGCGACACGGCTTGCGCCGCCGCGGTGCGAAGCGCGGTCAAAAGGTTGCCGCCAACCACCGCCTTGAGCCGCCCCGTCTCGGGGTCGAACAGGAAAATGCTCGATTGGTGATTGGCGAGCCCCTTCTCCGCATTCCCCGGCCAATACCCCCCTGATTTGAGGCCCAAGGCACCCCCGGCTTCGTCAAAGCCCGATTTGAACCCGTAGAGTGCCCCGCCGCCCACGGGCTCGCGGATGACTGGGAAGTTACGTGCCGCCCCTTTCGACATCGCGCCAAAGACCGCCTCAACCGCATCGAAGGCCATCGCTTCATTCATCAAGGCGCCAATCTCACGCTCCGGCACTATCCACATTGTCTTCCCCTTCAAAGTCAGAAGGGCCTCGAACGGCCCTTCATCCTGGTTCAAATACTCAAGATCCGCGCTATGGGCCGCCGCCGGTTCAAACGCGACAAGCGACGGAAGAACCCGAGCCGATCGGGTCGCAAATGCGACCCGAACTCAGTAGGCTTTGCCCCGCGCCGACACCGGCCAGACCGCTTCGACCTTGCCGTTCCGCACGCCCACATACCAATCGTGGACATTGCAAGTGGGGTCGCAATGGCCCGGGACGAGTTTCAGCTTGTCATTGACCTTCAACACCGCGTCAGGGTCAGCGATCACGCCGTGCTCATCGGAGCATTTGACGTATTCCACGTCGTTCCGCCCATAGATGAATGGAAGTCCTGAATCGACCGATTGCGCTTTGAGCCCGGCATCACAGATCGCCTTGTCGGCCTTGGCGTGGCTCATCACCGAGGTGAGAATGAAGAGCGCGTTCTCCCATTCGCCCGCATCGATCCTTTCGCCGTTTTCATCGAGGATCCGGCCGTAGTCGGCATCCATGAACGCGTAGGATCCGCATTGAAGCTCGTTGAAGACGCCGGAATTCGATTCAAAGTAATACGATCCCGTGCCCCCTCCCGAGACGAGTTCGGGCTTTAACCCTTCGGCATCGAGCGCTGCCACGGCATCTTTGACCATGGCGATCGCAACGTTGGTCTTGGCTTTGCGCTCTTCAAAGCTGTCGATGTGCTGCATCGCCCCCTGATAGGCCTGGATGCCGAGGAATTTGAGCTCCGGTGCGGCGTCGATCGCTTTGGCAATCTCGACCACGGCTTCCGACGTCGTCACGCCGCAGCGACCCGCGCCGCAATCGATCTCGACAAAACAATCAATCGCGGTCCCGTGAGAGGCCGCCGCCGCCGACAGATCGGCTACGTTTTCCACGTCATCGACACAGACGATCACCCGCGCGCCTGTCTTCGGAAGCCGGGCCAACCGGTCTATCTTCATCGGGTCGCGCACCTGGTTCGAAACCAGAACGTCCTTGATCCCGCCCCGGGCAAAGACCTCCGCTTCGGAGACTTTCTGGCAACACACCCCAACGGCACCGCCCAGGCGCTCTTGGAGTTTGGCGACATCGACCGATTTGTGCATTTTGCCGTGGATCCGGTGGCGCATGCCATGGGCTTTGGCGTAATCGCCCATCTTCTTGATGTTGCGTTCCAACGCATCGAGATCGAGCACCAAGCACGGGGTCTGGATGTCGGCTTCGTCCATGCCGACTTTTGCAGGTACGTCGAAACCCACTTCGAGGTCGTCGAGAATATCTTTCATGTCGGGGTTCCTTATCTCGAGATCCAGGGCAATTTGGCCATGTCGACATTGCCGCCGGTGATGATGACGCCGACCCGCTTGCCGGCAAAGATGGACTTGTTTTTGAGGATCGTGGCCAATGGCACCGCGCAGGACGGCTCAATCACGATCTTCATCCGCTCCCAAGTGAGGCGCATCGCGTCGATGATCTCTTCTTCCGATGCGGTGAGAATATCGGTGACGTGGTTCGACACGAAATGCCAGGTGCGTTCTTTCAAGGGCACTTTGAGCCCGTCCGCCACCGTGACCGGTGCGTCATCGGCAATGATGTGGCCCGCTTTGAACGAGCGATACGCATCGTCGGCATTTTCGGGTTCCGCCGCGTAGATCTCCATGTCGGGCGCGATATTCGAGAGCGTCAAACAGCAGCCCGACACCATTCCACCGCCGCCAATGGGCGCGATGACCGCGTCGAGCCCCTCGACATCTTCCACGAATTCTTTCGAACAGGTCCCCTGCCCCGCAATGACGCGCGGATCATTGTAAGGGTGCACGAACTCCGCCCCGGTCTCGGCTTCGACCTCGGCAAAAACAGCTTCCCGTGATGTGGTCGAGGGCTCACATTCGGTGATGATGCCGCCATAGCCCCGCACGGCGGCCTTTTTCGCCTCGGGCGCTGTCCGCGGCATGACCACGTGGCAGGGGATGCCCCGCCGACCGGCCGCATAGGAAAGGCTCAATGCGTGGTTCCCGGAGGAATGGGTTGCGACACCTTTGAGCGCTTCTTCGTCCGATAGGCCGAAGACCGCGTTCGACGCGCCCCGCACTTTGAACGCCCCGGCTTTCTGGAAATTCTCGCATTTGAAGAAAAGCTCTGCGCCGGTCAGCTCGTTGAAATAGCTCGACGTCAGAACCGGGGTCCGGTGGATATGGGGGGCGATCCGACCGTGGGCTGCGACCACGTCCTCATAGGTCGGAATATCCGTCGCCAGATCCTTCATCACGCCGCCTCCTCGATGCGGGTGGCGATGTCTCCGTGGCGATAGACCTCTTGGGCCGCCGCCACCCCTGCGCCAAGCGTTATATCTAGGCCCAAATCAGCCATAACCATTTCCGCCGTGGCGATGCCCGAGAGAGCAAGGGGCACGCTCAATTGGCCCAGATGGCCAATGCGGAAAACCTTACCGGCCACCTCACCAAGGCCGACACCGAAGGCCATGCCGTAGGTTTCGGACGCGTGGGAGACGATCCGGTCGGCATTGAAACCGTCCGGTGTGCGGATCGCGGTCACCGAATTCGAATATAGTTCGGGACGGAGGGCGCAGGGCGCCATGCCCCAAGCCGCGACCGCGGCGCGCACGCCCTCAGCGATCCGACGATGGCGGTCAAACACGTTGTCGAGCCCCTCATGGAGGAGCATTTCGCTCGCCACTTTGAGCCCGTTCAAGAGCCCAACCGCCGGGGTGTAAGGATAGCCCTTCGCCGCGTAGCCCGTTTCCATGGCGCGGAAATCGAAGAACGAGCGGGGAAGTTTCGCCGTCTCGTAGGCTGCGCGCGCTTTCGGCGAGACCCCGACAATGGCGAGCCCTGCCGGCAGCATGAAGCCCTTTTGGGAACCGGTCACGATGAGGTCGACGCCCCACTCGTCCATCCGGAAATCCATCGACCCGACCGAACTCACACCGTCGACCATGAAGAGTGCCGGATGGCTAGCGGCTTTGATCGCCTGGCCAATGGCGGCGATGTCGGACACGACGCCGGTGGCCGTTTCGTTATGGGTGGCCAGCACCGCTTTGATTTGGTGCGACGTATCGGCGGCGAGGGCTTCCTCGTAGCGCTCGGCGGGCAGCCCATCGCCCCAGGCTACGTCGATCTCGACGACGTCGAGGCCGAGATCGCGGCACATGGCGATCCAACGGTGCGAAAACATCCCGTTCCGGCCCGCAAGCACCCGGTCGCCCGGCGAGAGTGTGTTGGCCAAGGACGCTTCCCAACCGCCGGTTCCCGATGCAGGGAATGCAATGACCTGGCCCCGTTCGGTTTTCAGGACACGCTTCGCCCCATCGAGGGCGGGGTCGAGGATCTCGCCGAAAGCCGCGGAACGGTGGTCCATTGTGGGCAGATCAATCGCTTTGCGAAGGATCTCAGGAATATTCGTGGGCCCCGGGATGAAAACTGGGTTTTGGTCAGACACGGCGTCCTCCGTTTCAACGTCGCCTTCTCATACGGAGCCCGCATCCGCTGGGCAATTTTTTTGAAATTATTTTTCCTAGGGTGAAAAAGTGCAAAATCTGCTTAAATTCAACAGCTTGATTTTTTCGTTCAGCGAAATATCATTTCATTCATGAATAAAAATCCTGATATCCCCGAAAAACGGAGCCGAGGGCGGCCCCGGGCGTTCAACGACAAAACCGAGCAGAACACCATCCAGTCTTTGGATCGAGCCTTGGGGCTTTTGTCGCATCTGGCCGAAGCGCCCGGTCTGACGTTGACCGAGCTTGCGGCGCGGTTCGACCAATCGCCTGCCACGGTTTACCGCGCGCTTACGACGCTCGAACTTCACGGCATGGTCGAACTCGATCCCGCAGCCCAGACCTGGCACATCGGGGCGGGCGCATTTCGGGTGGGCTCGGCGTTCTTGCGGCGGACCAACCTCGTGGAACGGGCGCGCCCTTTCATGCAACGCCTGATGGAACGGACCGGCGAGACCGCCAATCTTGGGATCCGCCAGGGCGGACAGGTGATCTTTCTGGCCCAGGTCGAAACCCACCGCTCGATCCGAGCCTTCTTCCCGCCGGGCACCATGTCGCCTCTTCACGCGTCAGGGATTGGCAAAGCTCTTTTGGCGGCCATGGAAGACGACGCGATCCGTCGACTGGTGCGGGAGGCCGGGCTCCCCGGATTTACGGCCAACACGCTCACCGGGACAGAACGGCTCCTCAAGGACATGGCGCTGACCCGGGTACGGGGCTTTGCAATCGACGACGAAGAGCGGACCGGCGGGATGCGTTGTGTGGCCGCCCCGGTGAGAAACGCGGCCGACGATGCGGTGGCCGGGCTTTCGGTGTCAGGTCCGGTCGACCGGGTGTCCGAAGACAGGATCGCCGAGATCTCAGACCTCGTACGGGACGCGGCGCACGAACTGAGCCTTGCCTTGGGCGCCCGGCCATCATGACCATGCGACCGCCGCCGACGGGCCCTTCAAAGCGCTTTAGACGTCTGCAACCAAAACAAAATCCGGGCGAACCGACATGTCCCGCACATAAGCGCCATTCGGCATGTCGTTCTCTTGAACCCGCGCCCGGGCTTCGACCTGGCTGAGCCCCAGATCTAGCCAGCGGCTCATCAGCCGGGTTCGCAGAAGTGGCTCTGGCGCATCGATCAACACGGTGAGCTGGAAGAACGGCAGAAGCATCGACCAGGGCGGGGCTTTGCAGAGAAGATAATTCCCTTCCACCAGGATCAGATCGGTCTGCTTCCGCACAAGTCGCGCTGCAGCCCGCGCCATATCAAGGCTCCGATCGAAGACTGGGACAGCAACGCTGTCTTCAGCGTTCGATTTCAACCGGGTGAGCATCTGTTGAAGACCGAGCACGTCAAACGTGTCAGGTGCCCCTTTCCGATCGCTCCGCGACATCGCCGTTAGAACCAGATTATCGTAATGGTAGCCGTCCATTGGGAGGACGGCCGCCCGGTCAGGCACCTCGCGATTGAGACTGATCGTCAGCTCTTCGGCGAGGGTGGATTTACCTGAGCCCGGCGCACCGGCAATCGCCACCAGCGCGCGTTGTCCAACGGGCAAACCCGCCAAACGTCGTCGGAGACCTTCCATCGTGCCAATCAGATCGTCCGCCACATTCCCCCCAAGGTAACTGAGTTGACCTTGATCAAGGAAAGCATGGCGCAACGGCAGCAATAGGCAAGATCCGGCCTACGCGTTGAAGAGAAAGTGGAGCACATCGCCGTCTTTGACAGTATAGGATTTCCCCTCTGCACGCAGCTTTCCCGCATCGCGCGCGCCCTGTTCGCCCGCGAAATTCACATAATCGTGATACCCTACAGTTTCGGCGCGAATAAACCCCCGTTCGAAGTCGCCGTGGATCACGCCGGCCGCGGCGGGTGCGAGGGTGCCGGACGGAATGGTCCAGGCGCGGGTCTCCTTCGGCCCGGCGGTGAAATAGGTATGGAGGTCTAAAAGGTCGTACCCGGCGCGGATCAACCTATCGAGCCCCGCTTCGGACAGGCCCAATTCCTCCAGGAAAACAGAAGCTTCTTCCGGGTCAAGCTGGCTGATCTCTTCTTCGATCTTAGCCGAAATCGTCACCGACCCTGCCCCGGTCGACTTGGCCATCTCCGCCACAGCCGCCGAGTGCGCATTGCCCTCGGCCGCCTCGTCTTCATCGACGTTGCAAACGTAAAGGACGGGCTTGGTGGTCAGCAATTGGAGGCCATTCCATGCCTTTTCGTCTTCGGCCGCGACTTCAATGCTCCGCGCCGGCTGCCCCGCATCGAGGGCCTCTTTGGCTGCGCCCATAAGCCGCTCCTGAAGACGGGCTTCCTTGTCACCGCCACGCACCTTGCGGACGATGTTCTGGAGACGCCGCTCGATCGATTCAAGATCCGCCAGCATCAGCTCGGTCTCGATGGTTTCGGCATCCGCCAAGGGGTCCACCCGGCCTTCCACATGGGTGACATCCGCGTCTTCAAAACAGCGGAGCACATGGGCAATGGCATCAACCTCGCGGATATTGGCGAGGAATTGGTTGCCGAGCCCTTCGCCTTTAGAGGCCCCTTTCACGAGACCTGCAATGTCGACAAATGTCATCCGAGCGGGGATGACCTCTTTCGATTGGGCGATCTCAGCCAGGGTTTCGAGACGGGGATCAGGCACGGCCACCTCGCCCACATTGGGCTCGATCGTACAAAACGGAAAATTCGCCGCCTGGGCCGCGGCCGTGCGGGTCAGGGCATTGAACAAGGTCGACTTTCCCACATTGGGAAGCCCGACAATCCCGGTTTTGAAGCCCATTGATGACACCTCGCGTTGTCGAGCGCCTGCCCTAGCGCCGTGGCCAAGCCAGAGCAAGGGCGTGCGCAACGGCCAGGCAGATCACTTGCCAGACCGGCACCTCCATGCCAGCCTTTCGGGTGGGAATAAGGGAGTGCTGCCATGACCCCCACACCATATCTCTTCTTTAATGGAAATTGTGCCGCGGCCTTGGCCGCTTACGAAGCTATCTTCAACGTCAAAACCGCCATGACGATGAAGGCCAGTGAAATGCCCGACATACCGGTTCCGGACGACCGAAAGGACTGGATTGCCCATGGCGAGCTTGCCTTCGAGGGCGGCTCACTCATGATGTCGGACAACATCTTCGGAACCAGCGAAACCATGACCGGATCCTCGGTCATGCTCTCATATGCCGAGGTCGCGCGGGCGCGGGAGGTGTTTGACCGGCTTGCCGAGGACGGCGAGGTGACGATGGCCTTTGAGCCGACTTTTTGGAGCGCGGGCTTCGGCGCGGTGACCGACCGGTTTGGCATCCGTTGGATGATCGGGACGGACACATAAAGCACCTGCCCCCGGCCTTCCTCGGGGACCATTGCACTTCGACCCGTCTTGTCGCATCCCTGACCATCTAAATTGGGAGTGGCCATGACGCGGATCGACGACACATTTGCCCGGCTGAAAGCCGAGGGAAGGAAAGCCTTCGTGTCTTACATTATGGCCGGCGATCCCGATCCCAAGACCTCCCTCGATGTGATGAAGGGCCTCCCGGCGGCCGGCGTTGATGTGATCGAACTTGGGCTGCCGTTCACAGACCCCATGGCCGACGGCCCCACGATCCAACTGGCTGGCCAACGCGCACTTGAAGCGGGCCAGAGCCTTGATGGGACCCTCGCCATGGTCCGCGCCTTCCGCGAAACCGATAAAACCACGCCGATCGTGATGATGGGCTATTACAACCCGATCTATTCCCGCGGAGTGGAACGGTTTCTCAAAGATGCAAAAGAGGCCGGGATCGATGGGCTGATCATCGTCGACCTCCCGCCCGAAGAAGACAGCGAGCTTTGCCTGCCCGCCCAGGCGGCGGGGCTCAATTTCATTCGACTGGCCACGCCCACCACCGATGCCGTCCGCCTGCCAACGGTTCTGAAAAACACTTCGGGCTTTGTGTATTACGTCTCGATCACTGGGATCACCGGGGCGGCCAACGCGGTGGCCGGCGATGTGGGCCCGGAAGTGGCTCGGATCAAAGCCGCCACCGATCTCCCGGTCGTCGTCGGGTTTGGCATCAAAACCCCGGCTTCCGCCGAAGCCATTGCCGGGGTGGCCGACGGCGCGGTCGTGGGTTCGGCCATTGTCGAGAAAATCGGCGATGGGGTTCCACCGGGGGAGGTTCTCGACTTCGTCAAATCGCTCGCGGAAGGAGCCCACCGGGCAACATGAGCCTCCTTCCCTCCCCCCCGATTACCGAGATTGCGGATCTCAAGCGGATCTACCGTCGGCGCGCGCCGCGGATGTTCTACGATTATTGCGAAACGGGCTCCTGGTCGGGCCAGACGTTCAGGGAAAACACGAGCGATTTTCAAAAGCTCTATTTCCGCCAGCGCGTCGCGGTCGATATGACACACCGCACGACTGAGACGACGCTCTTCGGCCAGACGGTCGCGATGCCGGTGGCACTCGCACCGGTGGGGCTTCTCGGCATGCAATCGGCCGATGGCGAGATCAAAGCCGCCCAAGCCGCCGAAGCTTTTCGGGTGCCCTTCACCCTCTCGACCCTCTCGATCTGCTCGATTGAAGACGTGGCTGAGCGGACAACGAAACCCTTCTGGTTTCAGGTGTACACGCTCAAGGACGACGATTTTATGGACCGGCTCATCGCACGGGCCAAGGCGGCGGGGGTCGAGACCCTGGTAATCACCCTCGATCTCCAACTCCAAGGCCAGCGCCACAAGGATATCAAGAATGGGCTATCGGCCCCGCCGAAGCCAACCTTGGCCACCCTCCTTAACCTTGCGACCAAGGTCCCCTGGGGCCTCGAGATGCTTGGAACACCCCGGCGGACGTTCCGGAACGTGGTCGGCCATGCCGAAGGCGTGAAAGACCCCGCCTCCCTCACCGCCTGGACAGGCCAGGCCTTCGACCAATCCCTCGACTGGGCCCGCGTGGCCGAGCTTCGCCGGAAATGGGAGGGCCCGGTCATCCTCAAAGGCATTCTCGATGTCGAAGATGCCCGGCGGGCCGTCGATGTGGGTGCGGACGGGATCGTGGTGTCAAACCATGGTGGGCGCCAGCTTGACGGTGCTCTCTCCTCGATCCGGGCGCTCGAACCGATTGTCGAAGCGGTCGGCGACAAGGTGGAGATCCTCCTCGATTCCGGGATCCGGTCGGGCCAGGACATACTCAAAGCGCTCGCCCTCGGCGCCAAAGGCACGATGGTGGGCCGGGCCTTTGTCTACGGTCTGGGGGCCATGGGCAAAGCGGGTGTGACCTCAGCACTTTCTGTCATGCAGAAAGAGCTCGAATATTCGATGGCCCTGTCCGGGCGCATCGAAATCCCCGCGATTGACCGCGACATGCTGCTGGTTCCCAAAGGATTCGCAGGCGATTGGGACCGCCCCATCGTCCAAAACTAGGCAACAGTTCGCGAGCGATACCCTGATCGGTGCGGTCGGGAGGCCCAAGCGGCCGTTTTCCTGACAAATCGCGACCCAAACCTTGCCGTAATTCGCAAGGCGCGGTCTTTTAGGTCGACTGGTTGGGGAACTGTCATGCGAGTTCTAAAGGCCCTGTTGGCCCCTCTTTGTGTTTGTGCCGCCCCCGCGTTTGCGGACGAGGCGCGATCGCCCAATGCCGAACCGGAGCAATGGCGCGAGACGGTCAATATCGTCCGCGCCACCGAGGCGCTCTTTGAACGGCTCGAAAGCGAAAGCGCGCGGTTCGAGCCGCGGTTTGAAAAGGCCGCGGCCATGTCGGTCTCGATTGCGAGCGGGGAGTACCGCGCCCTCGACGCCGATCAGGGGCCGGTGCGGAACCTCACCGGCTACCGGATTACGTGGTATCCCGAAGGCCAACTGGTGGGCTCGGTCGATTTCGTGGGCACCTGGCAAGGCGGCACCAATCTGATTTGCGGATATGTGACTTGGGATATGAGCTATCCCGATTTCCCGCGGCTAAAGGCCGTCGAAGCGAAATATCTCGAAAGCAAAAACCTCGCCCGGCTCAACCGCGACGACCGGCACCAGGCGCTTCTCAATGCCAATTGTGCCTATGGTGAAATCGGGGGCAATTTCGAACTCGCCGCGACCGGCGGCTGAGCCTCAGCACCCCCTCCGGCCGCGGTGCTGTCGCGGCCCAATTCCCCCTTGCCCGACCCAGCCGATCCGGCTATCAGGCGGCCTTCCCGGCGGACACCCTTGGAGGCCGCCGTTCTTTTTGACTTAGGAGAGACCTATGGCTGGCGAGATCCCAGATCTTGAAGCCACGGTACGGACGGGGACAGGCAAGGGGGCCGCCCGTCAAGCTCGCCGCGACGGGCTGGTACCTGGCATCGTATACGGCGGGGGCACGGACCCTATGCCGATCAACATCCCCTTCAACGTGCTTCTGAAACGCCTGAAACAGGGCCGGTTCCTGTCGACGCTCTTTAATATGAAGGTCGAGGGCGAAGAAGATGTGCGGGTGATCTGCCGGAACGTCCAGCGCGACGTGGTCAAAGACCTGCCCACCCACGTGGATTTTATGCGCCTCAAGCGCACCTCGAAGGTCAACTTGTTCATAGCGGTTGAATTCGTGGGCGAAGACGTGAGCCCTGGTCTTAAGAAAGGCGGCGTCCTCACGGTCGTACGCCCGGAAGTCGAGCTCATCGTGACCGCAGCCGATATCCCCGAAAGCGTGACCGTAGATCTCTCCCAAATGGAGATCGGCGACACTGCCACGATCTCGGGCGTGGATTTGCCGGCGGGTGCGACACCGACAATCGACCGGGACTTCGTGATCGCCAACATCTCCGCACCTTCGGGCCTTGCGTCCCAAAGCGACGACGAGGAAGCCGGAGACGCCGAAGAGGGCGAAGCAGCCCCTGAAGAAGGCGACGGCGAAGAATAATCCGTCCTCGCAATCCTTTGAAACGGAGCCTCCGGGCTCCGTTTTTCGTTTTGGGGGGTGCCGATTTAAAGAGCCCTATCATCTCGGCGATAGTGGCCCTCTAAGACCAAACCTTGTCCAGGCGGAGATCGACACAGGTCTTTACCGTCCGGAGCGGCTAAAAGACCGCGGGCCTGGCAGGCCGGACCGAAGTCTCCGATCAACGTCTTTGCCGTCCTCAAGACAGCGCATGTCGGTGATCAGTTCTTCGCGGCCCGCAGCGCCCGTGAGAGCGGATCCAATCTCAACTTTTTCAAAAACGCACCATCTATGGTGCGCTCCCAAATCCGCTCTTCAAAGAGCTCGAAACGCACGAGCTATTCGGACGGGCCAGCGGTCTCTTTCTGGCGATCGTGCGTCCCTCGTTTCCTCGCCACCCAGGCGGGTAATTTCACCTATCTCGGCCGCGCGGTGGTCATTTCCAAGTGATCCACCCCTGGAAACTTGCCTACCGGTAAGCCATGTCTCGCCCAAATCGGAGCGAGACATGCGCCTTTTCGTCGGCCTCGGAAATCCGGGCGAGAAATATGCCCGCAATCGGCACAATATCGGCTTCATGGCGGTCGACCGGATCGCCTCGGCCCATGGGTTTCCCCCGTGGCGTGCGAAATTCCAAGGCGAGCTCACCGAGGGTCGGCTCGGCAATGCCAAGATCGTCCTCCTCAAGCCCCTCACCTACATGAACAAATCCGGCCAGTCGGTGGGCGAAGCGATGCGGTTTTTCAAACTCGGCCCGGAAGACGTGGTCGTCTTCCACGACGAGATTGACCTCGCCCCGGGCAAACTCAAAGCCAAATCCGGCGGCGGCCATGCGGGCCATAACGGGCTCCGCTCGCTCCACGCCCATATCGGCGAAGACTACGGCCGGATCCGGATGGGGGTCGGCCATCCGGGGCATAAGGACCGGGTGCCGGGCTATGTCCTCCATGATTTCGCCAAAGCCGATGGGGAATGGCTCGAAAACATGCTTTCCGGCATCGAAGACGGTGCCCCCCATCTCGCGGCTGGTGACAGCGCGCGCTTCATGAATGCGGTGTCGCTCAAACTCACCCCGCCCCGTTCCTCAACCTCCGCAAAAACTGATCACACGCCACCCGCTGCGGCGGCAGAACCCGAATCCGATGCCCGCTCGCCGCTCCAGCGCCTCGTCGACCGGTTCCGCTAGGCCAAAAGGCCCCTTCATCCTGGAAAAATTACTCCGGGGGAGCGCCCAACGGGCGCGGGGGCAGCGCCCCCTACCTTTAAGCGGCCCGTTCGAGCCCAAATGCGTCGTGGAGCGCCGGGACCGCCAATTCGGTATATTTCCGGTCGATCAAGACGGAGATCTTGATCTCCGACGTGGTGATCACGCGGATATTGATCCCTTCGGCACTTAGCGCTTCAAACATCTCCGCCGCCACGCCCGCATGGCTCCGCATCCCGATCCCCACGACAGAGATTTTCGCCACATCCTTGTCGGCCAGTAGCTCGTGGAAATTGATCTCGCCCCGCTCTTTGGCATCGAGCATCGCCTTCTCGGCCCGGGCCACCTGGTCGACCGGGCAGGAAAAGGTCATATCCGTGCGGCCTTCCTCGGAAATATTCTGAACGATCATATCCACATTGACGCCCGCCTCGGCCAAAGGCGAGAAGATCGCCGCGGCGATCCCCGGCCGGTCGGCGACGGAAACGAGGGTCATCTTGGCTTCGTCCCGGGAATGGGCCACGCCCGCCACAACGTTTTTCTCCACGATATCCTCCTCGTCGCAAACCAGCGTTCCGGCCGCATCGTCATTGTCTTCGAAACTCGATAGAACGCGAAGCCGCACCTTGTAGCGCATTGCGAGCTCGACAGACCGGGTCTGGAGCACCTTCGCCCCAAGGGAGGCGAGTTCGAGCATCTCCTCAAAGGCGATCTTGTCGAGCTTCCGGGCCTTGTCGGTGATCCGTGGATCGGTCGTGTAGACACCGTCCACATCGGTGTAGATGTCGCAGCGCTCGGCGCCGAATGCGGCCGCGAAGGCCACGGCCGTCGTGTCCGACCCGCCCCGTCCCAATGTCGCGATCCGGCCTTCGGGGCTTAGGCCCTGAAAGCCCGCCACCACTGCCACTTTCATCCCTTCGGCAAATTTGGCGTTGATGTTCTCGGTGGGAATATCCTCGATCCGCGCCGCCCCATGGGCTGACGTCGTCAAAAGCGGCACTTGCCAGCCCTGCCAAGACCGCGCAGGCATGTCCATTTCCTGAAGCGTGAGCGCCATAAGCCCGGCGGTCACATTCTCTCCCGACGAGACCACCGCATCATATTCCCGGGCGTCGTAGAATTTCGCCACCTCGCCCACGAGCCCCACGAGCTTGTTGGTCTCGCCTGCCATGGCCGATACTATGACAATCACATCGTACCCGGCCGCCACTTCGCGCCCGATACGCTTGGCCGCGCGCCGGATCCGGTCAGTGGTGGCCACCGATGTGCCCCCGAATTTCATCACCAGGAGCGCCATCGCCCCGCGTCCCCTTCGTCACGTCCGCAGCGAAGTACGCAAGGGGGTCCGGGGGCGCAAGGGGGCGGCGCCTGCAAGTCAGGCGGTTTGCGACATTCCCTGTCGCTCGCGGCCAATCGAGAGGCCGCGCACCGTCGGAAGCTTCGGAAAACCAAGGGAGAGCCAGATGAAGTCGGCATATCGGGTCGTGGTAATCGGCGGCGGCGTGGTGGGGGCCTCGGTACTCTACCATTTGGCAAAACTCGGCTGGACCGATACGGCGCTCATCGAGCGGAACGTTCTGACCGCCGGCTCGTCCTGGCACGCGGCCGGGGGGATCCACGCGCTCAATGCCGACCCCAACATGGCCGCCCTCCAGGCCTATACGATTGACCTTCTCTCCGAGATCGAAGCCGAAAGCGGCCAGTCGATCGGGCTCCATATGACCGGAGGCATCACGGTTGCGGTGACTCCCGAACGCTGGGAATGGCTCCAATCGGCCTATCGCACCTTCCAATCCATCGGCATCGAAGATTGCCGGTTGATGACCCCCGATGAAGTGAAAGCCGCAAGCCCGATCATGAACACCGACGACATCCTGGGCGGCATGTGGGCCGACCGCGAAGGCTATGTCGACACGACCGGCACGGTCCATGCTTATGCCAAATGCGCGCGGCTTCGCGGGGCGGATGTGATCGAGCACAACCGGGTGCTCGAACTCCAGTGGAAAGGCGACCATTGGGACGTCGTGACTGAGAAAGGCACGATTACCGCCGAACACGTCGTCAATGCGGGCGGGCTCTGGGCCAAGCAATGCGGCCGGATGGTGGGGCTCGATCTGCCGGTCTCGCCCCTATCACACCACTACCTCGTCACCGAGAGCTTGCCCGAAATCGCCGCCCTTGACCGGGAAGTGCCAATGGTCGTCGACCCCGACGGGTTCACCTATTCGCGCCAGGACCAGAAGGGCCTGCTTCTGGGTATCTATGAGATCAACCACCAGCATTGGATGATGGACGGGGCGCCCTGGGATTACGGGATCGAGCTTCTCCAGGAAGATGTCGACCGAATCGAAGATGAACTCGCGATGGCGTTTCACCGCTTTCCGGTCCTCGAAACGGCCGGCATCAAGACCTGGGTCAACGGTGCATTCACCTTCTCGCCGGACGGCAATCCCCTAGTGGGCCCCGTAGATGGGGTACCGAATTACTGGCTCGCCTGTGCGGTGATGGCGGGCTTTCTCCAGGGCGGCGGGGTCGGCAAGACCCTGGCCGAGTGGATGATCCACGGCGATACGGAAACGGACGCCTGGTCGATGGACATCGCCCGCTACGGACCTCAGCATTCGTCGAAAGAATATATCCGCCAGACCACCGGGCAGTTTTACTCCCGCCGCTTCGTGATGAGCTTTCCCAACGAACAACTCCCCGCCGGTCGGCCGCTCCGTATGGCAGGCGCCCATGCCGAGATGGAGGCGGCGGGCGCGCGCTGGGGCGAAAGCTGGGGCCTCGAAGTGCCGATCTACTTCGCCCCGGAGGGTTTTGAGGAAATCCCGAGCCTTAGGCGCTCGAACGCAGAACCCCATGTGGCCGAGGAATGCAAAGCCACCCGCGAGGCGGCGGGGCTTTTGGATATCACCGGGTTCAGCCGCTACGAGGTCACCGGCCCTGGCGCAGAAGCTTGGCTCGACGGGCTCCTATCCACCCAACTCCCTGGTCCCGGCCGGGCGCGTCTAGCGGTGATGCTCGCGCCGGAGGGCAAGCTCAAGGGCGACCTCACGCTCTTTAACTGGGGCAACGGGACCTGGTGGATCATGGGGTCTTACTACTTGCGGGCCTGGCACATGCGCTGGTTCCGCCAGCATTTAGGCGACGGCGTCGAGATCCGCGATATCTCCGACGACGTGGCCGGGTTCTCGGTCCAGGGACCGGCGGCGCGGGACGTCCTCGCAAAGCTTACCGACAGCGATCTCTCCCGCGGTGCGTTCCCGTTTCTCGCCTGCGGCGACATGGATATCGGTCTTTTCAGAGCCCGGGTCGGGCGGCTCTCAGTCACCGGCGAATTGGGCTACGAGATCCATGTGCGGGCCGCCGAACATGCGGGGCTGCGCCGGGCCCTCTTGGAGGCGGGTGCGGGGCTCGGCCTGCGGGAGATCGGCTATAACGCGTTGAATTCCCTCCGTTTGGAAAAGAGCTTTGGGATCTGGCGCGCGGAGTTCACCCAAGACCGGACCCCGGGCATGACAGGGCTTGATCGTTGGATCGCCTGGGATAAGGGCGATTTTACCGGCCAGGCCGCCGCCATAGCCGAGCGCGGCGGGAACGGGCCCCCGGCCCGGCTCGTCACCCTCGCCATCGATGCCAACGGCGCCGACGCCACGGGCTACGAGCCGATTTGGCAAGGCGGCAACCGGGTGGGCTTTGTGACCTCAGGCGGGTACGGCCACCATGTGGACATGTCGCTGGCCATGGGGCTCGTCGAGCCCGACGCGGCCACGCCGGGCACCGAACTTTCGGTCCATGTGGTGGGCGCCGAGCGCGGAGCACGGGTCCTCGACCCCTCGCCTTACGATCCCAAAGGGGCGGCGATGCGTGGGTAGTGGCCAAAACCCCATCGCGGTCAGTCGTTGAGCGGCCGCCTCGGTCAATTCCCGGTCCAAACCGTTGCGGCGTTTTGGTCACGCCAACCTTACGCGGTTCCGCATCGTGGCAAGGGCAGCGCTCGGCCCGAGGGTGGGCGTGAAGCGACCGCCCTGTGGGGCGGGTCGGGCGCTGCCCGGCGGTTCCCGCCTGGCGTCCGGGAGGGAACGTTGGTGCGGTCTCTTCAGGTCGCTTGGGTAAAAGGCTACTGCGGCAACGAGAAAGTCTGGCCGGGATAGATCAAATCCGGGTTGCGGATCTGGTCTTGGTTGGCCTGAAACACCCGCACAAAGAGCATCCCGTCCCCGTAGCGCCGCGTGGCGATCCCCCAGAGGTGGTCGCCGGGCTGGACCGTCACCAATTCGGGCGCGGCATCCGAACGAAGCTCATCGGCAAAGGTCTGCACCGCCTCGACGGGCTCCCGAAGAAACGGCGTTTCCGCCCGGGCCGTGACTTTCCCTTCTGCGTCGAGCGCATCGACCCGAAGCGTGTAGACACCAGTATCAATCTCCGGCAGCGGAGTGCGCCAATTGCCGTCTTCGCCGATCTCGGTTTCAAGGATCGGGCGGTTGTCGAGATAGACCCGCACAAAGCCGTCATTCCCAGCCCGGCCCGTCAGCGTAACCTCGCCCTCGACGTCATAGGTGATCGCATCGATCGCAACGCTGTCCTGCACCTTCGGCGTCGCACCTTGAATCACCCGAACGCCCGACCCATCCGACAAGAGAAGCGTCGGCGCTTCGGGTTCGCCTTCGTCCCCCGCCTCTGGCGAGGCTGCGACGGCCTCGGCGGTCTCGGCGACGTCGCGTTTGTCGTCTTCGACGAGTGGATCTCCCATATCCGTCGCTGCCATGGCGGTATCGCTAGCGTCGGCCGAGGCGGGCATCGGGGCCACGATGATCTCTTGTTCGGAGGCCACCGCGGCACTGTCCTCGCCGGTTTCGAGCGTGACGACGCGGGCTTCCTCAGATGCGCCGATCGACAATAGCGAGACGAAATTGCCCTGCCGGTCAGCCTGGGCCTCGGCGACGATCTCACCATCGATCAGCACCGATACGTCCGCGCCGGGCGCGGCTTTTCCTGCGATCAACGTTTCGCCGTCAGGCGCGATGCGCACCAGATCGAACGCCGGAGGTGCGGCCTCCGGGTCAGACGGCACCTCAAAACCCGCCGTCTCGTCGGGCGGAGTGCCGTCTTCGGCGCTCTCGCCCTCCGTAGGGAGCGGCGCCAAAGCGACCTCGTCGCTCTCCTGAACGGGCCCAGGCTCCACTGCCATGTCGGTCTCGGCAGGCTCAGACGGCTCAACCGTGGGCGGCTCCGCGTCGGCGGTTTGATTTTCCGCCGCGGGCCGGTCTTCTTCGGTTGGGCTCACCGGGTCCGGGGACACCGCCGCGACGTTAATCTCTTCGGCGTTTTCGGAGCCTTCTTGGCCTTCGGGCGCCGCCTCAGCCGTCTCGCCGACGGCCGCTTCCGGCCCCGGTACGCCTTCGCGCCATTGCCACCAAGCCACTGCCCCGGCCAATCCGAGAGCCAGCAGCATCCAGACAGGCAGGTACTTCGACGTGCTTCCGCTCGTCTCTGACATCGCTACTCTTCCCCTGTTGCGCCAACATCCCCGCGCTTGAGAGACTGTAGCAACGCCGGTAAGAGGGGTCAAAATCCTTATTTTGGAGAAAAATGGCGCCTCCGGCCCCAGAGACTTCGGCCCTGTCGGTTTGTGTGTTCTGCGGTTCGCGGAATGGCACCGATCCGGCCTATCTCGATGCCGCGCGCACCATGGGAGAGGTGCTGGCCCGGGAAGGGTGGCGGCTGATCTACGGGGCCGGAGATGTGGGCATGATGGGAGCGGTTGCGAACGCAGCGGGCGCTGGCGGCGGCGCCATGCTGGGTGTGATCCCATCCCATCTGGTCGGCCATGAGCGACAGGGGTCTCAGGACGGCATCATCGTGACTGAAACGATGCATGAGCGTAAGAAAGTCATGGTGATGAACGCCGATACGCTGGCGGTCTTGCCCGGCGGCGCGGGGTCTCTCGATGAGTTCTTCGAAGTGCTGACTTGGGCCCAGCTAGGGCTCCATAGAAAGCCGATTTATCTTGTTGATACATCGGGTTACTGGGCGCCGCTCATGGAACTCATCCACCATGTGATCGACCAAGGCTTCGCCGACCAAAGCCTCCTTGCTCACATCACGCTTGTGCCCGACCCCGAAGCGTTCGCCGCCGATCTCCGGATCCGCCTTTCCGCCGCGAAAGCATCGGCCGAATAGACCGCGAGTGCGACCCAGATCAGAGGAAAAGCCAGCCCGTGCCAAGGCGACATCGGCTCGGCCAAAACAAAGAGCGCCAAGGCCCCTTGGAGGGTCGGGTTGAGGTACATGAGAAACCCTTGGGTCGCCATCGTGATGCGGGTTGCGGCAAAGGTGAACATCATCAGGGGCAGCGCTGTGAGTGGCCCCGCTCCCGCGAGCAATGCCCAGGTGGCAAGATCGTGCCCGCCGCTCCCGAAAAGCACGAGCCAGGCGAGGCAAATCGGCGCAATCCAGACCGCTTCCCCCGCCACGCTGACCGCTGAGGGGGTCTTTATCACCCGTTTCATCAACCCATAGATGACCATCGTGATCGCCAAACCGAGGCTGATCCAGGGTAAGTTCCCGAGACCAAAGGCCAAAAGACCCACGGCCAAGCCCGCCAGCGCCACAGCTAAGGCGCGCGCCCCGTTGAGCCTTTCCCCAAGAAACATCGCCCCCGCCGCGACCGAGGCGAGGGGGAAGATGTAATAGCCGAGGCTCGAATCCGTGACCCGGCCAATCGCCGTGGCGAAGATGAACAAAAACCAGTTGGCCGAGATCGCGAGGCTCGCCACCAAAAGGGGCGCCCTTTGGGCCCGGTCAGCAAGGAGTGCGCGCAGATCGCCGAGCCGACCTTGCGCGGCCAGAACGGGCAGGAACAGAACCAGGGTCCAAATCGCTCGGTGACACATCACCTCGAATGGCGGCACATGGTCGAGGAGCCCGTAATAAAGCGGAGAAACGCCCCAGATCGCGCAGACGGCGACCATCGCAATCACCCCGGCCCGCGCGTCGTTCATTCGCTTGCCCCCGCCTCGGCGCCTGCGATCTCGACCAAGGTGATCTCGGGAACCACACCAAAGCGCACCGGCACGATCGAACAACCGATCCCACCAGAGACAACCAAGTCGCGCCCGTCTTCGCGCACATGCCCATAGGCAAAACGATTGCCGAAGCGCGACGGCACCACGGGCGACCAGCCAAAGAGCCGAAATTGGCCGCCATGGGTGTGCCCCGAAAGCGTCAGCGCCACCCTGCCCGGCACTTTGGGGAAAACGTCCGGCTCATGGGCCATCAAAACCACCGGCGCGTCGTCGCCGACGGAAGCGAGCGTCGCGTCGAGATCGTCGAGCCCGACAAAGCCCCCTGCCCCGCGCCGGAGCGCCAATTGGTCTTCGAGCCCCGCAAGCCAGACCCCTGCCCCATCAATCTTCCGGGCTTCGTTCGAAAAAACCGGGATCGCGGCCTCGTCGAGCGCATCGGCATAGAGATTCGGATAGCCACCGCGCCGCTGGGCAGCTTCGTCGTCCCACCAATCGTGGTTGCCGAGCACTGCGAAAACGCCGTGCCGCGCCTCAAGCCCCGCGAGGATCCCAGCCACCTCCCGCGCCCCGACCGGAGCCTGCACGAAAGGGTGCCCGGCCGCAAAATCCCCGAGGAGTAAAACCAGATCCGCACCGAGCGCATTGGTCCGGCGCACGATTTTGCGCAGGCGATCGGCCCCCACCCAAGGCTCACCGGCGTGAAAATCGGACAGCACCGCGATCTTGAGAGCCGGAGCCGTCCAGTCAGCGCGTCGAATGGTCCAGCGCCGCACCCTCAAGCGGAGGGCCGGTTCTATGAAAAACCCGTAGGCCGACACAAAAAGGCCCGCCAGCACAGTTGCCAGCAGGCCTTTGAGAAAAGTTCGGCGGGTGGGGCCGGTCACATGCGGCTCGCCACGTTCTCCCAATTGACGAGATTGTCGAGGAAATTGGTGAGATAGGCCGGACGCTTGTTGCGGAAATCGATGTAGTAGGAATGCTCCCACACATCGCAGCCCAAAAGTGCGGTTTGGCCGAAGCAGAGGGGGTTCACCCCGTTCTCAGTCTTGGTGACCTTGAGGCTCCCGTCGCTGTCTTTGACCAGCCAGCACCAGCCCGAACCGAACTGGCCTGCACCGGCGGCGGCGAATTCCTGTTTGAATTGGTCCATCGAGCCGAAGGCTTCCTTGATGGCCGCGTCAAGCTCTCCGGGCATCGAGCCGCCGCTTGGCCCCATCATTTCCCAGAACTGCATGTGGTTCCAATGCTGGGAGGCGTTGTTGAAGATCCCGTTTTGCGCCACAGCGCCCGCGTCATAGGTGCCGACGACAATTTCTTCGAGGGACTTGGTCTCCCACTCGGTCCCGGCGATCAGTTTATTGCCGTTATCGACATATGCTTTGTGGTGCAGGTCGTGGTGGTATTCGAGCGTCTCCTTCGACATGCCTTGCGCGGCAAGCGCATCATGATCGTATGGGAGATCGGGAAGTTCGAAAGCCATGGGGGCCCCCTCTGTCTCAATTGGCGTTCGGGGGCCTACCTGAGCCTGGGCTGGGCTCAGGTCAAGGGCCAATGGCGCCGGGACCTCCGGCAAAGCTCAAGACGGGATTTCCGTGACGGCACAGCGACCCACCCCGCGGAAGGAATTGGCATAACCCAAAGGCTTCGCCCTGAGGCGCAAGGTGCGCTTGGCTTTGTCGATCGTGGCTGTGTAGCTGAAGCGGGCATTTTGGTTTGACGATGACCGGGCGCTCACCACGTTCCACTTGATAGCGATGATGGACGAGCTTTCGTTCAAAAGTTCCCCCGGTTGGGGCTCCCCCATAACAGCCAGTCCAATCGTGTCCGACACGAGGATCCCGCCATCATCCGTAAAAGCGATGGTGACATTCTGGGGGACCCAGCCCGTGCGACCGCCTTGTTCTTGAACCGTGCAGGTGTAAAGCGCCGCCGAAGCGGAACTTGCCATTGCAACAAGGAGAAATCCGGCACCGAGTAGTCTTAGCATGTGAAATCTCTTTCGCTCCGAACTGTAGATTTTCACGGTTGGGCCTGTGCCCCCGAAAGATTGTGGTCTGAATGGTTGAAGTCTGATCGACGGGGGCGCGATATTCAATCGCCTTCCAATGCCAAGCTGGCTCGACGGATCGCGCCCCCATGGCGGCGGATCTAGCTCGGCAATGCGCGGACCAGTTTGATGTTGAACATCCCGTTGCCTCCCATCGGACCGATCGCCCGGGTCCAAAGGAGAAGATAGGCTTCGAGACCCCGAGACGCCTCTATCCCGCCAAGATCAACCGGGCCGCTCCAGCCGAACTCGGCCAAAAGGTCGGCCACTTGCTCCTTTGCCGTGGCGTCATTACCGGCCATGAAAATATCGGTGGGCTCGGCCAAGGCACCTGGATTGACCATCACCGCCACCGCAATCGTGTTGAGCGCCTTAACGACCCGCGTATCGGGCAAAGCGGCCTGGACCTTTTCCCCGAGGGACGTGCTGTTCTGAAGGCCCTCGGTCAGCTTGGGTGGGAAACCCCCCGAAAAATCGAGCGGGTTTGTGAGATCAATGAGGAGCTTTCCGGAAAGTGCATCGGCGCCTGCGGCGGCGACAACGTCGAGGGCGACTTCACCCTTGGCCGCAAGAACAACCACCTCTCCGAAAGCGGCAGCGTCGGCAAAATTCCCTTCGGAAGCTTTTTCGCCGGTCTCCGCGGCCCAAGCTGAGGCCCCGTCGCCGCCGGCCTGGCGACCGCCGAGCCGAACGTCGTGGCCATTGGCCACAAAGGCCCGACCTAAGGTTTGGCCCACATTGCCGGTGCCTAGGATACCAATCCGCATGGCCGCCTCCCGTTTGGTTTTAGAAATGTCCCACTTTGCCGCCAGGCTCCGCCGCGTTCGACAAAAGATCGAAGGCATATTGGGCCATGGAACGGAAAACGAAAACCTCCGCAACCTGGGGCTCCCGCATCCAGAGGGCGCCCGCGATCTGAGCGATCCGGGTTCGTCGGAACCGCCCCACCGGGAAGGCATCGGGCGAAAGATCGGCAGGCGTCAGTTTCGACAAGACGTCGCGGATTGCGCCGTCTTCCGCCTCAAGCCGAAAAACACTCCGCGCATCGGAAATGTCTGCGGCGAGGAAATGGCTGCCCGCCAAAGCGCTCTCAAGTTCGGCAACGATCCGGCCCGCCTCATCCCGCGGGCCCAAAAGCAAGAGCTCATCGGGCGCCATCCATAAGACCCCGGCCTCCCCTGCCTCCGCCCCTTCAAGGGCCGGCGGCACGTCAATGCCGGTCGCGGATTTAACGCTTTGGCGGAGCGCGTCGGCTCCGAGATCTCCTTTGAGGCTGACCATCGCCCGGGGCCGGGTTTCGGAAACCGTCACGACCCCGTCCGCCCGCGCACCCCCCAATGCGGCAACCGATCCCGCCATCAGGATGCCTCCCCGTCGAGGACACCGGGCGGCACGATCTTGGCCGCAATTTCCGGCCCGTCCCGGTTGGAGAATGTCAGGATCTCGCCCATGCGCTCGGGCCCATCCCGGACCAAGCCGAGGGCGACGCCGCGTTTGAGGATCGGGGAGTAATAGGTCGAGGTGACCCGGCCTTGGGTCGCCCGCTGTCCGTTCGGGGTCTTGCCTTCGTCGAGGGCCAACGCCCCATGCGCCAGGACCCCGCCTTCGGTCGTTTCAAGCCCGACCAAGCGCCAGCGATCGGGGTCGGTCATGTGCATCCGCTCCTGGCCGCGCTTGCCGATATAGTCGTCCTTTTTCTTCGAGATTGCCCAATCGAGCCCGAGATCCTGGGGGATCACTGTGCCATCGGTCTCGTCGCCGATCATAATAAAACCCTTCTCGGCCCGCATCACGTGGAGCGCTTCGGTCCCGTAGGGCGCCGCACCGAAGGCGGCTCCGGCGTCCATAAGCCGTTCCCAAAGGGCCAGGGCCTCACCCGCCGCAACCGCGACCTCAAAGGACAATTCCCCGGAAAAACTGATGCGGTAAACGCGGACTTTAAAGCCGCCCAAGACACAGTCGACCCAGCCCATGAAGGGCAGCGCCTCCTCGGAGAGATCCATGCCGCCGAGCGTTTCCAAAAGAGTGCGCGCTTCGGGGCCGGCCACGCCGATCTGGCCATAGGCTTCGGTGACATTCGCGGTGTGGACCTGCCAGTCCCACCATTCGGTCTGGAGCCATTCTTCGAGGTGGCCATGGACATGGTCCGCACCGCCCGACGTCGTGTGGCAAAGGAACGTCGTCTCGTCGATCCGAGCGACCACCCCGTCATCCATAAGATAGCCGCCTTCGTTGCACATCAGCCCATAGCGGCAGCGGCCGGGTTTGAGGGTCGAGATCCGGCCCGTATAGACCATGTCGAGGAACTTGCCCGCATCGGGCCCTTTCACAAGGATCTTGCCCAATGTCGACGCATCGACGAGGCCCACCTTATGGCGGGTGGTGGTAATCTCGCGGTTCACCGCGTCGTGGAGATCCTCGCCCGGGGCGGGGAAAGCATAGGGTCGCCGCCATTGGCCCACAGGTTCGAAATGGGCGCCAAGCGCTTCGTGCCAACCGTGGATCGGGGTCCGGCGGAGTGGTTGGAAAAGCTTTCCCCGCGCTTCTCCGGCAATGGCTCCCATGGTCACCGGGGTATAGGGCGGGCGGAACGTGGTGGTTCCGACCTCCGGGATGGCCCGGCCGCTTGCCTCGGCAAGGACAGCGAGACCGTTGATATTGCTGAGTTTCCCCTGGTCGGTTGCCATGCCGAGCGTAGTGTAACGCTTGGCGTGCTCGACGCTGAGATACCCTTCTTGGGACGCAAGCTCGACATCGGAGACTTTGACGTCGTTTTGGAAATCGAGCCAGGCTTTGGCGCGTTTGTCGGCGCCCGCCCCCCGCGGCATGAGCCAGATCGACGTCGTCGGGGCTTCCTCGCTGGCGCTCGCCTCAGGCCTAGTCTCGGGCGCGGATTGGCCGAGGGCATCGGCCGCGGCCGCACCGGCCTCCCAACCGCTGGCAAGAGCTTCATGGGTCAAGAGAGCCCCGTCGGCTGCCCCTGCGGCGATGAGATTAGCCGCGCCATCGGCGCCCAGGGGCGGGCGGTCAGGATCGGGAAGAAACATCGCCGCCGCCTCATCCCAATCGAGCTTGCCGCCAGCTTGGCTCCAAAGATGGACCGCCGGGGACCACCCGCCGGCAATGGCGACAGCATCGCAGGGGATCTCATCGAGGACGGCACCAGTCCCGTCGACCGAAGCGACAGTGAGTTTCTCCACCCGGCCTTTGCCACTGACCGACCCGATCCCTTTGCCGGGCGCGACTTTGAACCCCGCCTCCCGCGCGGCCAGGGGTAAAGCGCCGGTGATGGTGGAGCGGGCGTCCAAGATCAGCGGTACGTCCATACCCGCATCCCGAAGGCCGAAGGCGGTGCGGTAGCCGTCGTCGTTGGTGGTCACCACAACCGTTCGCCGGCCCGGGGAGACCCCGTAATTAACCACATAATCCCGCATGGCCGAGGCGAGCATCACGCCGGGAAGATCGTTGCCAACAAAGGAGATAGGCCGTTCGAGGGCGCCCGTGGCGGTCACGATCCGGCTTGCCCGGATCCGCCAGAACCGCTGGCGTGGCCCATCGCTGCCGGGCGCATGGTCGGACAGGCGCTCGACGGCGATATTGTAGCCGTGATCATAGGCGCCGATATGGGTCGTGCGGGCCCTTAAATGCACGTTGGGGAGGCTTTGGAGTTCGGCGAGGCTCGCCTCGATCCAGTCTTCGACCCCCTGCCCCCCGATCATAACCGGGTCGGCCAAGGCGGGCCCGGCGGCAAGATCGACAGGCGCCCGTCCGCCCCAATGGGCAGCTTGCTCTAACAACAGCACCTCCGCTCCGGCCCGACCGGCCGCCAGCGCGGCTGCAAGACCGGCAATTCCTCCCCCCGTTACAAGGACATCCACGCTGATATTGAAGTGCTCGTAAGTGTCCGCATCCCGCGCGCGCGGCGCTTTCCCGAGCCCCGCAGCCTGACGGATCACAGGCTCGAAAACGTGCTTCCAGAACGGGCGCGGGTGGATGAACGTCTTGTAGTAAAACCCAGCCGGGAAGAACTTCGAGAGGTGATTGTTGACGGCGCCGACGTCGAATTCGAGGCTCGGCCAATGGTTTTGGCTTTCGGCCACCATCCCGTCGAAAAGCTCGGCCGTTGTGGCACGCACATTAGGCTCGAACCGCCGTTTGGTCCCAACGCCCATCAGCGCGTTGGGTTCTTCTGGACCCGAAGTGACGATCCCGCGCGGCCGGTGGTACTTGAAGCTCCGCCCCACCAGGATCTGACGGTTGGCCAGCAGGGCCGACGCCAGGGTATCGCCTTCAAAACCCTTCATATTTTTGCCGTTGAAAGTAAAGCGGAGCGGCTTTTCCCGGTCGATCAACCGGCCTCCGTCGATCCGGCGCGAACTCATGTCCATCCCTCCCAGTCGGGGCGGCGAGCGCGGATCCGATTGAGGATTTCATCGGGCGGCCGCAAGGTCTGGGCCGGGTATGTGCCGAAAACTTCGAGCGTTACGGTGCAGCGGGCCACATGGAACCACTTCCCGCAGCCCATAACGTGGCGCCAGCGCTCGAAATGCACGCCTTTGGGGTTCTTTCGCGAGAAGAGGTACTCTTGAAAAGCAATATCCGAAGCGTCGGGGCCTGCTCGGGTAAGATGCGCCTCGCCCCCGGCCTGAAGCTCGGTTTCGTCGACATAGATGCCGCAATAGGGGCAAAGGAGGGTCAGCATGGGCCGGCCCTATTAGGCGAGGAAGCCAACGCGTCGGCGACATTTTCACGAAGAACTGGGCCGTTTGGCCCGCGCCGATCAGAAGTCGGTATAGACCTGCGGGATGACCGGCGGCTCTTGGCCGAAGCCGTAACCGCGGTAGCTGACAGTAAGGACCATCGCCAAGAGAAGTGTGACAACTCCGCCTGCTGTAAAGGCGGCAAGGCGGATACCGCCCCGTTTGAGGCTGTCATTGCTCGGCATGCGGCGAAGGATGGCGTCCATGGCTGTCTCGCTGGTCGTTGTTCCGAGAGAGCTAGGCGGGCGGAGATCGAGATCAAGGGCTGGGTTTCTTTGGATTGAATACAAGCGGGCGTGGCCAAACGAGCGGGGGGCGGCGGCTTCGCTTGGGCCTCGATTTTAATCAGGCCTCGTCGGCTTTGAGGTAAGAGGCAGAGGACGACGTCCGCGCCGCAGGGTGGGCGGGACGCCCGCCCCGGGGGGGCGGTGCGGGCGTCGCCCGGCGGTTCCCGCCGAGCGGGAGTTGCGATCTGCGCCGAAGAGAGTGAATGCGCCCCGTTCATTGCCAATCCCTCAAAGGATCGATCATGTTGCGATACGCTCTGGCGCGGCGTTCGCATTCCTCAATTTCGATGCGAATCCAAAACAGCGGTTCATCGTCCAGCATCGACATCAATGCGCCACCCCCGCCGCGACGCTTTCGTCGATGCTGCGGCCTTCGCGGAAGCGGTCAAGGTTGAACTCCGCCGCCAGGGGCCCGGGCTCACCCCGCGCCACCATTTCCGCCGTCGCCCAGCCGGACCCTGGGATCGCCTTGAACCCGCCGGTCCCCCAGCCGCAATTGATAAAGCAATTGCCCAAGGGCGTTTTTGAGATGATCGGGCTCCGGTCGCCGGTCATATCGACAATCCCGCCCCATTGGCGGAGCATTTTGAGACGCGACAGGATGGGGAAGGTCTCGATCAGGGCCCGCACCGTCTCTTCGATATGGTGGAAACTCCCCCGCTGGGTGTAATTATTGTAGCTGTCGGCCCCGCCGCCGATCACCATCTCGCCCTTGTCGGACTGGCTCATATAGCCATGGACCGTATTGGCCATCACCACGACGTCCATGCAGGGTTTAATCGGCTCGGATACAAGCGCTTGGAGCGCGACGCTTTCGACCGGGAGCCGGAACCCCGCCATTTCGGCCAAAACGCCCGAATGGCCCGCGACGACGATGGCGAGCTTGCCGCACTCGATGGCGCCCTTGGAGGTTTCTACCCCGGTCACCTTGCCGTTTTCGGACCTGACCCCGGTGACGGCGCATTGCTCGACAATGTCCATCCCCATGGCCGTGCAGGCCCGCGCGAGACCCCAGGCCACCGCGTCATGGCGCGCCGTCCCGCCCCGGGCCTGCCAAAGCGCGCCCAAAACGGGGTAGCGCGGGCCCCTTATCTCGATGATCGGGCAGAGCTCCTTGACCCGCTCCGGCGTGATGACCTCGGTGGCGATCCCCTGGAGGGCATTGGCTTCGGCGGTGCGTTTGAAACCCCGGACCTCGTGCTCGGTCTGGGCGAGCATCATAACGCCGCGCGGGCTGAACATGATGTTGAAGTTCAAATCCTGCGACAGGGTCTCGTAAAGCGACCGGGACTTTTCGTAGATCGCCGCCGACGGGTCCTGGAGGTAGTTCGAGCGGATAATCGTCGTGTTCCGGCCCGTATTCCCGCCGCCAAGCCAGCCTTTTTCGAGGACCGCGACATTGGTGATGCCGTGGTTTTTCCCAAGATAGTAAGCGGTTGCGAGCCCATGACCGCCCGCACCGACGACGACGACGTCATAGCGCTCTTTCGGCGCGCGACCGCCCCAGGCCCGGGGCCAATACCGGTGCCCGCCCAATGCCTGGCGTGCGATTTCAAAGGCCGAGTACCGCATCTCGTCTCCCCGTTCCGAAGCATTCATGGAAAATCGCGGCTCGGGCCGCAATGCGCGAAACGGCACGGGTGGCCTAAACGCGACATGGGTCCCGCCCGGCCAGACAAGGCATGCTGAAAGATCAGGCATAACGCCGGGTTGGAGGGGTTTCCTGACACCCTGGCGCGACTTAGATTGGTTCTAAAGGAGAGGCGAGTGACATTTTGGCTGATCGCAGGCGGGCTGGGAATGCTGGTGGCGTTGTCGCTCGCCTTGGCCTTTCGCCGAGCGGGCCGAGACGGGCTCGACGCAGCCGAAAGCAATCTTTTGGTCTACAAAGACCAACTCGACGAAATCGACCGCGACGTTGCGCGGGGGATCTTGTCGGAGGCAGATGCCGAGGCGGTGCGTCTAGAAGTCCAGCGGAGGCTCCTTCAGGCCGACAAAAAGGCCCAAAAAGCCGCCCGGTCGGGGCCGGGGCCTAGCACTTGGCCCGCGCTTTTGACCCTTGTGGCCGTCGGCGGGGGGGCACTTGGGCTCTACGGGCTCGTCGGCGCGCCGGGTTATCCCGATCTGCCCCTGGCCCAAAGGATTGAAGCGGCCGAGGCTGCCCGGGCCGGTCGGCCAGGGCAAATGCAAGCAGAAGCGGAGGCCTTACCGTCCCGTCCGGATCTCAGCCAGGGGGTGGAGGCGGATTTTCTCGCACTGATGGACCGGCTCCGGGGCGCTCTTGAAGACCGGCCCACCGATCTTGAAGGCCATCGGCTACTGGCGCGCAACGAAGCCCGCCTCGGACACTACCCGGAGGCGCGGGCCGCCCAAGCCCGCGTGGTTACGCTTTTGGGCGAGGCGGCAGGGGCCGACGATTGGGCGGATTTGGCCGATGTGATGATTTTGGCGGCGGGCGGATACGTCTCTCCTGAAGCCGAAGCGGCGTTGGCCGAAGCCCTGGCACGCGATCCCGAAAACGGGACGGCGCGGTATTATCAGGGATTGCTGGAAATACAGGTGGGACGGCATGATCTTGCATTCGCGCAGTGGGTCGGGCTCTTGGCCGACAGCCGGGCGGACGATCCTTGGCTGCCGCTCGTCCGGTCCCAAATCGAGGAGCTTGCGCTTTTGGCCGGGGTCCGGTTCGACCTTGCGACCGCTCCAGGCCCTTCGGCGGAAGACCTGGCGGCTGCGGCCGGGTTCGATCCCGAAGCCATGGTTGAGCGTCTGGCCCAACGCCTCGCCGAGGAAGGCGGACCGCCCCAGGATTGGGCCCGCCTTATCGCCTCGTTAGGCGTTCTGGGACAGACTGTGCGCGCCGAAGCCATTGCCGATGAGGCCCTGGCGGTGTTTTCTGGGGATGCGGAGGCGGTCGCGATGATCGAGGAAGCCCTATTTGGCCGCCGAGGAGAGCCGGAATGATCTACAAAGTCTTTGAGGAGTTCGTCGAGCAATTGCCCGAAGGTCGCGCGCTCTTGGGCGTGGATCTCGGCACCAAAACCATCGGAATCGCGGTTTCGGACGTGGAACGCAAAATCGCAACGCCCCATTACACGATCCGCCGGAAGGAACAGAAAAAGGACCTGGGCCGGATCTGGCAGATCACCCTCGAACGGGATGTCTGCGGGGTGGTGATCGGGATGCCGACAAATATGGACGGCTCGGACGGGCCCCGGTCGCAATCGACCCGCGCCTTCGCCCGCTCGCTGGAAGCATATTTGCCTAAACCCATCGCCTTTTGGGACGAGCGCCTGTCGACGGTCCATGCGGAACGGGTGCTCCTTGAGGCCGATACCAGCCGGCAAAAGCGCGAATTGGTGATCGACAAAGTGGCCGCATCGGTCATCCTCCAAGGGGCGCTCGATCGGATTGCCTTTATCAATGGCACGGGCACGGTATCGGATGACGAACCGGTCGCCCCGGCGGTAAAAGAACCCGATGAGGAAGAGGCGCCACCGGTCCGCGAAAAGGCCGGGCGCCGCCGCGCAGATCGCAAGATCGAGGCCAAAGGTGGTCCCGCGGAAAGCGACCTCGATCCGGGCGAAACTGCCCCGGGGGAGGAGCGGCCAAAGCCCGACGCAGAAACGGTCCGCCGTCGCCGGCTCATGACCCGGCGGATTGATCCCGGCGGATCCGGCAGCTAGCGCGTGACCGGGCGCACCGGACGGTGCCGTCGAGAACATTGCGGGCTCAGTAAAATCGCCCGTGACCCTCATTGGGCGGAGATGCGGCGAACCTAACCTGGCGCTCTGGGCGAAAGTGCTCTCACGGCAAGATCTTCCCAGGGTTCAGAATGTTTTGGGGGTCGAGCGCGGTCTTGATCGCGCGCATGGCAGCGATCCCTTGCCCGTGTTCGGCCTCCATATAGGAGGTCTTGCCTTGGCCTATCCCATGTTCGCCGGTCACCGTCCCGCCCATTGCGATGGCTGTTTCGGCCATCCATCCCATAAACCGTTCAGCCCGGGCTGCTTCGGCCGCATCGTCCGGCGCCATCAAAAAAATCGAGTGGAAATTCCCGTCGCCGGCATGGCCTAGGATCGGTGCGGTGATGTCGTATTCGGCCGCTTTGGCAGTGGTGGCGGTCACGATCTCGGCGAGCCGAGAGATCGGCACGCAAAGATCGGTTGAGAGCGCCCGGCAGCCCGGGCGGGTGGCATTGAGCGCCCAATAGGCGTCGTGGCGCGCTTGCCAGAGCTTGGTGCGTTCTTCGGCATGCCCGGTCCAGACAAACCCTTCGCCGCCATTGGAGGCGGCCAAGTCTCCGACCGTTTCGGCCTGTTCTGCCACACCCGCCTCGGAGCCGTGAAATTCGAGAAGAAGCATCGTCTCTAGCGGCAGGTCTAGCTTCGAATAGGCATTGACGGCAGCGACCACCGTGGGGTCCAAAAGCTCGATCCGAGCCACCGGGACGCCGAGTTGCATGGTTTCGATCACCGTCTGGCAGGCGGCATCGACCGAGGGAAACGAACAGCGTGCCGCCGACATAGCTTCGGGGATCCCCTGGAGGCGGAGAGTGATCTCGGTGACGATCCCGAGCGTGCCTTCCGACCCCACCAAAAGCCGCGTGAGGTCATACCCGGCCGACGATTTCCGCGCCCGCCCGCCTGTGCGGATGATCGACCCGTCGGCCATCACCGCCTCAAGGGCGAGGACGTTTTCCCGCATCGTGCCATAACGGACCGCATTGGTGCCCGAGGCGCGGGTGGCTGTCATGCCCCCGAGGCTCGCATCCGCGCCGGGATCGACCGGAAAGAAAAGGCCCGTATCGCGGAGGTAGGTGTTGAGCTGGGAGCGTGTGACGCCCGGCTGGACCACGCAGTCGAGGTCTTCGGCATGGACCTCGAGCACCTGGTCCATCTTTGAAAGATCCACCGAAATGCCACCCGCGGGTGCATTGAGATGGCCTTCTAGCGACGTGCCCGTGCCGAAGGGAATGATCGGGACGGAATGGTCGGCCGCGACACGGACGATATCAGCCACCTCTTCGGTGCTTTCCGCAAATACCACCGCGTCAGGGGGTTGGTTGACGAGCCAAGTGGTGGTGTGGCCGTGCTGTCGGCGGATATCGGCGCCTGTGGAACATCGCGGGCCGAACCTTTGGGCGAGAATGCCCGTGACGGTGGCGATCCCGGTCTCGTTCCGGGGCAGGCTGGCAGGCATGGGCATGGATGTCCTCCGGGGGAGGAGTGTCGCCCATTGGTTGGGTTGGATCAAGCGGCGGGCGCCGGCGGCCTTTGGCAGGCCGTGGATCGCCTCCGGCGGGAGTATTTTGGCCAGGATGAAGGGAATTTCTAAAGGGTAAGGCCTCGAAGGCTCCGCTCTTTGAAAGGACCAACGGCTACGTAGTTGGAACTTTCGTCTAGAATTGCATGTCCCGAACGCTTTCTGCATCGCATTCGCGGCGGCTGTAGACTTTGCCAAACCGCGCGCGTTCTCAACCGCGTCTCGGCCAGAAATGAAGTTTCTTGGTTCAATTGCAGGCTTGCTGGTCCAAAAGCGGTGGCGGATGAGACTTCGATCGGTGTTGAGCTAATGCGCGGCCTGCCGTCTGGGGCGTCATTGATCGAGGCGATATGTACCTTGCGCGAAAATCAGACCCAAATCCAATGGCCTTCCGGTTGACATCCCGGGCCCCGCCTTTTTGGTTGGTGCCATCAAAAAACAGAAACAGAAACAGAAAACGCCGCAATGCCGGCCCAGAGGAGGTCCCCCATGCGATCGGTCCTGACCGTTTCCGCCCTTACACTCACGATCACAGCCGGCAGCGCCCATGCCGCCTGCGAGACGATCACGTTTTCCGATGTCGGCTGGACCGACATTACCGCCACCACCGCGGCGACAACCTATATCTTCGATGCGCTTGGCTATGAGACGGATATCAAGGTCCTGTCGGTGCCGGTGACCTACGCCTCCATGGCCGAGGGGGACATCGACATCTTTCTCGGGAACTGGATGCCGACCATGGAGGCCGATATCGCTCCTTACCGGGATGCCGGAACAGTCGATACTGTGAGGGCAAATCTCGAAGGGGCGAAGTATACTTTGGCCACCAACGCCGCAGGGGCGGCTTTGGGAATCGACAATTTCGCGGCGATCGCGGCCAATTCGGACGCTCTTGAAGGGAAGATCTTCGGGATCGAACCCGGCAATGACGGCAACCGGCTGATCCAAGACATGATCGACAAGAACGCTTTCGATCTCGACGGGTTCGAAGTGGTCGAAAGTTCAGAACAGGGGATGCTCGCCCAGGTGGGCCGGGCCGATGGGAAGGACGAACCAGTGGTCTTCCTCGCCTGGGAGCCCCATCCGATGAACGCCAATTACAATCTCACCTATCTCGAAGGTGGCGACGATTTCTTCGGACCCAATCTGGGCGGTGCAACGGTGTTCACCAATACCCGCGCCGGGTTTGTGGGCGAATGCGTCAATGCGGGCGTGCTCTTGCAAAACCTCGAATTCAGCCTGGCCATGGAAAACGAGATCATGGGCGCGATCCTGAACGATGGGGCAGATCCGAGCGACGCGGCCGAGGCCTGGCTCCAAGCCAATTCGGACGTCCTCGCGGGCTGGCTCGACGGGGTCACGACGCTCGACGGCGGCGACGGGATGGTAGCGGTCAAATCCGCGCTCGGCCTTTGAACCCCTGGGCCCCGCCCGGCGCGGGGCCCAACGCCTTTAGGGGGTAGGAGGCGCTTTGCTTGACTGGTTAACCGAAACGAAAATTCCCGTGGGCACCAGCGCGCGGGCAGTTTTCGATTGGCTTCAGGTGAACGGGGCCTGGGTGTTCGACGCCCTCGATACGGGCCTCGACGGGCTTATCGAAGCGATCCTTTGGGTGCTCCAAACCCCCCACCCCTTTGTCGTGATCGCGGCCTTCGTAGCACTCACTTGGGCACTCCAGCGAAGTTGGAAGATCTGCCTTTTCGTGGCGCTCGGGTTTCTCTTCATCCTGAACCAAGATTATTGGGAGGAGACGACCGAGAGCCTGACTTTGGTCCTGTCGGCCTGCGTGGTTTGTATGGGAGTGGGCGTGCCCATTGGGATTGCTGCGGCCCACCGACCCCGGCTCTATGCGGTGATGCGCCCGGTTCTCGACCTCATGCAGACGCTTCCCACCTTCGTCTATCTCATTCCGGCGATCGTCTTTTTCGGGATCGGCATGGTGCCGGGGCTGATCGCGACGGTGATTTTCGTCGTTCCCGCGCCGATCCGGCTGACCTATCTCGGGGTCAGCTCAACGCCTGAAAGCCTCCTCGAAGCGGCCCGCGCCTTTGGGGCCACGCCGCGCCAGACGCTGGTCAAGGTCGAGCTGCCCTACGCCTTCCCCCAGATCATGGCGGGGCTCAATCAGACGATCATGCTGTCGCTTTCCATGGTGGTCATCGCGGCCCTTGTGGGCGCCGATGGGCTCGGCGTGCCGGTGGTCCGGGCTTTGAACCAGGTCAACACGGCTCTTGGATTTGAGTCGGGGTTTGTGATCGTTGTCGTCGCGATCATGCTCGACCGGATGTTGAACCTTAGGGGTCGGAAATGAGCGCCGCCGTAAGCATCGATGCGGTGTCGATCGTTTTTGGCGCGGCACCGGACAAGGCCCTTCCTTTGATGGATGAAGGCCAAGACCGGAGCGAAATCCAAACAGCGACGGGCCAAATCCTCGGGGTTCATGATTGCACGATTGAGGTCGAGGAAGGCGAGATCCTCGTGTTGATGGGGCTTTCGGGCTCGGGGAAATCGACGCTTTTGCGAGCCGTTAATGGGCTCAACCCAGTGGTGCGGGGGGCGGTCCGGGTCGGCATGGACGGAGAGATGGTGGATGTGACCCGGTCCGATCCGGCGACCCTTCGCCGACTTCGGACCGAGGTCGTGTCGATGGTGTTTCAACAATTCGCGCTTCTGCCCTGGCGGAGCGTGCGCGACAACGTGGCCCTGCCCCTGGAAATCGCTGGCACAGCGCGGGCCGAAGCCCGGTCCCGCGTCGAAAAGCAGCTGGCACTGGTGGGCCTTGCCGATTGGGCCGACCGGAAGGTTGGCGAATTGTCCGGCGGGATGCAGCAGCGTGTGGGCCTGGCCCGCGCCTTTGTCACCGAAGCGCCGATCCTATTGATGGACGAGCCTTTTTCGGCCCTCGACCCCCTGATCCGCACCAAGCTCCAGGACGAACTTCTCGCCCTCCAATCGAGCCTCCGCCGGACCCTGATCTTTGTCAGCCACGATCTCGACGAGGCGTTTAAGCTCGGCAATAAGATTGCGATCATGGAGGGCGGGCGGATCGTCCAGGCAGGGGCGCCAAGCGAAATTATCCAAGCGCCCAAAACCCCTTACGTCGCCGAATTCGTCCAGCATATGAACCCGCTCGGGGTATTGCGCGTCGGAGATGTGATGGGGCCTTTGGGCGGCGCTGTGGAGGGACGGATCGCGGCGGGGACGCTAATCCGCGATGCAATCGCCGAGTTGCAAGAGCATCGCGGGCCGATTGGGGTCGAAAAGGACGGGGCCCTCGTCGGCCAGATCACGGCGGAGGATCTTTTGGCGGGGTTGGCGCCCAGGGCGTGATCCGGGGCCGCAATCGGCAACCCCCAAAAAACCCCCTCACTTACCATGCGGCGGCTTCATCCTGGCCAAAATACTCCCGCCGGAGGCATCGATCCTTTGGCGCGCCTTAACCGTCAGTGCCTAAGGATGATGCAAAGCGCCAACCTTTTGCTGGCATGGGGGCAGCGGCTTCGTTAGGATAATGCTCAGACCCGGAAAACGGGCGAGATGAGGCAGTGAAAGGCGGTTCCATGACGGAAATGGTCCATGGGTCCGTTCCCGCCAGCGGCGGGGACCCGGTTTTGCCGCGGTGGTGGCGCACGCTCGACAAGTGGTCCTTCGGCGCGGTTTTTCTTCTTTTTGGCATTGGCATTCTTCTCGGCCTCGCCGCCTCGCCGCCCTTGGCCGAACGGCACGGGTTTGCCCCCTTCCACTATGTCGAACGTCAGGTTCTCTTCGGAGCCATCGGCCTTGGCATGATGATCGTTCTGACTATGCTCACCCCAACCCAGATCAGGCGGCTCGCCGGGCTCGGGTTTCTCGCGGCCTTTGCTGCCCTGGCTTTCTTGCCGATTTTCGGGACCGATTTCGGAAAAGGGGCGGTGCGCTGGTATTCCCTGGGGTTCGGTTCGCTCCAACCGTCGGAATTCCTAAAACCGGGCTTTATCGTCGTCGCCGGTTGGCTCATCGCGGCCTCGTCGGAAGTGGCCGGGCCACCGGGAAAAACCTATTCGCTGATCCTGGCCATGATCATCACCGCCTTTCTCGCGCTCCAGCCCGATTTCGGCCAAGCCGTGCTGATCCTCTTTGGCTGGGGGGTGATGTATTTTGTCGGCGGGGCGCCGATCACGCTTCTTTTGGGGCTTGCGGGCCTCGTCGTGGCTGCAGGGGCGTTCTTTTATAATACGTCCGAACATTTCGCCCGGCGGATCGACGGGTTTCTTTCGGCCGAAGTCGACCCCACAACCCAACTTGGCTATGCCGCCGACGCGATCAGGGAAGGTGGATTTTTTGGTGTGGGCGTGGGCGAAGGCCAGGTGAAATGGTCGCTCCCCGACGCCCATACGGACTTTATCGTCGCGGTCGCTGCCGAGGAATATGGCCTAATCCTCGTCCTGGTCCTCATCGCCCTTTACGTGACGATCGCCCTCCGCTCACTATTTAGGCTGATGGGCGAACGCGACCCCTTTATCCGCCTCGCGGGCACCGGGCTTGCGGCGATCTTCGCGGTCCAGGCCATGATCAATATGGGCGTCGCGGTCCGGCTGATGCCGGCCAAGGGCATGACGCTCCCCTTCGTCTCCTATGGGGGCTCGTCGCTCATTGCCGGAGGGATCCTTATCGGCATGCTTTTGGCCCTCACCCGGACCCGGCCCCAAGGGCGGATCGAAGACATTTTCGCGAGGCGGAGCCCATGAAGCGCTATTGCCTCATCGCCGCCGGAGGGACCGGCGGGCATATGTTCCCGGCCCAGGCCCTCGCCGAAACCCTTCTTGAGCGGGGTTGGCGGGTAAGGCTGTCGACCGACGGGCGCGGCGCGCGCTATGCGGGCGGGTTTCCGGACGCGGTTGAGATCGCCAAAGTGCCCGCCGCGAGTTTTGCCCGGGGCGGAATATTGGGCAAACTCGCCGCCCCGTTCCGCATCATTTCCGGGATCGCTGCCGCCTATGTCGGCCTTCTGTTCGACCGACCCAATGTGGTGATCGGCTTTGGCGGCTATCCCACGATCCCGGCCCTGGCGGCGGCGGTCCTTTTGGGCGTTCCCCGGCTCATCCACGAACAGAACGGCGTTCTCGGCCGGGTCAATCGCCTCTTTGCACCAAGGGTCAACAGGGTCGCCTGCGGCACCTGGCCGACCGCACTTCCGAAAGGGTCGGAGGGGGTCCATATCGGCAATCCGGTCCGCCAAGCGGTCTTGGATCGGAACGAGGCCGATTACATGCCGCCAGGCGAGCATCCGATGGCGCTTTTGGTGATCGGCGGGAGCCAGGGCGCGCGGATCCTTTCGGAAATCGTACCCGAAGCACTCGCGAACCTGCCCGGGCCCCTTCGCCGGTTTATCCGCGTCTCCCATCAAGCGCGGCCCGAAGACTTGGCCGCTGCTCAGGACGCCTATGCGAAAGCCGAGATCGACGCTGACGTTCAGCCCTTTTTCCAGGATCTGCCACGGCGCCTCGCCGAAGCCCAGCTTGTGATCAGCCGTGCGGGTGCTTCGTCTGTGGCCGACATTTCCGTCATCGGTCGCCCTGCGATCCTCATTCCCTATGCGGCCGCCGCGGGCGATCACCAATCGGCCAATGCGCGCGCACTTTCGGAAGCCCAAGCGGCGCGGGTGATACCTGAAGGTGATCTTTCGGCGACAATTCTGGCCGACGAGATCCAACGGATCTTGTCTTCGCCGGGCCTTGCCGCTTCCTATGCCGCCGCCGCACTCGGCCAAGGACGGCCGGACGCAGCCGAGCGGCTGGCCGACCTCGTTGAAACCCTCGGGCGCGGTGCGTCCCAAAGGGCGGCACAAACCGACGCCCAAAAGACCAAAGAGGCAGAAACATGAACGCAGCGGCGACCAAACTTCCCACCGAAATGGGCCCGATCCACTTCGTCGGCATCGGCGGGATCGGCATGTCGGGCATCGCCGAAGTGCTTCTAAACCACGGCTACAGCGTGCAAGGCTCAGACCTTAAGTCGTCAAAAATCACCGACAGGCTGGCCCTCAAAGGCGCGAAGGTCATGATCGGGCAAAGGGCCGAGAACCTCGACGGGGCCGCGGTGGTCGTGATCTCGTCAGCGATCAAGGCGGGTAATCCCGAACTTGACGCGGCCCGGGCCCAAGGCCTTCCGGTGGTGCGCCGCGCCGAGATGCTGGCTGAGCTCATGCGGCTTCGCTCGAACATTGCCGTGGCCGGCACCCACGGGAAAACGACCACAACAACGCTGGTGGCCACCCTACTCGACCAAGGCGGGATTGACCCCACCGTCATCAATGGCGGCATCATCCACGCCTACGGGTCCAATGCCCGGGTCGGTGCTGGCGAATGGATGGTGGTGGAGGCCGACGAAAGTGATGGAACGTTCAACCGTCTCCCGGCCACCATCGCAATCGTAACCAATATCGACCCTGAACATATGGAACATTGGGGCTCGATCGAGAACCTCCGAAAGGGGTTTTATGATTTCGTTTCGAACATTCCGTTCTATGGGCTCGCTGTGCTTTGCACCGACCACCCCGAAGTCCAGGCCCTGGTGGGACGGATCACCGACCGGAGGGTCGTGACCTTCGGTTTCAACGCCCAGGCCGATGTCCGCGCGGTCAACCTCACCTACAAGGCGGGCGTGGCCCATTTCGATATCGCGCTTAGCGCGGAGGACCGGGTGATCGAAAGCTGCACTCTTCCGATGCCCGGCGACCACAACGTCTCGAACGCCTTGGCAGCGGTGGCGGTCTCGCTCCATCTCGGCATGAAATCGGTAGAGATCCGCGACGCATTGGCGAGCTTTGCCGGGGTCAATCGGCGCTTTACAAAGGTCGGCGACGTTGGGGGGATCACGGTGATCGACGATTACGGCCACCACCCGGTCGAAATCGCCGCCGTCCTAAAGGCAGCGCGGCAATCGGTCGAAGACGGGGCACGGGTCATCGCGGTCCACCAGCCCCATCGCTACAGCCGCCTTTCGTCGCTCTTCGAGGAGTTCTGCACCTGCTTTAACGAAGCCGATGTCGTGGGGATTGCTGATGTTTTCGCCGCCGGGGAAGACCCAATTGAGGGCGCGAGCCGGGACGACCTCGTCTCGGGCCTCATTCGACACGGCCATCGCCATGCCCGCGCCATAGTTTCCGAAGATGACCTCGAGCGCATGGTCCGCGAGCAGGCGCGGCCGGGGGACATCGTGGTTTGTCTTGGCGCAGGCACGATCTCGGCTTGGGCCAACGGATTGCCAGATCGGCTAGAGGAGAAGCGTCAAGCATCATGAGTGCTGCTGTCATTACCGCATGTTTATGGGTCGTTGCCGCGACCATCGTCGCAATGCTGCCCATGCGGAGGCAATACGCGCCGGGGCTGGCGCTTTTGCTGGCCGCGCCCCTCTTGATTGCCTGGATATGGATCAAACTCGGCTGGATCCTCGGGGCTTGCGCCCTCGCAGCGTTCGTTTCGATGTTTCGCCATCCTCTGCGGTATTTGTTCCGTAAGGCCACGGGTCGACCCGCGCCCTTGCCGGAGGACCCGATCGACCAATGAGCCTGCCGATCGTGCTCGCGCTCCTTTGGCTCGTAACGGCCAATGTGATCGCACTATTCCCGTCGCCAAAACGCCAGCATTGGCCAGCGGCCTATGGGCTGATCGCCGTCGGCATCCCTATTCTGATTTGGGTCGTTTACGAGGAAGGCTGGCTCATCGGCGCGGTGGCCCTCATTGCGGGCGGGTCGGTGCTGCGTTGGCCGGTGCGATATCTCTTCCGTTGGATCGGGCGGAGGTTAGGATTGAAAACGGCCGAGGATTGAGCGCCTCTCCCGGGCTTGACCCGGGACCTCGCCCTGTCCAAGCCTAACAACCCCGGATCTCGTCTAGGACGGGGTCGCGCAGCGGCGCCCTGCCCCAATTTCGCCTCATTCTTTCTCAACACTAGGCGTGTAGTTGGAGGGACCCATGGACGTCCTTACTTTTGTCGTGCTCGCTGGATGGGTACTGATGTACATCATCCCCTCGTTTTTTATGGCTGCTTTTGTCGCGCTGGCCCTGGCGGCCGGGGCGAGTTTTCTCGTTGCCATCCAAAATGGCCTCGGCTCCGATATCGGCCTTGCCCTGATCACCACCGGCCCGGTGGCCCTCGGCGCCATATTCACGGCCTGGCCCGTAGCCTGCGGTGCCCGGTGGATCGCACGGCGCTTGAAAGGCGCTGGCGCCTGAGGCGGGCTTGGGGCTATGTCGCCCCATGGACAGCGCCCCTTCTGACTATCAGCCCCGCGGTTTGCTCACGCGCGACAAGTCGCTTGCCGAATTGACCTGGCTTCGGGTCGGGGGGCCGGCCGATTGGTTTTTCCAACCCGAAGATGAAGAGGATCTGGCCGGCTTCATGGCCGCCCTCCCCGCCGATATACCGGTCTTTCCGATGGGGGTCGGCTCCAACCTGATCGTGCGGGACGGCGGTCTCCGCGCGGTCGTCATCCGGCTCGGCAAGGCGTTTCGGGACACAAAGATTGAGGGCGACAAGGTCATTGCCGGGGCGGCCGCGCTCGAGGCGCGGGTGGCCTTGGCCGCGGCCAAGGCGGGACGGGACCTCACATATCTGCGCACCATTCCCGGCTCGATCGGCGGAGCCGTGCGAATGAATGCGGGCTGTTATGGGACTTACACGGCCGACGTCTTTGAAAGCGCCCGTGCGGTGACGGGGAAGGGCGAGATCCGCACGATCGGGCCAGCCGATATGGGGTTCGCCTACCGTCAAACCGCCCTCCCCGCCGATTGGATCGTCACCGAGGTGACCTTCGCGCCCCCAACGGGCGATCCCGAAACGCTCCTTCAGCGGATGGATGACCAGCTTGCCAAAAGGGACGAGACCCAGCCCACAAAGGAGCGGTCGGCGGGCTCCACCTTTCGCAATCCGGCCGGCTATTCCTCCACTGGAGAGGCCGATGACAGCCACGACTTGAAAGCCTGGAAGGTCATCGACGAGGCGGGCCTCCGCGGTGCGCGTCGAGGCGGGGCGCAAATGTCGGAAAAGCACCCGAACTTCATGATCAATACCGGCGAGGCCAGTGCCGCCGATCTCGAAGCACTAGGCGAAACGGTGAGAGAAAAGGTCTTTCAACACTCCGGAATTGAGCTAGAATGGGAAATTATGCGGGTCGGCGAAGACCGACCTCGGCAGGCGTAAACGAGGGCCGTAAAATTGGCCCCAGGCAGAGTTGGCGGGAATGTCGAGCAGGGCAGTCCCCAAAGTAGCGGTTCTATTGGGCGGACCCTCAGCTGAGCGCGAGGTGTCCTTATCATCCGGGCGCGAATGCGCCGCCGCGCTGCGGGGAGAGGGATTTAACGTGGAGGAGCTGGATGCCGGGCCAAATGTGGCCGAGCGGCTCACCGGGCTATCTCCGGATGTCGCCTTCAACGCGCTCCATGGGCGTTGGGGTGAAGACGGGTGCATCCAAGGCATCCTTGAATGGCTCCGCATCCCCTATTCCCATTCCGGTGTTCTGGCCTCGTCGCTGGCCATGGACAAGGAGCGCACCAAAGCGGTTTACCGTGCCGAGGGGCTTCCAGTGGCGGAAAGCCGCTTGGCGGGCAGCGAGGAGGTGGAAGGCCATCACGCGATGGAACCGCCTTATGTCGTCAAACCGGTCAATGAGGGCTCGTCGGTCGGAATATATATCGTCACCGACGGGGCGAACGGGCCGCCCCAGCTCGCAGACACCATGCCAGACATCGTGATGGTCGAGGCCTATGTGGCCGGGCGAGAGCTGACGACAACCGTCATGGGCGACCGGGCCCTCGGCGTGACAGATATCATCACCGATGGCTGGTACGATTATCACGCTAAATATGCGACCGGCGGGTCGCGCCACGTGGTGCCAGCCGAGATCCCAGACGAGATTACCGAAGCCTGCCTCGATTATGCCCTCCGGGCCCATCGCGCCATTGGGTGCCGAGGAGTGTCGCGCACCGACTTTCGCTGGGACGAAACCCGCGGGCGCGACGGCCTGATCCTTCTTGAAACAAATACCCAGCCCGGCATGACGCCGACCTCGCTGGCGCCGGAACAGGCCGCGCTCCACGGGCTCGATTTCGGCGCGTTCTGCCGCTGGATGGTGGAGGATGCCTCGTGCGACCGGTAAGGCTCGCCGATCCGGCGCCCTCGCGGCTCGCCTACCGTGCCCAGAGGATGTGGCTCACTCCCGCCTTTCGCTGGCTTCTTCGCTTCGGGATCCCATTTGGAGCGATCACCAGCCTCGTGGTCTGGGCGATGGCGGTCGAGGACCGGCGCATCGCGCTTTACGGCTGGGTCGAAGAGATGGTCCGCGAGGTCCAGCAGCGGCCCGAATTCATGGTCACGCTGCTGGCCATCGATGGGGCGTCGAGCCCGGTGGCCGCCGAGATCCGCGAGGTCCTGCCGGTGAACCTCCCCGCCTCGTCCTTTGACATCGATCTCAAAGAGCTCCGGAAGGTGGTCGCCGATGTGCCGGCCGTGGCCACCGCAGATCTTCGCATCAAAACCGGCGGGGTCCTCGAAGTGGCGGTGCGTGAGCACAGTCCGGCTGCCCTTTGGCGCGGGCCGGAGGGGCTGACTATTCTCAGCCGCGACGGCAGCCCCATCGGATCCATTGAACGCCGTGCCCAGCGCGCCGATCTCCCGCTCTTGGCCGGGGCGGGGGCCGATGAGGCGGTGGGCCAAGCGCTCGATCTGATCGCCGCCGCAGAGCCTTTTTCCGACCGCATTCGAGGTTTTCGCCGGATGGGCGAGCGGCGCTGGGACGTGGTCCTCGACCGAGGCCAAATCATCCAATTGCCCGAAGAGCGGCCCGGTGCCGCGATCGACCGCATTCTCACCCTCGACCGGGCCCAGGATCTTCTCGCCCGCGACGTTGCAGTCTTGGATTTTCGCAATCGAGACCGGGCCACGATCCGACTGAACGGCTCGGCCGTCGACGCCCTCCGCGCCATCCGCCTTATCGAAACGGGGACAGCCCAACCATGATGATGGACCTTTACCGCACCCAACGGGCCATGCGCACCATGCGCCAGGCGGCGATCCAACGGGGCGTCGTGGCAATCCTCGATGTGGGGACCTCGAAAATCGCCTGCCTCATCCTCCGGTTCGACGGCGAGGACGTGGACCGCTCCGAAGGGATCGGTGGGCTGGCGGGCCAGTCGAGCTTTCGGGTGATAGGTGCGGCCACGACCCGGTCGCGGGGCGTCGAACTCGGCGAGAGTTGCGCGCTTGCTGAAACCGAACGGGCGATCCGCACGGCCGTCCAAGCGGCCCAGAAAATGGCCAATGTCCGGGTCGACCATTGCATTGCCTGCATTGCGGGCGGCCAGCCAAGATCTTACGGGCTTGCAGGCGCAGTTGAAGTCGAGGCCGAACAGGTCAGCGAATACGACATTGCCCGCGTGCTCTCGGCCGCCGACATGCCCGATTATGGCCAGGACCGCGAGATCCTCCACGCCCAGCCCGTGAACTTCGCCGTAGACCACCGGTCGGGCCTCATCGATCCCAGGGCCCAGATCGGCAACAAGCTGGCCTGCGACATGCATATGCTCACCGTCGACCGGACGGCGATCCAGAACCTCATCCATTGTATCAAACGCTGCGACCTCGAACTCGCCGGGCTCGCCTCGTCGGCCTATGCGGCGGGGATTTCGAGCCTCGTCGAAGACGAACAAGAGCTTGGGGCGGCCTGTATCGACATGGGCGGCGGTGCCACGGGCATATCGATCTTTATCAAGAAGCACATGATCTATGCCGACAGCGTACGCTTGGGCGGTGACCATGTGACCCAAGACGTTGCCAAGGGGCTCCGAGTTCCGATCAATACCGCTGAGCGGATGAAGACCTTCAATGGGGGCGTCGTGGCCACCGGCATGGATGACCGCGACCTTATCGAAATCTCGGCTGATAGCGGTGACTGGGAAAAAGACCGCCGCACGGTCACCCGGGCCGAACTCATCGGCATCATGCGGCCCCGCGTCGAAGAGATACTCGAAGATGTCCGCGCGAGCCTCGACGCAGCAGGCTTTGACCATCTCCCAAGCCAGCAGATCGTTCTCACCGGTGGCGGCAGCCAGATCCCCGGCCTCGACAGCCTCGCGGCCCGGATCCTCGGCCAACAGGTTCGAATCGGGCGCCCCCTGCGCGTCCAAGGTCTGCCCCAGGCCGCGACCGGCGCGGCCTTTGCCTCCGCTGTTGGCCTCGCGCTCTTCGCCGCCCACCCCCAAGACGAGTGGTGGGACTTTGAAATGCCCGCCGACCGCTACCCCGCCCGCTCGCTCCGTCGCGCGGTAAAATGGTTGAAAGACAATTGGTAACCACCACATCTTCACGCTTTACCGAAATACCGTTTTGCTGTGTCGGCGGAACCCTACATTTTGTGGCAGTTTTGTGGAATTCGCGTGACCTCATGGGGAATCTTGGCTAGGGTCCCCAAAAAACAATGGAAAGCACGCCGACACGGATGGATCGCCCGGTTCCTCCTTTCGGCCAACGCACAGGCGGACTGGACATGACATTGAACCTATCGATCCCGCAGCACGAAGAGCTGAAGCCGCGGATCACTGTTTTTGGAGTTGGCGGCGCCGGTGGAAACGCCGTCAACAACATGATTGAGAAAGAGCTCGAAGGCGTCGAATTTGTAGTCGCCAACACCGACGCCCAGGCGCTGCAGCAATCCTCGGCGGCGGCGAAGGTCCAGATGGGGATCAAGGTCACCGAAGGCTTGGGCGCCGGGGCGCGTCCCTCGGTCGGGGCAGCGGCCGCCGAAGAGACCATCGAAGACATTATCGACCACCTCGCCGGGGCACATATGTGCTTTATCACCGCCGGAATGGGGGGTGGCACCGGAACCGGGGCGGCCCCGATCATTGCCCAAGCGGCCCGGGAGCTCGGCGTTTTGACCGTGGGCGTCGTGACCAAACCCTTCCAATTCGAAGGCGCGAAACGCATGCGCCAAGCCGAGGACGGGATCGAGAGCCTTCAGAAGATGGTCGACACACTGATCATTATCCCGAACCAAAATCTCTTCCGTCTCGCCAATGAGAACACGACCTTCACCGAGGCGTTCTCGATGGCCGACGACGTGCTCTATCAGGGCGTCAAAGGCGTGACCGACCTTATGGTCCGGCCCGGCCTGATCAATCTCGACTTTGCCGATGTCCGCGCTGTGATGGACGCGATGGGCAAGGCGATGATGGGCACCGGTGAAGCCGCCGGCGAGGAACGCGCCGTACAGGCGGCCGAAAAGGCCATCGCCAATCCGCTGCTCGACGAGATCAGCCTCAAGGGCGCCAAAGGGGTCCTCATTAACATCACCGGTGCGGACGATCTGACGCTCTTCGAACTTGACGAAGCCGCGAACCGGATCCGCGAAGAGGTCGATCCCGATGCGAATATCATCGTCGGCTCGACCCTCGACCGCGCCATGGAAGGCACGATGCGCGTCAGTGTCGTGGCAACCGGGATCGATGTGATTGCTGCGGCCGAAGGCACGTTGCCCCGGCGCGACGAAGCGGCCCCCCTGCCTCGGCGGGACGAGGCCGAGCTTGCCGCGCCGCTCCCACAGGTTGAGGAAGCCCCGGCACCCGTGGCCACGATAGTCGATCCGGCCGTCGCCGAAGAGCCGGGTCTTTTCGATCCGGCCCCAGAGCCCGCAGAGGCCCTTGGCGATGACGGCCTTCCTCCGCCGGTCTACCGGCCCGAGCCACAGCCCTCTCCGGTCGAGGTGGCAAGTCGGCCCGGTACGCCCACGGCTGAAACCCTCGCCCGGCTCGACGCGGCGGTTCGGAAAGATCCAGGCGCGGGCGCACGGACGGCTCCGAGCGCGGTGGCCGCTGATCCGGACGCCGACAAAGCGCGTTTTGGGATCAATTCGCTCATCGGTCGGATGACCGGGGTGACCCCTGCCGATGGCCCAATCCGGCGCCCGGCGGCATCGCCGCCGCTTCAACGGCCGCAAGCCCAGGGCCAACCCCGGTTCCGCCCGGAAGAGCCCGAGGCCTCCCCTGAACAAGAACGGATCGAGATCCCAGCCTTCCTTCGGCGCCAGGCCAACTGAATCTTCGTGAAGAGCCACGACTGAAAGGGTCCGCAGTGTCGGGCCCTTTTTTCATTTACTTTGAGCAACTTAGGGTGAGCACTTTGCGCCAGCGGCGGGGCATTGCCGCCGCCCGGCCACACTGTTTCAAGACGTTGCAAGTCGTGAATTGTGCGGGGGCGCCCGGATGATTAGGGCTAAGTGACTGAATTTCTTCGCCGAAAGGTCGACGGTTGCAGACAACGTTGAAATCTCCCCTCGTTATCCAGGGGATCGGTCTTCATACGGGTCAGAACGTGAGGCTGCGCCTGACCCCGGCTGCTGCCGATTACGGCATTAAGTTCCGTCGCGTCGATGTGGAAGAAGGGTTGATCGAAGCCAATTGGGCGGCGGTCGTACCGTCCGAGCTTTGCACGATGGTCATGAATGAGGCGGGCGTCTCAGTCTCCACGATCGAACATCTAATGGCTGCCTTTGCCGGGACCGGGCTTCACAATGTGCTGGTCGAAGTCGACGGGCCGGAAGTGCCGATCCTTGACGGGTCGGCGGCGGGATTTGTCCGCGAGATCCTGAAGACTGGACTTCGAAGGCTCGGCGCACCGGTGCGGGCCATCGAGGTCCGACAGCCGGTGGAGATCCAACGGGGCGACGCGACCGCAAGGCTCGCTCCCAGCGACGGTCTTGAAATCGACTTCACCATCGATTTTGCCGAAGCCGCCATCGGGCGCCAAGCCCTCGCCCTCAACATGGGCAACGGCACCTTCGTCAAAGAGCTTTCCGATTGTCGGACCTTTTGCCGCCGCCAGGACGTCGAGGCGATGCGCGCCAGGGGCCTCGCCCTCGGCGGATCGCTTGAGAATGCGGTGGTGATCGATGGCGCGGAGGTGCTGAACCCCGAAGGCCTTCGGCGCACGGACGAAGCGGTGCGACACAAAATGCTCGACGCGCTGGGCGACCTCGCTTTGGCGGGGAAGCCGATCCTCGGATGCTACCGGGCCGAGCGGGCAGGCCATGCCACGACCCGTGCACTGCTCGAGGCCCTTTTTGCGGACCCGAGCGCCTACCGCGTGTTCGATTGCACCGGCAAGCGCGCGGCACGACTGCCGGGCGTCGGGGTAACGACGTCGGACCTCCCGAAAGCTGCGTGAGGCGACCCGGCCCAACGCCATCGACGAACCTTATTCGGACTATCCTAAACAACGGTACTCCGCGCCCGGCGGGCCGAGCATGTTGTCTTTGAGAACAAGACGTGTCCAGCACTCGGGATTTCCTTGCCCGACCCTCCGCCCAGGCGTAGGGACGGCCCATGTCCCAGGATCAGGTCCATAGCCATGCCGCCCCCGCGGTAGGGGTCGGAGAGCATGCCAGTCGCATTCTAGCGCTTGGCCTGCCCCTGATCGGTTCTCGGCTTGCGCAATTTGCCATCGGCATGACAGACACGCTTATGATGGGCTGGTACGATGTGACGGCCCTCGCCGCGCTAACGATCGCGGCGACGCTCTATTTTATCAGCTATATCGTAGGCGGCGGCTTCGCGAACGCCGTCTCGCCCCTCGTCGCATCCGCCCTTGGCGAAGGCGATACGCGCCAGGCACGGCGCGTGACCCGGATGGGGCTCTGGCTTTCACTTCTTTATGGGGCCGCGGTCGTCCCCCTGTTTTTTATGGGCGCTCCCCTTTTGCGCGCCCTTGGCCAAGACGCCGAAGTGGCGCGTCTCGGCGGACAATACCTCGCCGTGGCAGGGATCGGCCTCCTGCCAGGGCTCGCCGTGATGACGCTGACGAGCTTTCTCGCCGCCATCGAGCGGACGCGGATCATCGCTTGGATCAATATCAGCGCCGCCCTTTTGAATGCCGGGGTCAATTACATCCTGATCTTCGGAAAATTCGGCGCGCCGGAATTGGGGATCGTTGGCGCCGCGATTGCCTCGCTCGGGGTTCAGTTCGCTTCGCTCGCGGCGTTTTATCTCTTCGTGACCCGGCGGGTGGCCGACTACGCCCTTTTTCAGAACATCCACCGCCCCGATTGGCCCGCCTTTTTCCAAGTGGCGCGCCTCGGCTGGCCCATCGGCCTCACCTTTCTCGCCGAAGTCGGGCTCTTTGCGGCCGCCAATGTGATGGTCGGCTGGATCGGCACCACTGCCCTCGCTGCCCATGGCATTGCCCTCCAGATCGCAACCGCGACCTTCATGGTCCATCTCGGCCTCTCCCAGGCCGCAACCGTGCGGGCGGGCCGGGCCTACGGGGCCCACGACACTTCGGGGCTGATGACCGGCGCGGGCGTCGCCCTTGCCATGTCGCTCGGATTTGCGATCACGACGATGGGTTTGTTTTTCTTGATCCCTGACCTTCTCGTGGGGCTTTTCGTCGACCCGACCGACCCCCTCCGCCCCGAGATCATTGCCGTTGGCGCAACGCTTTTGGCCTTTGCTGGGCTGTTTCAGGTTATGGATTCGAGCCAGGTCATGGCGCTCGGCTTTCTCCGCGGGGTGCAGGACACGAAGGTGCCGATGTGGATGGCCTTGGTGAGCTATTGGGCGATCGGGTTTCCCGCAAGCTACGGGCTCGGCTTCGGTCTAGGCTATGGCGCGCCGGGCATCTGGCTCGGCCTCGTGATCGGGCTGGCCGCGGCCGCGGGGTTTCTCAACTGGCGGTTCTGGGTGCGGGTGCCCCGGCAATTGGCGTGACGCGCCGCGCTGACCTAGCGGCTGCTCAACCAGTCCATTACGATCTCAGGATTCCGGTCGGGCGGAAAAACCGGATAGGCAACGTGAACGATCCGGCCGCCTTCAATCCCGAGGGACATCCGTTTGAAGAGCCGCTCCCCGCCCGCTTCGAAGGTGGGAAGTTCCAACGCATTGGCAAACCCGAAATCCGCGTCCGACAGGATCTCGAACGGGAGATGCATCCGGTCCCGCGCCTCGGCCTGATAGGCGGTGTCTTGGCTCGACAGTCCGAACAAATGGTCGACGCCCAAGGTTTTGAGATCCTCCCAATGGTCTCGAAACGAACAGGATTGGGGCGTGCACCCCCTGGCACCTGGGATCATATCCCACCCGTCGGGCATGGGCGTGCCGGGCTGACCGGTTTTCGGGTAGATATAAAGGATCGTGAGCCCCGGGAGCGCGGCCAGTTCCACAGGCGCACCGGCGGTCGATGGCAGGGCAAACCCGGGCAATTCCCGTTGCATTAGATGATCGGCCGCCCCGTCATCCTCCGGCGTCGGCAGGGTCGCCCAATCGATTTCGTAGTAACTCTCCGCCATCTCAAACCCCGTCGTATATCGACCCGATCCGCTCGACCGCCGCCTCCGGAGACACCTCCTCGCTTTCTCCGGTCCTCCTGGACGTCAGTTCAACCACGCCTTTCTCGAGCCCGCGGGGCCCCACGGTGATCCGCCACGGCAGGCCAATGAGATCCATCGTGGCAAACTTCGCCCCGGCGCGCTCGTCGCGGTCATCGTAGAGGGGCTCGAGCCCTTTCGCGGCAAGTGCCCGGTAGAGGCTTTCGGAGGCCCCGTCGGCGGCGCTGTCGCCTTGGCGAAGATTGACGATGCCGCAATGGAAGGGCGTGACACCTTCGGGCCAGATAATTCCCTTGTCGTCATGGGAGGCTTCGATGATCGCGCCCAAGAGCCGCGACACGCCGATCCCGTGGGAGCCCATATGGACCGGTACCCGGCCGCCCTGCCCGTCATCGACCGTCGCACCCATGGCTTCCGAGTATTTTGTGCCGAAGTAAAAGATCTGGCCAACCTCGATGCCCCGCGCTGTCTCGCGGCGATCCTCGGGCACCTGGGCGTGAAATTCGGCTTCGACATGGGTCTCGTCGGTCCGGGCATAACGCGAGGTGAACTCCTCTAAAACGCCACGACACTGGGCTTCGTCGTCGTAATCGATGGCCCGGTCGCCGAATTTCAGATCGGTGATTTCGCGGTCATAGAACACCTCTGACTCCCCCGTGGAGGCAAGGACGAGGAATTCATGGGTGTTGTCGCCCCCGATGGGTCCGGAATCGGCCCGCATCGGGATCGCCTGGAGGCCCATGCGCTCATAGGTTCGAAGATAGCTCACCAAATGGCGGTTGTAGGCGTGGAGCGCGGCCTCTTTCGACACGTCGAAATTATAGCCGTCCTTCATCAGAAACTCGCGGCCCCGCATCACACCGAACCGCGGGCGGATCTCATCGCGGAATTTCCATTGGATATGGTAGAGCGTCAGCGGGAGGTCCTTGTAGCTCGTCACGTAGGACCGAAAAATATCGGTGATGAGCTCTTCGTTGGTGGGCCCGTATAGCATGTCGCGGTCATGGCGGTCTCGGATCCGCAGAAGCTCTTCGCCATACGCGTCATAGCGCCCGCTTTCGCGCCAAAGATCGGCCGATTGGAGTGTCGGCATCAGCATCGGAATATGTCCTGCCCGAACCTGCTCTTCATGGACAATACGCTCGATATTCCTCAGCACCCGGTAGCCCAAGGGCAGCCAGGAATATATCCCGGCACTGGCCTGTTTGATGAGCCCAGCCCGGAGCATGAGCCGGTGCGACACGATCTGCGCTTCGGCAGGCGTTTCCTTCAAAACCGGCAGAAAATATCGAGAGAGGCGCATGGGGCTTTGTTCCGTATGTAACGTCCGCCCCGGATACGCGAGGCGGCAAAGAGGTTCAATTGAACTTCCGATCACGGGCGCCCGGCCCTTCATCCTGGTAAAAATACTCCCGCCGGAGGCACTCAAACCCCGATGCCCGGCGGGCGCCACCGGCGCGTTTGCGTATTTTTGAAGAGATGAAGCGGGCTTCTGCTTAACGGCTTGAAAGGATCCGGCGCTTGGGCGATCTAGGATCCATGGCCCTCCCCGTCCGGCAACAGATTATTTATTGGACCATCGCAGCGGCGGTGCTCGTGGCTCTGTTGGTCTTTTTGGGCGATGTGTTGTTGCCATTCGTTCTGGGCGGCGCCGTGGCCTATTGCCTCGATCCCGTGGCCGACCGGCTTGAGCGCTGGGGGCTATCGCGGGTTTGGGCAACCGTGGTGATCACGATCGTAGCGCTCCTTGTTTTTGTCCTCGCCGTTCTCCTCATCATCCCGACCCTTCTTGATCAATTGGGCCAACTTTTTGCCCTTGCCCCGGAGCTCGGCCGCGAGCTTCGGACTTGGATCGACACAAGGTTTCCCGACATCACCGACGCCAATTCGACCATTGGCCGGTCGCTCGCCTCCCTTGGCGAGACCATCCAGGCCAAGGGCGCGGAATTCATCAATGGCGTCCTGACCTCGGCGCTTTCGTTTCTAAATGTCTTGGTACTGGTCGTCCTCGTGCCCGTTGTCGCCTTCTACCTTCTCCTCGATTGGGACCGGATGGTGGCCCAGATCGACGATCTCCTGCCCCGGGACCACGCCCCGGTGATCCGCAAGATCGCCGGCGACATCGACAACACGCTTGCCGCGTTCATCCGGGGCCAAGGCACGGTCTGTCTCATCCTCGGGATCTATTACGCGGCTCTCTTGGCCGCCGTAGGGCTCCAATTTGGCCTTGTCATCGGAGCGGTGGCGGGCCTGATCTCATTCATTCCCTATGTGGGCGCGGTCGTTGGCGGAGCGCTCGCGGTGGGGCTTGCCCTTTTTCAGTTCTGGGGCGAGTGGATCTGGGTCGCAGCGGTTTACGCGATTTTTCAGTCCGGCCAATTCCTCGAAGGAAACATTCTCACCCCGAAGCTCGTTGGATCGAGCGTGGGGCTCCACCCGGTTTGGTTGATCTTCGCCCTGTCGGTTTTCGGCACGTTGTTCGGGTTCATCGGCCTCTTGGTCGCCGTGCCGCTGGCCGCCTCCATCGGCGTGATTGCCCGGTTCTTCATCGGCCAATATCGCCAAGGCCTCCTTTATAAGGGCGTGGCCGGGCGCGAGGGCCCGGAGGACAACGCCTGACCCATGGCCGAGCAACTGACCTTCGATCTGCCGGCACGCCCTTCGCTGGCCCGGGGAGACTTTTTCGTCTCGCCGGCCAATAGCGCCGCCGTCGCCGCCCTTGACCGGCCGGAGGATTGGGTCAATCACCGGCTGGCTCTGGTGGGCCCCAAAGCGGCGGGCAAAACCCATTTGGCCCATGTTTTTGCCGAAGCCACAGGCGCGGAGATCGTGGCGTCAGATGCGCTTCAATCTTCTGATATCGAGACGATGGGGTCGGGCACGGCCCTGGTCATCGAAGAGGTCGACCAGCTCGACCCCGCGACCGAGGAGGCCGCCCTTCATCTGGTTAACCTCCTCGCCGCGCGCGCCGCGCCCCTTTTGATGACCGCCCGCACGGCGCCAACGCGTTGGCTCATTTCACTTCCCGATCTCAAAAGCCGTTTCGAGGCCTCATCGCTCGCACGGCTCGACCCGCCGGACGATGCGCTGTTCTTCCAAATCATCCTTAAACTCTTCGCCGACCGCCAGATCGCCCCGGAACCGGCGCTGATCCCTTGGCTTGCCGCCCGGATCGAACGCTCCTTCGCGGCCGCCGAACGGGCTGTGGCCGCCCTTGACCGGGCAGCCCTCACCGGCGGCAAGCCTGTGGGCCGCGCCCTCGCCCAGCAGGTCCTCGATATTTGAGATGTGGCCGCCACAATCCCACGCTATCTGTAAAAGTGCCCGATCCCAGAAAGACCCCACCCCATGAATGAGGCCGATTTTCTAAACTCACAGACGCCAGAGGCCCAAAGCCTTCCCGAGATCGATCCCGAGGGCCCGTCGCGGTTTTTCAACCGCGAGCTCTCTTGGCTCGATTTCAACTGGCGCGTTCTCGAAGAGGCGGAAAATCCGGGCGTCCCGCTTCTCGAACGAGTGCGGTTTTTGTCGATCTCGGCCACCAATCTAGATGAATTTTACACCGTGCGCGTCGCGGGGCTTCGCGAGTTGGTCCATGGCGGCAAGACTGCACCGACCCAAGACGGGTTGAGCCCGGCTCAACAGCTTGATCTCATCAACACCGATGCGCGAAAATTGATGCGACGCCAGCAGGAGATCTGGACTGGGCTCGCCGCCGAAATGGCCCAAGAAGACATCCATATTCTCGGACGGGGCGACCTAACCAAAGCCGACCGAAAACATGTGGAACGGGTTTTCACGACCCAGGTCTTCCCGATCGCCACGCCCCTGGCGATCGATCCGGCCCACCCTTTCCCGTTCTTGCCTAACACAAGCTACACGCTCGCCCTCGAGCTTGAACGGCTCGACGATCGGGGCCGGCTCTATGAGCTCTTACCGATCCCTCAACAAACCAACCGGTTTGTGCCGCTCCCTGCCAAGCCCGGCACCCACAGGTTTATCCTCCTTGAAGACGTGCTCCTTCTCAACCTCGACCGGTTGTTCCCGGGCTATGAACTCAAAGGCTCCTGTGCGTTCCGGGTGCTCCGCGACAGCGACCTCGAGGTTGAAGACGAGGCCGAAGATCTGGTCCAGGAGTTTGAGATTGCGCTCAAACGCCGCCGGCGCGGCGAGGTGGTACGCCTCAAGATCTCAGATGGGGCGCCAAAGGCCCTAAAAAAGCTCGTCATGGACAATCTTGAAGTGAATGAGGATCAAGTGGTCGAGGTCGATGGGCTGATCGGGTCGACCGATCTCAAGGAGCTTGTGCTCGATGCCCGCTCGGATCTCCTTTGGCCTTCCTACACGCCACGGGTGCCCGAACGGGTGCAGGATTATGACGGCGACATGTTTGCCGCGATCCGGCAAAAGGACATGCTGCTCCAGCACCCTTACGAATCTTTCGACATGGTCGTGCGGTTTTTAAAGCAGGCCGCCACGGATCCCGATGTGGTCGCCATTAAGCAGACGCTTTACCGCACATCGGCCCAGTCGCCGATTGTCGATGCGCTCTGCGAAGCGGCCGAGGACGGCAAATCGGTGACAGCACTGGTCGAGCTGAAAGCGCGGTTCGATGAGGCGGCCAATATTCGTCAGTCGCGGAAACTCGAACGGGCCGGGGTCCATGTGGTCTACGGGTTCATGAATTATAAAATTCACGCCAAGATCTCAGCGGTGGTGCGGCGAGAAGGCGGGGAGCTCGCGACCTATACCCATTACGGGACGGGCAATTACCATCCGATCACGGCGAAGGTTTACACCGATCTGTCGTTTTTTACACGCGATCCCGCCTTGGGCCGCGACGCGACGCGGGTGTTCAATTATCTTTCGGGCTATGCCCAACCGCAAAGCCTTGAAAACCTGGCGATCTCGCCGATTACGTTGAAAACGACGCTTCTTGAGCGGATTGCCGAGGAAGCAGAGCACGCGTTGGCTGGTAGGCCAGCAGAGATCTGGGCGAAGATGAATTCCCTCGTCGAAAAAGACGTGATCGACGCCCTTTATCTCGCCAGCCAGGCGGGGGTGCGCATAAACTTGGTGATCCGGGGGATTTGCTGTCTTCGACCCGGCGTGGCGGGGCTTTCGGACAATATCCGCGTCAAATCTATCGTCGGACGGTTTCTCGAACATTCGCGCATCGTCTGTTTCGGAGCCGGCCATGGCCTGCCGTCCGAGCGGGCGCGGGTCTATATCTCTTCGGCCGATTGGATGGGCCGCAACCTCAATCGCCGGGTAGAAACCCTGGTGGAAATTGAAAATGACACGGTGAAGGCCCAGATCGTGGACCAGATCATGGTGGCCAATCTCCGCGATGAAGTGAATTCCTGGGTGCTGGCCCCCGACGGGACCTATACCCGCCGCATTGAGACCAAAGGCGCCTTTTCCTGCCACGGGTACTTTGTGGAGAACCCGTCGCTTTCGGGACGGGGATCGGCAGGGGCGAAAGACGTTAAGCGTCTGGCCCAAGCCGGGGCCTGATGTAAAATTGCGACCCTTCGGGTCATTTCATTTTCGAGTTTAAAGCCCCCATGCCATTTGGTGCTAGGGGCCGGGGCGGACCGCCTCCGGCGGGAGTATTTTTGCCAGGATGAAAATGGAAGCGACCGGTTGGCCACCAGGCGACCGGCATCCTCCATGTCTTCACAGATGTGCATAACTCCCGCTTGCGACCAAAGAGGACTTCACCGGCATTGCGCTAAAACTCACCATTGAATTAGCGCGAGAGTTTTTGCAGGCTCCGCGAACGCCGGGGAGGGAAAATGGACGGGCAACAGGCCGAGGATGGGGAAGATTACGGACCGTTTGGACGGCCACTTTTCGATTCTCCGTCGGCCCGGGCGCTCAGCCGCGTCGGCGTCGTCGATGTTGGGTCAAACTCGGTCCGGCTTGTGGTCTTTGATGGCGCCGCCCGAAGCCCGGCCTATTTCTATAACGAAAAGGTAATGTGCGGCCTCGGCTCTGGACTTGCCGAAACCGGTAAGCTCAATCCAGAGGGGCGCGAACGGGCGCTCAAAGCGCTTCGACGGTTCGCCCTCCTCGCCGAGGGCATGGGAGCAGCACCGCTGACGGCTGTGGCCACAGCTGCGGTGCGAGAGGCGGAGGACGGTCTTGCGTTCAGGGAGGACGTGTTGCGTGAGACCGGCCTCCGTCTCTGGGTCATTGACGGCAAAGAGGAGGCGCGGCTCTCGGCCCAAGGCGTGCTTCTTGGCTGGCCTGGCTCCTATGGGCTTGTCTGCGATATCGGTGGCTCGTCCATGGAGCTGGCCGAACTCCGGGAGGGCGCGGTCGGCAAATGCGTCAGCTCAGCCATCGGTCCCTTGCGGCTGGCCACCCTCAAAGGCGGCAAAGCCGGGCGCCGACGCTTCGTTCGAGAGGAGGTCGACCAGCTCCGCGACCGGATGGGCGAGCAATCGGACCGCCTGTTTCTCGTCGGCGGATCATGGCGGGCATTTGCGCGGATCGACATGAAGCGGCGGGCCTATCCTCTTGCAGTGCTTCACGAATACCGGATGGGTAGAAAGGACGTGCGGGAGACCGCTGCCCTGATCGAACGCTCAAACCCGGCCGATCTCCGCGCCTTTGCCGGGATCAGCGAGAGCCGGGCTGCGCTCCTGCCCTTGGCCACGCCCATTCTCAAAGCGCTTGTTGACCGGTTCCGGCCCCATGACATCGCCGTCTCGAGCTACGGCATTCGGGAAGGGCTCCTTTACGAGCAAATGCCCGATGAACTCCGCGAGCGCGACCCGTTGATTGAAACCTGCCGCTTCATAGAAGCAAAGGATGCCCGCCTGCCGGGCTTCGGTCGGAAACTCCACGGCTTTATCGCACCCCTTTTCGAAGGAGAGGGGCCAGAGCGTTACCGGCTCGTCCGCGCGGCGTGCCTTCTCCATGATGTGGCCTGGCGGGCCCATCCCGATTACCGCCACCAGTCTTGTTTCGATCTGGCGACCCGGTCGAATATGGCGGGGCTTGCGCACCGCGAGCGGGTATTTTTGGGTTTGGCGCTTTTGCACCGCTACAAGAACAGCCGCACCGGAACGCGGTTTGAAGAGGTAGTGGATCTTTTGTCTCCCGCTGAGATCGCGGCCGCCGAAACGCTGGGGAAAGCGATGCGGTTCGGCGCGATGTTTTCGGGTCAGGATGCCCAGCGAATTGGGACACTCGACTGGATCCGCCGCAGCCGTCGATTGGAATTTCACCTTGCAAAGGGCACTGCAGATCTTTTCGGCGAGGTCGCCGAGGCACGGTTCAAATCGATGGCGGACGCGCTAAACGCACGACGGGTGAAGATCGTCGACAGCAAGGCCTGACGGTGCGTCCAGCCATTGGCGTTTGGCGATTGATATCAGCTCGTGCAATGAGTTTCGCTGAGGGGTGAACATACTGGTCTGTCGAATTACTTTCGTGGTTGTCGAAGTACGACTATGCCAGCGTGTCGAGTTTGCAATTTAGCTATTGAGATTCGGAACGGATGGGTTTTGACAGCAGGTTTTCGGGTCGTTTCGTATCAGCGGCTTAGCTGTTTAAGTAACCCGTTGCAAAAGAAGTCCCGAATGACCGTTTTGAGCCCAGAGCGACCAATGTGGCGCTTCGTCACGATGGCAGTTTTGTAGAACTTGGTTCATCTCAAGGCCGCGCTCTAGCCTCTTTAGACACACTACTTGGTCTTTATCGTTGCAATGCCATCGGCATGTGATTTCAGGATCTCCTGGGTCTGCGACCAAATCGGATCGTCGTCGTAGAGATGGGAATACAGAAATGCCGACGTAACCCGCTGAACGACGGCAAGACGATCCGGGTCTTCGTCTCCGGTCTCTTTCGCATCGTATCCGGCCATCCCGCCAAGTCCGTGTTTTCCGCCCACAAGGCTCAGCAGGTTTTTGGCGCCGGGGCCATCCTCATAGGCCGCCCGATACCACTCCGGGCCGCGGACAGTCATGAATGGGTTCAAATCTTCGTCGCCAACGACAACAAGTGACGGTGTCGTTAGGTGGGAATAGTCTGGATTGAGCTCCGAGAAGTTTTCCCGCGCGAAGTCACTGAGGTCGTCGCCACCCCGTCCCGGAGGCGCGAGCATCACGCCGGCCTTAATCCGCGGTTCGATGACGGACACGTCGGCGTCTTCGGGTCGCTTCGAATCCGTGAGCCTTGCACCGAGCAGCATTGCAACGGTTTGACCGCCCATCGAGTGCCCCACAGCGGCGATCCGATCATGATCGAGGCGATGGTCGAACAGCGGAGTCGCGCTTTCAATCTCATCCAGTTGATCGATGATGTGCTTCATTTCATTGATGCGCATGCGCCAGAAGAGCGGTGCACCCGGCTGCTCGTGAGACAGTCCACCAATCTTCGAATTGGCGTGGGTTGGCTGGATCACAGCGTAACCCTGGCCTGCTAGGAAGGATGCCAAAGGCCCGTAGCCATCTTTCGACGGCAGATAGAGCGAAGGCCCGTCCCCGTGCGAGAGCAGCACGATAGGAAGGTCTATGCCTTCGATGGGCGCTGTGATCCGCATCTCAAGCGGTTGCGGACGGAACGGCGCATCCAGGATCACGGGATCAATTGAGATGGTTTGCACAGGCGAGCGCATCGGCAGATGGCGTGCCTTTTCGATGAGTCTGTTCATGGGTCTATCTTGATTGGGGTGTTCAGTTTGGTCCGGATCAGCTAACCGTCATTAAGTGGAACATCGTTCCGTAAAATTACATGGAACGCCGTTCCGCTTAAGTCAATAACCGGAACGGCGTTCCGAAAATGATTTTGAAGACGGAGTAATATGAACGACACAAAGAACGAGCGGGACGCTAACCGGGCATTGCGCGCAGACGCCGCCCGCAACGAGGATGCCGTTCTACAAGCCGCCAAAGAGGTTTTCATGCAGTCTGGTGTGGATGCCCCGGTTCGCGAAGTGGCCAAACTCGCTGGCGTCGGCGTCGGCACGCTTTACCGCCGTTTCCCGAAGCGCTCCGATTTGATCAAGGCAGTATTTCGTAGAGAGATCGACGCCTGTGTTGACGCTGCGCGAGACCTAGAGGCGTCGCTCGACCCAGCCGATGCCGTCGCCGAATGGCTGATGCTCTACGCCGGTTTCATGGGAACCAAGAAAGGCCTGGCAACTGCGCTCCACTCGGGCGACGAGGCCTATGCCGACTTGCCCAGTTACTTTCGGGAACGTTTTGAACCCGAATTGGCACGTTTACTAGAGCGCGCGAAAAAGGCGAATGCCCTTCGCGCTGACTTGAAACCTTACGACCTGATGCGTGCCATCGGAAACCTCTCCATGGCAGAAGGCGAAGATAGAGACGCGCATGTGAAACAGATGGTGTCGTTAGTGATCAACGGGCTTTTGAAGCGCTGATCGCCAATGTCTACGTGGCTCCCGACACAGCGCTTTATATGATGAGGAAAGCCCTTGTTGGCGCACCCGCAGCGAAAGCTCAGTCGTGACCAAGACCTGTGATAGGAATGCCGCTTTGGGGTTCCTCAAGAAAGCAATGCGCGGGCACGATTCATAAGGCGGTGATCGCAACCGACAAACTTCGATCCTATGGGCCCGCTCTGAAGGAGATTTAATCAGACAACCAAAAGGAAACGCGGCTATGGCTCAATAATTGGGTTGAAAACTCACACCTACCGTTCCGACGAAGAGAACGAGTAATGATCCGAATTCGGCGGATGAGCAGTCTTCAGAAATTCGCCACCGTCCATGCCTCCATCCATAGCCAATCCAACCGGAACCGACCGCTCATCACCACTCGAGGTCACTCCACGAAGACTAGAACCGCCGCTGTTTCGGAATTGCGCGCTCTTTGCGCGTCATAAGGCCCAACTATCCTGCCTTAGCTGAAACCGGCTCGAATTAGTCTGGCAACACAGCCAGACCACAACTGTCTTTCTTTGGGGTCAAAGCCGGACGCACGATGGGTCCAGCAGGTCGCCATATGCAGTTCATAGCATGCAAGATGAGCAAACGAATGCGGTTGCGTGCCATTCCAAATCCCCCTCTCGTGGCCCGTTTTATAGCCCCTCTTTAGGAAGAAAGGACACGACCGCCGATAGAAAGTGCCAACGCGCGGCCCAGCATCATTTCGTGACAATTTGCCGATTGTGCTCCTTAGGGTAATTTTCCGAGAGCATCACAGCACTGACCGCCTTGACCGAGCCAACGCCCCTAACACCAACGGAGGCGCTGGCACGCATGTCCCTTTCTGAAAACCTGGCGCTCTTCACGCGTCCGTGTCGAGAGTTGGCGGTTCGGTCAACTACTATGGATCTACCGTCATTCGCGGCGATCAAGTCACTTGCTAGGTGATCCCTATCAAAACCAACTAGGGAGCCAGGCTGTGAGCACGCCAAAGTACCGTACCAAACTGCCTCAACTTACCGATACACGGCTTCTGACCGACGGTGGTATCGAGACCACGCTGATTTTTCACGAAAAGATCGATCTACCCTATTTTGCCGCCTTCACCCTGCTCGAAACCGAAGAGGGCACGGCCACGCTGAGGCGTTACTATGAGCGCTATATTGACGTGGCACATCGGCAGAACACTGGGCTCGTCCTAGACTCGGCAACATGGCGGGCCAGCCGGGATTGGGGTCAATTGTTGGGGTATGATGCAGAGGCTTTGGCGGCGTTGAACGCCAAGGCGATCGATCTGCTGTTCGATCTTCGCTGGAACCATCAACGGGCCCACCCATTTGTCATCAGCGGCAACATTGGTCCGCGCGGCGACGGCTATGTCGCCGATGAACTGCTGACGTCGGCTGAAGCGGCCGAATATCACGCCGATCAGATCGCCGTGTTCGCCCGCTCCGGCGCGGACATGGTCAGCGCCATTACAATGACCCATGCGGGAGAAGCCGCGGGAATTGCTCAAACTTGCGCCAAGTACGGGATGCCTCTCGCGCTAGCCTTCACAGTAGAAGTCGACGGGCGCCTCCCCAGCGGCCAGACTTTGGGCGATGCCATCGCCGAGGTGGACGGCGACGGCTCTGCAGCGCCAAGCTACTACATGATCAATTGCGCGCATCCGGACCACTTCTTTGATGTCATTGATCCCGGATCACCGTGGGCGTCACGCATTCGCGGACTGCGCGCCAATGCGTCACGTCAGAGCCATGAAGAGCTCGACAATGCCGAGACCCTAGACGACGGCGATCCGCTGGAGCTGGCGCGGGATTACGCCCGCCTCCTCGACTGGCTTCCAAACCTCCGGGTGTTTGGTGGCTGTTGCGGAACCGATCATCGCCATATCGAGGCCATCGGCGCAAGCTGCATCGGCGCGCCAGTCTGCTGATATATAATCGAAATTCCTAGCCACCTTCAGCCACGACCGTTCCGGCATGCCTGAAAGGGCAGGATATCTGCGCGGCTATGTCCAGCCGCCAAATTTACCAAGAAAGAGAAACGACATGAACTCTAAACTTATTTTCGCTGTGGCCATGGCCGCATCACCTGCCTTCGCCGAAGATGTCGCTTTTGACGTCACCTTTCGCAATCACGTCGAGGACGGACTGAACGAACAGGATGTCTATGTCCTTGGAGATGGCGGCGTTGTGCGCCCCGGTCCCGACCTGACCAACCTCGACGCGATCCTCTTCGCATCGGCTGAACCGCAGGCGCATGCGCCCGGCGATCCCGATGCAACGGGTCCATTTCCGAAGGGAGCCACCCTTGACGTCATGCTGAGCGAATGGCTCAGCGCGTCGGGCGCGGGGCAATACCATTGCGAGAACGGCGAAGGCCACTTGCAGGTGGAGTTCGAAGATCTCGTACCGAACGGTGTCTATACCATTTGGCATTTCTTCATGGCCAATGGTGCGACCGCCCCCTTCATCGGTACGTTCGATCTTCCCATCGGGGCCTTCGACGGCAGCCAGTCGGTCATTCGGGCCAATGCCGAGGGGGCGGCGACGTTCGACCAGACCTTTGCGGATTGTCTGCAACTGAGCGGGCCACAGCTGATGGCCGGGTTGGCGCTCAATTGGCACAGCGACGGTCAGACCTACGGCGTTCTGCCCGGCATGTTCGGCCACAACGCCCATATCCAGCTCTACACCGACCTTCCTGCCCAACCGGGCAGCTAACCGAGACGCGCCGGGCCGCATCCCAGAGGATCCGGCTCGGCGCGCCAGGCATTGGATCTAGAAAGGACAACACATGACACAGGCACAAACGTCCCCAGTGGATAACGGTGTTGATTTGGCCGCGCTCCTCGATGCGCGCACCGCACTCGAAGGCGCGCCGGAAGCCGCTCAATTCACATGGCGGACCAGTTGCGAATGGGTCGAGGGCGTCCATAGCCGTTCGATAATCGAGAGCTTCTTCGGCCTTGGCGAAGAACAAAAGCACACCAAAGCGTTCACCATTGAGGCCGACCATCCGCCGCAATTCTCTGCATCCGACGAAGGCGTGACGCCGGTCGAGCTGGTGTTGAGCGGCCTTGCAAGCTGTTTGACGGCAGGCATTGCGAGCGTGGCTCAGAACCGCGGCATCCAGCTTCACGCCGTCAAGGCAAGCGTTGAAGGCGACATGGACCTCGCCGGCATTCTCGGGATCGACAGCGACGTCCGGAACGGCTTCCACGCCATCCGGGTCAATTTCGATATCCGTGCCGATGCGACGGAGGACGAGATTGCTGCCCTCGTGGCGCAGTCGCAAAAGCGGTCGGCTGTTTTCGACATCATCACCAACCCCGGAAACGTGACCGTCACGGTCGGGTGAGACCCGGATCGCCGAAAAAAAGCTGAGGCGGCCAGAGCACTTGCGGTTGCCTCAGCGTCCTTAACCCACGGAATGCGGAAGGAGCTCGGTCATGCCGGATGCGCATGCAATCATCATTGGGGCCGGTCAATGCGGTCTCGCCATGAGCCGCGAGCTTACGTCCCGCGCGATCGATCACATTGTCTTGGACCGCGGTAAGGTGGGGCAAAGCTGGCGATCCGAGCGGTGGGACAGCCTAAGGATGCTGACCCCCAATTGGGCCAACCTGCTCCCCGGCATGACCCATTCAGAGCCCGACGGCTACATGACATCGGGGAATTTCGTGGCACAACTCGAAGCATTTGCCGCCGTGTCGAAGGCCGAAGTCCGGACCAACACACGGGTCGAACGCATCGCCCAAAGAGGCGGGTTGTTCGAAGTGCATTGTGACACTGGAGTTCTGATCGCCCGTTCGGTTGTGCTCGCAACGGGTGCTGCTTCGCGGCCGATTGTGCCGAAATTTGCGCATTTGATGCCGGACGAGATCGTCCAGATCACACCGGATAAATACCGCGCCCCGTCGGATCTGCCCAAGGGAGAAGTGCTTGTGGTGGGTGCGTCGGCCACGGGCGTTCAATTGGCGCATGAGCTGCGTCTTGCCGGACGGGACGTCACATTGGCCGTTGGCAACCATGTCCGCCTCCCGCGGAGGTATCGGGGCCGAGATATCGAACACTGGCTGCACGCTACGGGTGTTCTCGATCAAACGACCGACGAGCTTCATGATCTCGGGCGCGCTCTAAAGCTGATCTCACCTCAGTTGATGGGCGGGCGGGACGATGTCGATCTCAATGCACTGCAAGCGCTTGGGATAAAGGTGGTCGGGCGGCTGGCGGCGGCCAGAGATGGCACCGCCCTTTTCTCGGGCGGATTGGCCCACCTGGCGACCGCGGCCGATCTCAAGATGCATCGCTTTCTCGATCTGACCGATGCTTGGATTGAAGAGAATGGCGTCATCGCACCTCCCCCGGACCGGCCCGCGCCCACCGCCTTGCCTGCCGATCCGGCGCTGTCACGGTCACTTGAGGACGGGACGATACGGTCGGTGATCTGGGCGACGGAGTTCGCTCCAGACTTTTCGATCCTCGATATGCCCGTCTTCGACCGCCGTGGGCGCTTGGTGCACAACGGTGGCGTGTGCGCCATGCCAGGACTTTACGTGCTGGGTCTGCCGTTCCTGCGGCGGCGGAGATCACACCACATTTCCGGAGCCGCAGCTGACGCGCGCGACCTCGCAGACCATCTCGCTTCGCAAATTAAAGGCCGGGCTGCGGCCTAGCTAACCAACCCTGGATAGAGCCATGTATAAAGATATCGACACAAAGGAACGGGCCGAGGACCGAAGACGAAATGCGCCGCCGAACCGCCTGAAATCCTCCATCCTCGAGACCATTGGGCAAACTCCCACCGTGAAGTTGAATAAGGTCGGTCCGGCCGAAGCGAACATCTTCGTCAAACTCGAGGCGTTCAACCCGATGGGCTCGATCAAGGACCGGATGGCCCTCGCTGTGATTGAGGCCGCCGAACAGTCCGGCGACCTCCAGCCCGGGCAAACCGTGATCGAGGCGTCCTCCGGCAATACCGGTATCGGGCTGGCGATGGTCTGCGCACAGAAGGGCTATCCCCTCGTTATCGTGATGGGAGAGAATCTCAGTCTCGAACGGCGGCGCCTGCAGCGCTTTTTAGGCGCGAAAGTCGTGCTGACATCTGCATCGGCACGCGCCACGGGCATGTTTCGGGTGGCCGAGGCTTTGGCCGAAGAGCATGGCTGGTTCTTTTGCCGGCAGTTCGAGAACGAGGCCAATGCGACTGCGCATCAGGACACCACGGGTTTGGAAATCCTGTTGGACTTCGCCGACAGACGTCTTGATGCGTGGGTCAGCGGGTTTGGAACGGGCGGCACGCTAAAAGGAACCGCACGGGCTTTGAAGCTTGCGAGCCCCAAAACCGAAATCGTGGCCGTGGAGCCAGAAAACTCCGCGCTCCTGTCGAGTGGGATCGAACAACTCCGCCGGGCGGACGGCGCTGCATCCCGCAGTCACCCAAATGCCCGTGCGCACCCAATCCAGGGCTGGTCACCGGATTTCATTCCGAAACTGGCCGAGGACGCCATGGCCAAAGGACTGATCGACCGGATCCAACCTGTGTCCGGCGCAGACGCACTGCGTGTCACCCGCGACTTGGCACGACGCGAGGGGATCTTTTGTGGCATCAGCGGCGGAGCCACAGTCGCCGCAGCGTTGGCCTTCGCAGAAACCGCACCGGCCGGTGCTAACATCCTCGCTATGGTGCCAGATACCGGCGAGCGGTACCTCTCGACGCTCCTTTTCGACAGCGTTTCCGATGAAATGTCGGCCGAGGAGGACGCAATCCTGTCGTCCGTTGAAATCGCTGCACCGAAACCCGCAAGGGCATCTGTGGCCCCGATTTCTCGGCCCGCCGTCGAGTTCATTGCCAAGACACTGGCGGACCGAGATGCACCCATAGTCATGTTCGGATTTGAATGGTGCGAGTTCTGCTGGTCAGTGCGGCGTTTGTTTGACCGCGCGGACGTGCCTTTCCGCTCTATCGACGTGGACAGCGCGGAGTTTCGGCAAAACGATTGGGGCGGCGAGGTTTTGCGCGCGCTCTTTACTCATACCGGGCTTCGGACCGTCCCCCAGGTCTTTGTGGCCGGAGAACTGGTGGGCGGGGCCACGGAGGTTCTTTCAGAGTTCAGCAGAGGGACGTTGCAGGCGCGCCTCGCGGACCTGCCGAAACCAATCGCGGCCGGTCCGGTGGAGGACCCGATGGGATTGCTTCCCAACTGGATACGGAAACCCGCCGTAAAGCCGCGGAAGACCGCCAAATGATCGCTATCTACCCAGATACGCGACTTGCAGAGCGAATACTGGATCGGCCTGTTTGGGCTGCCTTGTCGACCCGACAGGCCCATCTCTGCGACAAAACAGGCCGCGCATGCGCTTTTAATCGTAGCGTTGCCCAGTTTGCCGCCACCGATCCGCAAGCAGGCCCCGAAGTTGGCGACCTAGCGCGCGTCGCCACCGGCCGCCCAGAGGGACTGGTCCTGATGCAAGCAGACCGCGTCCGCGGCGGGCGCGGTCTAGAGGTTGTGGAAACGCTTGCGGGCGTGCAGATGGTCGCAACTGGCCGTTTTCATTCAGCCGAGCACCCCGGCATTGCAGCGCTGTGCCCCGGCGATATCCCCGCCATTTTGTCTCTGGTCGCTCTGACCAAACCGGGCCCCTTTAAGCGACGGACTTTGGAGACCGGTCGGTATTACGGGATAAAGGCGAATGGACACCTGATTGCGGTTGCGGGCGAGCGCATGAAATTGCCCGGCCACACGGAGATCAGCGCCGTCTGCACCCACCCAAGCTTCCGTGGCCGCGGTCTCGCCGGAAAACTGACGCAGCATGTCGCTCAGAAGATCATCGAGCGGGGTGAGACGCCGTTTCTGCACACCTATGCCAGCAACACGTACGCAATCGCGTTATACGAAAGCCTCGGCTTTGAACTGCGCCAGAACATGCACATCATCCGATTGGTCGCGAATCCATGACGTCCGACACCGCAATTTTGGCCGTCGAAAGGTTCCTGGCGGTACCATTCGTTTTGATAGGTTTGAGCCATGTCCTCCAGCCAAAACTCTGGATCGACTTCTTCGAGAGGCTGGAGGCACAAGGCAGGTCCGCCACTATTTGGCGCACGTTCACTTTGGAATTGTGGCCGGCGGTTCTCATCGTGGGCTTTCACCAGGATTGGTCCTGGCCCGGCGTGCTGCTCACAATTTACGGGCATGCCTTGTTGCTCAAGATCTCGCTGTCACTATTGGCACCCGACTTGGGTCGCGGGAGCCTTGGATTGGCGACTGCCTGGGACGGGATGGGCATGCAGATCGCGGGGCTCATTCTTGTCGGATTGGGCCTCCTCTGCGCGAGGAATGTCCTCGCGCAAGCTGCATCTATCGATCTTACGTGATGTCAATTATTGTATACTTTAAAGTCGCTTAGCGCCCTAAATTAACAAAGATATTATCTGCGATTGCCGCAGCGCCCGCGATCGGCCCGCTGCACATCATTTTCGCCGCCCATGCCGCAAGCAGCCATCTTGGCGGTCCACTTTTTAGAGGCTCAGAGCGATGCCAAGATGGTTGCGTCATGGGCATACGTCGTGGTGGGAATGGCCGACGTGTCGGTGTCTACCTTGTCCGTTCATTTAATTCAGATGTCCCCACACTCAGCAGTGTCGCACTACCTTTCTCGCCCATTTGGCGGTCATGAACGCCTTAGATGAAGCGGGCTACCTGGCTGGCGCATAGCCGGCGATCGACGGCGACATCGAGTGTGGCCCGCCTTGACGCTGGGCGGGCTAAGGCGACACAAGGCGATCACTCGCGCTTTCCGGTTCCGCGCCGGACTTTCGTCACGCGGCACGTACTTCCTTCTCCCGCCAATCCGCTGGGGCCAGGCCCTTTTCTCGCTTGAAGGCCCGCGAGAAGGCCTCCGGGGCGTCATAGCCGACCTTGTGTGATATCTCTGAGACCGACACCTGCGTTTCCCGGAGGAGCGCCGCCGCCGCCTCAATGCGTTGCATGAGGATATAGCGGCCGGGTCCAATGCCCATCACTTCGGCAAAGCGCGCTACAAACGCAGATCTCGACATTCCAACCTCAATGGCGAGGTCGTCCACGCGTAGGGGCGCCGACAGATCTGCGTGGATCCGCGCGAGGGCGTGCGACATTCTTGGATGGGCCATCCCGCGCAGCCAGCCTATTGGCGCAGCACTCCGCTCGACATGGGCGCGCAGAGCTTCGGTGAGCATGAGGCGGCAGAGCTCCGATACGATGGCATCGCTGGCCAATCGACCCGAGCGTAACTCGCGGGCCGCCATACCGACCGAGGCTTGGATCCACTGACGTGTTTCTAAGCTCTCGATGTGGATCACCATCAATTCCGGCAGACTTGTTAGAATCGGACTGCTCGAGGAGTTACTTGCGATAAATCCACAAAGGATACGCGTCCTCTCGCCACCACCACCGTACTGGATGCGCACAAGCCCATCCGGACCAGCTGGGAGCAAAAGATCATTGCCCGACACCGGCCTACATCCTGGTGAGCTGGCCAGCACGTGAAGTGCGTTTGTTGGCAGAAAGATGATGTCGCCTGGTCCGGCAATGCAATGGGTGCGGTAGCCCTGATCTTCATCGAGCGAGATGATCGCCCGGCCTTCTGTCACGATATGATAGGCGATGACTTGGCGCGGCAGCGTCGCCATAAAAGGAAAACAGTCTTGCTCGGTGACATGGGCGGTTATGGCCCAGGGATGCGAGAGTTCTGCCTTCAAAAAGACGGCGCATGTCAGGTCAAGCGAGGCAACAAGACTGCTCAGCGGGTCAAAACGCATTTTCGGGGCCCTCCTTAAAATCCACCCTTCAGCGCCACGAAAATGCATGCCGCCGTACCGGTAGCGGACCTTCTATGGGTATGCCGGAAGAGAAGTCCTGAAAGAGTTCTGAAATCCGCCTGCACCCAGAAAGGACGGCTATTCCCACAAAGTTTGCAGCGGAACACGGCCGATCTGACATGACCGTGCCACCGGATGGCATGATTGAGCGTCCAACATGGCTCACGTTGGCGTGAAGGGCCTTCTGTTTCTCAGTCATTTGCTTATCAAATGACCGATCTTTGAAACGGGTGCTTCCGATGAAGCAAGAAATGCTTATCGCCGACTGGCACATCGATGTGGCAGCGAGAACAGCAGAACGGAACGGCCAATCCGAAACACTTTCACCGAGGGCCATCCGGCTCTTAAGGGTGCTTTCGTCGACCGCCGGCACAACTCTAAGTCGTACTAGGTTGCTAGATCTGGTCTGGCCGGATGTTTTTGTAACGGACGAAAGTCTCACACAAGTTGTCTCGGAAGTGCGCCGTAAACTCGCAAACCGGGCGATCATCGTAACCGTACCGCGGGGAGGTTACCGCCTCACGGCGCCGGTCATCGATTTGTACCCCGCACTCCCGAATGCGGATGCGGGACTGGATGTCAGCTTTCCAATCGATGCTTACACGCTTTGCATCGAAGCAATTGAGTGCTTGTCGCGCTTCGATGAAGGAGCACTAAGAACCGCCGTCGACTTGGCCGCCCAAGCCGTTGCCGTCGCACCGCAGTCGGCAGACGCCAGAGCTTACCACGCCTTTTTTCTCTTCAAGCGTCATACACTTTGGTCGGAGGGTGCAAACCTACTCGAGGCGGCCTACGGCGAGGTTGAAACAGCGCTCGCGCTCGACCCTGGCAACGCCCTTGCGCATTTCACCGCGGCCGCGCTTGGCCTTTTCGGAAAAATGCCGCGCTATGGCTGGGCCAACCTTGAAAGGTCCCTTTCGCTTATGGCGACCAATGCCGGAGTTCACGCCGATGCAAGCGCCCTTGTTTTGTCGCAAGGTCATAGGCGCGCGTCGATCGCTTTGGCAAAACAGGCCGCGCGATTGGATCGCGATCAATTCGAAGGCGAAATGGTCGTTGCGCGCCTTATGGCGAAATCCGATCCCGTCGCGTCCCGCGTTCACGGAAAAAGGGCGCTGCAAAAAACCCAAGACCAAATTTCGACAAACCCAGCCGCGCTGCCAGCGCTTTATGCCAGGGGACCGCTTTTGGCTCATGTTGGCGAAATAGACGCCGCGCGGTCTGCGATTGAAGCTGTTCCACACCAAAACTCACCCTTAGAGTACTTCAGGGCAATCGGTTTCGCGCAAATTGGTGACTTTTCGTCGGCACTGGAAAGGGTCGACTTCCTTGCGTCGCGCGGTTGGCGTTTGGGCTGTTTTCTGGACATCGACGATGCATTCGCTCCGCTTATGAGTGACCGTAAATTCACGAATTTGCTCGGTGAATTGAGCGCTGCGTAACGCCGGAAATTGCAATGCTTAAGACGCCAACCTTTATGCTCTACCAGTCGTAAATCCATTCGCGAGAGCCGATTGAGCAGCTTCGGGGCCGGGGACGAAACCTCAAATGACCACCCGGCGATTAGAATGCTGGAAAATTGTAGTCCTGGCGCTTGCAATCTGCACCCAGGCGGTCCAGCTCCGGTTTGAGTGGTCTAGCCACCTGGAGGTGATCCATAGACCACCCCCCAGGCATCTTACTAGTTCAGGTCGACCCGAAACGGATTGAGTTCCCATGAAAGCTCGGCCAATTGGATAAGCCGGGCTCTCGGATCGGAATTGGACAATTCCGTGCCATATCGGGCGAGCAGTCGTTCCAGCGCCTCCCGGCTCGCAGGACCGAACGCCCCATCCACTTCGAGATCCGCGCCAAGCTCCACCATTAACGTCTGGGTACCGCCGTCTAGTTGGCCCGGTGTCAACGCATCGAGGAGATCCTCCGCTCGTTTGGTGTAACGGTTTGCGCCTAAGGTTGCGCTCTTCGCGGCGACCGCGGCGGCATCGAAGACACCGAGACCCGCAGGGCGACGCTCAAGGATCATCTCGGCTGCGGTTGTACCGGACCGCGCATGGCCTCGGCTCAACGCCTCTTTAAACCAATCCACCGCTCGATTGAGGTCTTCTCCTTCAGGAGCACGGCCGTCGCGGTACATCCGAGCGATATTAAAGGGCGCTGTGGGATGGCCGCTTTCGCTCGCCTTAAGGAACAGTTCGTAGGCTTTCGCATCGTCCACGACGAGACCGGCGCGCCCACGGTAATGCGCGATTCCGAGACTATTAAAGCCGTAAATGTCTCCCCGGCTTGCACTTTCGCGGAGGTAGCGAAGCCCGCGGTCGGCATCGAAATAGGAATTGTCGGGATTGAGATAAAACGAAGCGAGGTCGTTCATCGCAAAGGTGTGGCCCACTTCCAGAGAGCGGAGCACGAGATCGTAGCCCTCCACTTCCAGCGCATCGGTGCCACCGAAACGGAGAAGCTGGCGTCCGAGGGAATAAAAGGCATAAGGATCGCCCTCATCGGTTCCCCGTGCGTAGAATTGAAGCACGTCCTCGGGCGCCCGTCCCTCAATGACGCGGTCCTCGGCTTTGGCCCGTTCGAATGCGACGAGCCCCAAAGCGTACCAGGCTCGGGAATGTCCGAGGTCACGTGCGGTTTCGAAGGCTGTTTCCGCGGCATCAATGTCGCGGAGCGCGAGATGAGCTCGGCCAAGTTGATAAAAGAAGCGCCCTTCCCCCGGTTCGGCGGCCGCGGCGGCCAAACAGACCCGGAGTGCGGCTTCAGGTTCGAGCTCGTTAGGGTAACGCGTGATCCCCATCCCATCGGGGTCAAGATGGTCTCCGGCATGGAAATCGCACGGTGAAACCTCGAGACGAATTGCGATCCGCTCTTCGGAAGCGGCCCGCGAGATGGTTATCTCGTCGAGAATTTCTGGAGCGCCAAGCGACAGGGCCGGCACCTGGACAGACTGGTTCACGAGAACAAGTTTCTCTAACTCCTCAGCAGAAAGCGGAAGGCCAAGAACATCCTGTCTTCGACCGTCATCGCCGGGCAGGATCAAACGGCCGAATTCGGGGCCTGCGCTCACCGTGACGCGCTCGCCCGGTGTGGGGGCGACGGCACCGAGGAGCGCCTCCCCGATATCGACTTCGGGAACGAAAGCCGCATCAATCACAGCGGCGCTCTGGGCGTCGGACACGGTCACAATCGCTTCCGGTTCATCGACGACGCGCGCCAATCCGCGGGTCTGGCCGGTGCCAAATGCGTTGATTGCCAAAGGCCGTGAAAGGGCGGCGCCGATGCCGAAACTCGCGGGCTCGATCAAGGTTGAACTGTCCCAGGGGATTTGGCGACCCGCGGTAACGTCATAAACCGTTCGACGTACGCCTTCGAAAATGTCCTGGATCTCCGCATCGGGCGTTTCACTTGCCGCCTCCACAAGGGCGGCCGTAAAGGGACTGTTTTGACCTTCTCCGTCAAAGGCCAAGGCCCCCGGCGCCGTCGAATACATCAGCATCGAATTTAAAGGTGCCGCAAGGGAGGCAAAACCGGTCTTGGTTTCTCTAAGGCCCGCACCGAGCGCGGTGAGCTGCGCGCGCCCGACAAAAGGATTGTCTCGACACGAATCGAGTATCACCACCTGCAGCCGTGCCCGGGCTCCAACGATGCTGACGAGCGAACTCAACGACACCGTCTCGAATGGAATATCGTAGACCGTGTCGAGATCGGCATCGACCGGCACGAGGTAGTTTTCCGAGCCAATCTGGAAGCCGTGTCCGGCAAAAAAGACAACGACTTCCGTGTCTTTGTCGACGTCGAAAAGGATCCGCCTCAGCGCATCCTCAAAGCCCCGTTTCGTGATGTCAGCGTGATGTTGGACGATGTAGTCTTGCTGACGGAGAAAATCTGCCACGATCTCGGCGTCGGCTTGGGCATTGGGAAGGCTCGGGATCGCCGAATAGGAGCCGTTACCGATCACCAAAGCGTAGCGCTTTTCGGCGCGGACACTCGTGTCGATACTCCGGAGCGGCAGAATTGAGGTCGATCCCGAGATAAGCTGGTCGAGATAGGACCCGGTCTGGGCCGATGCCCCGCCCGCGAGGCAGGACACCGTACCAAGAAGGGTCGCGGTGAGGCGTAACCCACGCATCATATCGTCCTAGCCTCCCCAGCCGCCGTCTTCGTCACCGTCATCGCCACCGCGGTTCGCAAGATAGGCATCGCGTTGGATCTGCGCCGGCGTCCGGGTCTCGGTCCGGATTTCAGGTGGAGCACTCACCGGTTCGGGCGCAACAAATGCAGCCACTTGTGGCGCCGGTTCCGGGGCAACGGGCTGTGGGTCCATAAACTCCGGTATCCCGCAGGCGCCGAGGCTCAGCAGCGCAGTCGTTGAGAGCGCCGCCTTCAAAAAAGTGCGTTTCATGTCTGATACTCCTTCCAGATTGGTGTCAGCCGGCTTTCGCCGCCGGCTCGGTCCGTGATGCGGCTCCCGTTTGGCGGCTGCCGCTGGCGGTTTTGATCCGCTCGATCAAGTTCAAGAGTTTCGATGGATCGACCCGTGCCCGGGTGTCCGTTGGACAGGCCCCCGCTGGGCCAGTGATCGGTCTGAGACGTGTCGAGACCATGCTTCCCCTCCTCGGTCGAACGCCTCCTTTGTCGACGTCGGGGGATCGGAGCGCTGTGACGGGCGTCACTCGCGTTTCCATTTTTCCGAAAATTCTCCATGACCCCTCAATTCCCGGCGCGGCCGCCGGCCTCGCGGATGCGTTCGATAAGCCGGAGGGTCTTTGCCGGGTCGGAGCGCCAAGCCGCTCTAATCGCTGGAATTTCGAGCCAATCGGGTCCGATCGCCTCCGAGTCCGGTTTCCCGGCATCGAGATCAGCATTGCGGGTGCGGGGTCCGGCGAGCTCCGCAAGTTCCTGACAGAAAAACGCTGCTAGATAATCCGACGGAAGGCCGAAACTGGGACAGGCTCCGGCCGCACTCGCACTCACCGTTAACGCAATACTTGCGCAGAGCATCCTCATCACGAGTCCCCCGTCTCGGCGAGGCAACTGCCCCGCATCACGGGCCAATTCGCTACTAAAGAGGCGCGAGATCGTGTGCGGTGTCGTTTCGAGTACGACGCCGCGACGCTTGCCCCCCACTTCTTCTTAATGGCCGTAGAAACCGACGCGGGACGGACGCATGAGCCTCGACTACCTTTTGACAACCGGCGCGCTTCTTGTGGGTTTCGTGGCCGTCGTGACGCTCTTGATCGATGCCCTGGTCGGCTCGATGGCAATCAAGACGTTCCTGTTTTCGCTACCGGTGGGCTGAGCAATGGTCGCAGACGCCGTTTATGACAGCCTCCTCAGGCACCTTCTGGGTCCACTGGCGCGCTACTACGACGACCCGTCGGTCAGCGAGATCATGATCAACGGGCCCAATGAGGTCTTCATCGACGCCAAAGGCGGAATTCGGAAATCCGAACATGCCATGCGCGACAGCGCATCGCTCAGGGCACTCGCCCGCGTGATCCTCCAATTCTCCGGGAAGCGCCTCGATCCCCACGAATTATCTCTAGAGGCGAGGACACCTTCGAAGGCGCGGGTTCACATTGTCCAAGACCCGGCGGCGCGGGCCGGAATCACGATCGCGATCCGGCAATTTGCCACCGACCCTCCGAGCGTTGAGGATCTCGTGGCGTCGGGGTCTCTCTCTGAAGACGCGGTGTCTTGGCTCGAAGACCAGGTTGTCGGGCACAAGAACATCATCATTTCGGGTGGCACTGGCACGGGCAAAACCACCCTTCTCGGAATTCTGGCCCGGTTGATGGACCCGACCGAACGGATTCTCACGATTGAAGACGTAGCCGAACTGGACCTACGGATGCCCCACGTGGTCCCGCTGGAAGCCCAAATGCGCGATGCTAAGGGCCGGGGCGGGGTCACGATACGCGATCTTTTCCGCGCGGCTCTCCGAATGCGGCCTGACCGGATCCTCGTGGGCGAATGCCGGGGCGGCGAAGCCCTCGATATGATCCAGGCCATGAATTCCGGCCATGCAGGATCGCTCTCCACGGTCCATGCGGACGATCCTGGCCGTGCGCTCTCCCGGCTTGAAACGATGTGCCTCATGTCGGATGCCGACGTCCCGCTGGTTGCTGTCAGACGGCAAATTATCGAAGCGATTGACGTGGTGGTTCAGGTGCGCCGGACCCAAGGCAAACGCCAGGTCGTCGAGATCGCAGAAGTTTCAAAGGAAAACACCGAGAGCGGGCCATACCCGGTCCGCCAGCTCTTCTATCGCGCAAGCCCGGACGCTCCTTTGCTGCGGCAATAACCCTTTGTCGTAACCAGAACGACACCGGCCCTGCCACCGAAGCAACATCCTAAGCTCATCCCATCGAACAAGCCCTGGAGGACGCAAAGGATGTCGATGGAATACCTCTTGATCTTCGGCCTCGGCATCGCGGCCACCACGGTCCTCGCGACCATGAGCACCGACATTGCCGACTTCGTCATCGACACGATCCGCGATCTCATCGAGTAGCGAGCGGCCGAATGAAACCTCCTGCCTTCATGAAAAGGAAATCGAATATGACCCTGGAAAAACTCCTGATTTTCGGCTTCGCCCTTGCCGCGCTCCTGGCCATCACGACCCTTGGCACCTCGGTGATGACCACCAGGACCGACGGCGAAGGCCAGCTCCAGGATAAAATGGATGAGCTTGCTGAATCCGGTGGCGACGGGTGATCTGGCGCGGAGTCGTCCTCGCGGCCGCGATCGGCGGCCTGGCGGTCTTTGCACCCGTAGACGTCCCCGATCCCGCCTTCGCCTGCTGTGACAACCCGGCCGATCACTGCGATTGCTTCGTCCCCTCGGAGATAAGGAACGCCACGGAATGACCTTGGAGAAGATCCTGATCCTTGGCTTTGCGCTCGCGCTCATCGGTGCTCTGACCGCCGTCTCGACGGGCATGATCGGGCCCAGGGACACCGCAGAAGGACAATGGCGGACCAAGGTCCAGGATCTCGCGGACAAAGCAAAATGAGACGTCTCCCCCGCCTCAAGCGCCGCCGGGCAAGCGCCAGCCTCGAAGGGGCCATGGCGCTGCCGGTATTCCTTGTGCTTTTCGGTGCTGTTTCCCAAGTCATGATTACCGCGCAGTCGCGAATGCATCTTGAACATGCGGCTTACGCGGCCGCGCGCGCCGCGCTTGTCCATATGTGCCCCCCTTTCAACCTCGTCGAGAAGCTAAAATCCGGCAGCATTCCCGATCTTCGCCCGACCGATTGTGAACTGAACGAAAGCGCGCGGAATTCTGTCGCGCAAAGAAAGGCAGAAGATGCCGCCCGCTGGGCCCTCATTGCTGCGGCGCCGACGACAGGTCACGCGGCCGGACGGGGATGCGACCGGGTCCCAGCGGCGGAGGAAATCCTGACCGGAGGCGACCACATCCAAGGCCGAAGCCAGGCTGCAATCAATGCGCTCTGCTATGTCCATGAGCCGGGGAACGTCACCGTAACGGTGGGATGGGACCAAAACTTAATGTCTCAACTCCTCGGGGAGACGGACGTGCCGATGCGCGCCACGGTCACTTTCCGGTTCCCGCTCTCGACGCCGTTCCGCCGGTTTATCTACGACGCAAAGCGGGGCGACGGAACATATTGGAAAGAAGGCACCGCCACGGTGACCCTCCTATGATCGCGCGTTTTCTCTCCAAACGGCGCCGGGGGGCTCTCTCGTTGGTCGCGTTGGCCGGGATGGTTCCGGTTGCCGCGATGACGTCGGCCAATCTCAATACCTCCCAGATGATAGATGACCGGCGCCAAGTTCAGGATGCTGCCGATGCCTTGGCGACGATGCACGGCGCCTGGTCTGCCCGGGCGCTCAATATAATTTCGATGAACAACGTCACGGCAGCCCAATTGCTGAGCGTTGCAGTCGGGTCAGAAGCCTTGATCCTTACAACGACCGAACTCACCGCAGCTGCTGCAATTGCGCAATTCGAGATTGGGGAACATGCCGGGGATCATTGCCCCACCCGCCTGCCCTACCCTTTTAACGTCGCCGAAGCCGTGGTTTGGACCACGCCGTGTTTTTCCTACCACGCGCTCCTGGCCGGTCCTGCGGCCCTCGCCCAAGCGCGGGCGGCGGATATCAAAAGCGACTTTGACCCCATTGGCGGGCTTTTGACGGCCACCAAGGCACTTGAGGCTATTGACGGAATGAACAAGGCGCTGATGGCACGTCATCCCCGAGCGATGGATGAGATCTCGCGAGGCTATCACGATCTCCTCGACATCGATGACCACCATTTCGCAGATCCCTGCAATGGCCAAGGCGTCGAAAATTGCAGCACGACGAACTCCTCCGATGGCATGGCCCTCCCGCTCGAACCCGCTGAGATTGGCCCCTTGGGTGGCTTTGCCAAGCTCGCCTTGGTGATGGAAGTCGGCATGACCTCAACCGACACGACGTTTGAGACGCGCGGGTTCGAGAGCTTCGAAGGACCATTGCGGGCGGGTGGCACAGACCAGTTTCCGGCGCTTGAGGACCATATCAACCATGTGACCGAAATCGGCGATGCGCTCCACGAGTTCCATCATTTCTATCAAAGCCGCAATTCGCATATGCCGCGCCATCCGCTGGCGTTTTGGGGATCGGGCCAATTCGTCTTCTTCACGCCGCCCGCTGATCGGGCGCTGCCGCCGCGCCGCTTCGTCGATCGGGAACACAACCTTGCCGACACAATCCGCGACATCGCCGAGACCGTCGACGACATCAACCAGATCATCTTCGCGATTGCGCGCAACATCCCGCAACCGATTTTCAGTTGGGATGTCCACGACGAGAACGGCTATTTCCCAATCACCGGCGATAACCAACGGCGGGCTGGACCGAACGCCTACACCTTCTTTTACCGCGCTGCCCATGCCTCTGTGATGGTCGGGCCCAATCGGGGCAAAGTTCCGATCGATTTCGATCTCTTTGGCGGCAGGGGCGTGATCTACGCAGCACCGGTCCCCGAGACCTGGCAGCTTCCCGGGATCGCACCGCTGAATCCCGCACCTCCCCTTGAAACGGAAACCATGGATGAGGAATTCCATATCCTCGCTTTTGTCCAGAAAGAGGTCGCCAAACGGCTCGGGACGGCGGTGCTCACCAGCGATGTCGACAGCCATACCGGCTATGGCCAAGCCGCGATCTACAATCCCGATGGGGCGACGCTTTACTCCCAGAATTGGCAGTCGCGTTTGATGCCCTCGACGCGGCTCGACGATCCGGGCCAGGCGTCGCGAGCTCTTGACCGACAGGGAACGGCGAGCTTTGACGGACTCTCCGAGGATCTCGGCCACGTTGCCTCGACCGCGAGCTGGGGACGGGTCAATGCGCATTGATCGGCGTGGATCAGTCACCCTCGAAGGTCTGACCGTGCTCCCCATCGCGGTCACGATGGTCTTTCTTGGAAAATTCATCCTTGAAGCGTCCCTCAACCGCCAGGAAACGGCGGTTTACGCCCGTGGCGCTGCGGTGACCTCGGCATCGGCCGGACGAACCAGCGCCTGCGATTTCGATCAGGACGCCTTTTTGGGTCGAACGGGAATACTCCAGGAGGTCACCGAGATTGACTGCCAAGGCCAAGACGCGGAACGCGCATTGAACCGCGAGAAGCCGATTTGGGACGAGGTCGAGGAAGGTGCAGTCGCTTGGGATGAGATCCTCCGCGATGTGCGCCCGAGCGACCCGGTGGAAGACATCGTTTCAACCGCCGAAGTCAAATTGACGATCCAGGGCACCGATTTTCTCTCCCAGCAAAATCCAACACTCGGGCGCCAATCCTACGTCTCCGCGGACCGTCTCGCCTGGACCCACTCGGACGGTGACTTCGCCGAGGCCCATGATCTCGTGATCTGGGAAGAGCTCTGCAAAGGCCCGGCGATCTGGATGTTCCCAAATGTGTTTCCGGCTGGAAGAGGGACGGAATGCTGAAGCTCCTTTCAACTCTGGGGGTTTGCCTTTTCGCGGCATTCGCCCACGCGCAACCCCGAGAAAGCATGCGCCAGTACAGCGCGGAAACGGCAACCGCACTTGTCGATGTGGTGACCGCACTCCGCGCTCGGATGCCCGAAAACGTAGTCATTGCCGAAGGCGGACGTGGTGCGATGCTGACCTATACCGGAAACGCGCTCCACCCCAATCTCGCCGGCTTTCTTTCCAGCGCCTTTGAAAACCTGGACCCTGAAATTCTGAAGCCGGGCCGGGCGATGTCGCTGACCATGTCTTTTACTGATCTTTCGCCAGGAACCGGCATGTCGCTCATGGTCCTTGCGCGCCTTTCCCCCCCCGAACTCCCCTTGCCCAAAGGCGGCTATGTCATACTCGACGGGCTCACGGGCCCTTGCCGAGGCCAGATCGTCCTCCGCCATACTGCGCCCCAAGATAAGGCGGCAGAACTCTATCGATCGTCCCTCGAAGACAATGGATTCGCCTTTGAGGATCCTGACCCGCAAGGGATGTCGTTTTTTATCGGAAACGCGCCGGACTGCTCGGTGGGGCTTTACGTTCAACCAGACACCACCGGAAGCTTGATCGTTATCAGATACTTGGAGGAGTGATGCGCAATATCTTCTACTTCCTGGCCGCCCTCCTCGCCCTCGGCGTTGGCTGGTTTTATTACCAAAAAGTCGAAGCTGACACGGCGACAATCACCAAGCTCCGGCTGAAAGCCGAAGACGGTTTAGTCATCGAAGCGGGAACTCTCGTAGACGAGAGCTTCTTCGAAAAATACGTCGTCTCCCAAGCGATGCCCCGCGCGCTCTCGAGCGATTTCACCTGGGCTTTGGGCGATGATCCCGTGACACGGATCAACCTTAAGGGCCGGGTTTTCGGCCAAGACGTGGCGGGCGGGAGCTTCCTTCAGCGGGTCCATTTCTTCGCCGAACCGCAGATCGACTTTGACCTTCGGATCGAACCCGGCAACCGCGCCTTTTCGATCCCGGTCGAGCCTGACCGCGGCGTCGGAGTGTTCCTTGTGCCCGGCAGCCATGTGGATGTGATTGGGCCCTTTGTGAACGCCGATGATCAAATCACCACGCGGGCCATTCTCGAGAATGCTATCGTCATGGCCGTCGGCGAATTCGATAGCTCTGCTGCACTCCGCGAGGAACGCGAATTGCCGCGCTACAAGAACATCACCCTCCAAGCGCCATCGGCCGAGGTGGAAGCCTTCCTGGCCCAAGAAGTGCTTTCGGTGAACGATCTGACCCTTGTCCTCAGGAACCCTTGCGAGGGCACCCAAGACTGCATCGGGCTCACCCAATGACCGCTGGCCGCGCCCATATCCGCGTGGCCGACGCCTATGGCAACCGCCGTGCCGCGATTACCCTTGATGGGACGTTCTACGAATTCGGCAGCGATCAAACGCGTGCGGCTGAGAAGGATTACATCCTTCTCTCCGGATCCGGCGTCGCACCTCGCCATGCGCAATTGATGCTGATCGGCGAGCAATGGACCATCAAACCGCTGACCAGCGGAGGTCTCAGACTAGGTCGCCGAAACCTTGACCGCGACGTGGCAGCGCCTGTCGAGGCAGGGACCGAAATTTGGCTTGGCAACAACCTGGCTCAGATCATGTTGCCAAACCGCTCGGTGGCATCGCAGGTCGCCAATTCGGAATTGTCGGACCTCGAATTGATGATGAACGAAGCGCTGCTGGACTTCGAGGATCGTCGCCGCGATCTTTTCGACGGATCTGACGCCCAGCGCCAGAAACTCCTGTCGGACGAGCTCGACCGGCTGATCGACCTCGAACTCGACCTCGCCGGTAAACCCGACATGATTGCGACGGTCAATCGCTACGCCGCCGAAGCGATCCGGCGGCCACTTATCTCGGCTTGCCTGATGAGCGGGACCCGCGGTGATGTGGAACTCGCGTTTTCCCAGATGAACGATGACCAGCGCGCCCAGGCGGTGGAACTTCGCGAGGAGCTCGCGTCCGAACTTCGGCTGGATATGACGGCCGATGACACGAAAGCCGACCTCAATCGGCTCCATTCAGGTTTTGCGGAGGCCTACCGCTCTTGCTCGGGGCATATCGGCGAGACGTTCAAACTGGCTCTTATACGCGACGCGATCCGGGAGAAGGTGCTCGGCCTCTTTTTCCGGCTCGGTCCAATTCAGTTCCTTCTCGATATCGACGCGATCTCGGAGATCATGGTCTGCGGTCCCGATCGGATTTTCGTCGAGAAGGGCAACGCAATGTTCGAGACCGGGCTGGCCTTCGCTTCAGAAAACGAGCTCTTCACAGTCGCGGCCCGGATCGCGGCGCGAGACGGTAAGCAATTGACCGAAGGGGCGCCGCTTGCCGATGCCCGCCTTGCCGATGGAAGCCGGTCGAATATCGTCGCATCGCCAACCGCTTTGAACGGTCTGTCACTCACAATTCGGAAGTTCGGCAAAAAGCACTGGAGTGTTGCCGATCTCCGCCGTAACCGCGCGATGTCGCTCCCGATGGAGAGGTTTCTGAAGGCGGCGGTGCTTGCGCGAAAGAATGTCATCATTTCAGGCGGAACCGGCTCTGGAAAAACGACGCTCTTGAACGCGCTCGCCATGTTTGTCCCCGAGGACGAACGGATCGTCACGATCGAAGACACCTCCGAACTTCGCCTCAAAAACCGTAATCTCGTCACACTTGAAGGCCGCCGGGCAAATGTCGACGGTCGCGGCGAAATCTCGATTCGGGACCTCGTCAAAAACGCCCTACGGATGCGACCTGACCGGATCGTCGTCGGTGAATGCCGGGGCGGCGAGACCCTCGATATGCTGCAAGCGATGAACACGGGCCATTCAGGCTCAATGACGACCGCCCATGCCAATTCACCCGAAGACCTGATTTTGAGGCTCGAAACCATGGTCCTCCAATCGGGTCAGGAATTGCCGATCCACGCAATTCGCCAACAAATCAGCGCTGCAATCGATCTCGTTGTTCAAGTTCGCAAAACCCGGTCGCTCGATCCTGCGGCGTCCGCGGTCGCAAAACAGCGCACCATCGTCGAGATCTCCGAATTTGGCGCTTTTGACCCCGAAACCGGGGGGATCCCGGTCAACCCGATCTTCGAACTCGCCGAGGAAGACGGTGGCCTCCGCCACACGATCGCGGGCTATATACCGAGCTTTTTCGAGGAGATGGCCGAGCGGGATCTGATCCAGATCGAAACGTTCTTCGACGAGTTGGAAATCGAGGTAAGCCATGCCGCTTGAAGCCGTAAACATCGGCGCGGCCGCCCTTGCCGCCCTTGGTCTTTTCGGTCTCCAAGCGATGGTGTTCCCGGCTTTAGCTTACCTTTGGCAGCGGTTACCGGACACCCGCCGCAAAAAACTCTCTGACGTGTTGGAATTCGTCATCGGCAAACCCACCGACCCAGTCGAGGCGTTTGCGCTGATCCTCTTTCTCGCCCTGGCCTTGGGCTTTGGACTGTTTTCGGCCGGAGCGACACTCCCCGCAATCCTCGTCATCCTTCTGCTTCTCGGCGGGATCCCGGCCTTTCTTTACACGAGTGGCGCGTCCAAACGGTCGCGAGAACTCGAGCTCGCACTCCCACTGGCCCTTCAACAAGTGGCCAATGAAATGGCCGCCGGAGCGACCTTGGAAAGCGCGCTCAAACGCGTCGCCGACAGCGCACCTGCTCCGGCCGATGTCGAAATCGCGCGGCTCCAGCGCCGGGTTGAGATCATGGGCGTTGACGAAGCCTTCAGCGAAATGGCCCGGCAGCTCAACCTTCAGAGCTTTACGCTTACTGCCTCTGTGGTCCGTGTCGGCACGTCCTCCGGCGGCCGCCTCATCGAGGCACTCAAGAACCTATCCCGCACTTTGATCGAGATCGAACGGCTCAACAAAAAGCTCCGCACTGCGTCCGAGAACGGGCGGCGCAATCTATACCTGATGTCGATCATAGGGCCCTTGGTCGCGATCGGGGCAAGTCTGGTTGTTGACCATGAAACCTCGGTCCTAGCCGACCCCTTTGGACAAGTGCTCATCGGCGTCGCCGCACTGATGTTTTTCGCCGCCCATATTCTCGGTCACCGGCTCACAAAGGTTCAGGTCTGATGGAGAGTATCGTCATAGCCTTGGCCTTTGGGTTTGCGGCGTTCTTCTTGGGGCTACTGGCCGCGAATGTGCTCGATGCGGGTCACAACCGTTTTCAAACCGAACTTGGCGCGGAACCGGAAGGCAGAGACGGGGCGGCCCGGATCATACGCGCACTCGGAACCGCGTTCCCCCCCCTTGCAAAGCCGTTCCGTTCACTCACCGAAATGCTCGATCTGCAATTGACCTATGCCGGTCGGCCCTATGGCGGGGTTTCCGGTGCTCAATATCTTGCCGCCGCAATGATCCTCTCGGCCGGTATTGGCGCCGCGGTTGGGGCGTTCTTCGCGGCAAACACATTCGCCCAAGGTGGCGCGCCGCTCTCGACCGGCATCCGCTGGTGGCTTTTCGGCGCGGTCTTCATTCTCGCCTTTCTGATCCTCGACGTCTCTGGGGCTGCGAAGCGGAACTCCGACAAGATCGAGCGAGAATTTCCGTTCTTTCTCGACCTAGCCGTGCTCGTCGTTCAGGCCGGAGGAACGCCGCGAAAAGCCCTCGGGAAATACGTGGAAGCGGCCCCCGGCACGCCATTGTCTCGGGAGATTGCGATCACGGCAAAGGATTCCGATGCGACGAGTTTTGACGCCGCGCTCCACCGGATGATCGAACGCGTCGAGGCAGCGTCCGTCAAAGCGATCCTGAAAAACCTGGCCCAGGGCGAACGGTCTTCGGGCGAAGCCGAGACGTTCTATTCCGACCAAGCCGAAGAACTTCGCTATCTCCGCGAAGAAATGGCCAATCGGGCGGCCGAGCGGTTGAAAACCAACATCGTTTTGCCGGTCTTTCTGATGCTGATGTCGATCATCATCGCAGCTCTCGCTCCGACGATCGTCTCAATCCAAAGCCAGGGGTTTTTCTGATGTATGGCCTCTTTGCCCCGAAGGGCCTCCGGGCCGAAGTGACCGACGGCATTGATGTCGAACGGGGGGTCACGCTGGGCGGGCAACGCGTGACCATTGGATCAAGTGCCGACGACACGCTCCGCCTCGGGGCAGGAGACGTCGTACCGGGCCACCTCACGTTGGAACGCAGGGCCGATGGCAGCGGTTGGGATTACTTCTCTTCGGATCGAGGGCTGACCCAAGTTGACCGTGGCAACCCTAGAACCGGCCCAGTCCGTCCTGGAATGTGGATCCGCATAGGGCGGGAAACGGAAATCCGGCTCCTCCGAACCTCTCTTCCGGCGGCCCCGGTCGGCACCGCGGGCGACGAAGTTCCAACGACAGTGCCGATGCCCGTAGCTCTGGGCATTCTCGGTGCAATCGCACTGGCCGTTCTAGGCTTTGTCTCGGTGCAAAACTCCGCGGGTGACGCGTCGCTCCGATTGATGACCACGCCCTGGGTCACCGGATCACGCGACGTCGCCAAAGGGCTTGAGGCCTGCCTCGCAGAGGAGGCGCGCCCTTCCCGCGGCGTGGTCGCGACCGACCCGGCCAGCGCGTTCTGGCAGATCATGGAATTCCGCGGCACCGACCCAGCCCGGGCCCGCAATGCTGAGACGGAACTCGTCGACGAAATCAACGCGATCCTCATCGAGGCCCACCTTCTTTCGAGCGAAAACAAGCTCTTGGACGCCTCCTCCACCCTACGTCGTATCAAATACGTTTTGCCCGTGGGCGAGGCCACTTGCCCTATCCTAGCCGCATTGGAATTCGATCTCGCCCTCCTTGAGTTGCGCGGATCCGGCTAAGACAGAAAGGGCCGCCATGGACGACACGGCCAACAATGTAATCGATGCACGGCTCTCCGACGCGCTCGGCACCTATTTCAACGGTGTTCAACTTCGAGCGTCCGTCGGTGAATGCGCCCTGCTCGACGGGGTGCGGAAGCAGAACGGCGCGCCGGTGTCGATTTACACAGCAAGTTTTAGCGTTTCAAAAGACGATGCGGCGGTGGCCGAAATCGGCAAGAGGTTCGCCATCTACGAAAAGCTCGGCCACCCCCGCCTCCAGGCCGTCGAACGCCTCTTAAATAGCCGTGCTTTCAAGAAGATGCCGGCCCTCGCCGTTCTGGCCTGTCCCGAAGAGGTGTTCAACGAAGCCTTCGATACCCAGACCATTGAAGCGCGGCTTGGGGTCTTCGACCAAGTCCTCGACGCGCTCGCCGCACTCCATGGTGTCGGTCTGATCCATGGCAATCTCTCCCCAGCAACGGTACGTCGCGAGACCGCAGGCGGGCTTTTGCGTTTGACCGACCTTACGTTCTCGGGCGAGCGAGCGACGACCGTTACAGGCCAGCCCGTGGCCTATCAGTCGCGCCACGTCGTAAATGCGGCCCAGCCCAGACCCGAAGACGATGTCTATGCAGCAGGGATGCTCGGCTACAGGATAATCCTCGGACCAGACGGGCCATCCACAACGCTTGCGGGAGAGAGCGCCGACAACGAGATGCTCGTGGCAGCGATACTCGGAGATGAACGCCCAGCACCGACCGCAGATGAGCTCTTTCCCGGAGGACATCCCAAGGCCGAGCAAATATCCAGGCTCTTGGCGCGCATGATCGGGCGGCTCGACAATGCAGCGCCCTATTCTTCGGCCGAAGCCGCCAGGAAAGCGTTTCAGACCGTTCTAAGCGGCCAATCAGCACCCGATATCGAGACGGTTCAGGTCGGCAGCGTGCCCTATTCGCCGCCTCCGTCGACGGGCGCGCTTCGGTCAGCCGGCGTCTCGGGGGCGACGGCGATCATGCTCTTTACGGGCTTCTTGGCCAGCGCGGGCGGCGCGTCTTACTTCGCGCTCGCAAGTAAGTCGCTTCGCGCAGAGCTGGGCGACACGCAATCCAATGCCCTGGCCCAAGCGAGACGCTTTGAAACTGTAGAGAAAACCCGCGCCGTCCTTCGGGATGCGGACCGGGCAATTGCAATTGCCGGCGAACGTGGCGCCGCGACTGCGTCTGAAACTTCGGCGGCCGCCCTGTCTGCGGCAAAGGCGTCTCTCTCCGAGGCCGACGACGGCGTTCTCCAAGATGCTGGCCCTGCAAAAAACGCGGCCGAAGCAGCCCTCGCCCGCGCGGGCGAGGCGATTGAAGAAACCCAACGCTTCAGGGTCGAAGCTGAAAGCGCCAATGAAGCCTACAGTGCCGCCTGGGATCTTGCGGCACAGGCGACCGGTGGCCGCCAGAGTGATCTGGGCACAATTCTTGCCTTTGCAGAAGCCGCCGAAGCAGACTTCGCGCAACGGAAGTTCGATGGCGCGCGTGCCGCTTGGGCCGAGGGCACGTCGGAACTTTTGGGTCTTGTCGAACGCCTGAGGACAGAGGCCGACACGGCCAAATCGACCTACCTCTCCGCCGGTGAGGCCCCGTCGCCCGCCGCGGACATCTTGGCACGATCCTATGTGGCTCGGGCGGATTCAGCGTTTGAAATCGGCCGGTTCGGCGATGCAATCAGGCTCTACCACGGCGCCCTCGCAACATTGTCTGCCGCTCCGATCGAGGCCCCGCGCGCCGGTCCGAATACACGTTCAATACGGATCGGAGACGATAACATAGCGCTCGAGCAAGCGATTGAGCTTTGCTTTGACGCGGCTCCGATTGCTCGGGAGGCCTGTCCGGACAGCCGCGACCCGGGAGAAGCCGCACGGGACGCTGAGATCGGGCCCTTCGAGCTCGATCAAGCTGAAGTCTCGGTTGGCGAATTCCGCGCCTTTATCGAGGATACTGGCTACAAAACCGAGGCTGAGGCGGGAAGCCGCGTCGTTGCAGTCACCTCTAGCGGGGAAGCGCGTTTGATTGACGGGGCCTATAGTTGGGCCCAACCCCAGGGCACCGCTGGCCCGGCGCCAAGCGCCGATATGCCGGTGACCAACATCTCCCTGAACGATGCACGTGCCTATTGCAACTGGGCAGAGAAGAGGCTGCCGAGCGAGGCCGAATGGGAAGCCGCTGCCCGAGGAGACGGAACGGCTGTTTTTCCTTGGGGCAGCTGGGAACCCAGCGAACCGGTGTGGCGGGGTGCTCCCGGGGCGGGTCGTCGACTTCCCTCGGCAGTAAACTCAGCGGGCGGGGCAAGCCCAAGCGGGTTGCAAGGCCTGTCGGGCAATGCGCGAGAATGGGTCGAGGCCGACGGCGGCGCCGTTCTCAAAGGCGGTTCCTGGAACAGCGCCAACCCGGCCGATCTTCGCATCTCGGCGCGCCTCAGCGTTCCCAACAATGCGCCGGGTGTCGATTTCGGCTTCCGCTGTGCCCGCGACCTGGAGACCTGGCCATGATCGTCCGTTTCATTTTTGCCCTTTGCTTTGCCGCAACGGGCGCAGTCGGCGCCGACAGGGCAATCGTCGTGGGGATTGACGATTACTCCGGGGTATCAGGCGCGCCGGATCTTAACGGTGCGGTCGCAGATGCAAACCGTGTGGCCGAACGCTTGGTCAGTGACCTCGGCTTTACATCGACGGAAGTGACTGTCCTTACAAATGCTGAAGCAAAATACGAGGCGATCCTCTCGACGATCATCGACCGTCTTGTCGGCGAAACGCGGCCTGGCGATAGGGCCTTCCTCTATTTCGCGGGCCATGGCACAGTTTCCCTCGCCGGATCCCCAAGTCTGGTTGCCCATGACGGCGATGCGGTTTTGGGCCAGATACCGCTCTCGACGCTCGGGGAAATTTTCGATCTCATCGCCGATCGCGACGCGACTATCGTGCTGGACGCGGGTTTCGACGGTGGCCCCATCGGTGTGCGCGGGATCGCAGGCGACATCGTTCCCGAAGAGATCACCTTGTCGGACAGCGTCAATCTCTGGACAGCATCGACCGGCAGCCAATTCGCCTGGGAAGAACTCGACCGTGGCGTCTTCACGACCGGCTGGCTCGATGCCATGGCGGCCGGACGGGAAAGCCACGGCGACGTCCTCGGCCATGTCGGACAAGCGCTCGGTTCATGGTGCGACGAAACTTCGGCCTGCATGGCAGCCGGACGCGGTCTCGCCCCGCGTTTTTCCGGTGACCAAAACGCGGTCTTTCAGCGCTTGGAGGCGGTAAGCCTCCCTCCCAGGCCCATCGAACCTCCTGCAAAACCCGCGCCCGATAGCGTCCAAAGCTTTGAGAAAACGGTCGGGGTTGTGGTTGATCTCTTTGGGCCCTCGAATGACGCGGAGCTGGAGCTTTCCATTGCGGGCGGGTCTGCCCTCCGCTTGGGGCAAACGATCACGATGGAAGCGCGCGCCCGGCGGCCAGGATCGCTTCTTCTCCTCGATGTCGACCCGACCGGAGCGCTTGCCCAGGTCTACCCCTCCCGCCTAAGCCAAGCGGGCGCGACCACGATCAGCGCTGCGGCCCCTCTCGTGATCCCAAGCGCCATCGGCGCCAATGGCCGCCCCCTCGCGTTACGCGTGACCGAACCCACTGGACGTGGTCTTTTGCTCGCCCTGCTCATAGAAGGCGACCTCGCTGACATCGAAGCGCTGTTGCCGGCCGGGCTTGCGGGCGGCACAGTGCCGGAGGCCAGCCAGTCGCTCTTTGAAGTCAGCCAAGCGCTGCTCCGTCTTGCTGCCGATCCAGAAAATCCGGTTCGATGGTCGGCCACTTATCTTCCCTATCAAATTTCACCTTAACGGAGGTCCTGAAGATGCTGAAATATATACCCTTCGCGCTCTTCACTGCCTTGCCCGCTGCCGCATGTCCTCACTACGATACCGTGGTTGCAGCGGTTCAATCGGGCGACCGTTCGGGTGCCGAGGCCCTCTACGAAGAGATCGTTTTCAGCGCGGCTTGCGACGACGCGATCCGGGAGTGGGTGGGAGATTATCTCGCGCGAGAGAGTTTCCTCTCTGCGCTCGAAGCCGAGGATTTGGGCCAGAAACGCGCCCTCTACGAAGACGCACTCGGATACGAAAAACACTGGCGGAGCTATGCTGCCCTTGGTCGCCTCGATTGGGACGCCAAGGACTATGCCGCTGCCGCGCGCCAGTTCCAACTCGCCCTCAACGAGTTGGCCGAAGGGGATCAAACCCATGGTGCAGAAACCGATGAAATTGCCGAGCTCTATGAGTTCGCGACCGCAGCTCTCGCGCTCGCAGACGAAAAAGTCGCCCTTCCACGGACCCGGTCCGGCGACACCGGCGGCATCTTCACGACCTCAATCCGTGGTTTTGAGGTTGAGGAAGTGAGCCTGCCGATCACTTTCGAATACGATTCGACCAACTTCGACAAGATCGGCGCCGACTACGCAGCTACGCTGATAGAACACGTCGCCCTGACCGCTCCAAATGTGGTGTCTTTGGGAGGACATACGGATCCTGTGGGCTCCGACACCTACAACATGGCTTTGAGCCAGCGCCGGGCTGAGCGGGTCCGCGCGCTCTTATTAGAATACGGCTTTGAGGGTGAGATCCGAGTAGCCGGTTTTGGCGAAAGCCGGATTCCGGAACCGCCGCCTGGCATCGAGGCTGGATCGGACGAGCACCACCGCATCGCGCGCCGCGTGGCATTCTCGCTCGAGTGAGCCGGTTACATGCTCTGTCGCCTCGCCACACTTGTCCTTCTCCTCTGGGCGCAACCGGTCTTGTCCGCGACGACGTTCGGGCTTGTGATCGGTATCGACGAGTATGCCTTTATCCCCGACCTCCACGGAGCAGTGAACGACGCTGAGGATATTGCCGATGCGCTAGAGGAGCTCGGTGCCAGTGTGCAACTCCTACGAAATGGCGAAGCGACACGCGAAGCCGTGCTTGGAGCTTGGGAGGCGGTACTCGACCGCGCAGAACCCGGAGATCGTTTGATCGTCAGCTACGCCGGACACGGATCCAATGAGCCCGAGCACCGGGCCGGGAGCGAGCGCGACGGCCGTGACGAGAATTTCCTACTCGCTGGGTTTGCACCACGCGGCGTATCAGCCGGTGAACGGATCCGAGACGATGAAATCGCGGATCTTCTCGCCCGCCGGAACGACATCGACGTGATCTTTATCGCCGATGCCTGCCACGCGGGGACGGTGACGCGGAACCTCAATCCGACCCTGGGATACCGATATGTTGAAGCCGCCACGATGGAGGCGGACCCCCTGCAGCCACCGCCTGCGCCTACCGGAGATCACTCCAGCGGCACAAATGTCGCGCTCTTTCTCGCAGCGGTGAACGAGACCGAAAAAGTGCCGGAAATTCTCATCGACGGCGTGGCCCGAGGTGCCTTGAGCTACGCCTTTGCTGATGCGCTCCGGGGTGCTGCGGATCTCGACGAAGACGGAGAACTGACCAAAGGCGAGATCGAAACCCATGTTCGTCGAAAGGTCCGCCAATTGAGCGACGGTGCGCAATTGCCGCAATCCGAGCCGGTCGGAAACGAGAACCGCGCGCTTTTGGTGATCCCAAGCCCCGCCGCGCCACCGCCCACCCTATTCGCGCGTGATTTTCAAGCCCTCCCACCGCTTGGCGAAAATGCGCTCCGCGTGGAGGACAATCGCGTCTACTCCGCCGTCGGGGACCGTGTGGCACATCTGGACCGGGCCTCCGATTTCGCCCGCGTAAAGGCAAAGCACCGTCTTGTGGCGGCATTGCAGACCCTGGCCTTGCCGCCCCTCGCAATTCGTTTCGACCGGGGCGATCGGCTCTACCAAGCAGGAGAGACGGCGAACGTAAGTGTTGAAAACCGCACCACGCCGCACCTTACGCTCTTCAACCTCTCGGCGGATGGGACGATCACGTTGCTTTACCCCTTGACGGGTTTCGGGGATCCGGCAGCGGTGCCCCCCGGTGAGCGGGTCGAGCTTCGGGCTGAGGCGTCACCGCCGTTTGGCGCCGATCATGTGGTTGCAGTGGAGAGCGAGACGCCTCCTATAATCCTCCGCGCCCAGATTTCGGCCATCGACGGCACGCGCGATCTTGAAAGGCTTTGGAACGCGCTCCGTGCCGAACCGGGGCGCATAGCAGTATTCCCACTTATGACGGCGGAGCGAGCGCTCTGATGGCGCTCCTCGTCGCTCCTCTCTTTCCATTTGCGCTGGCAAGCCTCCTGGGGACTCTGGCCTGGACCGATTGGCGAACCAAAACGGTACCGGACGGTTTGACGCTTTCACTCGTGGCCACGGGATTGGCCAATAGCTGGATAGCCGGCGAGACATTTGGAGCGACGGCCACTCTCTCCCTTGGCCTGATATCCCTGGGGCTTTTTCAAGAACGCGTCTTTGCCGAACGGGGCTGGTTTGGAAGCGGAGACTATTTCCTCTTCGCGGGTGCGATTGCTTGGACGGGCCTCCTCGCTATCGCCGATCTTCTCCTCCTCACATCGATCTTTCTCGGCGCCCACGCAATCTTCGCGCGCAGCACGACCATCGCGATGGCGCCTTCTCTCGCGGCGGCAACCCTCATCCTGTTTTTTGGAGCACCTTATTGATGGGCGAAAAAACCACTCCCGACCTCCAGCTCATCCGCAACGAAAATCGGCCTTATACCGCGGACTTGACCGGCCGAGAGCCGTCGCTGACAGTAACGCGGGGGGGAAAGCATGTGACCGACGCTATTGGCGACTTGTCCGAGGAGCGGGTCTCCGAGGATACCGTTCAACTCGCTTTTGAAACGGTGGAAGCGACGCTACGAGCAGAGAATTGGTTTTTCGAGACGGTCCGGAACGAACTTGCAAAGACCGCCCCGCTTTCCGACTTCCCCACTGTCATGGGGGCGAACGGGCACGACTATCTTCTTCATTTCACGCAGTTTCTGTTTTTTCTTAAGGCACTTGATTGCACCGATGCCGACCAAATCTCGAATTACATCGAGGCGCATAACGCCCGGATCGAGAGCCTCATTACCGATCCGAATTTCACCAAAAGCAAGAATGAGTTCAAAAAGGCGATCCTGCGACCGGCCCGGAAAGCCAAGATACTCGACACAATCCGCACGCTGCGTATGCCGGTCTTCGCAATCTACGAATACGGGCATCTCCTGATCGACGAGATGTCGCCGAAAACCACTGAAAAACTGATCGAAGACCTCCGCTATGGAGGCATCCTCGCGCGCCGGATCGATGACCGGATGGCGGCGGACCCCAAGCGCATTCTCATCGCATCAACCGGGTTTCTTGAAGACACCTATCGCCTGTCCCTCCTGATGCAGCGGCGCATGATCGCGATGGGACTGTCGGATGACGAGTACCGCCGAGCCAAGGCGGCTAGGGACTAGTTATCGGCGATGGCTTCCAATTCGTCTCTTTGGAGCAGCACCAGTTGGCGTCCCTCAATCGCGACGATCCCGTCGCCAGTCCAAGCTTTGATGTGGCGGTTCACGTTCTCCCGGGCAAGGCCGCTGAATTCGCCGATCTCTTGCTGGGAAAAGCGCTCGGCCAGCGTCACTCGACCGTTCTTGCCAGGTTCGCCCCATCGGTCGAAAAGCCTCAGGAGCCCCCGCGCCAGGCGTGGCTCGCCTTCGACCACGGCTTGGGTCACGAACATTTCCGAGGCGTTTCGGACTTTGCCGCAAAGCGCGATCAGCACCGCTTCGGCCCGCTTGGGCGTTGCCGTAACGAAGGCTAGGACGTTGTCGCGTGCAAGGACACGGCCCGTCACCGCGGATGCGGCCACCGCATCGGCCGACCGCGCCCCGCCGTCGAGGGCCGCGACTTCGCCTAACACCTCGCCTGGTCCCATATGGGCGAGGACCGACTTTCGTCCCGCAAGCGAGGTGAGCGAGATTTCCACGCGGCCCGACCCGAGGAGGATCATTGTGTTGCCTGGTTCTCCGGCACTAAAGATCGACTGGCCCTGGGCGAAAACGACTTCCGGAGCGGCGTCGAAAAGCGCGTGGCATCCGTCTTCGCCGAGCGCGGCCAACAATACACCGTCTTTTGTGTCGCCCCATCCCATGCCGGAAGATCCCCTTCAAAGAGCTAAGCCGTCAACCCGGTTGCGGCACCATGGCACTGGCCTCACCGTTGACAGCGGCCGGACAATCGCGGCCTCGTTGACGCAAGGTAAGCCATGATTAGCCATATCTGCATCTCCGATCTCCACGCAGGCGCTTTAACAAGCCTATTGAACGATTTACCGGGTCAGTCTGGAGAGCGGAGCGGAGTGACAACGGCCTTCGCGGATGCGCTGGGTGCATTTCTAGGTGAAGCCGCCGATGGCCCCCAAAAACCGCAACTTATCCTTTTGGGCGACGTGCTCGACCTTCAGTTCTCGCCCCGTGAGCTCGCCGTTGAGACCGCCACCGGTTTTCTAAAAGCTCTTTCTGACACGGACCGGCTTGCATCAAAGGTAATCGCGACGGCTGGCAATCACGACCATGCCCTCTGGTCAGATGCGAGGCTCGGCCTTCACGCGACGGACGCCGCAAAGGGCGCCGCTGAACGCAACCCAACCGAGGCGACGCTGGCTTTCACGGAAACTGAAGCTGCGAAAAGCCGCCTCCTCGACACCGTACTCAAGCGGGCGGGGTTCGACGGCGCCGATTTTCGGTATCCGAATATCGGTTTCGGGGACACTTCGCGCGCCGTTCTTCTCCACCACGGCCATTTCGTCGAACCGCCCTATCGGCTGATGAGCGTGATAAAAGACTGGCTCCATGGCCCGCGCGTGACCGTTTCTACCGAGGATCTGTCCGCCGAGAATGCCGGTTGGATCGATTTCGCCTGGTCAAGTTTCGGCGATGCGGCAGGGCTCGGACGCGATGCCGAGCAGCTTTATCAAAACATGCTGACAACCCAGGGCTTTCGGCGACTTTCCAAGGCTTGGTCGCCGAAGATCGCCGACGCGCTGGCCGAGGCTCTACCGATGAGTGGGCATCCCACCCTACGCCGTGTTCTCGGCACGCTGTCCCAAGTCGGGCTCGATGCGAGCCTTGGAAAGTATCGCGACACCGAACGGTTCCATGAAGGCGAAGCGCTGACGCATGGCGGGCTCGAGGGGCTCCGTTGGTATCTTGAAAAGCCAGCAAGATCCCAACTCGACGAAGAGTTGAAAGGTGTGCCGAAGGACCTGACTTTCGTTTTCGGCCATACCCACAAACCTTTTGCCAGCCGGATCACTGTGGAGAAGATCCCCGAGGTGATCAAAGTCTACAATACCGGCGGATGGACCTTAAACGGACCCCGCCTCGACACGGCCGAGGGGGCGGGATTGCTCCTGATCAGCGACGCGCTGGATGTGGCCCTCGTTCGGATCTTCAAAACACCTGACAACGGGAAAATCCGCGAGGCCTATGTCGAAATGCTCTTAACAAGTTCGGCCTCCTCGGCGGCATTCAAGTCGGATATCGAAACTTGGCTCCGCAACACGTCGGAGGCCTGGAAAGCACTCGCGGAAGCGGCGCGGGTGGCCTACGAAAAGCGCCAACGGCTCCTCCTCAGCCTCACCGGCGACAAAAGCCGCGACCTCACCATCCGGGCCGCCGAATGAGCATCGATTGGATCCCGCTCTCCGAGGCCCTGAGCAAAGCAAAAAAGCACTACGAGATCCTGGTCATCGGATCGGGCTATGGGGCCGGTGCGGCGGCCTCTCGTCTCGCCCGTGCCGGGCGCGAGGTCGCCGTTTTGGAACGGGGCCGCGAAATCAAACCAGGGGATTATCCGCGCGAAGCGCAAAAGGCCCTGGAAGAGGTTCAAATGACCCTCTCCCATTCCGGCGAACGCCAGGGAAAGGCCGACGGGCTCTATGACTTCCGGGTGGGAGACGACGTCAACGTTCTGATCGGCTGCGGCCTCGGAGGGACGTCCCTAATAAACGCCAATGTCGCTATAGAACCGGACCCCCGGGTCTATGATCATTGGCCCGAACCCTACCGCGAAAACCGCACACTTCTCGACGAATACTACGACCACGCGCGCCACATGCTGGGTTCGAACCCCTATCCCAAGGGCCGCACGCTCCCGAAACTCGAAGCGCTGGAAAAGGTGGCTGAGGGAATGGGCGCGCCCTTTATTCGACCCGACATCAATGTCGCGTTCAAACCGGGCTACAATCGCGCGGGCATCTGGCAGGACGCCTGCGACAATTGCGGTGACTGCGTCCTCGGCTGCAACAACGGCGCCAAACAAACGGTTCTGATGACCTATCTCCCCGACGCCAAGCGCTACGGGGCGGCGATCTTCACCGGCGCCGAGGTGAATGCGCTTGCTAAGACCAAAACCGGTTGGTCGGTAAACTTGACTGACCTTCACCCCGAGGAAGACGCGCCAACGGAACGTGAAATCACCGCAGATATCGTTATACTTGGCGCTGGCACCCTCGGCTCGACCGAGATCCTTCTCCGAAGCCAGGATTTGGGCTTCAGCGAACGGCTCGGAAAACGCTTCTCGACCAACGGGGATGTCTGGGCGTTTGGCTATAATGCAAACATCCCGGTCGAAGGCGAACCTGGAGCGCGGGCCGACATTTACTGCGTCGGCGCGGGCCCCCACCGGGTCACCAAGGGTCCTGTGAAAAAAGGCGAAATGAGATACCGTCCTGGGCCTTGCATCACTGGGATGGTCGACTTGCGGGACCAGTCAAAACCCCTGGAGGAAGGGCTCATCATTGAAGAAGGCGTAATGCCTGGTGCGCTTTACGCCGGGTATGCGGCCGCCTTTCCGATGATGGAAGCGTTTCTTGGGGCCCCGTTCCGGTTCGGTGACACGAAGGTGCGGCTCGAAGATTTCGAAAAGCTGGCAAACACGCTCGAAAACGATCCTTTGGGCTTTCCCGAAACTGCGTATGACGGCCCAGTTTCCCGGACGATCGCTTATCTTGTCATGAGCCACGATGCTTCGGACGGGTCACTCTATCTTCAGAACGACAAAGTCACGGTCAACTGGCCAAAAGCCGGATCAGACGCGGCCTTTCTCCGCGACGCAAAGGAGCTCCGCCGCGGGAGCGATGCGATCAAGGCCGAGTATTTACCAAACCCGCTCTGGCAGGACGCCTTGGGAAACCGGGTGGTCACCGTCCATCCGCTCGGCGGCTGCGGGATGGGGGACGATGCCAAATGCGGCGTGGTAAACGAACGCTGCCAAGTCTTTGACGATGCAGGCGGAGTGCATGAAGGCCTCTACGTGATGGACGGAGCCGTGATCCCGGCGGCGGTGGGCGTCAATCCCCATCTCGCGATCACAGCGGTGGCCGAACGCGCGGTCGCGCTCTTGGCCGAAGAGCACAATTGGAAGATCGACTATTCCGATCCGCCCCCCCTTGGCATCCAGCCCAAAAAACAAAAGCCCCGGCCGAAGCCCGAGAAAATCCTCGACGACATCATCGCCGGCCTTACCCAGATCAAGTCTCCCATCGACAACCGGATGTGGGAATTGGCGCGGATGATGCTCGTCGGGCTCTGGCGCCAAATCGTCGAGATGGTCCCGGAGAAAGTGGCCTCCGAGATCAAGCTTCTGACGCCGGAAGAATTCATCGACCTTCTGGGCGGAGAAGAAGAGCTTGAAACGGTTGTCGGGCCAATTCTCGACCAGATCCTCGAATTGCTCGAAGCGGTCCAGGTCGAGGTCAAAGCCGGCCACTACACAAAAATTCTCGCGGTCGCAGAAAAGTATATGGGGGATTTTTCGCCACCCGCAGAGTTTCAAGAAACGATGGTCGGACATTTCTCGACCGAGGGTCTAGAGGATCCGCCGAGCACTTTTGACCCTTACCAGGCCGCCGGTGCGGCGCCGAGACCAACCGCGAAGTTCACCGGTACGATCTCGGCAGAGGCCGTCAAAACTGCGATCGCCCCGGGCGGCTCGGGCAAGATCAAACGCGCAACCCTCGACATCCCTGCCCTCGACGGCGTGTTCGAGATGCGACGCGGAACGTTTGAGTTCCTGCAACGCAATGAAGACCAGGTTGAATGCTGGAACATGATCTATGACGGCGGTCTCGATGAGGTTGGCGGGCAAGGCCGAAAGCTGCATTTTCACGGTGAGAAACGGCTGCAGCACCGGGAAGGATCCCATTGGTGGCAGGACCTCACCGATCTCCGGGTCGATATAACCGAGGACGAAAGGCCGGTCGCCCGAGGGATGCTACGGGTCACGTTCGAGGAGGTCATCCGGCAAGCCAACGATCTTACTATCTCCTACACGGAAGGCGGCCTCTTTCTTGCCGCTCTCAACACATACGCGAAAATCACGACGACAGAGCTCCGTGACCTTCCTGACCTCTGCCGCGACGAGGGTTTCCGGGCCGATGTCGTCCGTGCTGGGCTCTACGGGGCTGAATACGCCGCCAAAGACCTCAAAGCCGCCGAGAAGCTTGCCCTCGCCTACAAAGCGCAGGTTTTTACAAAGATGGGCGGACTGGTTTTTCGCACCTATGGCGGGCTCGGGGCCTATATGGCCGATTTCCCAAAAAGCGAGGCGCGGCCAATGCCGCCCATGCCAGGGGCAGAAGTGCACTACCCGGAGACCGAGCCCGATACTTATCTCAAACTCACCCGGTATCGTGGTGGTGCCAAAGGTCCGGTCATCCTTGCCGGTGGCTTCGGCACGAATGCCTCGTCATTTGCACTGCCAACCGTGAAGACGAACCTTGTCGAGGTTCTGACCAAAGCAGACTACGATGTCTGGCTCTTCGACTACCGCGGCAGCGGCGATATCGATGCGAGCCAAAAGCCCTTCACGCTCGACGATGTGGCGCTCAAGGATTGGCCAGCGGCGATCGAACTTGTCTGTGCCCGGAGCCGATCGGCTTCAGTCCAACTACTTGTCCATTGCGTGGGCTCGATGACTGCATTCATGGCGGTGATGGCGGGCGAGAAACGGGTCCGTTCGATCCTGTCGTCGCAACTTGGGCCATTTGCGATCTCGAACTGGTTCAATTTCGCAAAGGGCGATTCCGGTCTCGCGAGGTTGGTAGCGCACGGTCTTCCGCAAACTCTTTGGCCGCTGCTCGACGCATTCGAAATTGACCCGGCGATGAAGGAGAAGCTCAAGTCCGGCCTCGACGTGTTTGATCCTCGGTCCCCTGAAGACCCAGATGCGTTTGAGTTAATGCTCAACGTTTTGACCTACAATGTTCCGAGTTTCGCTCCAGTGGCGTGTCTCAGCCCCACTTGCCACCGGATCAACTTTGCATTCGGTCCAAGCTACCGCCACGCACAGTTAAACGCAGCGACGCATAGTTCAATTCGCAATATGTTCGGACCGGTCTCGTCGACGCCCTTCATTCATCTCGGCAAGATCTTCGAAGCAGGCCAAGTCATGAGTGCGGACGGTTCGACGGACTATTTTGCCTGCGCGCCCGAGAATTTCAGGATCCCAATCCATTTCATCGCCGGTGGGAAGAACGCCGAAATGCTCCCCGAAGCGAGCTTGCGTGCGCTCGCCTGGCTCAAACAACTCAACCCTAAGGAAGCCGAGAAAGGCCTGTACACCCGCGAGGTATATCCCGACTATGGGCATATGGACTGCTTTATCGGCAAGAATGCCGCGGGGGAAATTTTCGGGGATCTGGTGAAGGTGCTAGACCGGCAAAAATGAGCGCGCCGGATGGCGACCGACGGTGGACGGCGATCCTGTCTGCCGACATGGTCGGATTTACGGACACCGCACGGCGCATAGGTCCCGAAAAAGCCTATGATCTTCTGGATCGAGTCATGTCGCTTGTCTCCGAACGCATCGGAGCTGAGGGCGGGCATGTGATCGACACTGCCGGCGACGGGCTGCTCGCCGCGTTCGGGGCACCGGAGGCTATCGAGAACGCATCGCTTCGCGCCTGTCGCGCCGGGTTGTCGATCCAAGAGGCGCTCGAAAGGGAAAAGTCCGAGTTTGAAATGGACTTCGATGCGGCTCCGCAGCTTCGAATTGCACTGGCGGGTGGCAATGCCCTGGTCGCAATGGCACCGCTGGGTGGTGTCAAGCTCGTCGGCGATCCGATCAACCTTGCCGCCCGATTGCAGGCTGAGGCCGCGCCTGGAACGGTGCTGCTCAACACCACGATCCAAGATGAGACGGCCGGTCATGTAGATACAGAGAGCCTCGGAACTTTTATGCTCAAGGGGTTCGACGAACCCGTTCCGGGGTACCGGCTGACCGGTCTGACGGAGGGTGCCACGCTTTTCGAAGCCGCTGCAAACCGCGGGCAAGGCCGCTTCGTCAGTCGAAAAGCGGATCTGGCAAGGCTGATCGACGTGGTCGGGTCCGAGGCGCGGACGGCAATTGTCACCGGCCCCCCGGGGATTGGAAAGTCCCGCTTGGCCTTTGAGGCGCTGGCGGATCTCGAAACGCGGCACGCGATCTATGCGGGACAATGCGCTCAGAGTGGCGGACGCGTTGCCTACGCCCCGCTTATGGATTGTCTCCGACAAGCAGCCGGGACGGCACCCCGCGCTTCCCGTAAAGAAACGCTATCGGCCGTTACGGATCGCTTTCCAGGAATTGTCGGTTCGGACGAGCTTAACCGGTTCCTCGATCAGCATTCGGAACAATTTGATCCGCTGGAACGTAGCCTTGCCGATCGGGAGTTTCTCGTTCGTATTTTTTCCGGGCTCGCCAATGCAGGCGGCATCTTGGTTGTCGAAGACGTGCATTGGGTTGACGCCTCTACAGGATCAGTGCTGGCCGCCTTGGCAGAACGTGCCCTGCCGATGATCCTGACCTGCCGTCCGGACTTTGCCGCAAGCTGGTTCCAGCACCCGAACGTGACCCTGATTGAGCTCAGCGCTCTGGAGGATCAGGATATACAAGCGATCGCAGAAGATCGGCTTCGGGGGACGCTCTCTCCCGGGCTCGCCGCATTCTTTGCATCGAAGTCCGACGGTGTGCCATTGGTGGCTGAGGAGATTGTCCGCGCCCTCGACCAGGGCGCCCGGCTACGTCAGTCGGATGATGGGCTCACCCTATCGGAACCCGACGGCACAATTCTAACCGGTAACCTCGAACAATTGGTTCTTAGCCGGATCGAACATCTTTCGCCCGACCAAAAGGCCACGCTCCGCATGGCCGCGACGATCGGGCGAGACTTTTCGGAAGACCTTCTTGAAGCCGCCCTCGGCCGATCTCCTGGATTAACGGAGATGGCGGCCCAGCCGGGACTTTTAGAACCCGCCGGTCCTGGCGAATGCCGTTTCGCGCATGCCTTGATCCGCGATGCGGTTTACGAGGGGCTCCTTTCTACGCACCGAAAATCCGCGCATCTCGCGGTCGCGGAAGCTATGGGGAAAACCGATGGGGCCGAGAACTTCGCCGCCCTCGCGTCCCACTACCTCGCGTCGCCCCATCCAGAACGCGCCACCAAACCGCTTCTGGAAGCGGCCCGAGAGAGCCTTCGGGCCGCCGACATGCTCGACGTCGATGCGCGGCTCGAAACGGCATATGGCTTCGTGGCCGCCGATCCTGATCTATTGAACGACGCGGATTATCGCAGTCTCGCCGTCTCATGGCTCCGCGCCCTCGAATTAATCGGCGACTTCACGCGATTGGAGGCGATCGGCGAAAAGCTGATGCCACGCATGATGCGCGGGCCCTACAGCCCGGAGCTCGGCATCTTTCAAACGCTGATGGCCATCGCACTCTGCCATACAAGAGATTACCGCGAAGCCCAGGCGCTGGCCGAACGGACCCAACGGGAAGCGGAAGCCCACGGCGACACTTGGGGCGCGGCTTGGTCGAAGGTCCCGTTGATGCGGATTTACGACGAAACCGGTTGGAAAGGATGGCAAGAAATCGAAGTGCTCGCTGGCGAGATTGCACCCGTGGCGGAAGCCCGAGGCGACAATCACCTCGCCATGAGCGCGCGGTACCTCCTCTGCTCGGGATACCGTTCTTCGGGATTTCGCGGCAAAGCACTGGAAGTTGCAGACGAGATCAAACGTTTTTCGGAAACACACAATGAGCGCCGAGCTGCTGGCTATTCTCGCTGGGCAAGGGCCATGATTTACGCGATCGAGGGCAATCCCGAAGCAGCGCGATCCGTGCTCGAAGATGGACGGAGCGAGGCAATCCCAGGTTCGGCGGACGAGCGGGTAAGCGACGGGATTGCTCTTTTTAGCGCCGCTCTTTTAGATGCACCGGGTGCGGTTCGCCCAAAGGTGGAACGCCTCCGTGCGGAGAGCCGGGCGCTCGGCGACTTAAATATTACCAACGGCATGGAATATGTTCGTGCGCTTATCGAGATCCGCGCCGGTAGGCTGGCAATGGCCTGGCGCCTGCTAACCGACAATATCCCAATTCTCGAACGTGAAGAGAATACGAACTTCATCCGCCAATTCTATGTAACCCGCGCCGAAGTCTCACTTGCGGTTTTGAAACTCATTGATCCTTCTGCGGAGGCGCCTCCGGGACGAACCCAGCCGCAAAAGTCCCGACCCAGCATTTCCGATATCGCGCGCTTTTTCTCATTGAAACTATTCGGGAAAGACTGGGCTGAACGCGACTACCTGGCCTGTCTCAATTACGAACGAAGCGATCAGGGCGCTCATTTTGCGCGATGCCATATTGGCCTTGGCCTCATCGCGGGGGCCCGAAACGATCATCGGAAGGCAAAGTATCACCTGGAAACGGGTCTGCGAGCTGCCGAAGAGGAAGATCTCAAATTGCTCGCCGCCCGCGCCCGAAAGTCCTTGGCGAAATTTGTCGACAATCGAGCGAGCGACATCGCAAAAGGTGACGTTTGACGGCGGATTTCTAACAGGGAGTATTCGCTTAGTTTCGAAGACCTAAGACAGACTGGAATTCGTATGACTTTGGCACTGCAGGTCCCCGGACACCTCTTCGGCCAAGCATATTCCATGTAGACCCATGCGACGTTGTCCGAAACGCGCCTCCGCACCGGTTTGGACTACGGGTCCAGATGCACCCAAGCTGCGTTTCGATCGGATGATTTAACGCAAGCCGCGATGAAGTTCACACCGCGGAGCCCGTCTTTGATCGTGGGAAAGTGGGTGTCCTCCGGCGGGGGCGCACCAGACCGCGCGGCGAAAATCGCAGCGGCTGCTTCCGCGTAAATGTTGGCAAAGCCTTCCAAATAGCCTTCCGGATGGCCAGGCGGGGTTCGTGTGACGCGATGTGCCGCCGCTCCGGCCCCGGCCCCGCCCCTTGTGATCAGCTGTTTGGAATGGCCGAGCGGCGTGTGCCAGAGATAGTTCGGGTCTTCTTGGGCCCATTCGAGCCCACCTTTTTCGCCGTAGACCCTGATGCGCAGGGCGTTTTCATTGCCAGGCGCAACCTGGCTCGACCAGAGCACGCCGCGCGCGCCACCCCGGAAGCGGAGAAAGACATGGGCGTTGTCGTCCAGTCTTCGGCCCGGCACAAATGACTGCAGATCTGCGGCAAGGGTCTCGGCTTCGAGCCCGGTGATGAACTCCGCCAAGTTGAATGCATGGGTGCCGATGTCGCCCGTCGAGCCGCCGAGGCCACTTCTTGCGGGGTCGGTGCGCCAGTCGGCCTGTTTGTTGTCTTGGGGTTCGGCCAACCAATCCTGAGGGTACTCCACCTGCACCACGCGGATGGCACCCAAAGCGCCGCTTGCCACCATGTCGCGCGCTTGGCGCACCATTGGATAGCCGGTGTAGTTGTGGGTCAAAACAAAGAGGGCGTCAGATTGCTCAGCGATCGCGGCGAGCTTTTTGGCATCGGCCTTGGAAGAGGTCAGCGGCTTTTCGCAGAGAACGTGGATGCCGGCCTTTAGAAACGCCGCGGCGGGCTCAAAATGCATGTGGTTGGGAGTGACGATACTCACCGCCTCGATCCCGTCGGCGCGGGCACCCTCGGCGGCCAACATCACGCGGAAATCTGGGTAGATGCGGTCAGAGGCGAGGCCCAGCGCGTCGCCAGATTTCCGAGCTTTCTCCGGAGTGGAGCTCAGCGCCCCGGCCACGAACTCAAAATGGTCGTCGATGCGGCTGGCAATGCGGTGGACGGCGCCGATGAAGGCGTCATTGCCGCCGCCAACCATGCCCAGTTTGATGCGCCCGGTCCGGGCTTTGGCGGGACTCTTGTGCCAATGGGAGCGGATCGTGGTGATCCCGGCCTCGATCACCTCTTCTTCCCGCTTAAAGAGTGGGCGCCAGACCTTCGTGGCGGCGGCGATCTCGGCCAAGGCTTGGCCGAAGGCTTCGATCACGATCCAGCCGTCATAGCCGATCTCTTTGAGCGCTGCGGTGGCGGCGGCATAGTCGATATGGCCGCTGCCGGGCGCACCGCGGTCGTTTTCGGAGAAATGCACGTGGTTGATCGTGGCGCCCCCGGTACGGATCGCCGCCCCAAGGCTCTTTTCCTCGATATTGGCGTGGAACGTGTCGAAGAGACAGCCATACCCCGGTTGCCCGATCCGTTTCACGAGATCGGCGGATTGTTCCATCGTGTTGAGCGCGTAGCATTCAAACCGGTTGAGCGGCTCGACCGACAGCGCCACGCCCGCACCCGCTGCAAACAGCGCCATCTCGCGGTGGGACTGGGCGAGCGCGTCAATCTCGCGTTCGGTCGGGCCTTCGCCGGTGAAGATGCCCAGCGGCTGGTGAAATGGGCCGCAGAGCACCTCTACCCCCGCTGACTGGCAGCATTCCACCATCCATTTCAGATGATCGACCCCCGCTTGACGCGTGGCCGTGTTGAGGCTCATGGGATTGGCTTCGGGACTTTGGACGATACCCACCGCCGTCCGACGGAGCCCAAGATCGTTCAGCCGGGTCCCCATGGCGCGGTAATCGGCGGGTATGCCTTCAAAAATCGGGATCTCCACACCGTCATAGCCCGCCGTCTTCAACGCCTGGCATTGCGGCAACAGCTCATCTTTGAGGTGGGTCGTCCAGAGTAGCAGGTTGAAGCCAGCAAGCATTTAGGGTTCGAGCCCCAGGGCGACGCGGTTGGCAGCATCGTCGGTGCCCGCATCGGCGAAATCATCGAAAGCGCGTTCGGTCACCTCAATGATGTGCTGGGCCACGAATGCCGCGCCCTCGCGCGCGCCCACTTCGGGATGTTTGATACAGCACTCCCATTCCACAACGGCCCAACCGTCAAAATCCATGGCGGCAAGCTTGGCAAAGATCGCGCCAAAATCGACTTGGCCATCGCCGAGGGAGCGGAACCGACCGGCGCGGTTGATCCAAGACTGAAATCCAGAATAGACCCCCTGCCGCCCGGTCGGGTTCAACTCGGCATCCTTGGCGTGGAACATCTTGATCCGGTCGCGGTAGATATCGAGATTGTCGAGGTAATCGAGATGTTGCAGCACGTAATGGCTGGGATCGTAGAGCATATTGGCGCGGCTGTGGTTTCCGACGCGCTCTAAGAACATCTCAAATGACACACCGTCGCAGAGATCTTCGCCCGGGTGGATTTCGTAGCAGACATCCACGCCGCATTCCTCGGCATAATCCAAGAGCGGGCGCCACCGGGCGGCTAACTCATCGAAGGCGGCCTCGACCAATCCCGGAGGACGCTGCGGCCAAGGATAAATGTAAGGCCAAGCCAGCGCGCCAGAAAAGCTCGCCATCGTTTTGAGACCCAGGTTTTGCGACGCTTTCAGTGCGAGGCGGACCTGCTCCACGGCCCATGCCTGACGGGCTTTGGGATTGCCGTGGACCGAAGGCGCGGCAAAGCCATCATACATCATGTCATAGGCGGGATGCACCGCCACGAGCTGGCCTTGAAGGTGCGTGGAGAGGTCTGTGATTTCAATGCCGTTCCGGGCCGCCACGCCTTTGAGATCGTCGCAATAGCCTTGGGACCGCGCGGCCTTCTCGAGGTCGAATATGCGTCCGTCCCAAGAGGGGATTTGCACGCCCTTGTAGCCGCAATTCCCGGCCCATTTGGTTATTCCATCCCATGAATTGTGGGGGGCCGTGTCGGCGGCGAATTGGGCAAGGAAAATGCCAGGGCCTTTGATCGTCTTCATGGCCTAGCTCGCTAACCGCGCATTGAGCGCGTCAAATGCCGCTTGGAAAACGTCGCCGCCAACGAGGGCCACAAGGCCCGGCTCCTCATCGGGCGCGCAATTAAAGGTCGCCCGCCAACGGGCGAAGGTGCGGTCGCCGTCGGTGATCCGCTGCAACTCCAATCCCGCCACATAATCGGTGAGTGGCATTGGGCTCTCGAGGATCGTGTACCAAAAGCTGAAGTCTCGATCCGACAGCGACAACAGCCGCTCGCGGATATTGCCGCCATCCGTGAGATAGAAGTTGCGCACGCAGCCGATCTGGTCGGACGGCGCGCCGCCCTCGATCCGGCTCCGGTCGAGGAGCGGGTGCCAGTGGGGCATGTTGTTAAAGTCGCGCACCACCGCCCAGACCCTCTCGATGCCTGCATTGATGACGGAAGAGACGTCGACGCTAGCCATCTTTTTTGTCTTTCTCGGCTTTCTCCGCGATCGATTGCGCATCACGCGCCGCCCGGAACACATCGCCCATTTTGGAAACGCCACCCTCGACGCCCACTTCTTTCATCAGCTCATCGATGAGCGGCGCCTGAACACGGTACCGCAGCGCGCTGTCGATCACTTCGTCGGTGGGCGTGCGGCCACCGCCGCCCTCGGCTCCAAGCCCCCCCATATGGACCACCTTGATCCCATCGATCTTTTCAATGGGTTTGACGCTCTCGCGAATAATGATCTCAAGTTTGTCGATGAGCGCTTTCCGGAGCCGACCGAGGCGGGCCTCCTCGCTGAGCATGTTGTCGGCCTCGTTCATGATCTTTTCGGCCTCGGCGGCGACGGCGGCGCGGAGCTGTTCGGCGGCGGCGTCCTTCTCGCTCATGATCTTGGAGATCTCGGCCGTCCGACGCGCGCTTTCGGTTTCCCGCGCCGTTGCAATACCTTCCTCGGCCTTGGCGGCGTCAGCCAGGCGCTCGCCGGTCTTGATCCGCTCGTCGGCTTCGGAGGCAGATTTTTGGAGGACTTGGATTTCCTTCTCGATCTCGGCCATTTCCACGGCCTGTTGACGGTGAATTTCAAGCGTGCGGAGCTCCTGTTCGCGGAGCACCCGACTTTCATCTAGGGCGCGGTCCGAGGCGATCCGCGCACGCTCCACCTCTTCTTTGGCCGCGATCTCTTGTTGGTTTGTGGCCTGGCGGGCGCTGATCCGGGCGCTCTCGGCTTCGGCATCCTTTTCGGCCTGCTCGCGGCTGATGGCGGCCTTCTGCGCGGCGCGGGACCGCTCGACTTCCTGCTCCTTGCTGAGACGCGCCATTTCGCTCTCGCGGTCAAGCTCTAACGTCTCTTTCTCAGCCGCCAGATTGGCTTCGCGGATGGCCACGATGGCGCGCTGCTCGATGTCGTTGCGCTGCTTACGGCGGTCTTCGACCAACTCGATCAAATGGGTGAGACCCTCGGCATCAAAACGGTTGGCCGGGTTGAAGTATTCAAGGGCGGTCTGGTCGAGATTGCGGATTGCAACGGTGTCGAGGGTAAGCCCCGAATTGGCCACGGCAGCCGAGGCGATCTCGCGCACCCGCGCCACATAGCCGGCGCGGTTTTGGTGAATGTCGGTCATCTGCTGTTCGGACGCGGCCGACCGCAGTGCGGCAAGGAATTCGCCAGCAAAGAATGCCGACAGCTCATCGGGGCTCGTCGTCATCCGCCCGAGCGTGGCCGCAGCACTCGATACCGCTTTGTCCGTCGATTCCACCCGCACAAAAAATTCTGCATCAACGTCTATCCGCATCCTATCGGCCGTGATCAGAGCGTCTTCCTTTTCCGCTGCCACGCTGAGGCGTGCGAGGTTGAGGCTCACCGGCGTGATCTCGTGGATCACCGGGATCACAAAGGCGCCCGAGTTGATCACGACTTTCTCGCCACCCATGCCAGTTCGCACGAAGGCCCGTTCTTTGGTGGTTCGGAAATAGAGCCAATTCAAAAGCCACACCGCGATGACGATCGCGATGATCAGCCCGATGACCCAAAGGATCAGGTTGCCCGCCATGGAACGCCCTCCCCGCTTACCGCGCTTTGATGGCCTTGAAGGCCCGTGTTTGTTCAGTCAGTGCAAGCTCTGTCGGCAGCCGCTCCATGGAGGAGGCGCCGTAAAAGCCGTGGCAATTTTCAGCGTTCTTGAGGATGAACTCCGCGTCCTCCGGCATCGCCACGGGTCCCCCGTGAACGAGCACGACGGCGTCTTTGTTCACCTTGAGCGCCGCTTCTGCCCAGGCATCGACGACGGCCGGGCTCTCATCGAGCGTGTATCCCGTGGTTTCGGCCCCGATGCTACCGCCTGTGGTTAGCCCCAAGTGACAGACGATGATGTCCGCCCCCGCTTTGGCCATGGCGGCGGCGTTGTCTTCGGAGAAGACGTAGGGCGTGGTCAGCAGGTCCTTTTGGTGGGCCATGGCCACCACGTCGATTTCCATGGCGTAAGACATGCCCGTCTCTTCCAGATTTGCCCGGAAGTTGCCGTCGATCAGGCCAACGGTCGGGAAGTTCTGGATGCCTGAAAAACCCACGCGTTTTACACCATCGAGGAACGCGTCGAAATTGCAAAAGGGGTCTGTGCCATTCACGCCCGCAATGATTGGCGTTTTGGTGGCCACGGGGATCACCTCGCTGGCCATATCCATCACGATCTCATTGGCATTGCCGTAGGCCAATAGCCCCGACAGCGATCCGCGCCCGGCCATGCGGTAGCGGCCCGAATTGTAGATCACGATGAGGTCAATGCCCCCGGCCTCTTCGCACTTGGCAGACAGCCCTGTTCCGGCGCCGCCGCCTATGATCGGCTCGCCTGCGGACTTCATCGCCTGAAACTTCTCCATCAGGCTCTTGCGTTCAAATCTAGGCATGGCGCGCCTCTTCCTTCAGTCCCGAGATTTCTTGAAAGGCCCCTGCAGCCGCCTCGGCGAAGGCGGGGTCGTTGATGTGGCAATCGAGCTCAATGAGCTGGTGCGTGTCGGTTTGCTGGAACGTTTTGCGGATCGCCTCGAAAAGCGCCCCGGTGGCCAACGGATTGTGGAACGGTCTGCCTTCGGCATCCATCGCCGAGACACCTTTGAGCGGCAATAGGTACCGGACAGGCCCCGGCATCTCGTTCATGCGCCCGGCGATGAAATTGCCGATCTGGGTGTTCTCTTCGGCCGTCGTCCGCATGATCGTAACCTGCGGATTGTGGGGATAGAGTTGGCGGTGGGCGTATTTCTCCGGCACCGTCTCCGGGGGGCCGAAGTTACACATGTCCACCGCACCCACCGATCCAACATAAGGCATCGGGTGACGGATGAAGGCCCCGAAACGGTCTTCATCGGCCGAGAAAACACCACCGCACACGAAATCTGCGATCTCCGTGGTTGTAAGATCAAGTGCGCCGGATAAGAACCCGTTATCGGCTAATTTTTCCATCGACCGACCGCCCACGCCCGTAGCGTGGAATACCAGACACTCGTAGGAGTGTTCGAGTAATTGGATCACCCGTTGGACGGCCGGAGTGGTCACACCGAACATCGTGAGGCCCAAGGCCGGTTTGCCTGCCGGCACCGTGGGCGCGTTTTCGCGTGAAAATTTCACCGCCCCCGCCAGGGCGTCTGCCCCGTTGGCCAGAACCTTGGCGCTGATCTTGTTGATGCCTTGGATGTCGGTGACCGAGTACATCATCATGATGTCGGATGGGCCGACATATTGGCTCACTTCGCCCGAGGCCACCGTCGAGATCAAAACCTTTGGCACTCCGAGCGGCAGCGCCCGCATGGCGGGGCTTGTTAAGGCCGTGCCACCCGATCCACAGGCCGAAATCATCCCTGCGATGCCTGTGGTCTGGGACGCCCAGCGCTCGAATGCGGTCGTCATCCCGGCCACCGCTGAGCCTCTGTCGCCCGTAAAGACGCTCCCGGTTCCGCCGGGGTGCCAAACGGCTATGTGATGGGGCGGCACGTCCGCCGACGAGGGTTTGCCGGATGTGGAAAGATCAACGGTCCTTACCGGCAGACCTTGAGCCAAAAGGCGGTCTTTGATGAACCCAAGCTCGGTGGCCTTGGTATCAAAGGTGCCAGCCACGACGACGTGGCCGCCCATATTGTCCCTGGCAGGCAAAACAGAAGCTGCCGCGGTGCCCATGGGACCGATATCCTTTGCCGCCTCGCCATTCCAATGGTCCGCGCTCCAGCGTTTGGGAGGGACATATCGCCAGCTCCCTGCGGGCGCGGTGACCGGAGGAGGAGCTTCCGGAGCCGATGTCTTCGTTGCGGCGGGCTCCGAAGCGGCCGAACCTGTGCTGGCGCGGGGGGCAAGCTCAGCGACATCCGCCTGGCGCCCTACCCCCAAGAGCCGCTGTTGCAGGGCCCGATCCGTGCTCAACTTTGCGGCGTTGATGACGGTCGAGATCCGACCGTTCACCATGATCGCGCAATCCTCGGCCACGGCGGTGGCCACGGCGATATTTTGTTCAACCAGAAGGATCGCGACGTCGCCCTCGCCGGCGATGCGCCCGAGCATGTCGACAACTTGGTCAACGATCACCGGCGCAAGCCCTTCGGTGGGCTCATCCATCACCAAAAGGCGCGGGTTCGGAAGCAAAGCGCGCGAAATTGCCAGCATCTGTTGCTCGCCGCCCGAAAGCTGCGCGCCACCGTTGTTTTTGCGCTCGGCCAGGCGGGGAAAACTGTCGTAGATGCGTTCAGGGGTCCAAGGGCTCCCTCGTACGGCACAGAGACGCAAATGTTCGTCCACCGTGAGCGATGGCCACAGCCGCCGACGCTGGGGCGTGTAGCCGACGCCCAGCTTTGCGATCTGATGGGACGACTTGCCCACCAGTTCTTGGCCCTCGAACCGGACCGACCCCGAGGAGGCGGGCACCATCCCCATAACCGCATTGCAAAGGGTCGTCTTTCCCATGCCGTTGCGGCCGAGCACGGAATGCACGCCCTCGCTCAACTCGATATTCACCCCCTGCAACGCATGGGAGGCGCCGTAATGGACATGGAGCCCACGGACTTTAAGAACGGCGCGACTGTCGGTTGGGGCGTTCAATGTCCATCCCCAAGATAGAGCGCTTGCACCTCGGGATCGCTCTCGATCTCAGCCGGTGTGCCCTCCTTAAAGATGCGGCCGTTATGCATCATGGTCACGGATTCAGAGACGCGCAGCGCCACGTCCATGTCGTGCTCAATGATGATGTAGCCAATGTGCTCCGGCAGCGCCTGGAGGATCTCGATCAGCTCGACCCGCTCGGTGGGTGAAAGCCCGGCTGCCGGCTCGTCGAAGAGAACAAAGCGAGGGGCGCCCGCCAGCGCCAGACCGATCTCGAGCTGGCGTTGCTGGCCGTAGCTCAGAACGCCCACCTCGGTGTCTTTCACGTCTTGAAGGTGCACCAATTCGCAGAGCGTTTCTGCCATGGCGCGGCGCGGGTCCGACGGCTTGGGCCTGCGCAGAGAGAAGCGGTTCTGCGACACACCCCGACAGGCGAGGTAGAGATTGTCGATCACGCTGAGGTTCGTGAAGAGCTGGGATATTTGGTAGGTCCGGCGCAACCCGCGCCGGATCCTGTCATGTACGGGCAATTCGGTGACGTCTTCTCCGAAAAAACGCACACGCCCCGTCGTCACCGGAAAATCACCGGTGATCGCATTGAAGAGCGTTGTCTTGCCCGCCCCGTTCGAGCCGAGGACGGCGCGACGCTCCCCGGCTTTGACCGCGACATTGATGTCGGCCAAAGCCACCAGCGCGCCGAAGTGGCGGCTGACCGCCTCCAATTCCAAGGCGTAGCGCCCTGCGGATTGGAGACGGGTAAGAGCGTCGGTGCGCGCCAAAGGCTTACTCGCAGACCGGGTTTTCGCGGCTTACGGCGCCGTATTCCAGGAACTTGTCGTAATCCACGCCAAGCGTTTGGTTCACGTTCTCGGTCACGCTGATCGTCTTGTTGACCAGGTTGCCGTCGCCGTCTTCGGTGACTTCGGTCAAAAAGATCGAGCCGATGGCCTGGCGGCGTTCATCGAGGCTGACCATCCCGGTGGGCGTCTCGAACTCAAGGCTCGCCAAGACTTCGCGCATGGCAGCACCACCATCCGAAAGATCACCATCCACCGCGTCGAGGGCCAGAAGGGCCGCCTTGGTGTTGATGTAATAGCCGTGGGCAAAAAGCGATGGAGAGGGGAACCCATCGGGGAACATCTCTTTGTATTTTGCCACGAAAGCCTGCCAGCGTTCGTCTTCCCAAGTATCCGAGATCGGGCCCGCCGACGGCGTGCCGATCACAAAGTCACGCACCCGACCTTTCGAGCCAAGGACGGTCTGGTCCACGGTGATCGAACCGCCGACGAGGGGCAGATCACCGCCCGCCTGTTCGTATTGGGTGAGGAAGTTCACCGCGTCCGCACCCCCAAGGGCCACGTAGATCGCGTCGACATCGTCCGGCAGGGCGGCGATGACAGAGCTATAATCCTTGTTGCCGATGGGCACGTAGAAGCGCGCATCCTGGGGCGCGGAGCCGCCGAGGCGACAGAACGGCTCGAGGAAGCCGAAAACCTGGGTGTATGGGAACGAATAATCCTCGGCCACCACGGCCATGGAGCGATAGCCTTTTTCATTGTAGGCGTATTCGCCGAGCCCGGCCATCCACTGGGCGCCTTCCGTGTTGAACCGGAAGAAGTTGTCGGATGGGTCGCGCAATGTTGTGTCCTGGGCGCCGGAGACGCCGTTGAGGAAGGTCACGTCGGGCTGGGTTTTCGAATAATCCTTGATGGCGATCCCTTCGGAACCCGACAATGGCCCCACAAGGATCTGCACGCCGTCTTGCTCAACGAGTTTGCGCGCGCCGCGCACAGCGCTGTCAGGCGAGGCGTCGGAGGATTGCTTGATCAGTTCGATGGATTTGCCGCCGGCGCTGTAGCCGAACTCTTCCATCGCCATTTCAACGCCGCGCATGCTGTCTTCGCCAAGGACCGTAAACGCGCCCTCAAGCACAGCAATGGCACCCATCTTGATGTCTTCAGCAAGCGCGCCGCCCGCCGAAAGCATCAGCGCCAGAGCGCTCGACGCGAGAAACTTAGACCTGGTTTTCATCTTATCCTCCCATGGATTAAGAATTGTCGGCCCCCGCCAGCTCAGTGCTGATCTCAGACCCAGTTGGATTGGCCCCGCGGTCGAGCGATTTTCGCCCGAACCGCGCTGCCGCTTTTTGCCAAAGGCCAATGAGGCCGTCGGGCGAAAAGAAGACGACGAGCAGGAATGCCAGACCGATGACAGTGTTGAACCGCTCTCGGTCGATCAAATCGATTGCGAAATTTTCGAGAAGGACGAAGGCAAGCGCCCCGACAAAAGGGCCGATCGGATGGCGGAGGCCACCCACAACGGCGATCACTAGGATGTCGATTGCGATGTCGACGCCAATCGTGCCCGGCGAGACGCGCCCATTAAAGAGGACAAGCAAGACCCCCGCCGTCCCCGCCACGATGCCCGACAGAAAGAACGCGTAGACCCGGTGCGCCGTGACGCTATAGCCGAGGGCGGCCATGCGCCGCGGGTTGTCGCGAATAGCCTGAAGCGTGAGGCCAAATGTCGAACGCGCGCCGTAAGCCGTGGCCGTAAAGAAGAACACCGCCGTGACGAGGCAAACGTAGTAAAACGGCGTTGGATCGCGCCAATAGATGCCAAAAAAGCGGGGCGCATCGACCCCAGCGAAGCCCTGGAACCCGTTGAAGAGCACGTAGTTCTGGCGCGCGAAGAAGAAGAAAGAGACCGCGATCGCGAGCGTGATCATGATCGTGTAGATGCCTTCGGTGCGCACGGAGATCAGACCCACTAGGGTCGAAAACAAGGCCGCGATCAGGATCGCAAATGGGTAAAGCACCCAGACCGGCCAGCCCAAGCCCAAGACGTCGACCGAGTTTGCCCCGAAAACCGGAAGCGTGTAGGCGGCCACACCCGCAACGGTGATTTGTGCCAGGCTGACCATCCCGCCATAGCCCGCCAAGATCATCAGCGACAGCGCAATGAGCCCGAGGATCAGAGTGTAGCCACCGATCTGGTAGGTGAAGAAATCCGACGCGATCCAAGGGTAGATGACAAGCAAGGCGCCCAGCAGCCACCATCCCGGGTGCACCCGCGATATCAGCGAGCGGTCATCGCTCATGATCCCATGATACCCTGGGGCCTCACGGCCAAAACGCCGATCATGATGAGGAAGGTCAGGACAACGCCGTAGGTGGGAAAGTAGGCCAGGCCAAACTGCTCCGCGAGCCCGATAAGGAGCGCCCCTATCGCGGCCCCCGACACCGAACCCATACCCCCCACGATCACAACGACGAGCGACGCTAGGAGGTAGCGAATGTCTTCTCCCGGCGCGATGGACAGAGCCGTGCCGCCGATGACGCCTGCAAAGCCCGCAAGGCCGGCTCCGATGGCGAAGACGCATGCGAAGACAAGGTTCACATTCACGCCCGTGGCGGCGAGCATTTCGCGGTCATCGACGCCAGCGCGCACCATCATGCCAAGCTTGGTGCGGTTCAGAAATAACCACAGTGCCACGCCAACCGCGATAGCGACGAGGAGGACCGTCAGCCGGTAGGTCGGGTATTTGAGAAAGACCTCGGTGCCGTTCGATCGCACCGCAGAGATGATAGGCAACTCGGTCGCGCCGAACAGGACTTCGGGCGGCTGATATTGGTAGGTGGTCCCCGACCAGGCAGCGAGCATCAAGTCTGCCGCAACAATGGAGATGCCGATCGTCACCAAGGTTTGGCGCAGATCGTCGCCCTGCATCCGCTGAAACACCACGAGCTGGAGGATCACACCAACGACCGCCAACGCCAAAAAGGCAACCGCAGCGCCCAAGATCCAACTGCCAGAAGCCTCAGCTACCTCCCAGCCGATATAGCCCCCGAGAAGGTACATCGAACCATGGGCCAGGTTCACATTTCGCATGAGCCCGAAAACGAGGGTGAACCCGCTCGCGACCAAAAAGTAGAGACCTGCCAGTGTGAGACCGTTGAGGAGTGTGGTCACAAACGTCTTTTTGCGGCCCAGGATATCAACGAGCCATTCCGGCCAGATCGCAAATATCAGCCATACTAAAATGACCGCTAGGACCAGCCAGACCGCGCTCGCGACAGGGTTGCGACGCAGCGAATTCATCGCCGCATTCCGGAACGTGTGGACAAATTTTCCTCCCGAGCCCTCTATCGGGGCTTGCGCTATGCTTGCATGAGAAATCAAATCTCCCAATACCCCAAAACCCGGTTTTTTGGGTAACTTTGGGTAATTTTAATCCGTGGAGCGGTCGATGCACATTTGGAGAATTCACAGCAGATCGCCAGATCTCGCCCTTCCAAAGGTGATTCTGACGGCGAAAAGCGGAGCGGTTGATTCGAACCTACCGCCGGAAGTTGCCGCTCTTTTGCCGACCCGTTCTGACGACGACGCCTGGATAACGCAAGTCCCACCGGACGCTTGTGTCGGGCTCTTCATGGCCAATCCCTTGCAACAAAGAAACCGCACAGACAAAGCGCTCCATGCGGCCAGTGTGCGCTGGGTTGCAAACATGCCGTCTGTCTCTCAGCACGATGCCGAATTTGTCGCCAATCTCGCCGAAGTGGGCCTCGGCCCGCGGCGCGAATTGGACAATCTTGCGCGCTACCAAAGCGAAGGCGTGGGAACGATTGCCGTCATCGCGTCTCCTCAGGACGCAAACTACGCGTTGAGCCGCGGGCTGACGATCATGCTCGTTTTGCCCCGGATCCAGGCCTATGAGGGCGGTTTTCCCAGCGAATTGAGCCGGAACCGGGCCGTGGGCGATGTTGCCGACGCGCTTGGCACTGCGGAGGTCACGCTCTTGAGCCTCGTTTCCTCCGCTGAGGCGGCGGCACAGAGCGTTTGGCCGCCTCAGATAAAAGCTGTGATCGAGCGCCCGGGCCCCTAGGGCTAAGGCCCTAGAGCAATTCGTACTTTTTCATTCGGTTGTAGAGCGTCTTACGCGAGATATGGAGCGCCTTGGCAGTTTCTCCGCGCCGGAAGTTATGGCGAGACAGGGCTTCCACCAATTGCTCGCGAGGCGATTGCGGCGCTCTTGGTCCCGGACTGCGGGCAGGCTCTGGGCTCAGTAGGTCTTCGGCAGCGGCCACGGTAAGCGAGCCATCCTCGGCGACCTTTAGAAGCTCTTTGGCAAAGCCGAGAACCTCGATTTCATTTTGGTTCCATGGATGGCTTTTCAACCGCTGTCGCACACCAGGGCTGAGGCTCCGAAAGACGTTGTCTTCCGCACCGATATGCGCGAGCGCCGATTGCAGCAGGAGGTCTAGATCCTCGATCCGGTCGGCAACGCTCGGATAATCGACAAGAACCGCATTGTCCCAGATGTCTCCCTCAAACGAAGGTCCGGTGATCAGCAACAAGCGCGCCTGAATCGGTTTGAACTGATCGCTGCCCAAAGGAGCATAGGCGGCGCGGCCAACGGCGCTCGCCAACCGGTCCTGCACCGTTTGGGGTAGCGCGTCGAAATCAGGCACCGCGACCAGCGTATTCGGTCGCCGCAATTGACCGAGCTGCCCCGCATTCCCCGTTTCGCCGAAGAGCTGATGGGCCGGTGGACCGGGAAGGGCGGATACATCGACGATCGACCCGCGCAATGGCTTTGGAAGCATGCTGTTGAACAGCCGCAGGATTGAACGCCTCGGGCCACCGCGGGGGACCCGGATCACAATTGGAGCGCTGGCATTGGCCGCACGCCTTAAGCTCAAAAGCGTGCTCTGAAAGGCTTGTGACTGCCCCACCAGCCCTTCTGCCGCAGCCATCCGGTGGAGCACGCGGTCTTGGGGAGCAGGCTTTTTGACCGCATCCATGGCCAATCGGTAGCTGGCGATCTGATCGCCGATGGAGGTTTCAATCGGCGTTCGGTCAATGGTGGATCCGCCCACATAGCCGTCAATATCGGCAAGCTGGCTGACAAAGCCGAGATCATCCGCCGCGGCAATGGGCCCGCCCTCGAGAAAGAGCTTGAGTTCCGGACGGTGGCGCTTGAGGTACCGGCTCACCTCATTGGCTTGGAGCGCAGCTTCCTCCAGCGAATACCGCGGTCTGTGCCCCAATGCGCCGCCGAGGTTCCAACCAAAATTAAAGAGAAGCGCGCTCAACCCGGCATCGGCGCCGTCGCGCGCTTGCTGGGGTGAACCGCAAAAGAACATGGTCTTGCCACCTGCATCCTCAACGGCGCGCAAAAGCGATATCTCAGCCCTCGTCCCGAGCCCCGCCTGATCGAGAACCCGTCGGAAGCCCCGCGAGTAATGCATAGCAGTCGGGAAATTGACCGCCCCCGTGAAACCGGCGGCGAGCACGTCCTCTGCTAGCGCCGAGGGCGGCTTTTCCAAATTCCAGGGGTTTATACCGACATAAACCGGCAGCCTCGTCATCGGCAGGATTTCGGCCGTGGCAAACTGCAAAGTGAATTGGGAGGCATCGTGTATCGGCAGCATGCAGGCAATCGAGGCCGCCCCCATGCTGCGCATGCGACCGGCATTGATGGCCAAAAGAAAATCCGCCCCACCCTGCTCTGCGGCCCGCGCAACAATACCGCTTCCCACGGCCGCGCCCACAAGGCTCCGAGTGCGCTTGCGCGTCCCCATTCAGATTGGAAGCGGTCGGTTCGCGCTCTCTTTCTTGAGCTCCACGGCACAAAAGACCATCGTGGTCGCGCCGACATTCTCAAGATTGTGGAGCGCGAACTCCCCTGGGCCAACGTCGTAGTAATGCGTCACCCCCGCCTCGAAATCACTTTCATAGGTCGTGCCGTCATAGGTGCGTTGGAGAAACCGGCCTCCGGCCAGAGCCGTCCAGAAGTAACTCAAGACATGGCGATGAACCGGCATCTTCTCGCCGGGCTTCAGGGTCATATGCCAGACCCTTACGGAGTCGTTCTCATAAACGAGATCTGTTCCGATGCGCCCGTTGAACTCGTTGCGACGAAACTCTTCGATGATCTCTTCGGGCCAGCCGTCAAAGTTGGCGGTGGTTAACTCGCCGGATCGAAATGTGTCCGCCACTTGCGTCATCACCGCCGCTTTTCCTAAGCCACTTTGTTCGAGTTACTTTGGCTAAGAAACACGCGGGGCCGCGCATATTCAAGCCTCGGACCCACTTGGGGCGTGCCGTAAAGTCAGCGGCGGTCTCACTCCTTTTTCGGAATGAACAGCCAATTGGTGGAACAGCTCCTGGGGAACTCCTTTTGCCTTGATCTTGGCACCGAACACCGAGGCGATGCCCAGTCGGGCTGGATGGCCCACAGCGCGGACCGGGCAAACGGCTAACACCGCCGCCGCACCGACACCCCAGACGCTGTAAAATGCGGATGGGTGGCCTGACACGCCCTTGAGCAGAGCCTGCGGGCACAAGTCGCCCCATCCCCTATCAACTCGCCTTCAGTTGCTGGGCCAAGCGCGCTCCAGATGCGTAGGCAATGAAAGGGGGCAAAACACTGGTCCAACGGTCGTCGCCTGTGCGTTGGGCCAACACTGCCTTGATGCAGGGTATCAAGTCCGGCCCGGCCAAGAGGGCGCGTTGGGCAGCCACGAGTGCGACGAGATGGGCAGGAGGGGTTTGCCGCGCCGCCCAGATAGCACCCGCGGCCTCGCTTGTGATGTTTACCGTCGCCGAGATACAGCCCGCAAACCCGTCCGCATGGGCGCGCTCAAGTGCGGTTTCCGAACTTGGGAACACCGCGAGACCCGGGGCGACCGCGAGGACGTCGCGGGCATAATCGAGATTGCCTGAGGAATCCTTGATGCCGGTAAATCGCTGGGGCGCGGCCTCCGCCAGCTCGGCCATCACCGAAGGTGGGATGGTAAGGCCGGTCATTTGTGGAAAGTTGTAAAAGTAGATTGCGATCTTGCGGGTGCCCAAAGCGACGTGGAGGCGCATGTACCATGCGATGAGCCCCTCCTCGTTTAGAGGTTTATAGTAGTAAGGCGGCAGGACCAGGGCCACACCGTAGCCGAGATCGTCCGCGTATTTTGTCAAAGCGATGGTCTCGGCAAGGGAGGGCGTGCCTGTCCCCACCATGAGCCGGTCGGCCGGGCAGGCTCGCGCGGCCAGTTCCATGACCCGGCGACGTGTCTCAGTGTCGAAGGAATTTGCCTCACCGGTTGAGCCGAGAATGTTCAGCCCGTCACAGCCATGGGTCAGCAGCCATTGGCAATGGTCTTCGAAGAGCGAACTAATCGGTGCGCCGTCCGGAGTGACCGGAGTTGGAACGGCCGCTATGACACCCTGCATAAGCCAGCATCCTCTTTGTATTAAAGGGCTTTCCACGCGAGTTGAGCTAGACCGGGCGGAACGATCACCGGCAGCATTCCTTTCGACCGCCTTGACCCCTCAAGTGCGCCATACGCGTGGCGTAGGGCGGTCTCATGCAGAACGGGAGCGGACTGTTCTTTCTCCGTCACGTCGTCGACATGCCAGATAGCTTCGACGGGGCAATACCATTGTGCATGGCGTATTCGATACACTGAGGCGTGCCGATGTGAAACATGCCCACGCTTTCGTAGATAAGGTCCACCGGCAAATTGCGATGGCATTTGAAGAACCGTCAGTCAGGCAGCGCTCAATTAGACGGAGAGCCGTCCAGCTTGATCTCGCGGAGATAGGCGTAACCGAACGCACCCCGAAACAACCGCCGCCAAACCAACAGCAGCAAAGAACAAATGCAATCATCTTGCCCCAGAATTTCTGCGATTGTGCGAAATGTTTGCCACATTTCGTCTCTAGGTGCCGCTGCAATAGGGGAACAGTCTCTATTGATCGAGCAATTTGAACACGGAGTGAGCACAGTGGCCACTAAGACAAAGGCGGCTCCCAAGCCGAAAGCACCTGCAAAGACAAAGCAAGCAGCTAAGCCCAAGGTCGCCGTACAGGCAAAGGGCCCTGCAAAACCAAAGGCAACCGCCAAACCGGCAACCGCCGCCAAGCCAAAAGCCGTCGCGAAAGCGCCTGCAAAGACTAAGGCAGCGACTAAACCGAAAGCAGCGCCCAAGACCGCTGCAAAATCCAAGGCCGCAGCCAAATCAAAAGCTTCCGCTGCGTCGCGGAACGTCAAGAAGTTCAACGCACCGCAGAGCCAGGACTTCACGATTTCCGACAATTCGGGCGTGGTTGGACAGATGCGCGTCAAGCCGAATGCGGTGGCTTGGAAGCCGAAGCGCAGCAAAGCGTTCCACCAGGTTTCGCTCGAGCAGCTGGCCGCATTTGCGGTAGAGCACGGTCGCGCGGTTCAGAACTAATCCAACGCGTGCCGCCCAACGCTGAATGGCGTTGAGCCGCATCCAAACTTAGAGATACGTCGCCCGCCCTTTGTGGCGGGCGCTGTCGTTCTGAGATCCGATTGATTCACCCCCGCCCGCGCCGGTGGATCGACACAGACGATCAGATCGTCCCAGCCAAGACGTTTTAGGTCACTGGGCGTCTTTCATAGCCTGCCACAGCAGCCCGGCCCGCTTTCCAGATCCACAATAGGTCAAAACCGGCCCGGTCAGATCGGAAATGGCCTCAGCAAAGGCGGCATGATCGGCCTCGGTCGCGCCCGTCAGTGCAATTGGGACATATCTCATTTCGAAACCCTGCGCGGCATTCTGGATCTCAGCGAAGCTCGGCTGATCCGCGGCTTCGCCGTCGGGGCGAGCGCAGATGAGGGATCGAAAACCCTGGGATCTGATCTTGGGCAAGTCTTCGGGAACGATCTGGCCGGAGATCGCGAAGTCCTCTGAAAGATACGTGATCTCCATTGATGCCCCTCCCTCACAGCCCGTTCACAGGCACTTTGAGCACCGGGTTGCCGTCCGGGTCCTTTGGGACTTCACCTGCGCGCATATTCACTTGAAGTGACGGAATGATGAGCTTGGGCATGGCAAGCTGAGCATCCCGCTCTTCACGGAACTTGACGAATTCCTCGCGCGTTTTGCCACCGCCAACATGGATATTGTGCGCTTTCTCGTCGCCAACGGTGGTCTCCCATTTAATGTCGCGCCCGTTTGGCCCGTAATCATGGCACATAAAGAGCCGCATCGCGTCCGGCAGCTCGAGAACCTTTTGGATACTGTCATAAAGCGTTCCGGCGTCTCCGCCCGGGAAATCGGCCCGCGCGGACCCGCTATCGGGCATGAAAAGCGTGTCGCCGGTGAATGCTGCGTCGCCCATCACATGCACCATGCAGGCCGGCGTATGGCCGGGTGTGTAGATGGCAAAAGCCTGCATATTGCCGATCTGATATGTTTCCCCGTCCTCAAAGAGAGCATCGAATTGCGAGCCGTCGCGCTGGAACTCGGTCCCTTCGTTGAAGACCTTCCCAAAGGTCTCCTGAACCTCGGTGATTTTTGCCCCGACGCCGATCTTGCCGCCAATCTCTTTTTGAATGTAGGGGGCGGCGCTCAGGTGGTCAGCATGGACATGGGTCTCGATGATCCATTCGAGCTGAAGCCCCTGCTCCTTGATCTGCCGAAGCAATTCGTCAGCGTGCTCGGTGGTGATGCGCCCGGCGGCGTAGTCGATATCCATTACGCTATCGATGATCGCGGCGGAGCTGCTCGACGGGTCCTTCACGATGTAGCTGATCGTGTTTGACGCCTCGTCGAAAAAGGCTTGGACTTCTGGGCTTTGGGTCATGTCGACGGGATAGGCCATCATGGAGTCTCCTTCGGGCTAGGCGGCTTCGGCCACCGGCGTGCGTGGGATGCGTTGTAAGGCAACGCCCGCGTTGACCGTGGTGAGAAAGAGCTTCACGGAACAAGCCTCCGAAAACAAGACGCAACAGGACAACCTTGTGCAGAGCCGTCGCCATAAAGGTCGGCACGGATCCTTTGCCGTCATTACTTTCCGGGTGGCCCGTCCCTCTCGTGGCCTCCTTTGAGGGCGTTGAAGCGGTGGTCAACGAACAGGCCCCGCCGAACTCAACGCCGCCTTCGCCGGAAACTCGATTGGCCGCCTAGTCCTCGCTCGGGCTTCACTTTGCCGGGGCTCCTGCCCGAACCATTCACGCCGCTGTTCGAGGCAGACCAATGCTCTGTGATCGAACCTCGGCAATCTTCTCAGCCGTCCATTGCGTCAGCCCAATGCGGGTCCGTATCCGAAACCCTAGGCGCTGATAGAGCGCGATCGCACCGGCGTTGTCCGCATAGGTGTGGAGGAAAGGAAGGTCGCCCGCTGCCATGATCCGATCCGCCATGTGAAGCACCAGTGCCGTTCCGAGACCCTGGCCGCGATACGCGCTATCGACGGAGACGGCACTGATCTCGGTATAGCCCGGCAGTTTCAGCCGCTGACCGGCCATGGCGACCAGTCGACCTTGGCGCTTGATGCCGATGAAATCACCCAATTGGTGTGTCCGGCGTTCAAACGGGCCCGGACGGGCGCGCTTGGCAAGATCAAACATGTGAAAGGCGTCTTCCTCGCTCAAAAGTTCAATGCCAGGATCCTCATTTGGCTTGCCAACGTTGTCGGCAACGAATTGGACGCCCTGCCCAGTAGGAGCGACCTGCTCTCCAAACGGAGCGCCTCGAGCAAACGTGAGCGCAGGGGTCTTTCGGCGCGCCACCAGAGACAGGAAGTCCCCGATGTCTTCAGGATCGCGACCGGCGAACGCCGCAAAAGGTCCGTAGGCCTCTTTCATCATGAAGGCGCGTCCGCAATTGCGGGTATTGCGCCGGTGAGAGGTGGACAGGGACCACCAAACCGGGTTGTCGAGTTGACTGTGTTGATCGCTCATTTTGGGCTTCTCTCACATTGTATTTGCCAGGCAGCCGGAGTTGAAAGAACGACCAACTCCGGCTTACCGCATTGGGATCACTTGATTATTTCGACTTCGGAATAGTCGCTCTCGATGGACACCGATCCGTCTTTGGCCATGTTGAATTCCGCGATCAGATCTGCGATCGCGCGCTCCAATTCCCCTTGCTTGTCCTCCGGCAAGGCGAGGAAAGCCTTGTGGACCGGGCCATAAAGCTCGCGGAACACGCCAATGAAGTGGTCCGGCGACCGGTAGCGAAAGCGAAGGCTCTGACGCGTCACGCTCACCGCTTTGGCGTCGCTAAAGGCGGTATTCAGCCAGGCTTCATCGCCCCAGAGTGCCGGAGATTTCACGCCCGCAGGAGGCGCCACAAATCCACCGAGCACCCGGAAGAGGCGCCCAATGAAGCCGTCGGGCACCCAGTTGGCCATGCCGATTTTGCCGCCCGGACGGGTCACGCGCATCATCTCGGCGGCGGCTGCGGCCTGGTTCGGTGCAAACATCACACCGAAGGTCGAAACTGTTGCATCAAACGCCGCGTCCTCGAAGGGCAAGGCTTCCGCGTCGGCCAATTGGAACTCGACGGTCAGTCCTTCTGCGGCAGCCCGTGCCGCACCTTTGTCGAGCAAGTGTTGGACATAATCGGTCGATGTCACCGCATGCCAACGGCGCGCGAAAGCCAAAGTGGCATTTCCGTTGCCCGCCGCCACGTCCAAGACCCGGGAACCAGGAAGAAGATCCAGTGCCTCTGCAAGGTCTTCGCCGACTTTTTGCAGGGTCACGCCCACAACGGCATAGTCACCGGAGGTCCACGCCGCGTTTTGCTTTTCCTTAATCGCTTCAAAATTCGGCATGATGTCTTGCTGAACAGTCATTTTTATTCTCCTTTTTTCAGATGTTTAGCTCGCCGGTTTTGTCGCAAGAAAAGCCGTGTGCTGAACGAGGGCGCAGGTGTTCGGCCCTTCTTGACCGTCCGCAAACGCCGCTGCCGGAAAGGCCGGTGAAATGCTGTCGGTCCGGCAGGCATCCCGGAACGTGCTGAGCATGTCGGCCACACGCCCGTCGATCATGGGCCCGTGATCTTTGACCACAAGATGGATCTCGGAGCTCGACACCTCGCCGAGGCCGGTTCCGAACCAACCGTTGACCAAGTCGCCCTCGGGCTGGAAATGCGCGAACGTGGCAGATCCGTCTTCACCCGCAATTACGCCGCCAGCAAAGCCGGCATCGCCCTGGACTTCGGCCGTGTTCAGCAAAACATCCTTGCCGGTGCAAGGAACGCTGGCACATGCGGCATGGTTGGAAATGGCCACAAACCAAAGCGTGTGAACATGGCCTGGTTTCAGGCCCATGGTTTTAAGGCTCACGAAAGCGCCACCATCGACAGCAGCCATTTGCGCGGTCGCATTTTCGACAACGACTTCAGGACCTTGGGACGGGTGGGTCATAACCGAGGATTGCTTGAGGTCGGACGCATTTGCGCCAGCTGCCGCCAGCAGACCCATGGCAAGGACGGGAAGTGTTTGGGTTGGAAGTTTCATATCTCTGTCTCCTTTGATGTCGGCACCGTGCCGATAGGAGCGATGTGCCACCGACTTGCGATCGGAGCTTGAGGGTTGCCTGGGGATTTCGTGAGGAAGTCTGGGGCCGCGCGCGACGGAGCAGCGGCGCACATTGTGAAAAGGGGATTCCGCGCTTACCCTCGACGGAAAGACCGGGCCACATCCGATGAAATACCTTTTTGACGACTTTGAAGTTGATCTATCCCTTCGAGAATTGCGCGCCGGTGGCGAGCGGCGCCCCATAGAACCCAAGGCGTTCGATCTCCTGGTAATGTTGATTGAGAACCGCGCGCGCGTCGTGGCCAAGGACGAGTTGGTCGATCGATTGTGGGACGGGCGCTTCATCACCGACAGCGCGATGTCGACCGCGGTGAAAGCGGTGCGCCAAGCGATCCGCGACGACGGGCGCACTCAAAGGTTCATTCGAACCGTGCACGGACGCGGCTTTCGCTTCGTTGGCGACGCTAAAACTGCCGATGCTGGCCACAGTGTGACGACGGCGACGAAGGAGGATGCCGAGACCCCCAACAACCTCCGAAAGCGCCGTCGGCCTATGTTTGGGCGCGCTTCAGAGGTCGAGCGCATTACCCGCCAGCTGAAAGACGGGGACATCGTGTCGATTGTGGGTCCGGGTGGCGCTGGGAAATCTGCGTTGGCTGTGGAAACGGCTTCACGCGTCTTGGACGATTTTCCAGGCGGCGTCTGGTTCTGCGAGCTTGCGCCGGCAGAAGCCGACCGGGTGGCGTCAACGGTTTTGGGCGCGATAGATTCAAGCGCTGGCTCAGGCCCCGTGAATGCGGCCAAGATCGCCGAGCGGCTCGGGGAAGAGCCCGTTCTTCTCATTCTCGACAATTGCGAGCATATTATTGAAGCCGCGGCCGAGCTCGTCGACACGTTGACAGGGCTCGCCCCGAACCTGACGGCTCTTACGACAAGTCGCGAAGCCCTTGAATTGCCCTCGGAGGCGGTCATTCGCCTCGGCGGGCTGAACTATGCTGAGAGTGACAGTTTCGCGGTCGAGATGTTCTTCCATTGTGCAAGCCAGATTGCCGATCTTCCGCAAACGGCCGATCAGTCCGAGATCGTGCGCCGGATCACTGAACGACTTGAAGGCTTGCCTCTGGCCATTGAATTGGCCGCGCCGCGCCTGTCTTCAAGCACCCCAAGAGAATTGCTGTCAGAGCTCGATGATCAGCTTTCCGTCCTTTCCAACCGCCGGACCCGGATGCGCAGCCGCCACAGCACAATGGATGGCACCATTGCCTGGTCCTACAATCTCTTATCGGACGAAGAACAAACCGCGCTCACCAGTCTGAGTATTTTTGCCGGTGCTTTTACGGCACAAGCGGCCGAAGCGATTTGCGAAACACCCAATGCACGTGAGGTGCTTCATAGCCTCGTAAGCCAATCGATGGTGAGCTTCGTTCCCGATGCGCCCATGTCCCGCTTTCGGCTTTTAGAACCGATCCGACAATTCAGCGACCGCCAGCTCGACGACGCGCGAAGAGAGCGGCTCGACGCGCGCCATGCCGTATGGTTCGCGGCGCAAGTCACTGATCTGGCTTCCAAAATGCGAGGGCCTGATGAGGTCACGGCATGCGAAGCTCTCACCGCCGAATGGGCAGATTTTGGTCGAGCACTCGCATGGGGCCGCCGCCAAGGGCGCGCCGACATTGCCATTGAGCCTCTCCTCGCGCTCCATATCCACCTTCTCTGGCAACTCCGGATCGAGGGATTTGAGTGGTTGGAAGCGGGTGTCGGCGCCTGCGACCTGCCCCATGGGATCAAAGCCCGCGCCGACTTGGTAAGATCGATGGGCGCCTGGAGTGGCGGCGACCTCGACCGATCCGAGGCGCTCATGGACGCGTCGATCGCGGCGGGCGGTGAAACGGTGGAAACCGCATACTTTCAATTCTACCAAGGCTTTGCGCGCGAAGACTTTCAGAAGGTCTTTGATTGCGGTTTCAAGGCCTGGGAAATGGCGCGTAATGGCGACGATATCGCCTGGAAAATCCAAACCAGCGGGTTTCTGGCCTGTGGCTATGCGATGCACAAAGGCGACGCCGAGGAAATCCCAAGACTATTCGCCGATATTCAGTCCATGCTGCAAAGCCATGACTGGCCGTCGGGGCATTGCTGCGAACTCATTGGCCGCACCGTCGCAGCCTTTAGTCGGAGCAGTCCAGACGATGTCGAGAGATTCCGAAATGACTTGGAGGTGGCCGCGAACCGCTGCTACGCGCCCTGGTTCAAAGTCACTGCTGCCGGAATTGAAGCCAGTCAGTCGCGCCCGGCCGATGAAGCGCTTGTCCAGCTAGAGATGTATACTAAGGGGTTGAAATCGGCGATAAATACCGGCGATGTCATCCAACTCCCGACGATACTGCGGGCCATTGCAATTTGTTTGGTCGACGTTGGAAAATACCGGTCCGCTGCGCGCCTTTCGGGTCTTATTCCAAATGTGCGCGGCTTGGGAGAGAAAGGATCGCTCGCACCTGGATATGAGGGCGCCATCGAACAGGCCGCCGTCAAACTGAGCGAGGCCGAATTTCAGGAGGCCCAAATTCTAGGAGAAACGTGGGACCTCCCGAACGTGATCGAAGAACTTGAGGCGCAGATCGGGTGAGCTTCCGACGTCAGGCCCGGGCGCCGCGGCGCGATACATTCTAAAGGTAGGAAATGCGAAGTCCGGGTGCGTCTTCTGCGCCCGGACTTCCAAAGAGAGGTAAGCTGGCCCTTAAAGTCCGATGCGGTAGCGCGCGAAGCCTTCATCGCCGGATCCCGCGGCTTCAATCTCAACGCCCTTCACGTCATCGACCACGTCAATACCTTTCGGACCCGTATCGAATAGCACAGAGGTGCCGGGCAGCGGTTTGAAGGACCAATTGTCATCTGCCGTTGGGTTGATCGTGCCCTGCTCAACGATGTAGCGTACGATCACGTCGCGATTTGTATCCGGTGCCTCAAAGATCGTGGTCGAACCATCGGCGCCGGGGAAACTGCCGCCGCCGCCGGCACGGTAGTTATTCGTAGCGATCACAAAATCCGCATCGAGATCGAGGGGTTCCCCATTGTAGGTCAAGTCGACGATACGGCTGGCTTCTGGGTTGATGAGCTCGCCTCGAGGTCCAAACTTCGACGGTTGGCTGAGGTCGATTTTGTACTGCACGCCGTCGATTACGTCGAAATTGTAGGACGGGAATTCCGGGTTCAAAAGAATCTGGTCGGCCTTGCCAGGTTCAACCTGGTTGAACATACCGGCTGACCGCTCGAGCCAATCCTTAACTTGCTGACCGTTTACTTTCACCGCCCGGACAGTGTTGGGATAGAGATAAAGATCGGCCACGTTTTTAATGGCCACGTCACCTACTGGAACGTCGGTGTAATAGTCCGGCCCGCCCCGACCGCCCGCCTTGAACGGGGCAGCGGCCGAAAGGAGCGGCAGGGCCTCGTACTCGGTACCCTTCAGCATTTCCGACACATACCAACTCTGTGCCTTTGAAACGATCTGGACAGATGGATCATCGGCGACGAGCGCAAAATAGGAGTGGAGAGGGGCCGAGGTCTTCCCGACAGCGCGCCGCACATAGGCCAAGGTCGCCTCGTGGACATCCGCCACGCTGTCGAGGATCGCCTGATCGCTCTCCACAAGGGCCGTTATGGACCTGTCCTCGTTGCGTTTTGAGATCGGCCGCGCTTCAGACGTATGGCTGACGACGCGCCATTCCCCCCCTGACGTTTCAAGCATCAAATCGATCACGCCGAGATGCGAACCCCAAAATCCACCCATTACCGCGGGTTTGCCATGGATCGTGCCGGTGGCCACATCGACAGCCGGCATGCCTTCATAGGTGGAAGACGGGAAAACGTTGTGGTGGTGGCCTGAAAGGACGGCATCGATCCCGTCAACAGCGGCGAGCGGCACGGCCGCATTGCCCATCAACTCGGTGTGATCGGCCCCGGCGATCCCGGAATGGCTGAGGGCCACGATGATGTCGGCGCCCTGCTCTTTCATGACCGGCACATAGGCTTTCGCACTTTCAACGATGTCTCTTGCTTGGACATTGCCTTCCAAATGGCGGCGGTCCCAATTCATGATTTGGGGCGGCACAAACCCGATCAGTCCGATCTTGATCGTGTGGCTTTCCCCCGCACCATCGACGACTTCCTTGTCCATTAAGACAAAGGGCGGCACCAAGGTCGTGTCCTTTGTCGGATCAGCGCCAAGATCTTTCGAGACATTGGCAGAGATCACCGGGAAATTGGCCCCGGCAAGCGACTTCATCAGGAAGTCTAGGCCGTAGTTGAATTCGTGATTGCCGAGGGTCGATGCATCAAAGCCCAGTTCATTGAGCGCCGTGATGATCGGGTGCATATCCCCGTCCTTCATGCCCCGCTCATAGGCCATGTAATCGCCCATTGGGTTGCCTTGGAGGAAGTCTCCGTTGTCGTAGAGGACCGAATTTGTGGCCTCGGCGCGGATCTCCCGGACAATCGAGGCGGTGCGGGCCAACCCCATCGTGTCGCGTTCTCGGTCAGAATAATAGTCGTAGGGCCAGATATGCACATGAAGGTCCGTCGTCTCCATGATGCGGAGATGCGCTTGATTGGCCGAAGCGCTCGCCGAAAAGGGATGCAACGCAACTAAGCTGGCGGATCCTGCGAGGAAACCGCGACGATTAATAATGAGCGACATTTTGGAACCCCGTTGTGTTGTTAGAAAATCAAGTGCCGTGATCGTGCAAAACTGGCGGGCCGACTCGGCGTACCCCAATGTTTGCATTTTTGGATTTGAATGTCTGCGTTGTTTGGATGCGGCGCGGCATCTCGCCTAGCTAAGGGCCAAGTTCAAAACCACCTCCTCGCGCAGTCCGCCGATTGGGGCATCCGAGGTTGCACCAAGAGTGCAGATAAGCCGATTTCGGGCGTCGCAGCGCCTTGAGTACAAGATCCGCAGAGTTTCACTTGACGCCCCGCCGGAGGCTGGTGAACATGAAGACGATGGTTCCCAAATCGGCTTCGTGCCGAACGGGATGAAAAGGGAACACGGTGCGGGTCAAAGCCCAATTCCGTGACTGCCCCCGCAACTGTAAGCGGTGAGCGACCCCGTAGACGACCACTGGGCAGATATGTCCGGGAAGGTTCGGGAGAGCGTTGACCCGCAAGTCAGGAGACCTGCCATCTTCGGTGCGTGCGTCGCGCGCATCGCAATCACCATAACCCGGGCGGGGCGCCTTGGGAGGGAGAGACCGAGATGGACCAAGACGGCCCTATTTGTTTGCGTCGATCCGACTGCGCCTGCTCCTTTGCGCGGAGGGCGCGATGCTTCTCGAACTTACAATTACGCAGCTCGACATCGGCAAGGTTTCTAGCCAGCGGGCCCGCGAGCTAGGCCATCTCGGATACATGCAATGGCTGGGCGCGCTCCCGGCCGCGGCCAACTACAACCGCGAAGCGCGCCGGGCTTACGAAATGGCGGCCCCCTTTGCAGGAGCATCTCCAGCCGTCGGAGTGTTGTGCGATCTCTTGGTCGCGTCTCTCCAGTCACCTCTTGAGCCTCTACCTCTGGAACTGCCCAACCGCGCGCGTCGTGGCGGAGCCAATGCGCGCCGCGCAGACCTTTGACGTGAGCGTTCCACGTCCCCCTGAACGGATCGATTGCCTCAGTGAGGAGACGCCTGAACTCTCGCGCAGATAGGACAGCATCGTAGGTGTGTCGATTGTCTGGACGGTTGAGATTGTGGTCTGGAAACAAGCGCCGCTGTTGAGAAGGCGAGGTTTCCTAGCCTCCTCAACAATACTCGAACGGGCGGACATGACGCTACTTCACGCCGGGGCCATTTCCTACAACTTCTCCGCAATCGCCAGAAGCGTTGTTCGGACATGGAAGTTGATCGACTGGTATTTTAGGGCGCCGACAATTAGTGCATAAGCCGAATACTAGACCGGTGCAGATGATCGCCCGTAATAGGCGCTCGGGCTGCCTACTATAGTCATTACTGCTGTCGCGCCGCAGCCTCGCCGCATATCAAGGGCGTCACATGTATATCGAGACCACGACACATATATGCTTCCTGCACATCTGTTTTTCTAAGCGATTGCCGTGTCAACGTGATGGAAGGCAACTGGCCTCCCGTGTTTTCCTGCGTTGGAATTTCTTCACCCGTCAGGCCTCCAATTTGTTGCCCAGCATTTACGCTGGCAATCACGGTCTGATAATCCATATCAAAAAATTCCCTGCACAAGCAGGTTCCCTGACTACGGTACTCAAACATCGTCGCGACGCGGATTTCGAAGACTTCGCCCGCAACAGGAACTCCCCGGAGTGCCCGAGAATCGAGAGTGATGCTGTGCAGCCTGGTGGTTTCGCCCGGTTCCAGACGTTGACCGAGGTTGTTGATGTAAGTGGCGATTGGTTGTTCATCTTGAAACACTTGCACAATGAAGATTGCTAGCTCGCCAAATGAGATCGGAGCGTGCGGGAAGAGATCAACTTTCCCTATCCATGGCCGTGTCCCGGCATTTTCGAACTCGAATACAAGATTTAGCCGAAATCTCGGTACGAGAGATAATTCTGTAGCGCGAAGTTTGAAACGAAGGTCACTCTCAGTCTGCGCCTGTGCTGGCAGAAGAACCAGCGAAGCGAGCGAGGATAGAAGCAAAATAGTAAAAGCGCGAACAAATGTCATTTTCATTAACTCCTGGATGAGTGTTTGGTAGAAATTATCCAGCACCAAAAGAGGAATGGTTCGGTTTGGCAATTCATTCAGAAACGTAACCCGCTCCGAATAACTTGCGAGTATAACAGATTCTCAATGTATTATTGTCCGAGTTTTATGGACACCGTTCGTCAATCGAGGGGCACATCGGCAGGACGATCGTGAGGGCCCCGATCTGGTTCGCGCACGGATCTCGGTTGGGCTCCCGGCACGCATCGCATCGATCCTGAGCTTTAGGCAGATAAGCGATCCACCGTCGCGGCAAATGATGAGCCGATAGGCGCCCTCGCGGTAGACTTAATGGCAGGCCCGTCCGACGGCGTTGGTTGGTTCTGCCAAAACGTGTAGAAGGTCGAGGGTCTTTTTCCTTTTGCTGCTTATTCTACGCTTTCAGTTTTCCAAACCTACATCGCTTAGAGGCATTCGGGCGTATCGCGATTTCAGCCTTCCGACGATACCCCAGAGATTGCCCCTTTTCCGGCTGTGTTGTCGCGGACGGCGAGTACCCAGACCAGGCAAACGCTCCGAAGATGACCCCGTATGCGGGGGCAAATTTGGAAGCCCCTGGAGTTTGGGATACGGGTAAGTGGTGCCCCCACACGGACTCGAACCGCGGACCTACTGATTACAAATCAGTTGCTCTACCAGCTGAGCTATAGGGGCTGAACGGTGGCCTACGATCAATCCCGCAGGCGATCAAGGGACTTTGGCGCAACACCCACGCACCCTTAAGGACGCGCTCGGGGTGTCGCCGGGCCAAATCCGCTCTATTGTCGCCGGAAAGCCGGTCCTATTTGCGGGATCCAACAGCAGCAATGCAGGGCATGCAAATCGTCTTTCATATCGGCGCCCACGTCACGGACGAAGGGTCGCTCTTGCGGTCGCTTTTGCGCAACCGCGATCTTCTCAACGAAGAAGGTGTGATTGTGCCTGGGCCAAGCCGGTACCGTAAGGTCATACGCGATGTGATGATCTCGCTCCGCGGCCAAGCCACGACGCCCGATGCCCGGGACGCTATGGTGGACGCCCTAGTTGAACATGACGGTGCCGAACGGGTGATCCTGGCCAATGACAGCTTCATCTGTATCCCCCAACGCGCCATCGAGAACGGCCAGCTCTATGCTCGCGCCGCGAAGGCGGCTTGGCTCCGCAACATTTTCCCGACCGACGAGGTTGAGTTTTGCCTCGGGATCCGCGACCCCGGCACGTTCATCCCGGCCCTTTACGAGAAAATGGGCAGCGACCGGCCGGATTTCTCCGATTTCCTCGACGGGGCCAACCCGATGGAGCTTCGCTGGTCCGATTACGTCGGCCGACTGCAAGCGGCGGTGCCGGGATGCCGGATCATCGTTTGGTGCAACGAAGACACGCCGGTCATCTGGTCGGAAATCATGCGCGAAGTCGCCGGGCTGTCCCCGGGCACCCGCCTCGAAGGAGAACTCGACATCGTGATGGGTTTGATCCACCGCCGCGGCCGACAGAGGCTCCGGTCGTTCCTTGAAAAGCGACCACCCGAGACCGAGGCGGGACGCCGCCGCGCCATCGCCGCCTATCTCGACAAGTATTACGTCGAAAACAAGGTGGAAGAAGAGATCGATTTGCCGGGATGGACAGAAGACTATCTCGAGGGGCTGTCGGAGGCTTACGACGCCGACGTGGCCGCCTTGTCAGTCATGCCGGGCGTCACCTTCATCCAACCTTGAAGGGTCCCGAGCCTCACATTCCAAGGGCTTGTTTGTAGAGATCCAGCACCGCCTCTTCTTCTGCTAAATCGGCCGTGTCTCGCTTCCGAAGGGCGATGAGTTTCCGCATGACTTTCGTGTCATAGCCCCGCCCTTTGGCCTCGGCCATGACCTCTTTTTGTTGGTCGAGGAGGTCTTTCCGCTCGGCTTCTAGACGCTCGAACCGCTCGATGAATTGGCGCAGCTCATCGGCGGCGACGCGGTAGGTCTCGGGTTGGTCTTCTGCCATCGGATGCGCTCCTCAAAGAGCCCGTTCCCTATCTTCCCCACCGGCGGCCCGCAAGGGCTGGACGGGCCCACTAAGACGCGGTAGGCGGCCGCCATGGATTGGTTGATCTGGCTCGGTGCTGCAATCACCCTTATCGGTGTGGGGCTCTTGTTTTACTGTATTGTCAAAGTGATACGGGCCCGGCGCGCGGGACTTGACGATGACGCATTAAAGGCCCGGCTCCAATCGGTGGTGGCCCTCAACCTCGCTGCCCTTGCCATCTCGACGATCGGGCTGATAGCGGTGATTTTCGGGATTTTCCTAGGCTAGCGCCCCGGCCTGACCCTCCGGTGCGGGCGGGGTTTTCTCACCCCGATCAAAGGCCTCCCACCCTTCCCCGCCGAAGACATCGACGCCGAGCTGGGCCAAGACATGGGGAAAGTCCACCATCACCCAGTTGTCGACGATCTTGCCGTCCACCACTTTCCAAAAATCCATATAGCGGATCTCGACCCGCTTGCCGGTGCCGGCGACCCCCATGAAAGGGCCTGAATGCACCGCCTCCTGGCGTCCAAATGCGGCCGCCCACTCACCCATATAGAGACGTGCTTCATCGATGCAGACCTTGTCGGAAAACGCGGCTTGGAACGGTTTTTGCCAATTCTCTTGGAATTCTCGGAGCCCGGTCTTCATGCCACACCCCGCATTACCCATCCAACGGAAGTTCTCGGAGAAGAACTCGCCGATATCCGCAATCCGGTGGTCGTTAAGTCCATCGACCATGCCTTCGATCACGGCGCGCGTGGCCTCGGTTTTGTTGAGATCAGTGTCGCGGGTGAGCTTAGCTTGTTCGGGTCGGGCACCGGCCATAATCATCTCCTTTTCGCCGCTAGACGCCGCCGGAATCGGGCGGTAAGCTCGCTTTGCATACGAATGCAAATGAATGCAATGACGAATAATCCAAAGGCGCGGATCGGCGAGGTGATGGCCGCCCTCGCACAGGGCGGAGCGGTGGAATACGCCTTTCACGGCGACGCACGCGCGGAAGTTTCCTGGCCCTGGGGCAGCCTGTCTGGCGAGGCCCTCGCTGGGTTCTTTCTCGATCTCCAAAAGGCCTTTCCAGGGGCAGAGCGCCACGACCTTATCCGCATCGGTGGCCCCAACCGCGACGATCCTCGCTTCCCTGGCCCGCGGGCGCCCCATCTGGTGGCCGCCATTGGAACGCTCCGGGCCCGGTTCCGCGCTCCGTTTCTCGGGCTGCCTCCCACCGGCGCAGAGGTGTTGCTTCGCTTTGGTGAGGCCCATTGGCTCGACGGCGACCGGATCCGTCAAAGCCATATCATCTTCGACCTGGTCGATTTCCTCGACCAGATCGGTCTGTCGCCCCTGCCCCGGTCTTTCGGCGACCCTTCCCCGTGGCCGGACCCCGCCACAGGCGACGGGATCCGGCTCGATAGCGCGGAGTGGGACGGGCCGGACGCGCTCGACACCGTCTTCGCCATGCACAAGGCACTGATCGCGTTTGACGGCAAAACCCTCGCGTCGATGCCCCATGCGCAATTTTGGACCGAAGACTTTGCCTATATCGCCGCCGCGGGTATCGGCATGATGCGGGGGCTCGATGGGTTCCGTGCCCACCACCAGATCCCATTTCTCCGCGCCTTCCCCGACCGGAGCTCGGAAGGCCACTTCATTCGCGTCGCCGACGGGCCCTACGCGGTGACCGGCGGCACGGTATTCGGCAACCATTCCGCCCCCTGGCTTGGGATGACCGCAACGGGCCGCGTCGCACGGCTGCCTGTGATGGACTTTTACCGCCTAGAGGGTGACAAGATCGCCGAAAACTGGCTTCCCGCCGACATTGCCGGCTGCGCCGCGGGGCTTGGAAACGACCTTTTGGCCCGGGCGCGCCACTATGCGGGGATGCCTGCCACAGAGCTCTGATTTACGGACCGGAAACACTGGATGGATATCGAGCGCATTGATCACGTTCACATGGAAGTCCAAGACCGGCGCCTTGCGGCGAAATGGTACCAGCGAATCCTCGGATTTCGACCGGATCCAGCCCTCGAAATCTTGTCCGAAAACCCCGACGGACCGCTCATTCTTGCCACTAAAAACGGCCTTCCGGTCCTGTCGCTTTTTGCTCGAAATCCGCCCCTTCCAAACCGGGATTCTACGGTAGCTTTTCGTTTATGATCAGAGGCTTTTATCTCTTTCTTAAATCAATTGCCAAATTCGGAAATCAAAGGCCCAACCGGGGCGGATCTTACCGCAGACGACGTTGTTGATCACGGCCTCGCCTGGTCGATCTATTTCACCGATCCGGATGCCAATCGGATCGAGTTGACCTGTTACAATATCGCAGCGCTTCGTGCTGGCGGCGCACCAAAAAGTTGAAACGTCGTTAATTCCGTGGGACGTTTCTGTGGGGGCTCGTTTTGGAGTGTGTGTAAGTGGACCCCTTTGACCTTGTCGGCGCAGGCGCCGCGGTTGCCGTTGTACTAGCCTTCTATGCAAAAGATCCGGTTTGGCTTCGCCGATTTGCGATCAGCTCGAATGTGCTTTTCGTGATTTACGCGATCGAACTTCAACTTTGGCCGATCCTTCTGCTGCATGCTGCTTTGCTGCCGCTCAACATGGCCCGTCTTGCTGAACTGCCCAGCGCAGCCAGCTCGGTGGAGCCCCATGACGAAGTAAAGCGACATAGAATTCTTGAACGCGAAATGATTGAACGGGATCTCCGCCTCGGTATTGGCGGCCAACCGTTCCGCTCGCCCGTCTAAGGACGCGTTCTTTAGGCCGCCCGAGGCGGTCCGACCAATTTTGAGCCGGCGCGCATCCGCGCCGTGCCCAGTTTTCCGGTCGCTTCAGACCCGGCGGTTTCGCCGGGCCAGGAAGCCGCGACGCTCAACACAGGGGTCCGAGCGTCGCGGCCCCCATATCGTTCGGCGCATGCTCCGAACGTGCGTCTCTTTCCTTGGGTTTCACTCGCTGGACGACGGGTTCGTCGCCTTGGCTAACAGCCTCACCACAATGCGCTAAACCGGCACGTTGTCCCAGAAATCTTCTACATCACCGCCAAAGTCCGTGTGGCGTTCTGACGCAGACTTCGGCGTCATCATCACCACTTCCGGCGCATCCATTTTTTGGCGGAGCAGCGTCTTAATATCGCCAGCCCGAGACGGGTTCTCCAACAGCGCATCGATGATTCTGTCAATGTCATCGCGATGGACATTCGGTTCCGCTATGTCTTTCAATGCCATGCCTCCCAGTGCATGTTCGACATTTCCCCCCGCGTGTCAGAACATATCACATTTGCCCCTCTGACCCCATGCCGCCCAGAGAGATTTCTGCCCAGGAAATGACCAATGGCGTGGTTCTGCCGAATTCTTAGGCGGCACTCCGGGAAGCTTGGACGATTGGGGGCAGGCCGCGGCCCCAGCCTGGGTCATGGGCCGCCGCCGCTAGTCAGGCAGATCTGGCAAATCCGGGAGTTCGGGTAGGTCTGGAAGATCGGGAAAGTCGCCGCCCCCGTCACCCGGCAAATCCGGGAGGTCGGGCAGATCCGGGAGCCCATCGCCCCCTCCGAGATCGGGAAGATCGCCCGGTAAATCGGCCGGGAGATCGGGGAGATCGGGGAGACCGGGAAGATCTGGAAGACCGGGGGCTGAGCCCGGCTCCTGCGCGGGCAGGCCCCCGAGATCCATGGCACCGGCCGGATGAGGGCCTGGTAACGCCAACCCACCGTCTCCGATTGAAGCGCCGGGACCGAGGATCAACCGAACCGCGCGCTGTCCTCCGGCCTGGCCGAGCCGGGCACGGCTCACCATCCGGCCCGCCGCTTCGAGATTGACTTCTCCGAGCCGACTGCGGGCCAGGGCCAATGTATCTCCCGGTTGAAGGTTCTGAACCCAGCCAATCGCCACCCGTGGCCGGTCAAGGATTACCGAAAGTCGGGCCGAGGCCGCCATGACGCTCTCGGTCAGGTCGCCGCCCCCGGCCCCTGCGCCCGCTCCACCGCTGCGATTGCCCGCGACCCTTGGCGCCAGGGTGAGCGTGCCGATCTTGGCGCCTCCGCAAAATCCGACCTCGACAGTTGCGACGGCGAACTTGCCTTCGTCGACGATCAGCTCCGCCGCCCGTCGATCCGCCAATCGCGATGCGGTTGCAAATTCGGTCCAAGGGGCCGCAGGCAACCCCCGGTGTTCGGCCTCTTCGACCGCCGCTGCGAGCCAGCGATCCACCATCGGTTTGACCACGGCCGCATCGGTTTGGGTGCCCGCCCGCTCGGGCGCGTCGCCCGAATTCACCCGTCCCGTGGTCTGGGCTTCGAGGATCGCCGCCAGGAGGCTGGAATCGAGATGCGCGACCCCGTCGAGCCCATCGTTACGCAAAAGCCGGATCAACAAGCCGGTCTCTCCGACCGCGTCGAGGACGCCAGCCAAATTGGCCTCATGCTGGCGGATCCGGACCAAAGCCGCTTCAACCCCGGTCACTTCGTCGGCGGCCCGGGGAACGATCACGTGCCAGACAGGCGAATAGGGCGACGCGCTGCCTTCGCGCCCGCCTCGCCCCCGTCCCGCTATGCGGCGGAGGACGCTCGTTTCTGCCGCTTCGCCCATCGGATGCCGCCTCGATCCCTCCGGAAGGCATCGCTGAATTTGGTTAGGAATTGGTTGACCTGGCCCGTCCGAGGCCAGGTCAGGCCGCGGCCGCGCCGGCCTGGGGCAAGCTCACCCGGAACGCCCCGCCCCCCTGGCCTGGCAAGTACCGGATCGTTCCCCCGAGCCGCACCATGATCTCGCGGCATATCGCGAGGCCCAGCCCCGCACCACCGGCGGCCCGCTGGTCAGACAGACGGCTAAACTTCTCAAAGATCATTTCTTGCGCCTCGCCCGGCACCCCTTGGCCATTGTCGATGAAATCGACGCTGACGCGGTCGCCGAGGTCGTGGGTCACGATCCGAAGCTGGGGAGCATCCGCATCGCAGTACTTCCGCGCATTGGCGATCAGGTTGATGAAGACCTGGGTCAACCGGTCGGGATCGGTCGCAACGCGCAAATCGTCGCCGCCTTTTTCCCGCGTGACCTGGAGCCCAGATTGCTCGGCTCCAGTTGCCACAAGGGCGGCCGAGATCACCGCGTCGATCGCCGCTTCTCGCCTATTGAGCGTCACTTCACCGCTTTCGAGTACGCTGAGATCAAGAAGATCATCGAGAAGCCGCGTGAGCCGCTCGGCCTCGGAATTAATCACCCCTGCATAGCGGGTCCGGTCTTCTGGCCGCAGGCTCTCGCTCTGGCGGAGGATCTCGGAAAACGACCGGATCGACGTCATGGGCGTGCGGAGCTCGTGGGAAATCTGGCTGAGGAAGGCATCTTTTTGAACGCTAAGCGCGACGAGCTTTTCATTGGCGGTCCGAAGCTGGCGCGCGGTTCGGCCAAGCTCGACGGATTTCGCCTCGAGTTGCGAAGAATATTCCATGATCTGCTGCGCCTCGTCGGCCACGCGCATCAGATCTTCGACCGAAACGCTCGACCCTCCTGTGATCTGGGCCAGCATTGCATGGGCTGTGGCCCCCCCCACAGAACCGGCCAGCATCCGCTCCAAACGGTCGAGAAAATCTGGGCTCACATCGGGAAGAAACCCGGCTTTGCCCTGGGTTGCGGCCTCGGCTTCAAACATGGCTTGGGCCTCGTTCGCGCCGACGATCCTTTGCGCCATGACCAAAAGCTCTTCGGCCCCGGCGGCACTTTCCGCCCAACCCCGCGCCCCGCCGCCCGAGCCCAGCGCGTTGACGAAAGCGGCACCCTGGAGCCGTTCGAGGGGCGTGGGGAAGGTCAAAACCGAACCGATGAGGAAAACGCCGGTGTTGAATATCATCGACCAGACCACCGCATGGACCACTGGGTCGAGCCCGTCGATGCCAAAGAGCGCCTGCGGGCGAAGGGCGCCGATACCCCAGGGCCCCTCGGCGAGGATCCCCGCTGAGATGACGCCGCCCACCCCAAAACTCGGAAGGAACAGCGTCCAAGCCCAAATCATAAACCCGGTGACAACCCCCGCCGCAGCACCCGTTCGCGTCGCCCCTCTCCAGAAGATCCCTCCGATGAGCGCCGGCAAAACCTGGGCCGCCCCGGCAAAAGAGATGAGCCCGATCGCGGCCAGGGCCGCCCCGCCGCCCGAAAGGCGAAAGTAGAGATATCCGAGAAAGAGTATCGCCCCAATGGTGAGGCGCCGCGAAATCAAAACCACTTGGCGGAGATCGCCAGACATGGTCGCCCCCGGTTTCGCCGAGCGGAGCCAGATCGGCATCACGATGTGATTGGACACCATCGTCGCCACAGCGATGGCAGCCACGATCACCATCGAGGTCGCCGAGGAAAAGCCCCCGAGGAAGGCAAGCATGGCGAGCCCCTCCCGTTCAAAAGCAAGGGGGATCGTCAGGACGAAAAGGTCGGGATTGGCGCCTTCCGGCATGGTCGTCAGGCCCACAACGGCGATCGGGACGACAAAGAGCGAAATCAAAAAGAGATAGAGCGGGAAGGCCCAACTGGCCGTCGCCAGATGCCGCTCATCGGCGTTTTCGACGACCATCACATGGATGATCCGGGGCAGGCAGAGAAAGGCCGCCCCGGCGAGGAAGATCAGCGTCATCCACCGGTCGGGTTGGAGCTGCCACATATCGATGGGGCTTTCATCAATTAGATCGAGCATCGCCCCGGGCCCGCCCGCCACGGCGAAAACCACGAAGATCCCCACGGCAAGGAGCGCGATGAGTTTGACCACCGCCTCCAACGCGATAGCGGCCACGACTCCTTCGTGGCGCTCATTGACGTCGAGCTGGCGGGTGCCGAACAGGATCGTGAAAAGGGCCAACCCCGCCGCGCACCAAAAGGCCGTGGCGTTGAGGTTGACCGCGCCTCCGTCGGCCGCAGCACCGACCGCGCTGAAGGCCGCAAAGGACAGGGTGACCGATTGGAGTTGGAGCGCGATGTAAGGTGTGGTCGCCACCACCGCGATCAGGGTGATGAGGATGCCCAAAAGTGTTGATTTACCGTAGCGCGACGAGATGAGGTCTGCGATGGAGGTGATCCTCTGGGTCCGTCCGATCCGAACCAAGCGGCGCAGGATCGTCCACCAGGCGAGCATCACCAGGGTCGGCCCCAAATAGATCGTCACGAACTCAAGGCCCGAGCGCGCCGCATAGCCCACAGCGCCGTAAAACGTCCAAGCGGTGCAGTAAATCGAGAGCGACAGCGTGTAGATGAGAGGCGAGCTCAGCCAGCGACGCGAGCGCTTCCCGGGGCCCTCAACGGCAAAGGCCACGCCGAAGAGCAGCACCACATAGGCCAGACATACCCCGATCAGAAGATTGGACGAGACCATCAGTTTGTCCCTGGCCCGCCGTCACCGGCCGGCGGGTCGGGGGCATTGGCCGGTGCGGGCTGGTCGGCCATGTCGTCGTTTTGTCCGGCCGCGGGATCCGGCCGGCCCACCACGGTCGCAAATACAAAAACCGCGACGATCAAAAGCCCCCAAATTGTGAAGAGGTAAATGAGCCCCGCCCCGGTCCCCATGGACCCGGCCCAAAGCATGGGGAGAAGAAACAAGACCGCCCCGATCACCGGAAGGACCCGTCCGACATCGACCAAGCGGCGGCGGCGATAGCCCCTTCGTTCGAGATAAACCGGCGGGCCCGGGCGCGCCATCTACCCCTCCGCCACCTTGGGGCCGAGCCCGGTCAGGTCGCGCACGGCCGCCAGCACATCGGCATTGGCAAAAGGCTTGGTCATGAACCGGCTCGCGCCCACCCGGAGCGCCAGATCTCGGTCGGTCGATTGACCCCGCGCCGTGAGCATCAAAACAGGGATCTTCTCCGTCCCAGGATCCGCCCGCAGATCGCTCAGAATATCGTATCCCGACCGGTTGGGGAGCATCACGTCGAGGATGATAAGATCCGGGCGTCGCCGGGCCACGGCCTCGAGCGCCGTTTGCCCATCGGCATGGGTGTCCACAGCCCATCCGTCTCGGGACAGGATAAACCGGATTGCTTCGATGATATTTGGCTCATCCTCCACGATGAGCACCCGTCCGACCAAGCTCTCCCCTCCCTGGATTGCTGTGGCGATTTCTCGACTATTGCCGATGCCCCCGCACCTGTCAAAGGCGCAATATGTCAGGAGGAAAGCCGTTCCCGGCCATCCGCCGGTCCGGGGTTTGAGCGCGGGTTTTGGCGCGCCTCGGGAAGGGCTCCGGCGCGAAAGCCAATCTCGGGCAAAATGAGAAGCGTCCCCATTACGCCCTCGTCCCCATCGGCCTCGGCCACCGCCCACAGGCGGAAGCGTTCCCAGGGCCGGTCTTCGGGTCCGAGACGTGCGGTTTCGGGCCGGCCCGGACGGGCCAGGGCAGCATAGAGGGGCCAAAGGGCGGGGGCTGCGCCGTAACCCGGGATCGGAAAACCCGGGAGCTGGCGGCGAAAAAGGAGGGTGCCCTCCCCGTCGGCGATGGCGAGCCCCGCATTGGCACCTGGGAGCGCCCCCAGACGGCGGAGTATCGGCCCGAGGCGAAGGTCAAACCGGTCGGCCAGTTGAAATGGATCGGGCAGACCCTCGCCCAGCGCATCTTCGAGGGCCGCGAGGGGCAAAAGCGCCGCATCCGCACTCCTCCGTTTCACCTCGGCCCGAGCCAATTCAAGGGCCGGCCCATCTGCAAGCCCTGCTTCAGCAGCGCCCATCACCGCGCTGTCCGCGCCCTGCTCAATGGGCTGGAGAACGCTTCCGTCTCCGACCCATGCATCGAGCGCATCGAGGGGTCCCGTCGCGTCGATCCCCTCCCCGGTTTCCAGATCATCGGCCAGGGCTTCGGCGGCTTCGGCGAGACGGCGGCTTTCTTCGTAGAGGTTTCTGTGAAACCGCGCCTGCCAAACCGGCTCGACCGGATCGTCGCCGGCCAGGATGCCGCTCGTGGCACGGATCGCTGTCACGGTGGACAAGATATTATGTAGCGACGCGGCAAAGGCCGGGTCGCGCCGCGCCCGATCCGAAAGGATCGCGACTTGGCGCTCAAGGGAATCTACTCGGCTTGCCTGGAGCGCGACCAACCCCGCCCAGCCTGGGAACCTGGTTTCGAATTCCTCGACCCGGTCGAGTTCGACGGAGGGTTCAAGCTCGCCCCCGATCCGCGCGGCCGCCGAGCGAAGTGCTGTCAGATCTCCGGGATCAGACCCCGCGGACAGAGTCTCGGGCGCGACCTTCAGGGCCGATGCAATATCGGCCAGAAGCTTGCCGCCGATGCTCCGCCGGTCATGTTCTATAAGGTTGAGGTAGCTCGCTGAGATGCCGCAGATGCGCGCCAAATCGACCTGCTTTTGCCCCAGATCGAGCCGTCTCCGCCGGATCCGCGCGCCCGTCAGCGGTGATTTGGGCATCGAGCATTCTCCTCCGCGATTGCGCCGCCTCGAACGGAGGATTGGCGCGTGATTTCAACCGCTTGCTGCGCTTGCGAGCAAAAGACTTTACAAAATGCCGCGCGGCGGTGTGGAAATATTTACAAAAAACTCCAATCGATCAAGCCTGTTGTTGCGCAGTTTTCAATCGAAACGCCATAACGAGGACACTTTGTAAACGGTCCCGTCGATGCGGAGGAAGCAAAGACGGATAAGGGCCGTATCCATTGGGAGGAATACATGTCCAATCGAAAACTCACCCGGCGTGGGCTCCTGACGACGTCGGCCGTGGCGGGCGCAGGGCTCGCGATGCCGACGATCTTCACCGGCGCGTCCTGGGCGGGAAGCCATACGGGCTTTACCAACGCGCCCCAGGGATCGACCGTGACTCTAGGCTTCAATGTGCCCCAGACCGGGCCTTACGCCGATGAGGGTGCGGACGAACTTCGTGCCTACGAACTCGCAGTAGAGCACCTCAACGGTGGCGGCGATGGCGGGATGCTCAGCACCTTCTCGTCGAAAACCATCGACGGGACCGGGATCCTCGGCAAGAAAGTCGAGTTTGTCACGGGTGATACCCAGACCAAATCGGACGCCGCCCGCGCTTCGGCCCGGTCGATGATCGAAAAAGACGGTGCCATCATGATCACCGGCGGCTCGTCCTCGGGCGTGGCCGTGGCCGTTCAGGCGCTTTGCCAAGAGGCGGGCGTGATCTTCATGGCCGGTCTCACCCACTCGAACGACACGACCGGCAAGGACAAGAAGGCCAATGGCTTCCGCCATTTCTTCAACTCCTACATGTCCGGCGCAGCCCTTGCTCCCGTG